>JASMDC010000009.1 GCA_030753015.1 Candidatus Undinarchaeales archaeon | reverse complement strand
TATATACAACCATGCAGATTTCCCTTTCGACTCCATCCCCTCCCTCTCGTAAGGGGACTTCCCGTCGAAACAAAAAAGAGTTAAATCCCGCCCTCTTCACTTATCCCATGGCCGGTGCCACCATCACCCTCGCGCTCCAGGCAGCCTTCGAGCTGCACCGCGGGCAGACGCGTAAGGGCACCAACGTCCCCTATGCTGTCCATCCCCTGGATGTGCTGTCCATCCTGCTCAAGGAGTCGGACGGCCATCTGCCCGAGAACGTGCTGGTGGCAGGCATCCTCCACGACGTGCTCGAGGAGACGTCGTACACGCGCGAGGAGCTCGAGCGCGACTTCGGATCCCGTGTATGCGCGCTGGTGGAGGCTGCGACCGAGCCGCAGAACACGCCTGACGCTGGCCGGGAGCGGCAGCGAGAGACCTGGCAGGAGCGCAAGCGACACACCGTCGACCTCATCCGACGCACGTCCGACAGGGACCTGCTGATGGTGCTGCTCGCCGACAAGCTGGCCAACGCCCGCGACATGCACATCGACAGGTCCGCCACGGGGAACGATCCGCGCTTCTGGGACCGGTTCAACGCACCGCGTGACGAGGTCGCCTGGTACTACCGGGAACTGGTGGCCGCGTTCCGGGCGGCTGGCTTGGAGGATAGCAGGGCATTCTGGCTGTTCGAGGCGATGGTGGAGGCGCTGTTCTGGGAGCTGTCAGCCCCCAAATGATCAGAGCGTGTATTCTTTAGCCACTTTCACCCGGACCACGTCGTTCGTCTCCAGTCCCGTGAACAGCTCCGGGTGCTCGGTGTGGATCGGGAACAAACGATTTGGCGCTATCCTGTTGATCAGCTCGCGCAGTTCCGGTCCCGATGCGTGGCCCGAGCAGTGGGCGTTTACGCGCTTCAGCCCGAAGTGGTCGAGCCATGCGTCCTTGCGTTCGTTGGAGATGCGCATCTCGTCGTTGAACGGCTCGGAGAGCGAGTGGACGTAGAGGCTACCCTTGTTCGGTCGCATGTCGATGAGGTTACCGAAGTTCCACATGTTCACGAACACGATGAGCTCCTGCTGCCGGTCGTGGATCTGGTCGGCGGTGAGCACGTTGTCGCGCTGGTAGAACGGCCTTTCTGACACACCATAGTCCTTCTCGTCGTAGGTCCCCGACTTCTTCCGTGGCTGGAAGAGAGCTATGTGGTCGTCATCGAGCGATGGCACATTCTCGAGCCCGGGATCGGCGGCGTAGCGCTTGAGGATGCACGCCTCCTTGTACCCGATGACGAGCTTCCTGTCCTGGGTGAGGGCCAGTTCCGAGAAGGTCCGCAGCCGGTCAACGTCCTTGAAGTTGAACTCCGTGAACACGACCTTCCCGCCAGCCCCCGCCATCTCGTCGCTGCAGGTGGTGGACACCGATGCCTCGCTCGCCCGGGCGTCGCTGTCGATACGCGTGCCCTCGGTGATGAGCGCGTCCGGTTCGGCCTCGGCGGCCCTGGCCGCGAACTCCTCGGTCATGCCGGGATTGGAGCCGTGGAGCCGAACGTCGCCCGAGTAGACGAGTGTCCCCTCGGATGTGCGGATGATGAACCCATAGGCGCCGGGGACGGAATGGTCCACATGGACCGGGACGATCTCCATATCGCCCACCTTCACCGTGTTACCGGTGCGGAAGGTCTGGATGTCGCGAGGGACCGGCGGTTCCTTGCGGTTGATGGGCCGCTCCTTGAAATCGAGCACCTCGAAGTCGATGGCACGGCCCCTGCCCTCGGTGATACCTTCCACCAGGAGCTTGGCGGTCTCGCCCATATGCACGGCGATGTCGGGCCGGAGGAATGAGACGTAGTTGAGATGGTCTGCGTGGGCATGGCTTATGAAGCACGCGTCCACGGCCCGGTCCTCCATGCTCTGGCGGCCGAGCAGGCGTAGCAGGTCCGCGCGGTAGATGCCCGGCAGGTCTGGAAGAAGCCCCATCTCCAGGAAGTCGCCCATGCCGTTTACGGTCCGGGGCGAGAGGAACTCCTCGTAGTAGGTGCCGAAACGGCCGAAGCTCATCCCGAAGTCGAGCAGGATAGCGTGGTCGCCGTCGCGGACGAGCACCTTGTTGCCGCCGATCTCGTCGACGCCTCCCAGGAAGGTGATGGTGGTCATGGTCGTTCCCCCGTGTAGATAGTAGGTCGGTCAGGATTATAAGGATGTGGGCGGGGGTGTGCCGGTGTTCTACTCCTCCCGGTCGTCACGAAAGCATTTCACCCCCGGGGACCATACTTATCGCATGGCCCCCCGGGGATGATGAATGGATTCTGGTGGTAGGGATGCGCCCTCCCGGACGCGTCCCGATGACCGGCACTACGTGCTGACCCAGTGGGGCCTCCCTGCTTATCAACCTTTCGTCGTCATCATCGGGACCGGTCGCCACGCCTCAGCACGCCCATGTACACGCACTGGTCCTCACGCACCAGGGGCACCCCCTCGCGCTCGGACAGTGAGATCGGGGCGCCGCGCACCAGCACCGTCGGCACCTGCCGGTCGGTCTCTCCCATGAGCAGCTCGGCCGCCGAGGCGATGTTGTCGGCCAGTGCCACGCGGGTCATGCTCAGCGCACGGCCGAAAAGGTCGGTCTTGCCGCGGTCGTCCTCCACGGCCTCGAATCCGCTGGTGCCCAGGGCCACGCCCACGCAGCCCAGACGCAGGGGGAGCACCCGCGAGTCGGCGATGACCACGCCCACGTTGGCGGCGAAGGCTGTGAGCAGCGCCATGCGAATGGCGCCTGCCGAGGAGTTGGGGTTCTTGGGGAGGCCGACAGCGTACCCCGGTGGTGCGTTGGAGATGTCCAGGCCGGCGTTGGCCAGCAGCACCCCGTCCTTAAGGGCGAGCACCACACCGTCGCAGGCGCCGAGCACCTGGTCGGCCTCCTGGAGCACGAGATGCGCCTGCTCTACGGGCAGTCCCCACTCAGCGGACATCTTTCGGGCCTCGTCCGATGGCTCCACTGCAGCTAGCTCGAAGATACGCCGCTCGGCAGTGGCGACGGCAGATTCGGCCACCACCAGCACATCGCCATCCCGGGGCCGGATCCGCGCGTCCTTGAGCGCGGCCACCAGGAGACGGGGCAGGTCGTCGCCGGGGACGATGAGTCGCGTGTGGATGCCGAACAGTTCCATGTGCCCCGTAGGTCGGGGGGTCGCCGCCTCGAAGGCCTCGGTGAGCTTCACCTGCTTTGAGTGGTCGGTGTCGTCGGACATGCCCGGTCGAGTCCTGATGCTACGGATTATTTATGGATTTCCTCACCGGACGCACGGTTCTCTCAGAACTGCTCGCCACCCACGTCGCCGGCGAACACCGGGAACCTCTGGCACAGGTCGACGACCTTCTTCTTCACGTCGTCGATGGGCTTTTTCCCGATGATAACATCGGCGATGAGGTCGGCGATCAGGGCCATCTCCGGCTCCTTCATGCCGCGGGTGGTGACCGGGGGCGTACCGATGCGCACACCGCTGGTGACGATGGGGCTGCGGGTCTCGTTGGGGATGGTGCTGCGGTTGAGGATTATGTTCCCGTCCTGGAGCAGCTTCTCGCAGTCCTTGCCGGTGATGTCCTGAGCGTTGAGGTCAACCAGCATGAGGTGGTTGTCGGTGCCGCCGGTGATGAGCGTGAACCCGTGCTCCATGAGCACTTGGGCCAGGCGCTTGGCGTTGGCCACGATCTGGCGGTTGTAGTCCTTGAACTCCTGCTGCAGGCACAGGTGGAAGCAGACGGCCTTGGCGGCGATGGCGTGCATCAGCGGCCCGCCCTGCATCCCGGGGAACACGGCCCGGTCCAGCGGCTTGGCCAGCTCCTCGGTGCACAGGATGAGCCCGCCCCGGGGGCCGCGAAGGGTCTTGTGGGTCGTGGTGGTGACGAAGTGGCAGTGGGGCACGGGATTTGGATGGGCCCGGCTGGCCACAAGGCCCGCGATGTGGGCGATGTCCGCGACCAGGTAGGCGCCCACGGCGTCAGCGACCTCGCGGAACATCTTGAAGTCGATGGTCCGTGGGTAGGCGCTGGCGCCGCACATGATGAGCTTGGGCTTGTTCTTCTTGGCGACGGCCATCAGGTCGTCGTGCTCGAGCATGTGGGTCTTGTCATTGACACGGTAGGGGACGATGTTGTACAGCTTGCCCGAGAAGCTCACCGGCGAGCCGTGGGAGAGGTGGCCGCCGTGGGAGAGCTCCATGCTCATGATCGTGTCGCCGGGCTGGAGCACGGCGAAGTACACGCCCATGTTGGCAGCGGAGCCGCAGTGGGGCTGGACGTTGGCGTGCTCGGCACCGAACAGCGCCTTGGCCCGGTCGATGGCCAGCTGCTCCATCTCGTCATAGTGCTGGCACCCGCCGTAGTACCGTCGCCCGGGGTAGCCCTCAGCGTACTTGTTGGTCATGATCGAGCCCTGGGCCTCGTTCACGGCCACGGAGGCGTAGTTCTCGCTGGCGATGAGGTTGATAACCGAGCGCTGGCGTGCAGCCTCATCGGCGAGGATGTTCGCGGCCTCGGGATCAACCTGGGGTATGTACGTGAGCGTCATGGTCGTCGCACCTTGTGGCCGGGGACAGTGAAGCTAGCTTTAAAGGGGTTTGGGCAGGGCCGTGGGAGGGGATGGCAGGGGGACGTCAGGAGAACGGAACATTGTCGGAAATAGCGAACAGGAAAGTGTAGATTAGACTTTTCTGAGGGCTGAGGGGCACCCGTTTCTGTTGATAAGACCTTGAAGGACCGTTCAGATCTCCTGAAGGCCGCCCCTATTCGTCACCGGGCGCTGCGTCCTCGCACATCCGTGCGAACCGCTCCTTGACCTCTTTCGCCTTCCCGCAGGTCATAGTCCCCTCAGTGCATGGCCCGCGCACGCACCCGGGCCCCGCATGCGCGAACAGCAGCGGGAACCGTCCCATGAGGATGCGCAGCATCTCGGTGGCCATGGCCCGGATCTCCCACTGGGCGCGCTCGCAGCACCGCACCTGGAGGAAGTGCCACAGCTCACGGGCGTTCATGGTGATGACTATTTTGGTCTCGGCGGCGTTGGGCAGGACGTAGCGTGCGTCCTCACGCGGCACGTCGGCGCCCAGCCGGCCGTAGGTGTCGGCGAGCCGCTCCATCACCCATGTGAACCGCTTGTACGCCTGGGCGTCATCCCGGACGGACGGGGGCACGATATACCGGAATCCGTTGTCGCCAGACGCGTCCACGTACCGCTGGGACTGCTGGGAGTAGGAAGCGATGCGGTGGCGCACCAGCTGGTGGGTGAGCGCACGCGAAACGCCCTCCACACCGAAGGTGAAGCTGGCGTGCTCGAAGGGCGACTCGTGCCCGAGGTCCACCAGCTTGCCGACGAGCTTCTCGACCTGAGCGTCGTCCATACGCTGGTCGATCTCCTCTACACCTGCCGGTGAGTAGCACAGCCGGGCGGCGGTGGCCACAGCGCGCTCGGGCTCGGGCGTGTTCCTTAGCAGCCGCACGTGCAGCTCGGCCTCGCGGCTCACGTTCGTTCCCTCGTGCGCCCGTATCGGGACGGATCGTAGAACGGCTTGGGCACGACCTCGGCGGCCAGTCGTTTGCCGCGCACCTCCACCTCGAGCCGGCCGCCCTCTTCAGCGTGGTCCGGGTGGACCAGGGCCAGGGCGATCCCCTGCTTGATGAGCGGCGACATGGTGCCGCTGGTGACCTCGCCCACGTCCGTGTCCCCGGCGAACACACGGCAGTGGGGACGGGGGATGCCGCGGTCGGTGAGCCGGAGATTGACCAGGGTGCGCTCCATGTTCCGGGCCCGCTCGTGCAGCGCGTCCCGGCCGATGTACAGCTCCTTCTTGGGTGACACCAGGAAGCCGAGCCCGCACTCCAGGGGAGTGATGTCGTCCACCGTCGCTAACGGCACCTGCTTCTCCCACGCCTCGTTACCGTAGAGGATGAATCCGGCCTCCAGACGCAGGGTGTCCCGGGCGAACAGCCCGATGGGTGCCATACCCACAGGCTCCCCGGAGGCCCACACACCGTCCCACACGGCCATGGCCTCAGCACCTGTGCCCCGCATCTCGGGGTCCGGGTGGTAGGGTGTTGTGGAGGGTATGATGAGCTCGTACCCGTCCTCGCCGGTGTACCCGGTGTGGCTGACGATGAGCTCGACACCGTTGACCTCGCCGCGGGTGATAGCGAACATCTTCTCCGGGACGGTGAGCCCCAGGTCGTCGGCGATGTCCAGCGCGCGCGGGCCCTGGACGGCGAACAGCGCATGCTCGGCCGTGGCGTCGCAGTATCCCGGTACGTCGGCACCCATCGACTCGGCGGTGGTAAGCAGCGCCCGGATCCACGCGTCGATCTTGTCCTTGTTCACAGCGTTGACCAGGAGCAGCACGTCCTCCTCGCCGGTGCGGTACACGACTATGTCGTCCTTGAGCCCACCGCGCTCGTTACACATGCAGGTGTACTTGGCGCGGTCCACGGGCATCCGGGCGAGATCGCTTGTGACAAGCATGTTCATGAAGGGCAGGGCCTGGGGGCCGGTAAGCACCAGCTCCCCCATATGGGATATGTCGAACACACCGGCCGCCTCGCGCACCGTCATGTGCTCTTTAAGGGCACCACCGTACCACAGGGGCATCTCGTACCCGCAGAACGGTCCCATCTTTGCCCGCTTTGCATGCCACTCGTGCAGCTGGACACGTGCCATGGATCATCCCTTCGTACGGTCCCGGACAGTGGGGCCATGCTTAAAAAAATGCCGGTGGCGGATGTCACCAGGGGTCACGGTGGTCCGGTACTACCGCGTCTCGACCCGTCCTAGTCGATCACCGTTGCCGAACAGGTAGCCGAACTCCCTGACGGCCACCGAGGCGCCCTGAGGGGGCGAGGCCACGAGATCGTCTATCGATGTCGCTATATCCACGATCGTCCCCGCCGGCCCGTCCACCGTGATTACCTTCTTGACGAACCCGGTATCGCGCCATAGCTCCTCGAACCGTACCTCCAGACTATCTGGGCCGCTCTCATCGAGCGATGGTGCGTGACGTCGTGTCTCCCAAACCACGTACGACGCATCGCCCACCACGCCCAGTCTGCACCGAGTCCAGGTCACGTCCTCAGCGGTGAATCCCTTGCGCTCGAACCACCGGTCGTCTGCGTTGAAGTCTGGCGCCATCACGCCGCCACCACCTTCGGCCAAGGTGTCGTAGAAGGCAAGGGTCGTCGCCCCGCACGCCTCCACGAACACCAGTCCGGCGAGCGCTGCCCCCGCTTGGCTGCTGTCCTTCCCGTCCACTACGTACTGGTTGACCACGCCGCCCTGCATGTAGAACTTCTGCACTCTTCCCTGGGCGTAGAGCTGGGCCACTGCCTCCTCGCCCGGTACCGGTTCGAGCGGGACGCCGGACTTGTCATGGGCCATGGTGATCACGGCCATGTCGGTGTAATCACAGTACTCGCGGGGAGCCCTGGGCGTGGGGCTGGCCGTGTCGGTGGTCACCGGGCCGAAGGTGGGCCGCGGTGTGGGAGTGGGCAATGGTGTGCCTAGGGGGGCAGGGGTCGCCGTTGGTGTGGTCGTCGGCGCGAGTGTGGCGCTCACCATAGGCTCCACGGTCGGTGTCGCTACGGGGGCGGCGCCTCCCTGGACGTACCAGTACCCCCCGCCGGCGGCCACCAGCAGCACGATAACGAGCACCACCGGTACGAGCATCCCGTGCCCGCCCACTTCCGGCTCACCAGGGGGCGGCGCTGCCTCCTCGGCCGGAACGGACACGTCCTCGCCGTCCCCGGCGGCAGCGGCCTGCTGGCCGTAGCCGTACTCGCTATAGCCGCCGTACCCACCGTATCCGGCAGCGTAGGCGGCGTAGTACGAGCCTGAGGGGTTCTGGAGCTTTGGGTGGGCGTACGCCTGGGCGGCTGGTACACCGGCATTCATGAGGCCCTGGCGGACCTGGTCGAGGGTGTAGCCACGGGCGAGGTACGCGTCTACGTAGGCGTCCACCTCACCTTGGTCCACGGAGGACGGATGGGCTGCGAACGATATAAGTCTGACCTACCAGGGTGCCCTCAGCTGCGCAGGTACCTCTTGGTGGGCTCGTGGGGCCGGGGCGGGGGCTGCGGGTGACGGCGGGGGTCGATACCCTTTGGCGTGGGGAATACCCGGGTGCGGCCCGCTTCGTCCAGCTCGGACAGCACATCGAAGGCGTCGTCCAGGTCCAGTCCCGTGCGCACGCCCACGTTCGCCAGCTCCTGGAACACGAAGTCAGGTATGTCGAGTGGGACCGTCCGCTCACGGGAAAGACCTTTCAACTCCCGTTCAACTTCCTTCCACGGCATGGCTGGTCCACCGTCTTTGGCCTTCCCTTGGGGGATGGCCCTATCTGCCCATGTAATGCACGACGACCTCGGGCACGTCCTCGGGGAGCGAGAAGTACTCCTCGCCACACCCCCGTAAAGGATGTCGCTCCAGCAGGCCCGCGCGGTTGAGCACGCCCATCTGGTGCATGGTCTCTGTGAGGTCGAGACCCGTGCCGTTGGAGACGCCCACGAACTCCTGCATACCATGCTCGGCCAGGTAGCTGAACACTTCGCGCGCCTCTAGCACCTCTTCCTTGAGGTCCATGTAGGTCTCGCCGCATCCTCGCAAGGGATACTGCTCCAGGAGTCCGGCCTTGTTCAGGCCGTCCAGCTGTTCCATGACCTCTGTGGAGGAGAGGCCGGTCGCGTGCATGAGGCCCGCGAACTCCTGCATACCATGCTCGGCCAGATAGTCGAGCACCTCCGTGCCCTCAGGTGCAGCAATATCAGTGTACATGGGTGCATCTCCACTAGAACAGGACTGTTGAGGTCTTGGCCCGGGTTAAAAGTGTTGCCTTTGGCCTGTGCATGATACATAGTGCCGATCAGGCTTGTACTAGCGCGAGCAGAGAGTCCTTTCCCGGGAACCGGTCGCGCACCCGCCGGAGCATGTCACGCAGGTCGGAGCCATCGCTCGAGCCGACCACCCGGCGGTCGACCACAACGATCCATCTTCCAGCGTAATCGGCCAGGTCGGCGCTCGTGTACCAGGCGTAGTTACGCCAGCCGTCCGCCGTCACGTCCACCCCCTGCAAAGGTCCGTACCTTCCTCGTCCATGATCGGTGGATGTCGGTCGGGCACTATATGTTCTTGTGACGACCGTGAGGGGGGACCTCCCCAAGGCAATGCTTAAGAGGGGGCCTCTGTGGCGCGCTTCTCGTAAGAACGGACGTGAACACAATGGGCAAGTTCCTGAGGAAGCTCGCAGGCATAGTCACAGGTGATAAGGGTCACGGCGAGGACACGAAGTGGGACTTCAATCCCTTCTACGCCGAGACGTTCCAGCAGTCCGGCTACGACCGGGAGATCGATGAGGGCATGTCCAGCGGCATGCGTCGACTGGTCACCATCGACGTCACCGAGCTCGATAACAAGGAGATCGAGCAGGTCCTGGACATCGTCTCCGACGAGGCCCGCGACTACAGCATGTGCAAGCAGGTCCAGGTCGCTGGGTTCTACACCGAGGGTAGCGACGGCGGAGAGAAGAAGTACGTCGCCGTGAGCGGTGAGAGCCACCACTACTACCAGGGCAGCACCGCCAGCATGTACAAGGATCACGTCAACGGGAAGCTCTTCGAGTTCAACGAGAACCACGAGCATCAGGTCACCTACCAGAACGGCTTCGTCTCCATCCCCAACGCGCAGCCCTACACGCCCCTTGACCTGGGACCGTACGGCACCACTGGTGGACCCCCTGAGCACCTCGAGCAGGCCGACATCGATGCTGCCAAGGAGCTGCACGACCAGGTCCAGGAAGAGCGCGACGGCGAGTACGGAGCGTGAACACCATGGGCCGGCTCCTCAAGAAACTGGGCAACCTCCTCATCGGACGTCAGGGCCACAAGGGGCTCCTCGACTGGGACCAGGATCCGTACTTCTTCGGCGAGCGGTTCGATATGCACGGGTACGACCGTGAGATCGACGAGGGCCGCTCCAGCGGAATGGTGCGGTTCGCTACACTGGACGTCTCGGAGCTCACCCCCGACGAGATCGAGGACGTGCTGGACATCGCCGCCGACGGCGTGCGCGGCTACAGCCTGTGCAAGCAGGCCCAGGTCATGGGATTCTACGGCGAGACCGGACGCGAGCAGAAGTACATCGCCATCAGCGGCGAGTGCCACTCAATGTGGCAGGGCGCGGTTGCCGAGAATGTGGTCGAGCACATGAACGGCCGGCTCCATAGCTTCAACCAGCACCACGAGCACCAAGCGTCATACGTCAACGAGTTCATCCCTAATCCCTCGGACCGTACCTACACGCCCACCGATCTTGGACCCTACGGCACCACCGGCGGACCACAGGAGAACCTTGACCAGGCCGACATCGACGCGGTATAGGGGCCGTACGACCGTTCATCACTTAGGATCGACCACGACCTCAAACCATCACCTACGTGCCGGGGCATCGTCCCCGGCCCATCACCATCCTTCCGTTAAGAGACCGATGTATCGATAGAAGAAGCGCCCCGGCCATCTCTCCCTTCCCGCCGGGTTTCCTACCTTCCCTTTCTCACTTTCGCTCACGGCTCAGGCACAAGCGCTCTTGGTACGCTGGAGCTTGGTAATCCTCTGGCAAGGTCTGCCGGGCGGATCGCTCCACGCACTCGGTGGCCGGGGTCGCTCCTCCGACTCCATCCCCAGCACATCGGCCACCGTGCGCAGCACCGTGTGTAGTAGCGGTTGTTCTTCGTCGATTGTTCTCGCCCCTCACAGATAATTCTCGCGTATAACGCCCAAATACTCTGTAAGCGCTGAATCGCTATAAAACTAATGTATATACAGGTCATACACAGTAGTGTTCACTGACTCTTCTGGATCGACTTGATGCGAGAGCAGGGGTTGCCCGGCGGATCGCTCCAAGCATCAGGGAACCGGCTGGCTCGCTCCTGCTCCTCTGCGGCCCGCAGGCGGTCCCGGTAAGCAAGTGCCATGACCGCTGCGAACAGCGCGACCAGCAGAGGCCAGGTCCAGGCCGGGATGTCCACGAGCTCGGTGAAAGGATACACGAGCCGTTCAAAGAGGAATGGTTCTTCCACCATCATATCTCACCGCGAGATGGTGCTCGCAACTGCTACTGTATCGTTACGGAGGTTGCCCTTAAAGCTTTCGGTGGGGCGGTGTTAACAGGTCGTCCGCTCAGGGATTCCCGTCGTCCCGATCATCATCATCCCGGCCGAAAACGTAGTCCACGTAGTGCTGCGGGTTCAGCTTCTCGCCGGTGGCCTGCACGAGCAGGTCTGCCTCGTCCATGGTCGCTCCCTGGGCGAACACCTCGCGGTCGAGCCATTCGGCCGTCTTGGGATTACCGATCACTGAGCCGTTCTCATCGACAAGTTTGTCATGCAGCTGGGCTGCTACCATCTCTGCCAGCAGGTAGTTCTGGAGGTAGGCCGGGTAACCGGTGAAGTGGATGGTCTCGGCCCAGCCGTTGAGGGATGTGTCCTCGGGCTTCGGCGTCTGCGAGTATTTCTCCCGCAAATCCCACCACAGTCCGGCAAGGTCCTGGTCGGGATCCTCGTACAACGCCTTCTCGAAGTTGATGTATGCGAGGTAGGCGCGGATGAAGGATTGCCCGCCCTTTCGGTTCTTCTCCTCATTACGCTCTGCAAGCTCCTTGGGCACACCACCGTACTCCTGGAGCCATGCTGCATCATTGGCTAGGCGCTCGAACATCATGGCAGCACCCTCGGTCATCACCGAGGAGGCGCAGCCGCGCAGGAGTGGGGGCAGGGCCGCGGGGATGCCCTTGTCGTACACTGCGTGTCCGCTCTCGTGATGGAGCACTTCTTGGAAGTAATGGGTGGGCTCCTCGTTGGCGATGATGCGCACGTCGTCGGGGATGCTCATTCCGAAGCAGAAGGCGTGCTGGGTCTTCCCCGGCCGCTGCTCGAGGTCGTACTGCACACCCATCGCATCGAGGTCGTAGCCCATGTCATTGTAGGATGATTTGAGGATCTTGAGCTGCCGGCTCTTGGGGAAGTGGGCGTCGAGCTCCTTGGAGAACTTGTCGATGTCATACCCGAAATGCCACGGCCTGAGCTCGTCCAACTGGATGTTGAATAATTTGGCGATCTTCTCCTTCGAAGCATCCCTGCGCTCGGTGAAGGGGGCCTCTGATACCTTGTCGAGGTCATCGAGCAGGTCGTACAGCTTCTGAGGATCGATGTCCTGCTCCTTCAACCTCATCTCGAAGAAGTTGGAGTATCCCTGCGATTGGGCGAACTCGTTGCGCAGCTTCACGAGCTCGATGAGCCCCGGTGCGACCTTGTCGCCTTTTGCGTTGGACGCGAGCCACGCCTCCTTGCGCAGGGCCGGGTTCTTCTCCTCCTCCAGGACCTTCCTGAGCTCGGTGTCGGTCACCTCCTTGCCCTGGTAGGTGGCCCGGTAGTTCATGTGGATCTCGTTGACCTCGTTGGTCTTCTTGTCGATCTCTTCCAGTCGGTCCTTGTCCGAGTGGTACTGCTTGGCGGCCTCGTACAGGCCCTTTACCTGTCGGGCGAGCATGGGGTCGGTGATATGGCCGTCCCACTTGGCCATGTTGGTATACAGCTCGTCGCTGCTGTACAGCTCACGCTCGCGCTCCTGCACTTTCTCCAGTTCGTCGCTCTTACCCGTGGAGTAGAGGTCCCAGTATGCCTGGTTTGAGTCCAGGGACAGCTGCTCGTACTGCTTCGAGAAGTCCTCGACGTAGGGCGCTGCCTCCGCGTCGAAGGTTGGATCGTCGACCTCGAGCATACCATGTCCTCCTAGGATGACGGTGTCCAGCCCGACATCCGGTTTATATGGCTTTCCCATGGGTCGGGGGGCGTTCGTTCACGTTTTCTGAAAAGAGTGTTCATGATCCATGAACTGATCGTGCATGTGAGCCCGAAAGAAAGGAGGGATGAGGCCCTCACATCTCGGAGCACCCGGGGGAACCTTTAATAACCGCATCCCAGGCGGCCGACATCGTGGAGACGGACTACTCCTTCGACGGCGAAGGGATCATCGCTGAGACCAAGGCCCTGTGGGCCACCTGGAACGAACTCGGGGAGATCCATGGTCGGGAGTTCGCGTACAAGGCCGTCGAGCTCACCCCCGAGGATCAGCCCGTCATCACTGCGTACTGCGATGCCGTGGTCGACGTGTACATGGACATGTTCAATGCCCCTGATGTCGAGGCCCCCCACGCCTACGTGACCAACTACGGTCACTGGAAGGGGCTGTACTGCCACGAGTCCACCCTCATCAACGACGGCGACGACCTCGCGCCCGAGAACAGTCTCTCCCGGCACTACATCCACGCCGCCAATCGCATCGTCCACGACTTCACTGGAAAGTCCACGGTGTTCATCGCCCCCTCCAACAAAATTGCGGAGAATGCGTGGGTGCTGGCCCACGAGTACGCTCACTGGGCCGATGATGCTCTGCTCGACAAGCAGGAGTACAAGCTGGACACCGATACCGGTGATGCGCTCACCGACAACACAAATCGCTTCCTCAACGCCTTCCGTACCGAAATCCCAGGCCAGGTCCTCGGCTACCACGCCCTCAACGTCCTCGCCCGGGACGATCCGGTGCTCGACTCATGGTTCTACCATCACACCCTCCCCAAGATAAGGGAGAGCTACGAGGAGCATGACGACGCGTTCGCTACCGAGTTCGGCTTCTCCGCCACCGACATAGTCCGAGATCCGGCCAAGCTCACGGAGTTCGTCGAGAAGGCCTCCGATCACATCCCCGGCTCGTCCTGTGTGTTCTTCAACGCCTTCCGTCCCATCTTCGAGCGCGCTCGTCCCCAGTACAAGGCGTTCTACGAGGAGCTCCGTACCGAGTACGCCCGGCTGTGGGAGGGGAGCACTCTCACTCCGGAAAGGGCGGCCACCCAGAAATACTACTCCAAGACCGAGCTCATCGAGACGGCTGCCGAGCTCATCCGCAAGGACGACTTCTTCGAGGACGGCCACAACGAGTACTGGCAGCACCGGGTAAAGGAGCTGGGCGAGGACGGTGCCAGGGAGGAGATGATCGAGCATCTGCGTGAGCATGTGGAGCGGGAGAGTCGCTATCATCGGGACCGCAGGTTCGAGGACGCTGTGAACATCATCGAGTTCCTGCTCCCGGCGAGCTACACACTTACCGATGAAGCTGTGGACCGCATGAAGCAGCGGTTCGACGCCTTCGACTGCCTGGAGATGGTACGGGGTATCTATGCCCTGGAGGACCGGATGGACCCTGTCGAGTGAGCCCGTTTACCCCTATAAAGTAGTAACAAAAGGGAACCTTTATTAACCAGCGAGGGGTCATCTGCCCCGCGAGGTGCCTAACGTGTACGCCGATCCTGCCGATATGGACCTTGAGGGAGCTCTCCTTGAGACTGTCGGCGAGAAAGGCCTGTCCATCTACCAGAAGGCGAGCGAGCGCACCTTGCACGGCTACCATGTGGGGCCGCTCCCCGATGGACAGGAGCGCGACACCCTCGAGACCCTTGGCGTTCTGGACCGCAAGCTCCCCGGTGTTTACAAGGTCATGGGGGACAAGGACGAGATCGTCCATCGGTCAACTTACCTGTCCGCGGACCGAAAGCTCGTTGAGCGCAACTTCGAGGAGGCCATGGGGCGCGTACGTTCTTACCTCGCCGACCACGCACCACAGTACCTCCAGCACCTTGACGACCTCACCGTGGACATACTGAGGGTGGTGCCCACGACCGATCGCTACAACGGATGCTTCGACTCCGCCCCGCTGCGGATGACGGTGGAGGACAAGGTGGGCGACTATGGCACGCTCCCCACTAACGAGGATGTTCTCGAGGGCACGGCGTACGAAGGCTACACACGTTCGGCCCAGCTCCAGACAATCATGGTCCACGAGGCCATGCACCACCTGCACAACGGCATCCGCGAAGCTCCATGGCCCTTTACGATAGGCGATCCCATGTTCACGCTCCAGCCGGACACACGCCTCAAGGAGGGCTTCGCCCTGGTGATGGAGGAGCAGGTGCTCGCCGAGCAGGGCACTAAAGAGATGCAGGACCTGTACAAGGAACGCATGAGCACCCTCCACGTCCACGCCAAGCGCGAGTACACCGCTGGCTACTGGGACTTCTCCCGCACCTTAGAGAAGGACGGTCTGAAGGGTGTGTTCGAACAGGCCATCAACGGTGACGCGTGACCACCCCCTCATAGATACCGATTTATTCCATCCTCGGGCCCGTTCCTTCTGAGAGAAACGCTTGTTGCAAGAGAGTGCTTTGCAGGGCCCCTTGACTGTCCGATGACCGACAAGTGTGACGTGCTCAACTACGTGTGCGAGCCCAAGGAGCCTGTCGACTGGTTCCTGGATCCGCGGACCCTGGGCGTCATCGTGGTCCTGCTCATCGTACTGGCATGGGCGATGGGCGGTAAAAGCGGCAAGTAGTCCCTACTTCAGCTTCTCCTCGCAGGAGAAGTCCCGGCAGGGGTGCCAGCCCGCGAGCAGCTCGCGGTCCTCGCAAGAGAGGTCGCCCTTCACCAGCCCGGGCATGAACGTCGCCAGTCCGGGCCCTAGCATGAGCCCCTGGCCGCACATCCCCACAGCGTTCACGTAGCCCTCCAGGTCTTCTGCGCACCCCACGATGGGCAGGCCGTCCGGGGTCATGGGATAGAGCCCGCGCCAGGTACGGCGCACCTTCAGGTTCGCCAGAAGCGGCATCACGTCCACCATGCGCTTGGCGACCATGGGCAGGAACGCCGACGTCGCCCGCCTGTCGTCGCCCCAGATGCTGGGTCTGGGCGTGATGCAGAAGATCACCTGCCCCGTCCCGTGCTGGTAGAAATAGAAGTTCGCCGAGCCCGGTCCGGGCCGGATGTCCACTACCATGGGCTCCATGAACCGCCTCACGGGCTCGGTAATGCCCGCCTCGTGGCAGTCCGGTCGGACGGACACATCGACACCGGCGAGCTTCGCCACCTCCGCTGCTGCGGCGCCGGCCGCGTTCACGACGCAGTCTGTCTGGTATGTGCCCTTGTCTGTCGTCACGGCCCTCACTGCGCCGTCCTCGACATCGATGCCCGTGACCTTTTCCCGGAACTGGAACATCGCCCCCAGTTCCCGGGCCCGGTCGTAGAACGCGTGCACCGCGAGCAGCGGGGAAATGCTCCCGTCCCCGGGAGAGAAGGTCCCACCCATGAGGCCTTCCCTGTTGAGCGACGGTATGCGCTCGAGCAGGTCGTCACGGTCCTTCCAGTCGATGTCCAATCCAAAGGCCCGCTGAACCTTCAAAAGCTCCTTGAGCGACATCTCCTCCTTCTCGCGGTACGCCACGAATGAGTACCCGCCCTGCCGCCACTCTATGTTGTGGCCGTGCTTCTCCTTCCAGGTGGAGAGGATATCCAGGCTGCGTTGACATACTGCGATCTTGCCCTTCTCGGAGTGTGTGGCGCGTACGCCGCCGATGGCGGCCTTGTTGGCGCCCTGGCCCACGCTGGCGGCTAGGTCGATGACCAGGGTAGAGAGCCCGGCGTCCGCCAGCTCCATGGCCGCGGGGGCGCCGATGCTCCCCGCGCCGATGACGATGACGTCGTACCTGTCGGCCATCACTTCTCACCTCCGCAGAAGGCGCCCAGGGGCACCTCAACGAACAGGGGCCGGTCCACGCCGGGGACCACGTCCCCGAGGTCTACGCCCTCCTCGCGGAAGATGCGCTTGATGAGGGCCGAGCAGGTCTTACCGCCGCAGGCGCCCATCCCGGCCCGGTTGACCGCTTTTATCGCGTTCATATCCCGGGCGCCGTCACGGACGAGCCTCCGCACCTCACCAGCGGTGATCCGCTCGCACCGGCACACGATGACGTCGTCCTCGATCCGTACCACGGGCTTGTCCATGGCCTGGGTGACGCCGGGATGCTGGATGCGGACCCCCACGATGTCCGCAGCTATGGCCTTGTCGACCTTCACCTGGACCAGGAGTGTACGGTTCCACACCCGGCCTGCGCGCACGTCCACGACATCGGCCTCACCGAGGTCCTCGTTGTCTGCCCCCACGGCGATCACAGTGTCGCCCACCTCTATGGAGTCCGCTTGGAACTCGTGCGCCAGCGTCACCACGGGGGTGTCGGGGTACTTGCGGTGGTCGACCAGGGTGACCGCCAGTCCCGGACAGATGGCAATGCACTTGCCGCAGCCGAGGCAGTCCTTGCCCAGCTCCCCGCCGATGTACCGGGGAATGCCGCGAATGTCTTCGCCGATCAGGATGGCCTCCTGGGGGCATACGGAGGTACAAGGATTGCAGGGGATCTCCTGGTGGCAGTGGAACACGGGGTATACGCCCCTCTCCATCCCCAGCGCCTGCCGCGGGTGCACCTGACCAGGCTTGGACTTGAGCACGTCGCGGGTGACGATCCAGTCGGCGGGCACCTCCTCGACGTCCTCGCCCTGGGCCCGGGCTATCTCGATGCCGGTGATGCGGCCCGAGAATATGGCGGCCGAGGCTTCGGCGACCTCGTCGGCATCGCCCGCTGCATACACGGTGATCCCGCACGCACATGCCTTGGTGATGAACTCGTCCACCGGGTCCAGGCCCACAGCGACCAGCAGGGTGTCGCAGGCGAACGTCCGCTCCGTTCCGGGGACGGGCTGCCAGTCCTTACCGACCTGGGCGATGGTCACTGACTCCACGGAGTCCGTCCCATTGGCGCTCACCACGGTGTGCGAGGTATGGATGGGGACCCCCAGACGCTCGAGCTTGTCCCGGTGGACCTTGTACCCCCCGCACTCGGGCAAAGCCTCGCACAGACCCGCCACCTCGATGCCCGCCTGGAGCGCGTGGTAGCCGGCGATGAGGCCCACGTTCCCACCACCGACGATGAACACACGACCAGCAGCGCGCACCAGGTCGCGGTTCACGAGCGTTTGGAACGCGCCGGCACCGTACACGCCGGGGAGGGTGTTGCCCTTGAATACCAGCGACCGCTCCCGGGCGCCGGTGGCCACGAGGAGCACCTCGGGACGGACGAGCACGTACTCGTCACCTTTCAGCACGCCCACCAGCCCGTCGGCGAACACGCCCACGGCCGTGGTGCTGGTCCAGCACTCGGCGGTCCCGTGCTTGGTCATCTTCTCCTTGAGCTTGGCGGCGATGTCGATACCACGCATGCCCGCGTAGCAGGCATCGATGCTCCCGAAGAACTTATGGGTCTGGAGCACGAGCTTCCCGCCCAGCCGGTCCTTGTCGTCCACCAGCAGTACGCTCATCCCTACCTTCCCCAGCTCGATGGCCGCCGCCAGACCGGCCGGACCGCCGCCGATGATGAGCACCTCACGCTCTATGACGGGGATGTCGCCCATGGGCGGGACCGCATCGACCGCGGGGAGCGCCGGGTGCCCCTCAGCAGGCTCGACCGCTATCCCCTCACTTACCGTGACCATGCAGGACTTCACTGGGAGCCCGTCTGCGATCACCATGCACTGAGAGCACTGGCCGTTGGCGCAGAAGATACCCTGGGGGGCACCGTCCTTGTGGTGGTGGCCGAACGTCCTCACGCCATTGGCGAAGAGGGCTGACGAGAGGACCTCGCCCTCCAGGGCCTTCAAGGGGCGCCCCTGCCAGGTGAACCTCACCTCACCTCGTTCCTCTGCGGGCAGGATGGGGTGGCCTACAATGCGATACGCGCCGCGCTCGTCTGACATGGTCATTCCCTCCTGACAACGGGACGGGCCCGTCAATAGTGGTCACCCTCCATCCCGGGCGGCGCCACTGGTCCGGCGTTTAAAAATAAACCGGGTGGGGCACGGGTAATGTGACCACATGCCACGACCGGCCAAAGGTTTAAATTAACCGGCACGGTGGTGGGCGTTGTTCCCCTGGGTCCGCCGGGTCCGGGACTAAGGAGGCAGAGAGCATGAAGGCATTGGGAAGGTTCGAGGTCCCCGACGACCTCCTCTACAGCAAGGAGCACGATTGGCTCAAGCAGGTCCCCGAGGGGTTCATGGTGGGCATCACCGACTTCGCCCAGTCGGAGCTGGGCGACATAGCGTTCGTCGACGTTCCCGACGAGGGTAGCACCTTCAAACAGGGCGATGTCGTCCTCCAGCTCGAGTCCGTGAAGGCAGTGACCGACGTGTTCGTCCCCCTCTCTGGCGAGATCGTCAAGACCAACGACGCTGTGGAGGACGAGCCCCAGGTGGTCAACGAGTCGCCCTACGACAAGGGCTGGCTGTTCATTATCAGTGCGGACGATTACCCCTCCGAGAAGGCCGGTCTGATGAACGCCACCGCGTACGTGAAGTTCATCGAACAGAACAAGAAGGACTAGGAGGGTCCACAGGTGGCCGCTGCCCCTCACCCTTATATCCCGAACGCCCACGCAGCGGACGATATGCTCGCGACCATGGGCACCACCTTGGAGGCGCTCTTCGCCGACATCCCCGTCGGTGTGCGGTTGGACCGGCCCCTGGACATCCCGCCGGGCCGGAGCGAGAGCGAGGTGGCGCGGGAGGCTGACCGGGTGTTAGCCCGGAACCGGCCGCTGCTCTCCTTCCTTGGCGCGGGGTTGCAGTACCACCACGTGCCCGCGCACGTGGCCCATCTGGTCCAACGGGGCGAGTTCCTCACAGCCTACACGTCCTACCAGCCCGAGATCTCGCAGGGCATGCTCCAGGCGCTCTACGAGTACCAGAGCATGATGGCCGAGCTCACCGGGCTTGAGTGCGTCAACGCCTCCCAGTACGACTGGGCCACCGCCATGGGAGAGGCGGCGCTGATGTGCATACGCCTCACCCGCAGGGACACGATCGTGCTTGCGGGCGCTATCGCGCCCTGGCGCCGTTCCGTGCTGGAGAACTTCCTCAGGGGACCCGGCGGCCGTATCGTCGACATCCCCGCGGGACCGGACGGGCGTGTTGATCCCGATGCAGTGACCGCGGTAGTCGATGACACGACGGCCTGCGTGTACGCCGAGAATCCCAACTTCCTGGGCGTGCTTGAGACCGGAGTCAAGGGACTGTGCGAGATCGCCCATGACGCCGGAGCGAAGTTCGTGGCCGGGGTGGACCCGTGGACCCTGGGCGTGCTCGAAGCACCGGGCGCCTACGGCGCGGACGTTGCCGTGGGCGAGGGTGCCAGCCTGGCAGGACCTCCATCGTTCGGCGGGCCGGGACTGGGCATCTTCGCCTGCCGTTTCGACCGCAAGACCATCAGACAGGCGCCGGGCAGGTTCGTTGGCCGCGCAGAGACGTCAGACGGAAAGCTCGGGTACGTGCTCACGCTCCAGGCGCGCGAGCAGGCCATCCGCCGTGACAAGGCGACCAGCAACATCTGCTCAAACGAGGCGCTCGTAGCCGTGGCGGCGGGCATCACCCTCGCATCCCTGGGCCCAGCGGGACTGCGGGAGGCGGGGGAGGCGTGCATGCGCAACGCCCGCTACCTGGCGCGACGACTGGGTGAAGTGGACGGACTCAGCGTCCCCCATCTGGACGCGCCCTACTTCAACGAGCTCACCGTGCGCGTCGAGGACGGCACTGTCACGGACCTCAACCACCGCCTCCTGAGCGCGGGCATCATGGGCGGGCTCGACCTCGGGGCCCACCTGGACGGCCTCGACAACGTCGCCCTCCTGTGCGCCACTGAGCGCCACACCACCGAGGACATCGACCTGCTCGTCGACTCCATCTCGGGAGGTGGCGGACGATGAGCGGGCACCGACAGGCCGTGTGGGACGAGCCGAGCCTCAGGGAGCGCTCCGGTACCGGCAGGCGCGGGATTCGTGTGCCCCATGGCGCCGACGAACCGTTCGAGGTGCCCGAGGGGCTACGCCGAACCCGACCTCCACGGTTGCCCGAGGTGAGCCAGCCCGAGGTCGTGCGCCACTACACACGACTTTCCCAGATGTGCTTCGGCGTGGACTCGGGGATGTACCCCCTGGGCTCCTGCACCATGAAGTACAACCCACGCATCGACGAGGACGTCGCCAGCGACCCCAGACTCGCGAACCTCCACCCCCTCCAGCCCGAGGGGACGGTCCAGGGGACGTTGGCCATGATGCACCAGCTGGAGACGTGGCTTGCAGAGGTGGCCGGGATGGCCCGCGTGTCGCTCCAGCCCGCTGCTGGCGCCCACGGCGAGTTCCTTGGCATGCTGCTCATCCGCGTCTATCACGAGGACCGTGGAGAGGAACGAGACGAGATGATCGTACCCGATTCGGCCCATGGCACCAATCCCGCGTCGGCCGCCATGGCGGGGTTCAAGGTCATCGAGATCCCCTCGGGGGATGATGGGTGCGTGGACCTCGACGCTCTGCGGAGCGCCGTGAACGAGCGCACGGCGGGGCTCATGCTCACCAACCCCAATACCATCGGCGTGTTCGAGCGTCAGATCAAGGAGATCGTGGCCATCGTCCATGATGCTGGAGGGCTGCTGTACTACGACGGTGCCAACCTCAACGCCATCATGGGCAAGGCACGGCCCGGCGATATGGGGTTCGACGTTATGCACTTCAACCTCCACAAGACATTCGCCACGCCTCACGGCGGGGGCGGTCCAGGCTCCGGCCCCGTAGGCGTCGTCGAGCGACTGGTCCCCTACCTGCCCACGCCCGTTGTGGAGAAGGAGGGCGACCGATACGTGCTCGACAACGACCGCCCGAAGTCCATCGGAAAGGTGCACTCGTTCCACGGTAACGTAGGCGTGCTCGCCAAGGCATGGGCCTACATCCTCTCCATGGGCGGGGACGGCCTCACGACCGCGTCGGAGATGGCCGTGCTCAACGCCAACTACGTCCTGCACATCCTCAAGGGCACCGAGGGTATCGACCTGCCTTACGCTCCGGGGACGCCGCGCAAGCACGAGTGCGTGTTCTCCGCCGATCCGAGCAAGGCCGATTTCGGGTGCGACGCGATCGACCTCGCCAAGCGGCTGCTGGACTGCGGGGTGCACGCGCCCACGATCAACTTCCCGCTCATCGTCCACAACGCACTGATGATCGAGCCCACCGAGACAGAGCCAAAGGAGGCGCTCGAAGGATGGGCCGACGCACTGCGCCAGACGCTCGCCGATGCACGGGACGACCCGGGCAAGGTGCACGCCGCGCCCACGCTCACGTCCTCCTCCAGGCTCGACGAGGTCGCTGCCGTGCGGAAGCCGGTGCTGTCCTGGATGATGGAGAGCGACGGCTGAGCCCGCCGCATCCATAGGTTTATGTGTCTTGGTGGGAGAGGCCCGTCCGTGTCCGAGTGCGATGAGTGCGGCGGCGAAGGCATCCTGATCAAGGAGCGAGGCCGGGAGAAGCACTTCAAGTGCGCGGAGTGTGGCACCTTCTTCATAGAGGTCGAGGACAAGGCCGTGGAGATCACCGCGGTACTCTCCCACCAGGAGGAGTCGGAACGCCGTCGCATCTCCGTCCCCGGTGACGCCGAGCTCGCCGTAGGTGACGACATGCTCCTCGACGACGTGATCTGCCGCATCACCAAGGTGGAGGTGGGCGTCAGGAGCGTGCCCCGCGCCATGCCCCGGGACGTGGAGTGCGTTTGGCTCATTGACCGGTCCTATGTGCGCCTGAGGCTGGCCATCCGCACCGGGAAGGGCAAGACGCAGTCAATCCTGATGGAGGCGCGGCCCGAGACCGAGTTCACTGTCGGCCAGCTCCTCGAGTTCGAAAAGGCCGACCTCCGCATCACCGGTATCCGTGCCGACGGCCGCACCTTACGTCGTGGCACGGCCCTAGCGGACGAAATCACGACAATCTACTGTTCTACGGTGAGGTAGATGGACGAGTTCGCGCGGGAGCGGCGGCAGATGGTCGCTGACCAGATAGCGCGTCGCGACGTCTCCGATCCGCGCGTGCTCGACGCCATGCGCGCCGTCCCCCGCCACCGTTTCGTCCCGTCATCCCTTCTGTCCCAGGCCCATGGCGACTTCCCCCTCCCTGTGGGCGATGGCCAGACAATCTCCCAACCCTACATCGTCGCCCTCATGACGGAGAACATGCATCTCTCACCCGGCGACCACGTGCTGGAGATCGGGTGCGGCTCCGGCTATCAGGCGGCCGTGCTCAGCGAGGTCGTAGGGCCCCAGGGCGACATTGTGAGCATCGAGCGCGTCCCGGCCCTGGCCCGGAGCGCCGGGGAGCGTCTTGCAGAGCTGGGGTACGATAACGTCACGGTCGTCGAGGGCGACGGGACCAAGGGCCATCCCGGTGAGGCACCGTACGACGGTATCATCGTCACCGCTGCCGCGCCCACGGTGCCCGAGCCACTGGTGGAGCAGCTGGGCGAGGGTGCACGGCTGGTCATCCCTGTTGGCGGCTCGTGGTTCCAGGAGCTGGTGGCCATCGAGCGGGAGAAGGGGGGGGTGCGCAAGCGGCACATCTGCGGGTGCAGGTTCGTCCCACTCATCGGAGAGCACGGCTGGGAGCGATAGTCGGCCATAACTTTTTCTGTGTTGGGTACTTAACACGGCCCATGGAACGACGAACGATCATCCTTCTCGCAGTGCTCCTCCTGGCGACGTCTGCGTCCGCCGCGCAACGCGGCGTGCGCGACCTGTGCGACATCGACCTGGGTCTCATCAGCCTGGGTGCCGACCTTATTGCACCCTGCATTGAGCAGGTGGTGGACATGCATGTGGAGGACAATCCCGAGACGGTCACGAAAGTGGTCGAGACCTATCTCTACAAACAGCCCCGTGCCGTGGAAGCCATCATAAACGACTACATCTCCAAGCATCCAAAGAGCATCACCGGGGCGGTGGAGACCTACCAGAAGAGCGAGCCGAAGGGGGTGGAGACAATCGTGGAGGACTATCTGAAGAGGAACCCGGGGACGGTGGAGGCCATCGTCACCGACTACATGCGATCCAATCCGAGTGTGGTGCGCCGACTGCTCAATATCACCCTCGCTACCGAACCGGCCGTGATCGACGCATCCGTGGACGGATACCTGGAGCGCAATCCCGCCAAGCTCCGCGAGCTGGTGGGCCGGGGCGTCAAGGACAACCGGGACGTCGTACTCGGCGCCTTCGCCGGGGAACTCGCGCTCGGCGCGCTGGCCATCGTCCTTGCGTCCGTTGGCGCCTCTTGGGCGCTGTTCGGGCGGCAGTAGGGCCTCGCCCTGATTGTGGATCCGGGACTTCTGGATCCGGTTCCAACCAATAGGAATACATGGCGGGCATAGTATAAAAAACACCGTGCCCTACTGACGAGAGTAACTATGATGTTAAGAGGATGGATACGAATAAATCCTACAAAATATTATAAACAATCTCAGCACTAGTCACCTTTACCCCCCCAGGTGAGTAGTATGTCTCGTAGAATCGCAATAGCCAGCGGCAAGGGCGGCGTGGGCAAGACCACGACCGTCACGAACCTCGCAGCATCCCTGGCCTCTCATGGCCACGCCGTCATCGCCGTCGACGCCAACTTCACCGCGCCCAACCTCGGGCTGCACCTCGGCGCCCCAGCGAACACCATTCACTTCCACCACGTGCTCCGGCATCAGGCAAAGGTGCACGACGCCATCCACACACATGACAATGGCGGATTCCATTACATCCCCGCCGGGCTCACCCTCGATGACGTCCGGCAGGTGGACATCGACGCTTACCTCAACTCGATGGCGGACCTCCACGGTCACTACGACTTCATCCTCCTCGACTGCGCTCCCGGTCTCGGCTCGGACGCCATGGTCGGGATCGGCTCGGCCCAGGAGCTGCTCGTGGTCGTGAACCCCGAGTGGCCCTCCATTGCTGACGCCATGAAGACCATCAAGTTCGCCGAGGAACTGGGCGTCTACACCACGGGCGTCATCCTCAACAAGCGCCGTAACGAGAGTATCGAGCCCC
Source organism: Candidatus Undinarchaeales archaeon (assembly GCA_030753015.1). Taxonomy (GTDB): domain Archaea; phylum SpSt-1190; class SpSt-1190; order JASMDC01; family JASMDC01; genus JASMDC01. Next base: position 76,915 of record JASMDC010000009.1, on the reverse strand, counting down.
CAACCGACCAGATCGAGTCGTTCCTCGACGCTCCAATAATCGCCGAGGTCCCCGAGGACCACAACGTGCGCAAGGGCATCGCCTACTGCAGCCCCGTCGTGCTCGCGCGGCCCAACTCCGGCGCCGCTCGCACCTACCGCAAGCTCGGCGCCGAGCTTGTTGGCCGCGAGTTCGTGCACGACATGACCGCGATCGACCGTCTCCGCGAAATGTGGAAGGACCTGATCGACGAGTACTAGCGAGACGTTTCCAGCTTATGCGAGAGCTGCGGGCACGCCAAGGTGGCGGCGGGCCCGCACATAATCTTCCTACTGTTTCTTGCCGATCGTGCGAATCCCGCCCATCAACGGGACAAGCACGTCGGGCACCTTGATACTGCCGTCGGATTGCTGGTTGTTCTCGATGATGGCGACCATGGCCCGGCCCGTAGCGATCGCCGTCGAGTTGAGCGTGTGGACCATCTGGGTATCGAGGTGGGCCTGCTCCCGGTACCGGATGTTGAGCTTGCGCGCCTGGTAGTCGGTGCAGTTGGAACAGGACACCATCTCGCGGTAGGTGTCCTGGGCCGGCATCCAGCACTCGAGATCGAACTTCTTGGCCGCTGTCCCGCCCAGGTCACCGGTGCAGATGTTGACCACTCGGTACGGCAGCTCCAGCATCTTGAACAGGTCCTCGGCGTTCTTGATCAGCTTCTCGTACTCCTCCCATGAGTCCTCGGGACGGGCGAACACGAACTGCTCGATCTTGTTGAACTGGTGGACGCGGAAGATGCCCTTCATATCCTTGCCGTGGGCGCCCGCCTCCTTGCGGAAGCACGCCGACAGTCCGGCGTAGCGCAGTGGTAGGTCCTTCTTCTCCAGAATCTCGCCCATGTGCAGGCCGGCCAGGGAGTGCTCGGATGTGGCGATGAGGTATAGGTCCTCGCCCTCGATCTTGTAGATGACATCCTCGAAGTCGCCAAGGTTCACGGCTCCCTCCATGGCCTTGCGGCTGATCATGAACGGCGGTTGGACGAGGATGAATCCTCGCTCGGCCAGAAGTTCCAGGGCCAGCCGCTGTAGCGCGAGGTCCATGAGCACCATCTCGCGCTTGAGATAGTAGAACCGGGCACCGGCGATGCGCGCTGCTCGCTCGATGTCCACGACGTCCAGGTCGGCGATGATGTCCACATGGCTCTTGGCGGGGAAGTCCGGTGTCGGTGTCCCGCCCCATGTGCGTACGGTGACGTTCTCTGTCTCGTCCACGCCTACGGGAACGCTCTCGTGCATGAGGTTGGGGAGCGACATCAGCAGGAAGCGGGAGCGCTCGCGCTGCTGCTCCACTGCCAGTTCGAGGTCCTTGATGGTCGCACCAATCCCCTTCATCTCGGCGATCAGGGATGACGCGTCCTTCTTCGCCTGCTTCAGGTTGGCGATCTCGCGCGCCATGACGTTGCGCTTGTGCTGCAGCTCAGTGAGCTGAGTGCGTGTGTTGCGCCAGCCAAGGTCCACGTTGATGAGCTCGTCCAGGAGATCGAGCTTGTCCTCAGCGTCGCGCTTCTCCAGGTCCGCGCGCACGATGTCCGGGTTCTCGCGGATGAGCTTGATGTCGAGCATTCCAACCACCCCGGGCGAACCGGGCATCCCTTTAATCCTTTTCGGTGGGGAGCAGATGTCAGACCTGGTCGACGAACCGCAGGAACGACTCCACGGCGTTCACGGTGTCCTCGGCGGTGTAGCCGGCGATATGGATCCGGTCGCCCTCTCGGATGACGACGGCATCCCCCGGGTCCTTGAGCCGTTCGAGCAGGTGATCCGGTGAGTATTGGTTCACACGGGGACCTCCCACCACGACCACCAGTCCGGAGGGCTTGTCGATGTCCGCATAGAGTGGGACCTCACGCTCCTTCGGTAGGATAAGGGCGACCTCGCGCGGCGCCCCATCGGTGCATGAGAGCTGGACGGTGGTGCGCATGAACGCCTTGGACGTGAGCCGGACGGCGATTCGCGCGGCCACGATGTAATCGGTGACGGCTGCGTTGTATCCGATCACCACCCCCTTGATGGCCGGCAGGCCTTGAGCCTCATAGATATCGGTGCGGCCGATCTCCACATGAGTATCGGTAGCGTGGCCGAACACGGTAATGAGAAAGAGGACGGCGATGATCCTGACGAACCTTTCCATGGGAAGGAACCCGCTCCGGATAATAGAAAAAGGTTTGCTTGCAGAAGATTGTCATGGAAGAGGGGGGGTCGTCTGAGGAAGGGATGAGCACGAGTCGTCCGCGTCGCTCCAAGCTCCTGCTCCTAGTCTGTTCTGTCTCGATCATCCTGCTCCTCGTATGGGCCTGGGCTTGGTGGACCGTGCACTCCCGGCCTGTCACCATCTTCTTCCGTGACGACGACGTGGGATCGCTGACCCCGGCGCTCGTCAATTTCACCCAGATGTTCATTGATGAGGGCGTGCCGGTCGCCCTGGGGATCATGCCCAAGGCATTGACGCCGGAGTGCACCGTGTGGCTCAAGGAGATGAAGCGACGTCACCCTGACCTCATCGAGCTGGACCAGCACGGGTTCACCCACCAGGTAAAGGTTGTGGGGGACAGGTCCGAGTTCAGGGGGCGACGGCGGCAGGTGGATATAATCAACGAGATCATCTCGGGGTACGGCATCCTGCTCCAGGAGTTCGGTGACGACTTCTCGCTCATCATCACCGTCCCGTTCAGCGCCTTCGACATCAAGGCTGTGGGCGAGGTATGGAAGACCGACCTCATCGGGTATTCGACCCATTATGCTGGTATCGAGCGTCAGCTCTGGAGCAATACATACGCACAGGGGCTGGTCTGGAATCCCCGTGTAAAGGACTATTCGACCTGTGTCGACATCATGACATGGGACCCGCTCGCCTTCAAGGCACGGGATGAGATCGCCGCGGAGATCGATGACTGTGCCTCGACCGCAGGGGCTGTGGGCATCATGCTCCACCACGAGTGGCACCACACACCAGAGAACCTCAATCTCCTGCGCGATGTCATCCGCATGGCCAAGGAGCGGCCAGGTGCCCGCATCGTGCTGATGCAGAATCTGTACAAGGAGCTCGACGAGGTGTGAGGGGACGGGATCTCCATCTAGATGACAGGGTCCCGCATGTAGCCCTTGGATGCGAGCGTGTCATCAACGGGGCACTCTTCCAATCTGCGCTCGAGCACGCAAACGTGTGAATGTGTCATGTTGAACCGGGACGTGAAGGCAACTGCATGGCACGGGGAATCGATCCATGAGGACGGATTCCTGATGGTCCTGAACGCAACCCAGTAGCATCGGAGCCCTGGATCGCACGGATCGATGAATTCTTCATCACCGAGACCCGTGAAGTGTATACTGTGTACAGGGACCAGGATCTTCCGGTCCCTCGTGAGGTCGCCCGATGGAAGGAGCCGTGTATCAGGGAGAAGGCCTGGCGAGAACAGCTCCCTCCTGGTGAACTGGAGGTCGTTCGTGGGGATGGGCTCTCCGGGGAAGCGCAGGGTCCAGCGTGGATCGAGCGGGTACGCAGGGACGGGAAGGACCCGGGGGAGGAGGAGGAGAGCAGTGATCAGGCCGACGAAGACGGTGGCACGGCGGGGGAAGGCCGATCCCGTAGAGAGGAGGTCGTTCAGGTAGTAACCGGCCGGGAGCGCCAGGACTATGAAGGCCGGGAGCGAGAGGTACGTCTTGGTCCCGTCCCAGTTCTCGTTCAGCCCAAGGAATAGGAGGAACGGCACCAGCCAGAGAATAAGTGTCGTACGGTGCCGAGAGGGCAGATGCACCAGACCGAGGATCGTCGCTGATGAGAGGAGGGCGCCGAGAGAGCCGAGGAACGAGAACGGGAGATAGAGGAAGGATGGGAGAGGGAACCCTGGTGTCCGGACCGGGTCGCGGAGCGAGTTGAGCATACCGTTGAAGGACGCTGCGTCTTCGCCGCCCAGGAGGAGCTGCCCCAAGGGGGGCTGGGTCTCGTGGACGAGGATGGCGTCATAAGCGTACCGATGCCACAGGACCCAGGGAAAAGCAGTGAGCGCGAGGCCCGATAGAAGGGCGAGAGCGGCCCTTGTCGGGTGTCGTGATCTGGCCACTGCCAGCGCAAGAACCGGGGCCATGAGGGCAGTGATATGCATCACACCACTCAGGGAACCGAAGGCCATGCCCGTGAGCATGAGCATCGGCACCGTCCTTGCCCTGATGACAAGGAACAGCACCAGCGAAGCGGCCGGGGCGGACATAAGGTGCATGGTCCGGGCCTCATCGAAGCCACGGACGACGAGCGGGGAGGTGAGTACGAGGAGCGACGTCGCAAGGGCGATCATCGGCCTTATCGAAAGCGTTCTTCCCGCCGCGTACATTGATGCCAGACATGTAGCAAAGGCAAGGCCGAAGGCAATGGCGAGGCCTGCATCCCCGGCCACCGCATGGTACGCGCCCAGGATGGCAGGCCCACCGAGACGCTCGACGTGGACGACTAGGTTCTCGGGGAGAGAGAGATGGGCGAGAGGCTCGCATCCGTCGAGGGTCTGACGGTGGCGAGAGATACCGCCCTCCATCTCCAGCACGTACGCGCCCTCGGCCTGAAGGGGGTGCCCGCCGGACAGGGCGGCTGCAGCGATCATCACGACGATGCACACGGGGGTGAGTGGTGTGGAGAGAAGGTCCCGGAGGTGACCGACGGAGGGTACTACCTCTCGTCCGCGCACGAGGGCGGATGCGATGCACGCGATGCAGCCTATGAGGATGATGAATCTCGGAGAGAAGGTCGTGCCGATAAGCATGGCACCGGTGAGCGAGATGTGCGGGAGTATGAACGTGGCGTTCCCAAGGGCGAGCGCGAGGGATTCCTCCGGCCGCGCATCGGGGAGCATCGCTCTCGCGAGTAGCAGACCGGGGAGGACGAACACGACGAGAAGAGAAAGAAAGGCAATAGCATGATCAAGGGTGTTTATGTCTTGGCTGGCGACCTGTCCGTCCGCGCAAAGGCCACAGGTCGTGATGAGGATGAGCGTTGCTACAGCAATGCCTGTCGTCCTCATCATCATCGCCCATCAGCTCATAGGTCTATAAGGGGAAAAACCTTTCTATGCGCCAGCGCCTTATTCGTCCAACAGCTCCTTGAGATGCTTCTTCTTCAGACGCTCATACTCAACACGGCTGATCGTGCCCTTGCGAACCAGTTCCTCGATGAGCTCGAGACGGCGCTTGCGCCGCTTTCCGTCCCCAGTCTTCTCCTTCGTAGGCTCACCCTTGGTCTCTTTGAGCTCATCGGCGGTCTTCTTGGCGAACGCCAGCAACTCCTTGGCGGCCTTAGGCTCGAAATCCTTGCCCGACTCGAGGATGGCAGCACCCTCGTGCACACGAGCTACATCCTTCCCGATCACACCTTCGAGCAGCTGCATCGCACCACGCAGTCCCACTATGTTGTAGCATGAGTGGGCCTGCTTCACGTCCTTGAGAGCGTCCTCCGGCTCGTCCAGTCGCTCCACAGCGCGCCTAAGGAGACGACGGGCGGCGACGTCGTTGCGCTTGGCCTTAATCAGGAACTCGATCCCCTCATCAAAATCGCCCCCCTTGAAAGCCACGCTGGCAAGGCGGTCCCATCGCTCGCCTTTCGCGTAGGTTCGCCGGGCATTGTCGAACTCGTTCGCCTTGACGAAGCAATCACCGGCACGGGTCCATTCCTCGAGCCACTCGTAGGCCTCACCCGCCTCGGCCCAGGCACCTGCTTCCTCGAAGAGCTCTGCGGCCTTCTCCCGCTGGCCTGCTCGATGGAAGCTCCGTGCAGCAGGTTCGAGGCGGCCCGACTTGAGGTAGCACTGGGCAGCAGGAGGCCAGTTCTCGGCCTTTTCGTAGCACTCAGCGGCCCGCTCCCACTCCCGCACCTTCTCGAACGCCTCGGCAGCGAGGTCCCATCGACCCGCCTCCTCGTGCTGGAGCGCGCTCTCCCGCCAGAAGCTCTCCATGTCCTTCCGCTCGGATTCCTTCCGCTCGGCAGCGGCTCGTTTCTCGCACTCGGCGGCGGCCATCCAGTCGTTGGCCTGGCGGTAGGCATCGGTCGCCCTGTCCCATGTCTTTGCCTTGCGAAAGCAGTGGCCCGCGTTGAGCGGTTCGTTCGCCTCGAGGTAGGCCTCGCCCGCCTGCTCGAACAGTCCCTTTCGCTCCAGGGCCTCAGCGCGCTTGCGCGGCGGGGGCGGTGGTTCCTCCTCGCGTTTCCTGCCCAGGACATTGTCGAGCATGGACATGGAGCGTACCTTGCTGGTTTTCGCCCGGCAAAAGACTTAAACCTTGGCGGCCCTGCCAGCTCCATGACCAAGGTCCCCCTCCATTTCGTCACGTCACGCGTCACGATTTCCAAGAGCCGGCGCGACCTCTTCGACCCCCGACACAGTCTTGCGGAGAAGTTCACGTTCCTCATCGGTGCCAGCGGCATCCTCGACCGGGTTGAGGAAGGCGACCAAGTTGCCATCAAGACCCACTTCGGGGACCGTGGGACCACCAAGGCCATCCGTTCCCTCTACGTTCGCCGCCTCGCCCTTGCCATCGCCGACAAGGGAGCTCATCCCTTCGTCACCGAGACGACCGGGCTGGGCATGCGTTACCCGCGCTCCTTCGGCACGGGACGGCTGGAGATCGCCAAGGAGAACGGGTTCACCGCTGAGACCTGCGCTGCACCGCTGGTGATCGCTGACGGCCTCAAGGGCATCGATGGTGTCCGTGTCGAGGTGGCTGGTGTCGCCCTGAAGGAGGTCTACGTGGCCCGTGCCATCGCCGAGGCGGACCATGTGGTGTCCCTCGCCCACTTCAAGGGACATGCTCTCGGTGGATTCGGAGGCGCTCTCAAGAACATCGGCGTGGGGTGCGTGGCAAAGCCCACGAAGTTCGCCATCCACCTGGAGGAGGACCTCCCCGTCATCGATCCGGAGCGTTGTTCCGATTGCGATGTCTGCTCCAAGCTGTGCCCCACGGGCGCCATCGGCAAGGACCACACCATCGACGCCGGTAGGTGCGTGCGGTGCCTGGGATGCGCCGAGTCGTGCCCCGAGCACGCCGTGCATGTCACTTGGTCCTCTGCGGAACGCACGTCGGTGAAGATGGTGGACGCGGCCAAGGCAGTCCTGGATCTCCTAGGGCCTGAACGGTTCACGTACGTCAACGTGCTGCTGGACGTGACCCCGCAATGCGACTGCATCCCTCATTCCGACAACGCCCTGGTCCCCGACCTGGGCATCCTCGCAGGCGCCGATCCCTTGGCAATCGACCGCGCCAGTCTAGACCTCGTGAACGCCTGTCCGCCAGCACCGTCCTCCGCCCTGGACAAGAAGATACGTGAGGACACGTTCGGGGAGGTGTACCGGACGTCGACGAAGGCGCATCCCCGCTTTCAGCTCCAGGCTGCTCGCACCCTCGCGCTCGGGAACCCGTCCTACGAGATCGTCGTGCACGATCCCTTCAAGGAAGGCGCTGACTCCTGAGGAGGGTTTTTAAGGCTTGAACGACGAATAAATATGGAGGGACCATGGCCGATCGAACGCTTGCAATGGTGGTCGTGGCCATCGCCGTGTTCACAGGTCTGATAGTGGCCGTGCTCCACGTCTACGCTTCCTCCGCAGGTGATTCGGCGTACATTCGTTACAGGTTAGGCTGCAGGGTGGTCTATGCCTGCCCGGACAACGTCACCGCCAGGTGCGGAACCCTTCCCGGCGCAGTATGTCTTGCCATCACCAACAAAGGGCAGAACCGGATACCGCACCGGGTGCTCGAGAGAGCTATGTTCGAGTACAACGCGGGATCATGGATCGCTAACGAGACCCTGGTCGTGACAGGGAACAAATGTGATTTCCTCATCGAACAGACGGTCGAAGGATGGGCGGGGGGGAGCACCCGGATCTTCGCTATCTCGGGAACACAGTTCGCCGATTACAACGATATCATCGACCTCGCCGTGACACCCATGATCGAGCGTACCGAGTCGAGCGTGTGCACACGCACCGAGTCCGTTTGAGGTCCCGCACGCGAAAGGATTTAATACCTCCACGACCTAGATATCTCCAATGGGTAGTGGGAGGTGTATGTCGGTCCGGTCGGAGCGCGGCCAGTTCTACGTCATCTCCTGCATCACGATCCTCATGGCCCTCCTGGTCATGGAGTCGATGATCAGGGAGCACCGCCCCCTCAATCGCGACGACTTCTCCCTGATGCCCCTCCTCTTCTTCCAGAACAGCCGTCAGCAGGGATCCAAGATCGTCGATGCATCGTGCACCCAGGCGTCGGCCAGGGACAGCGTGTGCTCGGACATCATGACACAGAACCTCAACGATTATGTGTTCTTCATGCAACGTACGGCGAACGAGCTCGGGTTCTCCTGGAACGGGGAGATCACCTATACCACGGCCACCTCCTGGAACCTGGTCCCCGCGACTAATACTCTCACCTACCGCATCCCAGTGGAGGTCGTTGCAAACTATCCGATGGACGAGGTGCAGGTCTATGAGGTGATCCCCCTCCCACTGACGACCGACTTCGCGACCGAAATATGGATGGTGGAGATGGGTACGGACGTCCCCCAGGGTGACACTGTCGAGTACAAGGTCATCTGCACCCTCAAATCGGGTATCGTTGCCGAGAACAGCATGTTGCCTCATGCTGAGTGCGTCCCCGAGAGCTCATGGAAGGTCAACTTCACATGGACAGTCTCCCAGCTCAAGCCGTTCCAGCCCCAGCGCTTCTATATCTACTTCAACACGACGACGAGAGGTGAGGGGCTATGAGATCCGCTCTCGCCCTTGTGGTCCTGGCAGCGCTGGTGCTCCTGCTCAACAGCGGCGGCGGAGCGAACCAGGGATTCTACAAGCTCAAGTACGTCAATGTCACTTACCTGGACACCGGGGAAGAACTCTCGTGGTACTCTCTGGGAGATCCATCTGAGTGGGTTATTCCCGTGAAGCCGAACCAGCTTATACACATCAAGGTCGAGTCGTGGCAGTCCTTCGATGCGAGCATGCCAGCGGGCGAGTGTCTCCGTGTCAAGGGCACCGTCCAGAGCTGGGGGAAGATCACGGGCGCCGTCCACGCCCCCGTCCAGATCCTGCGGGACCCGTCCACGACCAGGTTCCACATCCTCGTCGAGACACCGAGCTTCAATCAGCTACGCACGGTCCTGAACAGCGGGAACATCACCCTCCTTGATTACGGGACCCCCTCTGACGGCATGACCATCACGCTCAACGCCTCCACCCATCACGTCCAGACCTTCCCCATCGAACAGAACGGCTATAATTTCTATGCGGAGTTCTCTACCGATGCGCTCCACTTGAGAGGTCGACACTGATGATGCTCACTACACACCGCAAAGGCCAGTTCTTCATCGTCTCAAGCGTGCTCGTGATCATGTCCCTCCACATGATCGGTATGTACATCACCCAGCGGCATGTGCCCATGGGCGATATCTCCATAGGCCAGCTCAACGAGTTCGAGAACCTCCTATCGGCCGTGGACACGGTGGACACGCTCTCCGACGACTTCTCCCGCGAGCGTAACATGCGAGCACTTGACATCCTCTTCCAGGCCTCCCTGAAGACGGAGGCAGTAGACTGGGAAGGCCAGGTGCGGTACGTCTCGGACTGGAAGGCCGATGGGACGAACTACCGGTACCCTGTGCACCTCACCTCGACGTACGATGTGGAGGACACCGTGGTGAAAGCCCACCTAGAGATCCCCCTCAACTCCTCCCGGGTGATCATCGTGAAGGAGAAGGGCAGCGACGATGCCTTGGACGACGTACAGATGACATTCCAGTTTCATCTCGAACGGCTCTATGCGGACGTGAACTGGACAGCGCTCGGAGAGACGAAGGCCTTCCAGACGCGCACGTTCTACGTCTACCTCGATGTATCCGAGCCGGATGATTGAGGCCCCGTCCACGGGGCACATTTATAGCCCACAAGCGCCACGTACATAGTATCATGCCGCGAATGTACCTGGTCGCGGCCGTCGCCCTCCTGTGCTTGGCCCTCGCCCTCGGTGCACCGACAAGCGGGTTGTTCTCGGGAGGGAACGCCTTCGCCGCCTTCGAGGAGATCGCTGACCAGTGTCGCACCGACAGCGAGGACTCCGACGGATTCGACCTCCTCCAGGGCGGATTCTGCACCGACCACCAGGGTAGCTACCAGGATTTCTGCATACGGTACGACTACCACGACATGTGCATGGGTCCCTGGTTGTACGAGCTCGTGGCACAAGCGAACACCTGCGCGGGAACGTGGGTGGACTGCCGCTCCTTGGACTACACGCTCTGCCATGGGCACGAGCGCTACGCTGTCGGGTACTCATGTGCCACCGATGATGATGGCTCGCGGTGCCGTGCTGGTGCGGCGGTGGCCGTCCAGGACTGTTCGCCGTTCGGGTGCGATGCCGGGGAATGTCGGCGTACGTGTCGGACGGGCTCGGACTGCTCCCCGTCCTTCCACTGCGTGGGCGGTTCGTGCAAGACGGAGTGCACAGGTGCGGACAACGGCGCATGGATCGACACCGATGATGACGAGGAGCACGAGGACGTGTGCTGCACCCGCATCGTGCTCTCCGCCACGCTACACGGTACGTACTTCGTGGAGGGATTCACCGAGGCGCCGGCACTACGCCTGACTAACACCGAGGTCGAGCTTTCGATCCTCCCTCGACTGGATGCCGAGCCGCTTGCGAAGACGGTCACCTCCACCGATCTCGACGGGAGGCTGACCTTCGAGCCCGCGACCTGCATCTCTCCCGGGACCTACCTGCTCCGCATCGCCCTCCCCCGCTCGGGTGTGTCCTCCCTCAAGCGCATGGACGTGATCGTCGAGGGTAAGATGCTCACTGTCCGCATCGTGCCCGGGTAAAAAGGTTTATATCGCATCGCGGACTAGTATAGTATAGTCAGTAGTAGCTGTTATTTACCATCGGAGGTGGTCATAACAGACGTTATAGAGTGAGGAACGACAGGAAAGAAGAGGCATTGGAAGGGAGATGACTTGGTTCATCCTATTCAGTCATCAATAGAGCGAGGAGGCTTTTCTAGAGTTAGTTCTCGCTCTACGCGCGCCGCTGCCTCCCTCGCCACCCTCCTGCTCCTCACAGGCGTTCTCGTGCTTCTAGCGGTCCAGACGGCCATCTCAGAGAGTGCCACGATCAAGATCTACGACTGGCAGAACAACCACATCGATACCAAGAACACCGGTGGCTGCTCATGCTCCTGCCCCGGCGGCACAGGTGCCAATGCACAGCAGGTCTGCGAGTGCACCGTCAGCTACTCCCGGACATGTACGACCCCCGGCCCGGTGAAGGCGAAAGCCACATTCAGCTACGGGAACAAGGAGTGCGATGGCAAGACCACCGGCGGCGGTTCGGCCACGTCCTCGTACTTCGACCTCTACACCTGTAATGATATTGCCGAGATCAAGTACTACAACGGCCTCGGGGGCCATATGAAGACCGTCAACGTTGAATGCACGGCTTCGTGCCCATCCGGTACGGGAGCCAATTCCCAGCGCTACGCCGAGTGCTCCCATACCTACGACTCGTGCAACGCTCCAGGATGGGTCGAGGCCAAGGTGAAAGTGAAGCACGGCGCTAACGAATGCGATGGCAAGACCTCCCAGGGAGCGACCAGCTCCTTCACAAAGAAGCTCTATGAGTGCCCCGAGTTCGGCGAGGTCAAGATCTATCACAAGACGGGGGGGCTCGTCACTACCAAGAGCAATATCGAGTGCACGACAACATGCCCATGCACCTCCGCGAACTGTCAGCGTGAGTCGGCCTGCACCTACACCTACTCCAAAGCGGGATGCAAGATCCCCGGTCAGTACCAGGCTGAGGCCTCCGTCACCCATGGGGATTTAGAGTGCGATGGCAAGACCGGTGGAAGCATCGGTGGGAAGAGCAATATCGGCAGGCACGACCTGTTCACATGCGAAATCACTGACAAGGGCACGTATTACATATACAAGCCCGGGGTCAACTCGCCATCCACGTCCAGCAGCCAGTATGTATGGAAGAAGGACATTGACTGTCCCGCTAATTGCAACTCTGCGAAGGAGTATATCTCCGACTGCCCCGCGGCCACCATTGACAGAACTGCACTGTGCACAAAGGACGGCGGCTACTACTCGATGAACACCCGCATCGATCACAAGGGCAACTCCTGTTCGGACGGCAAGCCCCTCAATATCGGCACAAGCTGGGTGAACGAAGCGAACCAAAAGCTGTTCTCCTGCTCCTTATCGGCCACCGGCAAGGTCTGGTACTATGTGGGCGGCACCTATTTCGTCAACGGCCAGGCGATGGACTGCCCCAAAGCCTACGCTACCAATCCGGGTAAAGACGATGCGGGGCTCCACGAATGCACCTACGCCGGTTACACGCCACCCGCGGGCCAGTTCGTGACCGTGAGCAGCCAGAAGCGCTACTGTCGCATCGAGGGTGATTACTACACGAAGGTGGAGTTCTCGTTCTCGGGGAAGAACTGGGACGGTACGAGCCTGCACTCGCCGGCCTCGCACCGCAAGGAGACGTTGACCGAGAAGAAGTTCAATGTCAACTGGGACGGCGAGGGGGGCGTCTACTGCTCGGCACCCACCTGCTTCAGCGACAAGACCACCGGCAACCACGACTTCGGCGTCGCCTGGAACATCGGCGGGGAAAAGGCCGCTTCGTCCTGCTGCGGCGACGATGGCAGCGAATGGTACCGCAAGTGCGAGACCGACGAGAAGGTGAACCCGAAGTCATGCGATGGCGACAACAGTGCTTGCTGCTCCCACCAGACCGATTGTGTCGCCCACAACAAATGCTATGCCCATGGCTGGACCGGGGACAGCGACACCGATAACGACCAAGAGATTTGTGATAGCGGAGCGTGGAAGGACATCGGCGACAAGGTGACCTACTACGTCTACCACCCCAACGGGGCCGCCGCCCATACCAGCGCCGAGAAGAGCTGCACGATCTCCTGCGACGGCGGCACGTACATGTCCAACTGCGAAAGCTACACCATTGACGAGGCCGGCCTCTGCACGCAGAACGGTTTCTACAGTGTCCGTGCCAAGGTCACCCACTCAGGCAGCTCGTGCGTGACCGATGGTAACGCCCTCCGATTCACGAGCAGCTGGGTAGATGACAGCAAGAAGAAGGTGTTCTCCTGCGGCCTTGACACGACCATGCAGATGTGGTACTGGGTCGGCGGCCATTACTATGTCAACGGTGCGTGGATCGACTGTCCTGCTAACCAGTTCTCACACGATCCCACTGACAACAGCGCAGTCGTCGCGTGCAGCTACTCCGGATGGTCGCCCACTGCCGGCCACTATGTCACCGTCAGTGGGAACAAGCACCAGTGCGACCGTGAGGGCGACCACAAGATAAAGGTCCGTGTCCACTACGGCGGCAAGAACTGGGACGGCACGGCCCTCGAGGACGCCTCACAGGACCTGCAAATCACGGCGTACAACGTCAACTGGGACGGCCACTCCGGTACCTACTGCTCTGCGCCCACTTGTTTCAATGACAAGACGACCGGTGCCCACGACTTCGGCATCGCCTGGAGCATCGGAGGCGAGACCGCATCGACCACCTGTTGCGGTGACGATGGCAGTGAATGGTACCGCAAGTGCGAGACCGACGAGCTGGTAAAGAACGCCTGTAAGGGTGACAACAGTGCATGCTGCAACGCCCAGTACGACTGTGTGGCTTTCGGTAACTGCTACAACAACAACCACATCGGTGACATCGATGGCGATAACGCCGAGGAGAAGTGCGTCAACGGCGTATGGCAGGATCTGCCCGAGAAGGCCAAGTACCGCATCTTCCATTACACCGCTGGCCAGATCAAGTCCTACGACGTCACTTGTGCCACCAGCTGCCCCTCGGGCACTGGCAATGAGGCGCAGACATACCACGAGTGCACGATGGACTTTAGCGAGTGCAAGATCCCAGGCTACTACCAGGCCGAGGTGGACATACTGCATAACCGGCCCGAATGCCAGAACCGCCCCACATCGAACGTGAAATCGAGACTGAGCAAGACGAACCTCTACTTCTGTGACATCGATGACGAGGTCTACTACTACGTCTACCATCCCAACGGAAATCTCGCTCACACCAGCCCCAAGAAGAAGTGCGACACGTCGTGCGACGGGGGGACCTACATGTCGGACTGCGAGACGTACACCGTCCCGGAGAAGGCGATCTGCTCGCAGACCAACGGGTACTACACCGTCCGCGCCAAGGTCACCCACAAGGGCAACTCGTGCGTCAACGGAGCAGCCCTCCCCCACACGAGCAGCTGGGTCGAGGACAGCAAGATGAAGGTGTTCTCGTGCGCTCTCGACACCACTGCCAAGATCAAGATCTATGTCGGTGGTACGACGCTCCTCAACTGGAAGGACATGTCCTGTACCGACACAGCCGACCAGTTCTCCCACGATCCCACGCACAAATCGCTCGTGATCCCGTGCTCGTACACCTGGGACCCCTCGCCCTATATCACCCATAGTAGCATGAACAAACGCTGCGACTACGAGGGGGACATGCACTTCGTGAGCCGGATGTCCTATTCGGGAAAGAACTGGGACGGGAGGGCGCTGGCGGCCACGTACCAGGACATCGACGAAGTCAAGTACAACGTGAACTGGGACGCCCATAGCGGCATCTTCTGTTCGCTCACCTGTTTCGGCGACAAGACCACGGGCGCCCACGACAACGGTATCGCCTGGAACCTTGGTGGGGAGACCGCTTCCTCTTCATGCTGCGGTGATGACAACAACGAGTGGTACCGCACGTGCGAGACCAGCGATGATGAGAAGTCAGCGACCCCATCGGCCTGTCGCCACAGCGACAACAAGGCATGCTGTTCGTCACGCTACGACTGTGTCAGCAACGGGAAGTGCTTCGACAACGGGTACGACCTGGACGCCGACGGCGACGGATATAATGAATTGTGCGAGAACGGCGTGTGGAAGCTGCGCCGGGACAATGCCCGCATCCGTATCTACTCGCCCAGCAACAAGGTCGTGTTCGACAAGACCGCAAGCTGCCTGACCTCGTGCAGCGGCGAGGCACGCGTAGAGACGTGTGAGACGTTCTCCTTCCCCGACACGTGCACCGAGGACGGTTGGTACCGGGCCCAGGTCGACTTCACCTACAACGGCAAGAACTGCAAACAGACGGCCTTCCGCACCACGGCGGAGACGTTCAAGAACAACAAGATCTTCAGATGTTGGGCGTCCAAACCTCCGGTCCAGATCCGCCACCGCATCTACAACGGTGTCGGCACCGAGGAGGCCAACTCCGGAATCCTCGACTGCCCCGGTAAGGGTGCGAACAAGTTCTGCCAGGAGGACGGTAGCGGGAACAGGGTCATGAAGATCACTACCAATGACTGTCCCACGTGGAGCTATGGTTCGTGCAAGATCGCGGGACGGTACACTGTGAAGTCGGAGTTTATCTTCAATGGGAAGACCTGCGACGACCTACCTATCGTTACCCCGGAGTGGCAAGGGCCTATCAACGCTTACTGGTGCTCGCCGGGGTACTACAAGATACGCCACAAGGACTCGAAGGTCGACCTCTCTGGCGGATGGAAGGTGTTGACCTGCCCCAAGTCCAGCTGCCAGGGCAACAATGAGATTCTTTCCGATAAATGCAAGATGGAGTGGAAGGACCTCGAGCGAGCTCACTGCGAGCGCGAGGGCACGTACGAAGCTAAATCCAAGTTCTACTTCAATGGCGAGTGTGGCGGTGCGAGCTCAAAGACAACTGTTGAGGAGTACGACTGGACGACCATCTACAAGGTCAACTTCGATAACCACGGCAATGTCAACAAGGCACCACCGGGCGATCCCGGCACCTACGCCTCCGCGACAGTTGACGCCGACCGCTACTGCTCGGCCACCTGTTTCGACGACACAACGGTGCATGCGAACGACCAGGGCGTCGGCTGGAACCTCGGCGGAGGCACGAAGACCAAGAAGAACGACGGATCGTGGTACAAGATCGCCCTTAACGACGGTGGATCGACAGCGAGCGCTGATACGTGCTGCGGCGACGATGCCAACGAGTTCTACCTGAAGTGTCACAGCGACGAGACCGAGACCGACAACGCATGCGACGCGTCCGCGGACGACATCGCGTGCTGTCCGACGGCCACGGACTGTGTGTACAATAACAAGTGCTACCACCACGAGTACCTCGCGAACGTGGACAACGACAATCCGAAGGAGTTCTGCCGGGCTGGCGAGTGGGTCGATATAGCCTCCGTCGCCCCCTTCCTCTTCCTCTGGGATCAGGACGAGCAGCTCTACAACGGCGACGCCAGCAGCCCCAAGGTATCCCTGAACTGCGGGGAGTTGAAGTGCGGTGCCACGTACAAGAACAAGAAGACGACATGCAGGTATAACGACAACATGAAACAGATCGAGTGTGACTTCTACTCCCGCGCCAGTGGCACGTCCGACTCCGACTGGTGTTATGCCCACTGTTCGAAGGAGTTCACAGCCTGCACCGTCAGCAGCTGGTACTACGGTTATGTCAAGTTCCAGTATTCGATTCCCGGCAAGACGCCCGTGAACACCTACTGCTGTGACAACAACGCCGTCGAAATCGGGGCCAGCAAGATCTCCAACTGCCCCAACTCCTGCGACGACCAGAAGACCGGCGACCGCAAAGGCTGCCGCACCGGTACATGCCAGAGCTACTACTACTGCGGCTACGACACGGACGGCACCTACTCGTTCAAGAAGCCAGACGGGATCGAGTACCGTAAGGACATTGCCATGACCTGCGTCAACGAGGGTGGAGGTCCCACAACCTGGCGCATCGGCACGAGCGAGTACGGCAAGGAGACGTGCAGCTACACCTTCACCTACGTGCTCAACGATGGCACCTCGGACAACAAGATATCAGTGAACACCATCACGACGACACCCACCAACCACGATCCAATCAAGCGCACCACCGACCCGCTCGAGATGTGCACCCAGGAGGGGAGCTATCAGTACAAGATGCTGTGGCAGTACTACGGCGAGAACCGTGCCATGGGCGGTTCGAGCTACTCCGGCAAGAGCAACCGCAACCGCTACTTCGACGACACGCCGACGAGCGACGATCCGACGGGACTCCCCAACTCCAACGAGAAGGCATACTCTCAGATGTATTACGTCGACTACGACAACCTCAACAACAATAACCGGGATGTGGCCGGCCAGAGCAAGGCCGATGATGCGTCCATCGCCTGGAGGTACTGCGATACCCGATGCTTCTCCGACACCTCGACCGGCAGCCAGAACAAGGACCAAGGCCTCTGGTGGGACGTCAAGTACGGCACCTCGGTCAACAACGGCGGTTCGGACTCAAAGGGCGCATGTTGCGGTGACGACAGCAGCGAGTGGTCCCTGCGCTCGGAGGGGACGGGCACAGGCTCGCTCCACCGCGTGCCGGCCGACAACATAGGTGTGCGCTCATGGCAGGATTCGGACGCGCCCAACTTCGCCAGCGGTAAGACGTACAACTACTACCTCGCCTGCTGCCCGCGGGAGATGGACTGCGTGTCCAACGGTACCTGCTACGACTCGACAGAGACCGGCGGCAAGAAGGGCGGCGACGTCAGCGCCAATGCGTGCCACTGCCTGTCCTGGCGTGCCCGCAGCTATGATGTGGACAAGTACAACAAACACGCCTGGTTCGAGCCCGACGACCACCCCGACATCGGCGACGGCGGCCTCCACGACGAAGCGGGTACAAACGCCGAGGCACCGTGCTGTGGTGACGACGGGGATAACGATAACTTCTACTACTACTCGGACAGCCGTGACTACTGCCACTACTGCGAGAAGGGTGTCAACAAGACGAGCCAAGTGGACAACAAGCTCTACAATGGTATCGATTCGACGAACTACAACGACTTCTTCGGTGTGGACAGCCAGGAGACCAGGGACTGCGACGGCGCGGGTGACGTGGAGATCGTCGGCCATATCTACAACCTCGTCAGCAACAAGCAGAACTACCAGCTCACCTGCTACTTCTGGGACGATAAGGACTCGGAGACCGGATCTGACTGGTCCAAGGCCACCGACTGCGACTCCCAGGGCTGCCACCAGGCGCCCGTGGAACCGCAGGACGCCAGCCACCGCCAGCGGTGCACCTGGCTCGAGCTCGACAAGGCGAACGCCGCAGACAACTCGCGCTTCCGCCTCAACCAGGAGCTGAAGAACAAGAAGCCAATCAGCATCGACGTCGCCACCGAGGGCTGGTGCCTGGACAACGCCACCCACACATGCTACCACGCCTTCGACAAGGACGAGAAGAAGTACGGGGACATCTGCAAGGACGACGGGGATGACGCCTACGACGGATTCGACTGGTCCGATGACGTGTTCAAAGGCAACTGCCCGTACCCCGGTACCGTGAATGTCACGACCCTCAACTGCTACTACCACGAGAAAGCCCTCTTCAACGAGACCGAGGGTCAGATCGACTACATCGACGGTGGATACTACACCTGTTCCAAGACCGGGTGTCAGGTGCTATCCTCAACTCTCGGCTACGAGCGCGAGCTGTGCCACCCCAGGGACGGCCCCATCCCCGCCATCTCGGTCAAGGACATCAAGGTGCGCAAGCAGACGCTGCCCGGCGGTAAGAAGGACGTCAAGATCGCCTTCCACGTGGTCGTGTCATCCTACCTCCAGCAACACGGCGGCGCGCCGGAGCGGTGCAATATGTGCCAGGCAACCCTCTCCTACAAGAACATCGAGAAGACCTGTACTCATCAGGGCTCCGGCGTGTTCCTGTGCGACGTCTCCGGTCTGGTCACCAACGAACCGCGACCGGTGATGACAATCACCGCCACCCTGCCCATGTGCCACTTCTGCACCCAGGAGGCAGCGCCGGACCAGTGCGAGTATGAGGGCACGCCAGCACCTGAGACGGGCATCTGCATGCTCTACACCGACGCCCACTACCAGACGGTGTTCTCCTTCGAGAAGTTCGTCAAGCTGGAGGTGCGTAAGATGTCCGGGAAGGCCGATGTCGTCGAGAACACCATGTCGACCTTCGTAGGTGAGACGTTCCTCCTCGGAGCCCACGTCACGAACTACTGGACCCAGCCTATGAACCTCGTGCTCAAGCTCCACAAGGAGGAGATGTGGTCCACCTTCAAGGAAGAGGCGTTCACCCTCTTCCCCGGCGAGTCGAAGACCATACCGGTGGAGATCAATCCCTACAAGCTCACCTCTGCAGGTCTCATCGAGATCTACGTCGTGGACGCGGACTCGCTTGAGCGACTCAACGAGAAGAAGTTCTACGTGCGTGTCGTGTACGCCAGCGGTAGTGCCTTCATGGCAACAGCTCCCGGCGTGGGCGCGGTGGATGTCGCGCTCCTGCTCGCCCTGGCAGGTCTGTTCCTGGCACGGAGGACGCGCCGGCGCACCGTCACCGCGAACGGACGTGAGGGTTGAGCCCGTGGGACGACGAGGAAATAGGAACGGGCGACACGCCAAGGAGATGGTCCGGGCCGCGGTCCTCGTCCTCATGCTCCTGCTGACTATGTCGGCCGGTGACGAGTGCGACGACAACAACGACGTCAAGAACGCCGACTTCGAGAAGGGAACTGACAACTGGAGCGCCGCTGGCACCGTCGTCCAGACCGCGAGCGGTTCTGTGTGCTATGATGGCTCCAAGTGCGTCCAGCAGAAGGCCGACGGGATATACGCGGACCTCTTCCATCAGGACGTGGCTGTACCCTCCACCATCGAGGGCTACCAGGCCATCGCCCAGCTGTGGGTCAACGGTATCACCGTAAAGCCCGCGGACAAGGACTGCGCTGATGACGATGCTCGCCTCGTACTGTTCGCGTACGACGGTGGAGGGAGCACACTTGGCAAGCACACGGGCGAGTGGGCGAGCCTCTCGGGGACCGGTCAGGTGTTCCTCAAGGAGACGTGGGACCTGCCTGAGAAGACCCAGCGGTTACGATACCAGGTCGAGACGGGTGACTGTAAGAACGCCGGTGCGAATCGCAACGCAAAAGGCCTTACCTTCGATCACACCTGCATGTACGAGGGTGTCCCTTGGTGCTCGGCGACCACGGATCAGTGGGCAGCGAGCGCCACGTCGTCCACCAACAAGGCCAGCCACAAGGCGTCGGCGGCCTCAGGGGAACCACTTGAATGGGATTCCTCCCCACCAGATCCGTCAAACTGCGATCCCAAGGCGAACATGGAGTGGCGCCCCTCGACCCGCAAGGACCATGATTGGCTCGAGCTCACCTACACCATCCCCGTGTACCTGGACCGCATCGTGCTCGTGCTCGACTACGAGCCGGGTCGCATCTCGAACATCACCGTCCATCCCATAGATAGCACCGATCCCAAGTGGTATGCCGACAGCGCCAACAAGGTGTGGGACGCTGCCTGGGGGGACGACAAGTGGGAACGGTTCTCGGACAAGGACCACGTCGATTACTGCAAGGACAACACCAAGCAGCGCCCGTACTGGAGCCCCAGCATATCGCGCACGCAGTCCAAGGTCGATAAGGTCCGCATCGATCTGAAGGCCGTGAGCGACGAGGCCGACCAGGCTTGGAGCAGCATCGATGCCGTGATGATCGATGGGTGCGTGAACGCCAATCCTCACGCTCCCACGAACCTGAAGCCGGAGCTCACCCATGACACCTCGACCACCATCGAATGGACCAAGGGTTTCGACTATGACGGTGACGCCCTCACGTACCACGTCTTCGTCGGATCCGCTCTATACGGATCGGACGTCGTCAACGACAAGAAGACCACCGGCACATCCTATGACATCACGTCCACCCTCACCTTCGACACGGACTACTTCGTCCGGCTCTACAGCGAGGACCCGCACGGCGGCATCTCGACGGTCACCGACGCCATCTTCAAGTGCGCCAACGATGCGCCCGGCACACCCTATAACATCGCTCCCAACGTCACCACCGAGCTCAACCCTGACCTCACTTGGAGGTGCGACAACTTGGACAACGATACCATCCGCTACTCCCTGAACGTGGGTTCTGAGCTGTTCAGGTGGTCGGAGGTGCCCGGTGAGGACGAGCTCGACCTTCGCAGGTACCTCGTCATCTTTCGCGGGGTCGAATGGATCCAGCGGCGGGTTCTCTTCGGTTGGGGCAAGCTGGGCGAGATCAACAGCGACGACCAGTGGGGGCTGCGTGAGTATCTGCGGTACTGGCATGAGCAAAGGGACTGGGTGGGCGTGGGGCCCATCACGGTCAACGGGAACGTCGTCACTCTAACCCACGCAGGGAACAAGGCCACCCTCACGCGCAGCGGGGACGATATCCTCATGGACATCTCCCTCGGTGCCACGACAGTCGTAAACGACTGGAAGCTCGAGGTGAACGACGACGAGAAGGTCCTCGACATCGTAACGTTCGTCAAGAACGGTGATGATTCCAAGCTCACGGTGGCCAATAGCTCCGGGACGGGGATAACCTTCACCCGGTCGGGCGCCGACGTCACCATGGTCGTCCCGGGCAAGGGCTCCATCGGACTCAAGGCCAAGGGCAACGATCCCGTTGTCGTGTACGACAGGGACAACATCGTCAAGGTCGGACGTACGTTCAAGCGCTCCTTCGGTATCAATACTACCCTGGCCTACGGAGACTACCACGTCGAGCTTTGGGCCGAGGACGTGTTCCCCGAAGGTGATCCCAACGAGGGCAAGGTCATGCCCAACGGCCAGTCCTACCTCGCGCTCCACACCTTCACGGTGGGGGAGACGCCCCGCGTCCTCATCACTTCGCATAAGAACGGCGAGGTCATTGACGGGCAGGCCGCCATGGAGATCTGGGGCGAGAGCAACTTCCCGCTCAGTGAGGTCAAGATCTCGGTGCTCGACGAGTTCGGGAACATCGTACAGTCCTCCAACAACTGCAAGGTGAACACCAACGCCACGGGTCACTTCAACCTCACCAAGGACAAGAACTGCAAGCCGCTGTACAACAAGGGCACTGACACCGACCGCTGTGAGGACTCGCGGAAGGCATGGTCCCTGCGCGCCTCGGTCGCGTCCGGTGTGAAGCATGCTAACAATACGGTGCTCGTGCGCATGAAGGGCAAGTCGAAGCTCGAGTACCATCCATCGGTGCTGGAGTGCGTATCCATCGATGCCACGCCCTGCTCTGTCGACCTCCGCATCAAGAACCTCGGCGGGCTCACGAGCCTGACGATCAAGACCGGCCCGTCCCTTCGACACTGGGCACAGCTCTACCCCGTCCCACCACCCACGCTCGATGCGCTCCAGGAGGTCACCTTCAACATCATCCTCAACCCACCGGGGCTCCAGAGCACCCATACGTCCAAGCTGGAGATCTACGTGCGGGACCAGAACGATGACCGGTGCACGATCGGGGGCAAGGTCAAGGCACTGGAGATCCCGGTGATCATCCGCCGCATCCAGCTGCTCGAGATCCTCGACTACTACGTGCGCCTGCCGGCCCTGGGGCGGGACGTGGAGCTGGTCAAGCGTTTCGCCATCATGGAGGTCAACGAGGACGAGGAGGAGCTCGTCAGCGTCGAGATAACCGTGTGGTAGGTAATTATTCTCTCCCTGTTTTCCCGACATCCAGTCCGTAGAGGAGCGCTGCGGGGACCAGGGCCACGAATGGGAACCAGCGCAGGGTGGCGCCGTAGCCGTAGGTTATGGGCAGCACGACGGCCATGAACACACCCAGGACGGCACCGGCGACATCCGCAGCGTACCCCCACGGAGCATCCACCTCGGGCTCGAGCCGACGCGCGAGCAGGAGAGCTCCGGGGAACACCATCCCGTTGACCAGGGCAAGTGGAAGGATGAACAGTGCCAATGTGGCCAGTTGGGACGGAAGTCCCATGAGCGGAGTGATTGCATACGGGAGTAGGGACTGTACAAGGACGTTCACGATGGGCATAAGGGCGATAAGGAGGTGCAGGTACGGGAGGGTACGAGATACCAGCAGGCTCCCAATGCCTCCGAAGAGGAGGAACGCAGTGATGACGGTGGTCTTTGCTGCCAGCGATACACCGACGACCTCTCCCGCTTTCGCGAGATAGAGGCCCTGGAAGGTCATGGACCAGCATCCCATCAGGAGGAATACCAAAAGCGCTCGTAACGCACGGCCCCGTCGTCTAGTCCGCGGGGCCAGTAGATGTCCCGCTGCTACCAAGAAGAGCAGGATCACAGCAACTGCGCCGGCCGAAAGCTTCTGGAGCCCCGATGGGATGTTGTCCACGGGATCGTTGTAGGCGAATGGCCGGTCCATGGACAGGGGCAGGGTGTCGGCGGTCCATGCGACCATCTCCGTCTCGGGCACTGCAACTTCGTCCAGGACGCCCAGAGCGGTGGGGCTCATGGATATGACGATAATAAGGTCATCACCTAGTGTGTCCCCGCTCGGGAGCCGCAGGAGCCTGACGTGGTCCTGCCAGCGCCCGCCGGGGAAAAGCTCGCTTGTCAGTTCCCTGCCCGTGGCGACGAGCCGCCTTGCCTGGGCTTCGTGCCGAGAGGTGAGAACTACCACGACGGACCCGTCAGGAGCGAGCCTGCCCAGTGTACTGCGGATGCCTTCGAAAGAGAACATGCGGTTCTCGGAGAGCACATAGGAACGGAACGTGGCCAGGTCCGTGACCTTGGAGAACAGGACAAGGTCATAGGTGTCCCCCGGTCGTTCCAGGAAAGAACGACCGTCATCATTGATCGCGGTGACACCAGGGGAGAGATAGAGTCCATCATTGACATGGGAGAACGCGCCCGTGAGGGTTGATACCATGAGCGGCTCCACCTCGACCGCGGTCACTGCAGCGGCCACGTCAGGGTCCGCTGCATGCGCGAGCGTGGCCTGGTATACGTCCTTGTACCCCCCGCCGGGACCTACCACCAGTACGGTGCGCGGACGCAGATCCTTGAAGACGAGCCGCCCGAGCTCGGTGAGCGTGGAATTATCGGGCCCCGCGCGTGCCACAAGGCTGTAGCGGACGCCATTGAAGCAGAACCAGTGCGTGTTCTGCGAACGGATGAGGGATATCCGCTGGAGGGGGGACCAGCCACGGAAGAGGAGCTCGTCCCCCTCATCGAGGCATCCTCGAGCAATACCTGGCTCGATGCCGATGTTAATGAGGTTAGCGGTCAGCAGGAGGCATATCAGGGCGGGTAGGGGGCGAGGTCGTACGATCCCCAGGAGAGCGGCGCCGGCCAGGGTCGCAGCAAGGCTCACCAGGAGGGTGAGCTCCATCCCGAGCTTGGGGATCATCAGGTAGCCGCACAGGGCGGCCCCGAAACAGGCACCTGCCAGGTCCCAGGCGTACACGCTCGTAAGTTCCCCGTCGCCCAACGCTCTCCCCAATACGCGGGATATCACATAGCCGACACTGATGAAGGGGAGCGCGACCAGGACCAGCACCCAATCCATCCCAAATATAACATTCGTGAACGGGCCCGATGTGCTCGGAGGAGCCTCGCCCCAAATGGCGTTGGATATCCGCGCGTCCCCGCTCACGTGCGTTACCCACAAACCAATGCATTCGCTTGAAAGGAGGCAGGAGGGACCAGGGACGCTCGAAATAAAGAAAGGGACCAGGAGTGGAAGGAGGAGCACGCAGGAGATCTGTGCATAGACGGCAGTATCGAGGTAACGGTCGCCCAGTCGCGCGGCCATGACGGCCCCGATACCGGAGCCGATGAAGAAGCAGGCCACCGCCATGAGCGAGGCGGACCGGTCGAAGAACAGGAATCCAGTAAAGAGGGGTAGGAGCATGATCAGAGCGATCTCGTACACAAGGGCGCCGAAAGAATAGAGGAATATCCCCATCGCCCGCGCCTTAACTGAGTCCATAAAGCCCCGCGTTGGCCTTCCATGCAAGCTTTATATAGAGATGTGCCCCCGTCGAACGCGGTCCCGGCCATGCAAGCTTTATAATGGAACAAAGACGGGTATACACTAGTCATGTACGCCTCGGAGGAGGCATCACCCCGCGCTGGATACGTGGTCCGCCCTATCCTGGTCCCTGTGGGTTCGCTGGAGGGCCATGGCCCCGATCTCCCCTTGGGCACGGACGCGATGGTGGCCCAGCGCCTAGTGGCGGCTGTAGCCGACCGCACAGGAGCGCTGGTCCTTCCATTGGTGGGAGTGGGCGACAGCCACGAGCATAGTGCCAGGCCGGGGACTGTCTCAGTATCGGCGGAGTCGCTTCACACCTATATTCAGGACCTTGTGGGCTCACTGGAAGGCCAGATATTCGTCATCAACGGACACGGGGGGAACAAACAGGCAGTGGAGGGGCTTCAAGGGGTGACGGTCCTCCACACATGGCACCTAGTGGACCGCGACCTGGTGAACTCGATGCGGGACTCCTCGCCGGGCGGGTGCTGCCACGCCGGTGAGTTCGAGGGATCACTGGCCGCCTTCCTTTTCGGCTCGGACCCGAGCACCGTGGTCGTGGAACCAGCACCGCCCCAGTGGGACACATTTACCACGGGCCCTCGCCCGCACGGGGGTCTGAACCTCGCCCGGTCCAACACAGGCGTCATGGGGGATCCACGTCATGCCACTTTTGCCAAGGGTGAGGCATGGTTCTCATCCATGGTCGAGGGCCTCTGTGCACAGGTCCCTGCCCAGGACCTTATCGAGGAGGGTGTCGCCCTCGTAGGGCCCGAGCTTGAGCCCGTGGAGGGTGCCGTTGTGGTTCGCGATGGTGTCATCAAATCGATCGAGGAGGGTCCCGTGGCCGGTGACCGGCGGAACCGCATCATCATCCCGTCCATGGTCAACGCCCACGTCCATCTGGGGGACAGCGCCTTCCTAGACATCGGCCAGAGCGTCCCGCTCCAGGAGCTCGTGGCGCCGCCGAATGGGCTCAAGCACCGCCTGCTCGCACAAACCCCGCCAGGGATGCTTGCAAGCGCCATGCGCCAGACCACATGGGAGATGGTCCGGATGGGTATCGGTGTCGCATCGGACTTCCGCGAGGGCGGGCTGGTAGGTGTCCGTCTCGCCCGAGAAGCGATTGCCTATGCACCGCTTGATATGATCCTTCTGGGGCGTGCCGACAATCCGGAGGAGCTCGCATCGGTCGTCATGGAGGCGGACGGTCTGGGAGCCGCGAGCCCGAGCAGCTTGGACGCAGACATGGTGTCGGCCGCTCACCGCGCTCACAAACCCGTGGCCGCCCACGTGCTCGAGGCCCCCCGACCCGAGCAGCTGGATAATGCCCTTGAGCTCGGGGTCGACATCGCTGTTCATATGACGCACGCGCTGCCGAAGCACGCTACGTGCGCGGCCAACGCAGTGATGTCCGTCATCGTGTGCCCACGCTCCAACCTCACCCTCACCGATAGGCTCCCACCCGTGAGGGACCTCCTCGACGCCGGGCTCCAGGTCGGGCTTGGGACCGACAACAGCTTCGTGTCCTCTCCCAACCTGTTCCGCGAGATGGAGCTCCTTGCCAGGGGCTGCAGGCTCACCGACAGGGAAGCGCTACACATGGCCACCGTGAGCGGCGGTAAGGTGCTCGGCCGCGATGTCTCGATCTCACCCGGTAACCGATGCTCGTTCCTGGTAATGGAGCATGCCAGGGCCACACGTACGACCCGCGACCTCATACGCTGCATCGTCCGTCGGTTCGGTCCTGACAACATCGTCCGACGATACCTGGGTCATCATGTCATCGGTGACGTATGGTTCCCCCGGGGGCACTAGTACCTAACCGTAGACGAATTCGATATTCAGCTCAGCAAGCTCATGATAAGAGTCCATCTTGTTCTGGTCCCGTTGAGCGGCGCCCTGGTAACAGCTGAAGACGCCCGTGCCGGTGAACAATCCGGCGAACAACGTCGCGGGCAGCAGTTCGAGACTGAAGGGCAGGGTCGCGGCGGTGGCTACGGTGATGAGCCCGAGCATGCCCGCGCTGAGGCCCTTTGTGTAGTCACCGTCCTCTTTCACCCACATATCGTGGGTGACGTAGCGCTTGAACCGCTCACCCTTCGTCTCCTCCTCGAGGAATGTCGACCAGGTGTCGTACCGCTCGCTGAAGTGCTCGTGCACAGCATCGAGCACATCCTGCTCGCCTTCGACGTCCTTGAGCTCGTAGGGGAGCTTCACCATCACACGCTCGTCTCCAGCCAGGCGGTAGGACGCCTCGATCGCAGTGTAGACGTTCTCGTTCGTGAGATCGGTATAATCCGACATTGAGAGTTCGAGCACCATCTCAGGCCGCCCCCCTGTCCTTGAGGATATCCGCACCCTCGAAGTACCGGTTGATCTCCTGGTTGAAGGCGAAATGGTCAGGGCTGACAGTGACCTCCCAGTCACCCGAGAGGTCTATGTCGAGCCGTTCCAGCTCAGCAACGGTCCGTTCGAAGGCCTCGCGGCCGACGACCTGGTCCTCGTCATCCCGGGGCCGGTAGAGCTCGATGTGAACTCCCCGCAGGCCGTCGCTCTGGACGAGCTTCACGGATGACGTACCACGCACGTCCTCTCCCATAAGCTGCGTGTACAGGTCGGGAGCGGTGGAAACGACGCTCTCCTGTGCGTCGAGGAAGTTGTTGATGTGAATGAAATCCCCACGCTGGAGGTTGTACCGAGCACCCCACCGCTCGTCCCGCTCCTCGTTCTCGAGGCGCGCAGGATCGACATCGACGGCCTTGAGCGCTGCATCGAAGGCCGCGGCCGTGCTCGGGATCATGCCATAGGGTACGTCCCCCTCATGGCCCTGCCAGGCCATGTGGACCTGCTCGAGGTGGTGCTTGAGCTGAGGGGATTCCTGCCCGATGTAGAACCGTTCGTCTCCAGCATCCCGGTTCTTGGCGAAGAGCGCCAGGGAGGGCTCACGGACATAATCGCTCTTCTCGAAGGCGTTGTGATTGGCGTAGACCTGGAAGAGCCGCTGGATGCCCGTCCGGGCCATGTTCTCGGCACGGGTCATGATGTCGATGTGATGAGGGCCGTCGGCGCCCAATGTCGCTGCTATGGCGACGTCCCCGTTGTACAGGCACAACCGGAACTGGCGCTCTGTATGATCGGGAACGGGATGTCCCTTCACCTCGATTTCGTGAGCCAGCTTCTCGTAGCCGGCGTTGAACTGTGAATAGAGCTCGTCGACCGCAATCTCTGTCATGGAGCGGCCCGCCCGAGAGTCGGTTTTTATATCTAGTCTTTGGGGCCTTCAGTAGGTGTCCACGTCGATTGCCAGGGTCACCTCATGGACCGTATCGTGCCGGCTGGCCTTCAGGAGCTCACGCACGGGCGTGTCGCGAACCTCACTGAGCTTGTAGGTGCGCTCCTCGTCGGAACCGCTGAATCGTATCTCTCCGTCGGCCAGGAGTTCCTCGTACGAGCCCGGGTGCTCTTTATCACCCGCGTAGGCGACGGTGAAGTAGTCATAGCCGGTGGACTCCGAGCTCTTGGCATGGTCGTAGGTCGTGCGCCCGAGCTGGAACTTGAGGGCGTCTACCTGATGGGTGTCCAGTGTGTAGGCGGGATCGCGCAGCAGTTCGTCCACAGTGCCATCCAGCACCCGGGCCCCGCGCATGGCCTTGATCTTGAACCATGGCGTCCAGTCCGTGGGCGTATTTACTTCCGTGGTCTCCTTGAGGTAGTGGGTTGTGGGGATGCCGTCGGCGTTCCAATCAGGGACCTTCGGGTCCATGAGGGTGTAGGTATTGCGTTCAGGATCATAACCGCCAACGCGGGCGAGGGATGCGTACCGTTCCATCCCGTCCTCCCCTACATCGATAGGGAGCACGGGGAAGGGCTTGCCCGCCTCCTTTGCAGCATTATGGCGGTGGTGGCCGTTGACTATGACATAGTGCACGTCAGAGAGACGCTCGGATACGCCATTGGGGAAGTACACGACCTCGGCAGGGGGGATGTTCAGCTCCTCCCATCGCTCCTCCTTGGCCACGTCGACCAGGGCATCGTAGGTGTTATCATGCTCCCACCCCAGTACCTCCCGGGGATTCGCGTATACAACAGCGTCGGTGTAGGTCATGGTTACAGCCTAGTACATGAAATAGTTCTCGACACGCTCTACGTTTTCCCATCCACCTACCTGGTCGAGATTGGCCTCGATCATGTCCTTGGTGACGGCAGTCCCGTAGGCATGCCCGTCCTTTACGTGAAGGGGCTGTGAGCACAGTTCGTAGTTCTTGTCGAACACACGGTCCTTGACAGTGTAGAGGTCATTGCCTGCCTTGTCCACGGCGTGCATATCGTCGAAGTCCAGTATGTCAATACCCTGCATGTGGCAGAATCGCTGCAATGACGCATAAGAGAACTCGGCACCCGCTTGCACATAGGTCCTACCACCGATGGAATAGGACTCTTGTGCGGTGACCTTGAGGTCCGCGATGTTATTCTCGAGGAGGAGTGGATCACCATGTTCAATGGCTTCCGCGTAGATCATACAAGCGACGATAGTTCGTCCTATATATAAATGTTACCTCTGTTGAGTGGTAACGAGTAGCACATCCACTGTTCCGGATGGTTTCACCTCACTGAAACCATGGTTATTCATCCCTGTAATCAGCATACGAAGGCCCATTGAACCATCAATAGAACGTGATCAGGTATGAGTGTTCCGAGATTAACTAATTTCCCCATCTCAAGGTATCGAGAGTAGGGCATATCCGCTAGTACGATTATTCATGAAGAAGTTGGCCTCAATAGAGATCCACGTTGATCCCCAGCTCTATCTCATGCGGTGTCTCGCGTCTAGCCTTCTTTGGCAGAAGATCGTAGATGGGCTTGTTCGCCACGTCCTTCGCTTTGAAAGAGCGGCTGCCCACCTTCACTCGGCCATGCTCGAGTAGATCATCGATGTTGTCGGGGTGCTCCTTGTCGCCCGAGTACGAGATCGTCACGTAGTCGAAGGATGTCGACTTACCGCTGGCGGCATGGTCGTACACTGAGCTACCTATCTGGAGGTCGATTTTGTCCACCTTCTTTCGCCCAAGCTTGTATGCCTTGTCGTGCAGGAGATCGTAGATTGAGCTCTCCAGGATCCCCGGATCGCGCAGGGCCTCCACCTTGAACATGTCATCCCAGTAGTCGCTGATCGTGGTCGACTCCTTTAGGATGTGCTTGGTAGGAACTCCGTCCGCGTTCCATTCCGGGCTCTTGTCCTTCATGGA
Organism: Candidatus Undinarchaeales archaeon; assembly: GCA_030753015.1. Taxonomy (GTDB): domain Archaea; phylum SpSt-1190; class SpSt-1190; order JASMDC01; family JASMDC01; genus JASMDC01. Next base: position 46,745 of record JASMDC010000009.1, on the reverse strand, counting down.
TTTGTATGGATTGAACTTAGAATCGTACGTTCCACCACCATGATAGCGCATGGCGCTCTCAGCATAGCCATCTCGCCCCTTCTTCCCCACGTCCACGGGCAGCACCGGGAACTTCTCTCCGGCCTGGTGGGCGGCGTTATGGCGGTGATGGCCGTTGACGATGACGTAATGTACGTTGGGCAGGTCCTTAGTGACACCGTTGGGGAAGTGCACCACCTCGGCGGGAGGGATGTTGTACTCCTCCCACTTGCCCTCTTTAGCGACATCGACAAGAGCGTCGTAGGTATCACCGTGCTCCCAGCCGTATACCTCACTGGGTTTTACGTACTGTACGGCATCGGTATAGACCAACGGAGTATAGTAGTCAGAACTCATATATATATGTTACTCCTCCAGAGTGGTAACAAAAAGGGAAGGTTTATATACCGCTCCCCCCATAATATCCCAGGACAATAGGATGGATCCTGATTACGACCTGATCATTCGCGACGGTACCGTCGTTGACGGGCGCGGCGGCGATCCTTATAGTGCTGACATCGCTGTCAAGGACGGCGTCATCACCGCCATCGGCGACCTGGACGGCCAGTCCGCGGACCGGGTGATCCAGCTCGACGGGGAATACGTCGCCCCCGGGTTCATCGACATGCACGCACACGCGGACCTCGCGGTGTTCGAGCCTACTCCCGAAGGGCTGAACCGCGGCGATGTACCCAAGATCAAGCAGGGCGTCACGACCCAGGTAACCGGCCAGGACGGCCTCTCCGTAGTACCCGTACGAGATGCAGACAAGGAGGAACTCGCCCGCAAGCTCGGCGGAGTGGACGGCGCCCTCGATCCCGCAGATTGGGACTGGAATACCATGGGGGAGTACCTCGACAGGGTCGACGCCCACACCGCTACCAACGTGGCCTCCCTGGTGGGTCACTCCACCCTGCGTGAGCACGTGATGGGCGCAGGAGACCATGCCCCCACCGACGCCGAGCTCGTCCGAATGAAGGATGTGCTCGAATCGTCCATGGAGGAGGGGGCCTATGGGCTATCCTCGGGTCTCATCTATCCGCCTGCGTGCTATGCAGACTCCCCCGAGGTGGAGGCACTGTGCTCCACCGTGGCCGAGCACGACGGCATCTTCATGGTCCACATCCGCAACGAGAGCGATTACGTTGTGGAATCGCTCAAGGAAGTGCTGGAGGTCGGTAAGAAGACCGGCGTCCACGTACACATCTCCCATCTCAAGGCTGCAGGCAGCGACAACTGGGCCAAGGCCGACGAGATGATCAAGCTCATCGATTCCTACCGTGATGAAGGGATGAACGTCACAAGCGACATGTATCCCTACACCGCCGGCTCCACAATGCTCGGCGCGGTCCTGCCACCATGGGTCCACGACGGCGGGACCGATGCCACCCTGGTCCGGCTCGCCAATCCCCTGGAGCGGGAGCAAATGATCGATGACATGTTGGCCCAGGGACCGTGCGACTGGGATAACTTCTACAAGTTCTCCAACGGGGGCTGGGAGGGCATCTACGTCTCCTCGGTGAGCGACGGCAGCCCGTACCAGGGCGACGTGGGCAAGTCGATCGCCGAGATCTGCCGTGAGAAGGGCATCGATCCCACGTCCCGCAAAGCGTTCCACCACGTGTTCGACCTCCTCCAGAACGAGGAGATGGGGGTCTCCATGATCGCCCACTCCATGAGCGAGGAGAACAAGTCGAGATTCCTGCAGCTCCCCTACCAGACCGTGTCCACGGACGGGCTTGTCATGGGCAAGCCCCACCCGCGTCTCTATGGTAGCTTCCCCCGGGTGCTTGCGAAGTACGCCCGGGACGAGGGCGTTCTCACCCTGCCCGAGGCGGTCCAGATGATGACCTACCGGCCGGCACAGGCGCTAGGCATCGACGACGAGCGCGGTTCGATCGAGGTGGGCAAACGCGCCGACATCACGGTCTTCGATTACCAGGACCTCAAGGACAATGCCACTTTCGAGGATCCGTGTCAGCATCCCGAGGGCATCGACTACGTGCTCGTCAACGGTAAGGTCGCCTACGACAACCATGACGGCCGGGACGAGCTCGGCGAGCAAGCTGGCGATGTGCTCTACTCGGGAGCATAATCCCGTCCTTATACCCCAACTCAATCCTTAAGAAGCGTGGAATGTGTGCCATCCCCCGCGAGGCAGGACAATGTCACTGAACGAGGGAATCTTCTACGCGTTCGGGGCAGCTCTGTGCTTCGCTATGTGCCCTGTATTCTTCGAGCGGGGTGCAAAGGACCTACCATCACCCTTCGCCAGCCTTGTGCGTTTGGCTGCCCCCCTCACTGTGCTCACACTTATCGTTGCAATGGCACCGTTCGCCAGTGAGGTGCTGGCCGTCAGCGACACACATGTAGCCCTCATCCTCGCTGGTGGTGTGGTGAACCTCGCCATCGCCGACACCCTCCTCATTCGAGCGATCAGCGCCATCGGTGTGTCCAGAGCGGTGAGCATCAGCTCAGTGTACCCGCTCTTCGTCATGCTCATCCTGGGAGAGTCCATCGTTGTGCGGACCCTCATTGGGATCACCCTTGTGATGATGGGTATCTACCTGGTGTCCACGTCCCGCAGCGAGGAGGGGGCCATCTACAAGCCTTCGGAAGATCACCAGCGATACGGATTCGGTCTCGGGCGTGCCCTGCGTCCAGCCTACACGCTCAAACGCCTGCGTGCCACGACCTCTGTCCTGACGAAAGACGCTTTTATGCATTCAAATTATGGCATGGGCATCGCCCTCTCCCTGGGTGCCGCATTATGCTGGGCGGTCGGCATCTCCATTTTCAAAACGGTTGTTGACGCGGTACGCCCTGAGATCCTCAATCTCTACCGCTTGACAGGAGGATTCGTCTTCATGATGGTCATCAATGCCATGACGAGGAACATGCGATCGAACATGTCTCTCCTGAGCGGTCGCCGTGTTGCCCTGCTCAGCATCGGCGGTGTCGTGGGCTCCGTCTTCGGTTCGATACTCACGTAGTATTTGTTAAGCTTGGCGGCACTTCCCGCGTAGCAAACTGAGAAAAACGATGATTGTCCTCTCACTTCTTCGTGCCACCCCCAGGCGCATGCAACACACAGGACATTCTCCCCCTTGCCACTGGATCCGCCAACCTTGAATCGAAGGTTGAACTGCTGACCCATCTTGTGGAGTCGCTTCAGTCTACAGTTGAATCCCTTCAAGCGTCTGACGCCAAGAAGGACAGCCGGATCGAGGAACTTGAATTCACCGTTGAGAGCCTTCTGGCAGAGAACGCTGAGATCCCGGCGCTCAGGAAGCAGATCACCGAGCTCAAGAGAGAACTCTGTTTCTACAAGAACCCCAACACGCCCCCATCCCAGCAGAGGATCAAGCCCAAGAAGGAGGTGGACCGCTCCAAAGGTCCCAAGAAGAGGGGGGCACCCAAGGGCCATCCTGGGGCCACACGGCCCACGCCCGTGCCGAACCGGCACGTACCTGTGGAGTCGGATCACTGCACTCACTGCGGTTCAGGGAACATCGAAGAACTTGAAGGCGAGAGTGAGGTGAAGGTCCGCGAGGACATCGAGACGCCCTCGGAGCCCATCGTCACCGCGTACGAGTGCAACAAGTACAAGTGCAGTGACTGCGGGCACGAGTTCACGGCCGCCCATCCCGAGTGCCCGCAGAAGGGGCAGCTTGGCCTGAACGTCATCCTCAACATCGTCATGCTCACATACGCACTGCGCGGGGTTCTGCGCAAGGCGGCAGAGCACATCCAGTCCGTCCACGGCTTCCCGATCACTGCGACCACCGTCCACAACGTCCTGCGCCGGGTGGGCGAGGCGTGCAAGGGAGAGTACGAGAGAACCAGGCAACTGATCGCCCAAGCGCCGTACAAGTACGTCGACGAGACCAGCTTCTCGGTCCTCGGGAAGAGGTGGTGGCTCTGGATATTCCGCGACCCCGACGGCCATGTGCTCTTCGCTCTCAGGGACTCGCGGGGCGCGAAAGTGGTTGCGGAGATCCTTGGCAAGATACCTAACGGCATCGGCGTGACGGACGGGTGGAAGTCATACAACATCTTCCTCCAACTACAGAGATGCTGGGCCCACCTCCTTCGGAAGGTGGATGATGTGAAGGGCGTATCCAAGCAGGGAAAGTTGCTAAGCAAGCGGATCCATCAGAAGTTCAAGAAGTTGAGACGGTTCCTGGACAAGGATCCTCCGATGGAGGAGCGGCTCCGCCAGAAGGCGGTCTGGGAGCAGGAGATGGAGGAGCTCGTGTGCAAGTTCGAAAAGTACAAGGAGCTTCATGTCCCGGTGACGTACATCCGTAACGGATTGGGGAGCTGGTACACATGCGTCGCCCATCCGGGCATGGAGCCGACGAACAATCTCGGCGAGCAGGCCATCCGCGAATGTGTGCTGTGGCGCAAGATCATAGGATGCTTCCGCTCTGATGAAGGCGCCGAGAACTACCAGTACATCGCGTCCTTGGTCGCTACGTGGAGATTCCAGGGAAAGAACGTGTACGGGGAACTGAAAGAGCTGCTCAGCAGGGAGCTATGCATGCGGGCAGCTTAACAAGTACCTCACGTACAAGGGCCTCGAGCTCGCCGATGGTGGCGTGATCTCCTCCATCACAGCATCCAGCCCCATCCTCACGGCATTGATATCGATCGCCCTGGGCGAGGCAGCGAGCCTGAGGATGCTCGGCGGTGTCGTGACCACGGTCATTGGTATCGTGCTGGTCGTAGGCTGAGCGCACCCCCTGCTCCTGTAAAAACTACACCATGTTATCTGCTCCCGAGCGTTCATCCTGCCGATAGAACCGCCCAATCTGACCAGTAAGGGCGGAGCGCCCCCATTCCCTAGCCTCGAAAGAACAACGGGCGTTTCACGCGTCCCACAGGCGTTCCAAGAACATTATATAAAACTGGGACGATACAGAACCAAAATGGGACCACTCATAGGAGGGTCGTATCACCAGTGTCAGCGATGAAAGGTCTCCACGCCCTGCTAGCGATAGTTATTGCGCTAGCGCTCTCCACGTCCTTGAGCGTAGCGGCGGGGGGCACCGAGTGGGTCGCCACCAACGGTGAGGACTGCAACCAAGTGTGCAGCACGAACAACGGGTACAATGGCCCCGTATTACAATACGACGGGCCCCGGTGCAACGTGTGCAACGTGGAGAACGGTTCAGGGCTGCAAGAGTTCGGTGACCACCTCGAGGGGGGATGCAGACTTCGCGATGGCAAGCGGTGGTGCTGCGGCAAACAGGTGTCGCCGGGACAGTGCCGGTACGGCGACTACGACGATTGGCGCCAGACGCTGCCCACGCACCATTGCAACTGCAAGAAGAGAAAGGGGGGCGGCGATAAGTGTATCTCGCCGGACATGTGCGGGCTCATCCCACCGTTCACCTTTACCGGCAGCGTGAACGTCGAGGGCAAGGTGGAACCACTGGACATGTCTAAGCTCAAGTGTGAGTCACGGCATTTCGACAACATCGTCGAATACCTGGAGGCCAGTCGGGACGTCTATGGTCAGTTCAACGAGTTCTACATGGCTCTTGTCACCAATCTTGCGATCATCCAGGACACCCTGAACGCGCACTGCAAGGTGTGCGAGCGCACCAAAGGTGCCTTCGATGCCAAGGGATACGCCCAGTGCGGCGGTGCTCTGGCGAATCCGGTCAACGACACCGGAAAGGGAAATGGAACGGGAAAAGGTCCTGAAAAGGGTCCCGGGAAGGGTCCTGGAACGTTGGACCCGTCGGCCTGCGCGAAGGCGGCCAAGACCGCATGCCCCGGTAAGTGCGGGAGCGGTGTAAAGAACAGCTCCCTCGGCGCCTGCCCCCTCTGCGATGGCATCCCTTGCCGGAGCGGCGGGTCGTGCACCTTGCAGCGGGCAAGCCTCCCTCTACCCGTTCGTGTGTATGAGTGCACCCGGCTGGTGGGTGCAGTGAACGACGCCTGCACTCTTGGCTCCAAAGCGAACGTGTGCGAGCTCGCCAAGGAAGTAGGTTCGCTCCGCGCGTATCTCGAGGATAACCTCCTCACCCTCCTCCCCGGGCTCGTCAAGGCAATGGACGAGATGGTGAGCAAGGTGCGTAATGGCACGACCAACGGCACGGCCACCGAACCTTTGAAAGAGGATATTGAGGAACTCCAGGCCCTGATCAATGCCACGTTCAAGTCGGCCGACCTCAACATCACCGAGTTCCAGACCCGCCTGAAGAAGCTGATCGGTATCCTGGCCGATCCCGCCGTCCCCAAGGACGTCGGGAAGGCGGGTCTCCGTGTGAAGGCCGAAGGCGTGCTCCTCTCCGGTGACGGCCCATGGAAGGAGTACTGCGAGGGATTCGCCGTGGGGAAGTGCTTTGGTCGTAAGGGGAAAGAGCCACCCGGTCCAGGCGATGGTAATAAGACCAAAGGCGTGTGCAAGCACGAGACCGCCGAGGTGTGTAACGGCCGTAAGCCCCACTGTAGCTGGGACAACGGCAAGTGTATGCCCTCTTGCGGTACATGGCTCGTGGTGGCGAAGGGGTACAACGATGGTGGGTTCGGCTGTCGGGATACGGCCTGCGCCGGTCGGGGCGAAACGGGCGTTGCCTATGACTGTAAGTTCTGTTGCGAGACATGGAAGGTGAACGGGAAGCCCGTGTTCAAGGACCCCAAACCAAAGCAGTTACAGATGAGCGGGATGACCGAACCATCCTGGCTCGATACCCTCGATCAATCGCTCCTGAGACCTAGGCGGGCGTACCTCCAGCAGCCTAAGAAGAGCGATAACAAGAGCGACACCATGGCACTCATCCCTCTTGAAACGGACAACGTCAAGTTCTACAAGTTCACAGGGGCTGTCCACGAGAAGAGAGGAGGTCACCTCGATCCGATGACCTGGGGTACGCCGCGGATCACCGGTATGACCGCCATCGACGTGGACGGTGACGGCCGCGACGAGCTCGCCATCAACTTCGAGACAGATGACAACATCTGGTTCTACCGCTGGGACGGCACCTTCCACGAGCGCTCAGGGGAGCATCTGGACGGCATGGGCTGGGGCGACCCCCATATCATATGGACGGCCGCGGGTGACTTCGACGGCGACGGCACTGACGAGCTGGCCATCAACTACAACACCGACGACCATGTGTTCTTCTACCGGTGGAAGGGTGAGGTCAAGGCCCGCGACGGACCACGTCTCCAAATCGAAGGGGATGATATCTATCATGGTACGACTGCTGGGGACTTCGATGGGGACGGCCGAGACGAACTGGCCGTGGTCGTAAAGAGGGACCACATACGGTTCTATCGGTGGAACGGGATCATCACACCCAAGGGCGGCGACGGGAAGCGATGGGAGCTGGAGGAGCACAAACGCAGCTATCTCGTGTGGGACGCACGTTATTCCACGCGCTCGTGCCCCCCACGCTCTTGGCCCTTCTCCCCCTGCACGTTGGGTCCGTCCAGCCCCGGGGACACCATAATATATGAACCAGAATTCGCGGAATTTGGCCGACTCATCCCTCTCTACATCCCGAAGACCTTCCCAAAGATGGCGGCGGGCGACTTCAATGGTGACGGGCGGACAGAGCTGGCCGTGCACTCTGCAAAGGGCGAGGCCGTCTTCTACAGTTGGAGCGGCACCGTGGAGCGCCGTAACGCCGACAACCTTAACGCCGATCTCACCCTTGACGAGTTCGACCGGCTCAACGCCATCGGCCAGGTAGCTGCCCGTATGGCCAATGACCTTGACGCCGATTGTGGTACTATCGAGAAACAGTGCGATAAGCGACCACCGCTCAATATGCTCGTCGGTGACTTCGACGGCAATGGTGAAGGGGACATCGTGGTGTTCGTCTGGCGTGTCAAGAAGAAGACCACGGTGATGTTCTACGCCTGGGACGGCAAGGTCTTTACGGTCGCGAACAACCACATCGATCCCGCTGAAGGGAAGCATGTGCTCCTCGCGGCAGTAAGGGGCGCCGGGAACGGCACCGACCAGCCATGCTCGTGCGACAAACCCGCTGTCGAGCTCAACTGTACAGGCCGGGACGACGGCTACGTAGGGCTCATCGACCAACACCTCATCCATGACAGCGGACCGCGGGGTAGCGACGACAGCTTGGAGATATACTGCAGGAAGGGTGTCGTCAGGCTCTGCTTGTCCAAGGAACCGTGCCCGTGGCGGAACAACATCGCGTCCAAGGACACCAGCACCTGCGTGGTGATCTCGGAGGACAAGCCGATAGCATGGAACTCCGGCCAGGGATTCGACCTCGGACAGCCCTTGGGGACACAGTACATGGTGGGCAAGGTGTACTGCAAGCGCAACGTGGACGGCTACGACGAGGGGTGGACTGCCGTGGTGGCCGACAGCCCGTGCTCATGCGGCGGGGGCGGGCCTACCGAACCCATCGTGGTGACACCGGAGGAATATCCCGATGCATGCCCGCCAAGTAAGTGCGGTACGTGTCGCGCCACGGCCCTGCCCCTGAACATCGAGATCGCCAACCTCGACGCCTACCAGAACGCGGCGAAGAAGGTCGTGGACGTCCTTGCGACCGTGGACCCGGCACGCCTGTTCATCCAGGACGGTGCCTGCCTCACCTACACGACCCCGGGGATGGACTGCGCCTCTGTATGCCGACGGTGCCATGGCGCGTCCGCATCCCACTGCCAAGCCCAGGCCGGCGTGTGCGTATGCGAGGAGGGCCTGACGTGGCACACCACCAACGTTCCCTGCGAGGCCGAGGATCCCGAGCAGGGACGCCGCGTCCGGGCCTGCTGCGCCCGGATGTTCAACGTCACCATGGCACTGGACTCCTCAAGGGTGTCGGCCAACGGGACCGATGAGTGCGTCCCTGCCGCCGGAGGCCTCGCTGCACCGTACTTCGATCGGTGTCAGACGGCCTCCTCGGACACGGGCTGGTGCTGCTTCGACGGGTTCGACGAGCTCCCGGTCACGACAGAATGCATCGATCAGGGTCCTACCTGTGAGATCGCATGCTCCGAGGAGTTCCCCACCAACGCCACCCTCCAGGAGCGGTGCGTGGACAGGTGTCGGAACGCTCTCATCGACGACGAGGAAGAGGAGGATCCTGAAGACGAGGAAGAGAAGGATCCCGAAGAAGAGGAGCTGGAGGAGCCGATCAAGGACTGCATGGAGCTGTGCCTTGCAGTGAACTCCACTGAGGTGTGCCAGCGTATGTGCCACGCCCTAGCTCCCGACCTCGAGGTGGAGGTGGCCCTCCTCCGCAGCGAGGAGCCGGTCCGCGCCCTGTACGTGGGAGAGATGCTGCGAGCGAGCGTCCGCGTGCGCAACCGAGGGCTCCTGACCGTGTCCGGGAACGTTTCGCTCTCGTTCCAGGTCCAGGTCAACTGCACCTGCCCGCCGTGCGTCCGAGGGGAGACGTGCGCCTGCTCCTGCGACGAGTACAGACATCCGGTGGTCGCCGGTCTCAGGCTGGGCTCCCTGCTCCCTGACGCCGAGAGGTTGATCCCCATACTACCGTTCCGCGTGGACGCACGCTTCACGAACCTCACCCTCGCCCCTTTCGCCGAGGTCCGGTACAACGGGACCCTGCTCGGGTACGATAGGGGGGACATCCACGCCGTGTTCCTCATGGACAACCTCACGGTCGTCAATGTCCACTTCGTCACGCCGCAGGGAGAGCGGACCACGCGCACCTACCCGGGGACCACCGCTCTTGGTGAGGTGACGCTCGTGACCACCGTGTTCCCGCTCGCGGGCAATCTCACGGTGATGCGCAGCGACGGTCCGGTGAACGGTTCGCTGGCCGAGGTGACCATCGACCAGCCCGGTGCCCACACCCTCCGGACCCCCGTCATCAATATCACGAACGACATGGCGGGACACGTGCTCGGTCTGCGTGCCGAGCTCCATGACGTGAACGGTTTCGTGCTCATCACAACCTTCCAGTCACAGGGCGAGGTGCTCAACGAATGCGCTGGCCGCTCCCTCACATCCTGGTGCCGGGAGGACCTGGCGCACCTGGCCACCGTGTACCCTCACGCTTACTTGGAGGTCGCCCGGCCATCGTTGCTCCTCCGGGACGCCTACTTCACCGACGCCCGGGGTGTGCGCACCAGCCGGCTCTACCGTCCCGAACCGGTAAAAGGCCACGTGGAAGTGGGCAATCCCGAGCCCGTGGCCTTTACAGGTGAGCTGCTCCTCCGTCCCGTGGACGCCAGCGGGTCCTTCCTCGACGAGCAGGTCCAGGAACCGGACATGACCCTCGATCCTAAAGCGGTCAGTCTCTTCGAGACACCTCCGTTCACACCGGTAGCCGGTGAGCACTACAGGCTCCTGGTATCGGCCACACCACCCGGCGCCGGTCCCTGGCTCGACGAGCTGGTCAATCCTGCTGCGCATCCATTCGCCGAGCTCGAGGTGGGCCTGATCAGCCTTGATGGAGAGGAGGGGCACATCGCCACGGTAATCACCACCGGTAACTGCACCCGTGAGGTCATTTGCGAGGAGTGCCTTTCCACCTGCAGGTTCCGGCTCAACCCACGCACCTGCGAACTGGTCCCGGAGAACTGCGCGTGCGGGTGCGCGATTACATAAAAGGAGGGAGAGCTGATGGACACTGAACCGACCCTGACGATGCACGTGCTCGCGCTCTGCATCGGGCTCCTCCTGTTACCGGCCATAAGCGCCACCATACCGTCCCTCGTGGAGGAGGTTGACGTCGCATCGCTGGCCCTCACGACCGTCACGCTCACGTACTCGTTCTCTGATGAGGGACCCCTCCCCCGGCAGGACGTGCTCGAGAGGCGATGCAGCGTCCTTTCCTCGGCCCTCACGTGCACGGCTGCTATCGACGAGCCACGGCGCCAGGTCGTGTTCACGGTCGTGTCCGCGAGCGGGCTCTCCATCGATGACCTCGAGCTCGGTCGCGACAAGGTCTCAGTGTCCTTTGGTCTCGAGCACAAACCCGTCCAGTTCGTACTATCGCCCGCCATCACGGCCGTCCGTAGAGAACTGCTCCTCCGCTATCCCACGCATGAGACGGTCGTTACCGACCTTCGGGACGCACCGGTCTCGAGCAGTTTCAAATTGCGAAAGGACACCATTCCCGTGAACGTAGACATCCCCGACGGTCCCTTTGTCGCAGGTGACGCCGTCGCCCTCCCATCAGCGGCGGGCACGCTTTGCATCGGCGCCCTCCTACGTGGTGATGATCCGCTGGTCATCGCCGACGCCCCGGGGTGCGAGCCGTTCTTCCTGGGCGTCCCACCCACGCTCCGACCCGGCACCTATACGGTCGCCATGGTGGTGCTCGGGAGCGGCGACGCGGGCGTTGCACGGACGAACATCAGAGTCGGCGAGCCTCAGTTCCCCTTCAACGTCACCCTTGACGCTCCGGTCGTGCGCCTGGGCGAACCGGTGATGCCCGTGGTCTCATCCGAGGACGAGCTGGAGACATGCGCCGCGTCCCTGGTGCTGCCGGGGACTGGCGAGATGGCACATGCCGCGTTCGAGGACTGCACGCGCATCGCCCTGGGGACCTCCACGGCATGGAATCCGGGACGGTACCTCCTACAGGTCACCGCGAAGACCTCAGAGGGGAGCGCTGCGGTGTCGTTGCCCGTCACGTTCGAGGGACTTGCCGCCGAGCCTGCTGACATCGTGACCGACCGGGAGGACTACCGGCCGGGCGAGGAGCTCGTGGTCCACATCCAGAGCAGCGGCGAGGCCTGTGAGACCGTCGTACTGGATGACGAGCTGGCCGAGGTGCTCCGTGAGGACGGGTGCGGGGAACGGGAGCTCAAGCTGGACGATACCATCGAGCCGGGCACCTACGTGGTCCAGACGCGGGTGTACGCCCACGGGAGGTTGACCGGTATGGCGTCACGGGCCATCGAGGTCCGGGAATGGCAACCCATCATCCGTTCGCCCATGGAGTCCTTGTGTCCCCGCGGCTCATTCTCTGTTGACGGCGAGCCCATACCATGCATCGGGAACGGCCAGCAGTGCTCTCCCTCGTCGATGTCCATCCCTGTGTGCCTGTGCTTCGACGAAGGGGGCGAGCCTGTGGACGCCTGCCAGCCCACGGACAGGTGTACGCCCGACGGGTGCCGGCCCGAGCCCACCCGCTCACCGTACATCATCGTGCAGGTCCCCGGTTCGTGTACGGCGCGACGGGGGAGCGAGGTGTTCGGCTGCATCGGCCCAGGCGAGGTGTGCGACGGCTACTGCGTGTGCCTGGACGATAAAGGACCGGTCTCCCCCTGCGATCCCGGGCAGACATGTACTCCTGATGGATGTATCGCTACCGTGCTGGAGTTCGATGTCCGGGAGTTGAATCCCCGTGAGATGGACGCATCCGCTGTGCTGGAAGGGACCCCCCTCGTGTGGAGCGGTATCCTGCGTCGTGAAGGTGATCCCTTGGACGCCACTGCCGCTGCCGAAATCGGCGCACGGGGACGTGTGGGCTTCCTAGCATCACAGAACGCATCGGTGGACGTTTCAGGTACCACCTGGCAGCTATCGCTCCCTGTGGAAGGTCGACTGCCACCAGGCACGTACGATGCAGTGATGGAGGTCTACCATCGAGAGCATCTGGCGGCCGTGCGACGGTCCGTGTCCGTGCTCTACCCATCGGACTCACGGGAGCTCACCATCGAGGTGATGCGTGCCTCGCCCGGACGCATCGATGCCGCCGACCTAAATTTGGGTGTGTCCCTCCGCCTGGAGCTCGCGATCCGCAACAGCGCAGGAGAGCCCGTGGGTGACCTAAAACCCGAGGACCTCATCCTCTCCCTGGAGGATCTGCGGCCGGACACCGTGGCGGCCACCTACGATCCGGACGCGGGCACATGGAGCGTGGTCCCCACCTTCCAGAGCACCTCGCTCCCACGCTCGAACTACCTGCTGCTCGAGATCATCTCGCTGGGGCGCAGGGGATCCGCTCGCATACTCCTCGACGTGGTGGACGAGGCACCTGCGGCCATGCACATCTCCCATATCAGTCCGGGGAGCGCCGACCGACCACTGTTCCATCTCCTGATGTCCGTCGGGTTCTCCATGGACATCCACCTCTCAATAACCTCACAGGCGATGGTCACCCAGGACGACTTCACCGTGACCATGGGAGGTACCGATATCACCGCTGCACTCTCCCACATCGTCAGCACCGATGAGGGAGTGAAGCTCCACCTCTCACGGGCCCGGCTGCCCCCCGGTCCGGCGACAGAAGGAAGCTCCATCGAGCTCGTTGTGACCATGGACGGTCCAGGGGGCGCCCTCTCAGACAGCGTACCCGTGATGACGGAAGGGAATCCAGGCAACTGGAGCAACGAGCAGGGGGGAGGCCCTTGAGGCGTCGAAGGGGCCAGGCCATGATGCTGGGCCTGATGGCGGTGGCACTGGCCATCATCATGACCATGTACATGATGTCACAGGGGACGGAAGTTGACCGGGACACAAGGATCGAGCGCCAGGAAACCGCAGTGACCCGTGACACCCTCATAGATGTCCAGGCCATGGTCGCCAGTGTGCTCGACGAGGCGGTCGCCGAGTCGGCGCTCGAGATAGCAGCCCATGGTGGGTTCCCCACGGGGATGGCGCCGCGACAGAGCGTGAACGGCGTGCCCTATCTCTTCTACCGTGGAGCCGTGGTCAACCTCCCGACCGTGGAAGCCGTCGAGGCCATGCTCGCGCGACGCGTGGAAGCACTGGTAGGCGACGCCCTGACCACGATGGACCTTGGTACAGGTGTTGAAGTGGGGGCGCCCACGGTAACGGCACGCATCGCTCCGGAGGAGCTCGAGGTCGACCTGGACATGCCCTACACCGTCGTCGGGAAGGAGGCGGTGGCGCGTGAGACGGCGTCAGTGTCACACGCCTACTCCCTTAGACTCGGGCTGCTCATCAAGACCGCACGCGCGTTCCTCCACGCCTATGACCAGAACAGAACCATGGAGGGTACTCTGCTCACCGGGCTCATCAACGACGAGCGTGTACCGTCACCGCCCGGGATGGTGTCCGGCACCGTGGCCTGCAGTTCCCGCACCGTGCTCCGCGAGCGCGACCAGCTGATCGGGCCCGTGCGCGACAACGTACGCCTGGCCGTGGCCCGCGCCATGGCACTGGCCAACGACGGGCTCCCCGACGCGTCGCTGGAGTGGGACCACTCGCTCACGGAACTGGCCGTGAACTTCACCATGTTCGCTAACGCCGGGCTGGAGGACTACGAGAGCACCAAAGAGATCATTCTCGTCCCCACCGCCATGCCCCTGACAGACGTGGCCAGTGACCAGTGCATGGGCCGTTACACGGTCTCATATAATGTCGATTTCCCAGTGCGCCTTGTGCTCAGGGACCTGAACAAGGCTTCGCAAGTGGTGGGTGCCTCGGGCACGGACCTCTCACAACCTCTCGAGCTCATGCTCTACATGCGACCACTCCTTGTTGGAGAGAACATCACGATAAAGGAGGACCATGGCCTCCCTACCGAGATCGACGATCCCTGTGCAGGCCCCTGTGCCCTCGATATCACGATCCAGGACTCGCAGGCGGGTAGCGTGAACGTGGACGCCTGCTCCTTCCCCTACACCGACGGGCATCTAGTTAAGGATGGGGTGCCCTGCGGAGTGCATACCATTACCATCGGCTCGACGGAGCCGACGGGGCTGGCACGGACAACTCTTGAGCGTAACATCCACGAGACCCTGAGCGAGACGGTGGCCATGCAGTCATTCGGGAGCATGGCCGGGCGCGTGTACCTCAACCACACCGTCCTGTGCACAACGGATCGGCGGGTGGAGGAGCGTGACCGTGAGCCCCTCGGATACGTCGAGGGCACGCCGGACCGCTACATGGAAGTGCTGTTCGCGCCCCTGGGACCGGGGCCACTGCTACGCGCCATAGCCGACGAGGAGGGTCGGTACTCTATTAAAAGGGCGGAACCGGGCCGTTATCTGCGCATCGCCCGGCCATCGCGGGACGAAGCAGGCGCTCCCACGCACATGGTCCAGGTGGCCGCCTCTTTGGTAGAGATAGGTTCTGGGGAGAATCCCGACCGCGACATCATCGTACAACCCCTTCTCATGGAACGGATTGGCGAGATCTACGTCCCCGTGGCCGTGCATGACGATAAGTGCTAGAACCTCAGCCCCTTAGGTTCTTAAGAGAACGGGCTCAGTTTACAGTGGTCGAGGCATACCCAATGGTCGGTACAGAGGGTATCATGTACGGATTCGCCGCCTGTGTGTGCTTCGCGCTGGCCCCGGTGTTCTACGAGCGTGGCTCTCGTGACCTGCCCCCTTCATTGGCCAACCTCGTACGGCTGGCGGCTACGCTCTTGGTGTTCACCGGATATGTCATGTACTCTCCTGCATCCGACGGACTGAGCACCCTCACGTTCCCGCTGGTGGCCATCATGCTCGGTGTCGGCGGGCTCCATTTCGGCGCGGCCGATACACTGCTCATCAAGGGAATACAGGTCATCGGTCCCGCTCGTGCTGCCACCATCAGTTCAGTGTATCCGATCTTCGTCCTGCTCTTCCTGCGTGAGCCTGTCTCTGCGCACATCATCGCCGGGATCGCTCTGGTCACCGCGGGTGTGTACCTCGTGTCGACCGCCAGAAGCAGTGAAATCACGGAGGTCGAGGTCGGCCCGTGGTACGGCCGTGGCGTGTTCATCCCCCTCGGTACCGCTGCCGGATGGGGGATCGGTATCGCCATCTTCAAGACGTTGGTCGTGTCCGTATCTCCCGAGCTACTGAACCTCGGCCAGCTCATCGGTGCGTTCCTGTGCCTTACGGTCATGAACGCGGCCGCCGGTCGGTTGCGCGGGCTGGGATCCCGGCTGGACCGCAGCAGCGTGTTCTACATGAGCGCGGGTGGGTTCTTCGGCACGGCCCTGGGCACGCTGCTCATGTACAAGGGACTTGCCCTGGAACGGGGGACCATCATCTCCTCCATCACCGCTGCCAGTCCCATTCTCACCGCCCTCATCACACTTATTTTTGGTGAGCGCGTTACTGCACGGCTGTTCGCCGGTGTGATCGTTACCGTGGCGGGGATAGTGCTTGTGGTCGGTTGAGCTGGCCGCACGATCCTACCGAACGAGCTCGTCGATGGTGCGTAGTAGGTGGGGGCGTTGATCGATACCATAGGAGGAAAGGTCCGCATCCAGCGCGTCGGCATCGTCCCGATACCTAGCTGCGTTCCCGGTTAGGGTGAGAGCGGCGTCCATCCCGTTTCGTGCTGCGCCGAGGATGTCCGTGTTGAGCGAGTCGCCCACCATCAGGACGTTCTCGCCGTCAGCGAGGCTCTCTAACACCTGATAGCTGATATCACCAGGTTTACCGACGTTAACGATCCCTCGCTCGGAACGTTCTCTCGCGTCGGTGCCGTACTGTCGTTCAACGTTGTCCAGGATAGCCGATACCATGCTGTGGGTGCCGGGGATGGAACCACCTTCGATGGGTACGTCCGCTTCGTCGCTCGTTATCACGAGCCGTGCGCCCTGAGCGAGCTGCGTGGCCGCAGAGGCGTACTGGACATCTCTCTCGGCTCCGTTCCCACTATCGAAGAACGCCGGATGCCAACCAACTACCACGTACTCAGCACCGTCATTCACGACATCGCTGAATCCGGTGACGTATTCCTTTGTCCTGTCGTCCATACCCACTGCGTACACCCGGGCGTCCGTCCTCCGACGAAATGCTCCAGCACGTCGATGGGTGTGATGATCTCCTCCCTTTCGGTGTAGAGCCCGATAGCCTCCAACCGCTGAGCGTAGTCGCCGTCACTAATGGGATTATTTGACATGAACACGATCTTCGTGCCCTTCTCTCGAAGCGCTTCGAGGGTGTCCACAACGCCTTCCAGTGGTGCGTAGCTCCCGGTGGCGTCCCGGGCTGCTAGTGTCCCGTCGATGTCGAAGGCGATGCAGCCATAGTCGTCGGCCAGTGCATGGTTCGCAGCGACATCGTACGCGACCATCATGTCGCTCGATGCCAAGGGATGAGGGTTTATACCTTCCCTTTCGTTATACGGGCCTTCCAGGTTCGTAATAAAAGCGTTTAGGTCCTCCATTTCGGGTGTCCATCGGACGATGTCGGGATGATGGCTGTGAAGATTGATCCTATCACAGAGGCAGACAAGGGTGAGCTCGATCCCTCGAAGCTCCGGGACGTGCCCGGCTGGGAGAGAGCGCCCGTGCCCGTGTGCATGGGCGGGGACGCCCGCGCGCTCACCTTCTGCTGCAAGCCAGGCATGCCGCTGGTGTTTGCCAGTAAGTGCCGACGCGACGCCGTCCTCTCTCGCATCGGTCTGTCGCAGCATGAGTTCGTCCGCATCAAGGACGCGTTCTCACGTGAGCGGGGGTGGGACTGCGACGAGGTCTGCTTCGGATCGCTCTCTTACTGCTGTATGCGTAGAAGAGGGTGCCCCGCAGGGAGGGATACGATGTTGCACAGACTCTACGGTGAGAGCGCTGCCCTTAAGGTGTACTTCAGTGAGAAACGCAAGCTCGCAAGGCTCCTTCTCGAGGCCGCGGAAAGGGGGGAAGAGGTAGAGCACCTCCTCCCCCTGTGCTAGACAATCCCCTCACGAGGGGATAGGTCCTGCCGCGGGACGGGGCACGAGCAGAGATGTCCGCGGCCCGTCGGCCGCGAACGCTCCAGCCAGCGACTCCCGGGCCCGCTCCGCGTCCCTGGCATCCACGACCACTGTTGCGTGTGAGGGGCGGGTGGCTATATCGACGACCTCGATACCTTCACGTGCGAGCGCGGTATCGATGGCGCTGATCGCACCCCGGCCGACCTCCAGTCCAGTCACCGACAGTGACATGAGACCGGACCGTGCGGTCACTGAGGACAATCGATGACCGTCGAGCACCACATGGTGCAGGGCCTGTGTGGCCGCATTCACGCTGTCAAGGTCCAGATAGAGGCACAGCGACAGTCCTGATGTGGACACGGCGACCACATCGATACCAATGTCCGCCAATGCTCCGGTGCACCGACCGAGCAGTCCACGCTCGTTCCCGACACCCTTTCCGACAACGGTCACAGCGGCCAGTTCCTTGCCTACGACCTCCACGCGTACCTCGCTCCGAAGCTCGCCTGTGATGAGCGTGCCACCCGCCAACAGATCGGGTGCGTCCAGACCCACGACCCGTACCGGTACATCGGCCGGTTTGTAGGCCAGAGAGCCGGGACAGATCACTTCTCCACCGTATGCAGCGAGCTCTGCGGCCTCCTCGACGCTCATCTCCGGTAGCGTCCTCACGTCATCGACGGTCCGAGCGTCAGCGGAGCAGACACCGGGTACGTCCTTGACCAGGACTATCTCGCGAGCGTGCAGCGCCCTACCCAAGAGCACCGCGGTCGTATCCGAGCCGCCCCTCCCCAGGGTCGTGATCTCGCCCGCCAGGGTCATGCCCACGAAACCGGGGACGATTGGCACGATGCCGTCGGCCAGGAGAGGCTCCAGCACCGCCTGCGAGCGCTGCATGGTCTTATCGAGCAAGGGTTTCGCATGTCCGTGTCGGTCGTCGGTGACCACGGGGAACACGGGATCCGCCAGGAGCACGGCACGTGCCTGCACGCCAGCGCTCTCGCACGCGGTCTGCAGGATGCGAGCGCTCAGCTGCTCACCCTCGGCCACGATCCTGTCCACGAGCCGCGGATCATGCCCACCGTTGGCGTTCGTGGCCACGTCAAGGAGCGCGTCCGTCATTCCCTTGAGGGCACTGACGACGATAACGGGGGTGATACCCCGGGCCTTGATCTCGGCGATCCGGTCGACGACCATCCTGATGGACGGTCCGTCAGCGAGGCAGGAGCCGCCGATCTTGAGAACGACCGTAGTGGTAAAGGACCCGTCCCAACTATCGGGGATTCGTACATCTACGTGTTGTGCGATCTCGTCCTGGGTCCTTTCTTCTTCCATGCGTTCCACCTCTGTCTTCGTTCGGCAGGGATGTCACGCTCCTGAGTAAACGGTCGGGGACCACTACCCGGGAGCGGGAGTGGATCCCTCAGAAGCCGAACCAAGTCGTAGTGCCAAAGCTGGAGGTGAGCGTAGCCACGACCGTTCGCAGCGATGCATTCTCCATAGGCACTCTACTAATAACTGAGTCGTGTTGATTTATGAAGTTATCGGCTAGAAGAGCCCCAAACTCGTTGTGGGGATGGATCGCCCATATCATTCACGCTTCTCGCTTCCGGAATACCGGCATCATACCCCCCAAGACTATATTTAAGATGCGAACCTAAGTAAATACTATCGTAGGGTGGTGTCCGTCCCGAAGAAATGGACTGGGGAGAAGGTCATGATCTCGAGGTTGAAGGGATGAGGAGATCATACCGATCTCGCATCTATCCGAACAGGACCCAGGTGCGCACGCTTCTTGCCACCCTGGAAACATGCCGCCGGCTCTACAACAACGCACTTGCGGAACGCAGGGATGCGTGGAAGGAGAAACAGCGTAGCGTCACTTACACACACCAGGCCAACGCCCTTGCAGCGGGCAAGGACGAACTCCAAGTCCACTCCCAGGTCCTTCAGGATGTGCTCCGTAGACTCAAGAAGGCTTTCGACGCCTTCTTCCGCAGGGTGAAGAACGGTGAGGTGCCCGGACACCCCCGTTTCAAGGGCAAAGGAAGATACGACTCGTTCACCTACCCACAGAGCGGTTTCTCCCTCTCCGAGGACGGTGAACACGTCACACTCTCAAAGATAGGCTCCGTCAGAATCAAGCTCCACAGGCCCGTCGAGGGGGCGATCAAGACCCTTACCATCACGCGCGATGTTGACCAATGGTATGCGGTATTCTCTTGCGAGGTCGAGGCGGGACCGAGGATGAATGCCAATCCCTCGGTCGGTATCGATGTCGGCCTCAAGAAGTTCGCCACCCTGTCGGACGGCACGGTCATCGATAACCCCCGCGTCCTCCGGGAGTCGGAGCGGAAGATCAAGAGGGCACAGCGCCGTGTGTCGCGGAGGAGGAAGGGCTCGAATCGCAGGAAGAAGGCTAAGAGAGTCCTTGCGAAGACCCATCGCAGGGTTCGCAACCAGCGCAGGGACTTCGCCCACAAGCTCTCCCGCAAGCTCGCCGATAGCTATTCCACCATCACCTTCGAGAAACTCAACATCATGAACATGGTGAAGAACCATCATCTTGCCAAGTCGATCATTGATGCTTCCTGGAACCAACTCATCCAGTTCACGACCTACAAGGCGGAAGGGGCCGGTGGGCGCGTGGAACTGGTTGACCCAAAGAACACCTCTCAAATGTGCAGCCGTTGTGGTGTGCTGGTGAAGAAGACCCTGTCGGTACGAGTGCATGAGTGCTGGAACTGTGGTCTTACCATTGACCGTGACCTGAACGCTGCCATCAACATTCAGGATCGTTCAGGGTGGGAACCACCCGACGCGCCCGTGGAGCTGGAGACAGCGTCGAAGCGGGAAGCCTCTCTGCTTGTAGGGGGGTAGTTCACGTACCTTTCGTATGGGTTGTACCGACCCCTACCCGGAATAGGGCTCGTTCACGACTAGGTCACCTGCGGCCAGCGTCCTGATCTCCATCTCCTCGGGAGCCACCATGTCCTGGAGGGGCAGGCATACCGTCGGCTCATAGTGGCCGCTCCCGCCGATATGGACGATAGTTGACGCTTCGGTACGGTCATACACGCGTTCCAGGGCCCGGGCCATGTAGTGGTTGCGGACCGAGACGTCCTTGCGCTCGCCAGGGACATCCGCGAACACCTCAGCGTCGTCCAGGGTACCGCTTCGGTACATCCCGAACACGTGGTAGTAGCGCCCCTCGTCCACCGTATCCTTGTTCGGACCGCGGTACATGGGTGGTGGCCGTGGTTCCAACGTAGGATCGAGCACCTCGGCCCGGCCCTCAGGAGTGGTGAGGTCGAGCTCATGCGACAGCTCCCAGCGCGGCCCGTAGTCGATGAGAAAGATGGGCGTACCAGTACGCAGTGCGTACACGATGCCCGCGTACAGTTCGCTCCCGGAGTCGTAGTTGTCGAAAGGGAGCTGGAGGGATAGCTCGCCCATTTCGCGTGTCTGGGTGCGGAAGTCCAGCTGCTGCATATGGTCGAGGATATCGAGCTCCTCATCGGTCATGTCAAGGACCGAGTCCAGGCACTCAGAGTCCACATCGTACTCAAGAGTGATAGCTTCGGGTCGTTCCCGTTCCAGCAGCTCCATGACTGAATTATAGACGTTTGTCGTATGGTCACTGCCGACGAGGACGAGACGTTCCATGGGATCCTGGATCAGCTGGGTCGAGGAGGGCCTCATAAACCTTCCCATGGGGCGTTGTTCGGAGAAATGTTATGTGAAGGCGGCGGGGATTTCCTCCACGCCCCATTCAGATAGGTCGTCCTCCCAGGTGGCGTCGGTCTCGACACCGGTGATGCCTGAATCGAGCCCCGTCCACGGTTCGAGCTCGCTTGTGCACACCGGGCACACACGATGGCCGTCGGCCTTGGCGATGCACTCGCTGCACACGGTGGCACCGCAGGCGTCACACGGGAGGTATTCCCATTGTTCTTCCAATGGGCGCCCGCATACAGTGCAGTTATGCTCAGGCAGGAGGTGGTAGTGGTCTCGCTTGGTTTCGAGGTTCGGCAACGTGGCAGCCGCAAGTTCACCGGCTTCAGCGGGGAACATGGTCGCCAGCTCCGGTACGTTGTTCCCTTGTGTCTCCATCATGGTCACCTTTCCTACGTGTCCTCCGGGGGATCATCCCCGGACGATACTATTGTTCTGTCGTCGGAGCCTCTTAAAGAGGAACGAGTTGGTTGGGAAGCGACCCTAAGAAATCGAAATCTATCCCGCTGCGAACCCGAGGGAGCCAGCACAGTCACGGCACAGCTCAGTGTGGCCGTCCGAGACGGCGCATTTAGTGCATAAGGACTTTGAACACCAGTCGCAGACCGCGTACTCGCGGTCGTTCCGGATATCGCGTCGGCACTGACCGCAGTTCGCGGGCTCGTTGGCGCAGGCCTGGCACAGGTCCCTGTCATCAGCGAGAATTGCGCATTGCTCGCACACTGCGGTCCCGCACTCGTCACACACCACATACTCGCGTTCGCCTTCGATGTTCTGTCCGCAGGTGGTGCAGAACCGGGGATCACCCCACTCATCGAGGGCCGGGCCGGTGGCACGGACCGCTGCGGGGCGCGGGACCGACCTACGGGCAGGGCGAGGCTTCACCGACTCCTGCCAGGACTCGTAGCTAGCCTGTCGGTCGGTCACCCTCGGCACATTCTCCTCCTCACCGATGCCGAGCTCTGCCCGGAAGGGCGAGTTGCCACTGTGCTCCTGGATGGCCTGCTTGCCCTGCTTGATCAGGGTGCCCATGAAGAGGTAGAGGAAGAACATGAGTAACAGGGGATTGGGCCCAGAAAGGATGAGGAAGTCATAGAGGCCGTGGAGCACGGTCGCGAGCAGGAAACCGATCGTGATGTACTTGTCCTTGTTCTCGGGCTCCATCTTTGCCTTGCCGACCCAGTACCCCATGAGCACTCCCATGAAGGCGTGACCCGGGACCGAGAGCACGGCCCGGGCAATGCCCACAAGAGCATCCCCTGTGCCCACGACGTAGAAGATGTTCTCCAAGCTGGCGAAACCCAGAGAGGCCGCGGAGCAGTACACGATGCCGTCCATTGGCTCGTTGAACTCCGGCGAGTCGAAAGCGTTCTTCATCACGGCCCGGAGCTTGAAGTACTCCTCCACGGGCCCGATTATGAAGAATGAGGCGATGAACACGAACCACCATCCGGCCTCCTCGGTGATCAGGAATGGTCCCACCATGAGCCATGATTCGAGCAGGGCGGCGGGGAACACCATCACGGCACCTGCCACGAAGGTCTTCATGACCAGGCTCATGGGCTCGGGCTCATACTCGTCCTTCTTGTAAAAGTACCAGAGGAGATAGAGGCCAGGCGTGACGGCCAGCACGAGCAGGGCTGGCGTGGAGAGCTCCATCGCCATCAAGGATTGATATAGCGGCTAGAGCATATAAAACCGTGGGTCGGGCCCCGGTTCACACGAACATGGTCGCGGCCAGATCGCATACATTGTCGAACACGAGGTACGAGATCGCGGCCAGGGGCGCCAGATAGATTACCGCCCGCTTCACATCGCCCTCCTGTCGTGCTACCGAGAACGACGCCTCGACAGCATGGATCACCACATAGATACCGAACACCTGACGCACGGTCATGAGCACCAGCTCTGCCTTCTTCGGATCGAACTTGATACCCGAGCCCGCCAGGGCATCGCCACTGCCGAATCCCGAGAGGGACTGGGAGATGCCCCACACGATGCCGAGGATAAGGGGCACAAGGATGGCCGCTGCCGTCAGCAGTGTATAGCGCTGTAGTGAGAGTGATGCTGAGCGCTCACGGAGGATCATATGCTTGTTGCGCATGCTCTCGGCCATCTTCTTGGCCGCGTCGGAGACGTCCACTCCGCGTCTGGCCCCCTCGTTGAGGAGGTTGAGCACACGCCCCACGGTCTTGGACTCGGAGCGCTCACGTATGCGGTCGAGAGCGAGGTTGAGGTTGAGGTTGCGGCGGAGGATATGGTTTCCGATGGCGAACTCCTCGGACACGGCCCCCAGTCGGGTCTCGGCGAGGTACCGTATGATCTCGTCCATGTTCTTCATCCCGGACATGGTCGACAGCTGCTCGAGCACGTCAGGGAGGTGGGCCTCGATCTCGTCCTTGCGCCTCTCGAAGGTGAAGATGGGCATGAGGAACACCATGGTGAAACCGAAACCGAAACCGACCAGAGCAGCGAAGCCCATGGCCAGCATCCCGCCCTGGAACATATAGCCCATGCCCAGCGCCAATGCGCACACGATAATGCCGCCCACCACCGCGAAGATCAGGAAGTCCTCGCCGATGAAGCGGGGCGGGACGACCTCGATCTCCTTCTCGCCAGGGTAGACCTTGGTGTACCCGACCTCGACCTTGTTATGGTAGCTGCGCAGGAAGTCCTTGGAGAGCAGGTCGTACAGCATCACGGCCAGCGGTCCGAGAAGCGCGCGCTTGAGGCGGGTCTTGTCACCGAAGTCCGCCTTCTTCCCCGTGATCTCATCAGGAGCGGTCGCTTGGTATACGTTGTCCGGTGCTGTTGTAGTGCCCCAGGAGTCGATTAGCTCCGATGCCTGGATACCTGACGGAGCGCTCTGCGAGCCCACCGCGGGCTTCTTCCCACCGAACAGCTTGACGAGCACGTAACCGATGAGCGCGAGGGAGAGGGTGACGACGGGGATGAGCAGCAGGGGATCGATCCCGCCCAGGTTCACGTCGAACACTCAACTACCCCCCTGTTTACGCTCCTCGACATCGTCGAGGATCTTCTCAAGACGGGTGAGCGTCACACCGGCCAGGATCAGCACCACTTCGTACTTGTCCGCGTTAGGGATGATGGCATAGGCTTCGCGGACGGTCTTCTCACCGATCTCCTGGTGGATGATGTCTATGGCGGTACGCATATCCTTGATGGAGGGCGCCTTGGGTCCCTTGATGAGAAGGAGGGCACCGTTTGCCTTCTTGAAGTCCGAGGCGGCGCTCATCTTCTCCACCATGGTGGCGCGCACCAGGTGAGGGATGCCCACCGAGGGGTTGCCCTTGTCGTCCACAGGGGTCCTGTTCACGCCGATGACGGAGAATGCGCCCGAGGAGATGGTGGCCTTGATGTCGGCCACGTCCGCCACCTGTCCCTCGATTACGCTGGATGTCCCCGAGCCGAACACGGTGAGCAGACGGATGGCCATCATGGCGTCCATGTCCACGGCCTCGAGAAGCTTGTCCACGGTGAGCGGATTGTTGGGATCGTGCTTGAACTGGGGCGGGATACGATCGTAGAAGTGCTCCAGGTCGACCATGAGCACACCATCGACCTTGCGGAGCATCTCGTTGAGGCAATGGATGATGTTGTCCTCGATATCGCCCTTCTGGTAGCGGAATGGGAGGAAGGGCACGTCCACGATGGAGAACTCGTTCTCCCCCATCCCTGCCTCGTACCGGATGCGCTCGGCGATCTCGGCGATGATCGGTGTGAACCCGCTACCGGTCCCACCGCCCAGGGAGTGTATGAGGAACACGAAGTTGGGCTTGAATCCCTGCTCGACGGTGAGCGCCCTGATGCGCTGGAAGAGTATGTCCTCGTGGGCCCGAGCGATGCGCACACCCCACTCGAACTTACCACCAGCACCGTGAGCGGAGACGTGTATCTTGTTGTTCTTGCTGATGTTCTTGGCCTGGGCCAGGTCTGTCTCATCGGTGTTGACGAGGATGGGGCGGAAGTAGTCCCAGCGCTCGCCGGTGACCTTCTTCACCGTCGCCTCCACGTCCGAGGATGCACCCGAAGAGTAGAGGTTGTTGACGGCAAGGTTCCCTGCCTGCCCGATACCGATGGTCAGACAGTTCATGAACTTGCCCATCGGGATGAAGAGGGTCAAATAACCTTAAACGTGTTTGTGAAAGGTGGCGCCGAAGTGGGACCTTGGAAAGAAGAGCTTTATTACTTCAGAAGTGTATTCCCTTTATCATGGCACGAACGTACTCTACCGTGGCAGTCGTCCTGTTCATGGTCATGAGCATCACCGTCCCTGCGCTGGGTGTGGAGAATATCTCGATCACCGGCGGCATCACCTTCGATCCGGACATCTCCACGGTCTGGAGCCTCCCCGCTACCCGCGATCCTAACGAAAGGGCGCAGTGCGACCAACTCAAATCGCCCGAGGAATGCCAGTCTCTGCCCGGCTGTATATGGTTCGATGATCCGCGCGGGGTCAGCCCTGAGGGATACCCCTCGGAGTACTGTGCCCCCGAGAGTGTGGAACCGGGGATCCCCGAGGGTATGAACTCGGGGGAGCATGTAAATCCTACGTTTAACACGGAGCCCGTGACGCTGCGCGTCGACGGCATCCAGGTCACTGCACCCGCGACCATGTTCGTATTCAGACACACTGTTGATTCAACGCCCGAGACGGCACCTGTGCTTGGAACCGCCACCGTGGACGCAACGCGGACGAGCGCATCGATCGACGCTCCACTTCAATTCTTCGGACCTGGCAAACATTACTTCACTGTCTGCGTCAACGACACACCCTGCCCGTCCTGGGACGATGCATGCTCGACGTGCATCTCGTTCGAGAAGGTCGTGTACTGGACTGATCCAGTGACTGGCGAGATCAACAAGGTCAACAGCATCATGACGGCGATCCGGCTGGGGACACCTTTCACCGGTCTTCCGTCCATGTGGGAGGACGAGATCGAGCGCGTCACCGCGACCATAGAGGTCACGACGTTCTTCATGGAGTGGTACGCTAAGTGCCGTATCGTTGGGCAGAACGAGGACAACGCTATCAACCTGGACCTCTGCGGAACGGGCACCCTTGTCCCGGATATATGCAACCCTCAGCCCGCAACGGGCGAGGACGCCGTCGAGGTGGCCATCGTGCTGACGTCCGACCACATTGTCTGGTATGCCGGACGGTACAGCCTCCAGTGCACAATCCATTCGCTGGGCGAAGGGACGATAAGCGGAGGTCTTGAGACGGGTTTCCACGTCGAGCGACGGGTGCCGCTCGTCCTGGCCGAGAACTACGACGAGGTCGTCGGCGACTTCCCCGTGCCCCCGCGCACACTGCCTACCAATGCTTCACCTGTAGCGGGGGCTGTCGGAGCGTCCTGCGGGGACGGTATCTGCTCTCCGGGGGACATGTGTGTGGACGGCCAGTGCGTCCCGACACCGTTACCCCCCACGTCGACATCAGGGACGGACACCACCGCGGCCCTCATAGGCGTCCTCACCGTGGTGGCCCTCGGTTACGTCCTCCTGATCCCCGATGAGAAAGGGGGCCGACCTAAATAGAGATGCTCATCCTCCTTGGCCTCGAGCTCGTTCTGCTCACGGCCGTCGTTTGTGCCCCCGGTCTGGCCCTCGAGCGCCTCCTGATCGGTTCCCGGCGTCTGGAGGAGCTCGTGCTATTCACCCTCGTTCTTGGGACCGTCTCCACTGGCACGCTCTCGACGACGCTCGCCTTCATCCTTGGTGGGTATGTCGGGACCGGGACCCTACTCGTGGCAGCCCTTGCCATCACGATCTCTTCGGTTGGCCTCGGTCGCGTGTTCGGATGGGCGAGGCCCTCGCAGATCGAGATGCCCTGCAGGATCCACGTGCTCTCCCTCGTTGCCATGCTCATCCTCGTCTCGGTCGTCCACTGGAACGCGTACGATCCCTCGTACCACTCGCTGTACAGCCGATGTTCCTTCCATGCCGTGCGATACCTCCTCGGTCTCCCCGAGCGGTGTCGCCTCAATGCGGATACCATCGCGGAGCTCATACCCCCCCGTTCCCTACCCCAGGACATGGCGATGACCTGTCCCGACGACCACCAGTGCAGGTTCCGTGTCGACCTGCCGGGGACACTTCGCGAGAATATCAACGATGGAGGTATGGTCATGCGGGTACCCTACTTCCGCAACGCTCAGCTGGGCTACCCGGTGCTCCTCACACCCTTCCTCGGGACGCTGCGCTTCATGGGCGTCCACTTCTTCGTTATCCTGACACGCGCCCTCTGCGCCCTCGCTCTGTACGTCCTCTCACGACGGTTATCGGTGGGCCACTGGCCAGCGGTCATCACGGCAACGGTAGCAATGGTCAATCCCGTCGTCATGACGGTGACGGCCCCCAACGAGAACCTGTACGGTCTGCTCCTCTCGGCCCTCGTCATCACGCTCCTGCTCGACCGGCGCCCGGGGGCTGTGCGGCGCTCGATGGCCGCTGGCCTCGTATTCGGCGCCCTCGTCGGCGTGCGCCACATCATGGCGGCCTCGGCTCTTGCACTGCCTGCGTTCCTGGCCTTCCAGCCGGGAAAGGCGTCCCGGACCCTGTCGTCCATGGCGCTCATCGCGGCCATCGTCATGGCGCTCTTCCCCTACCTCTTCGGGCATCAGTACCTATTCGGTGACATCCTCACCAACGAGCTTAAGTACGCCTCGGACCCCCTGGTTCACCGGCTCCCTCTCCTCGGTACCGAGATCACGACTCACATGCCACTTAACTGGCCCTTCCGCGAGGACATCGTCCGTCCCATGAACCTGCCCTTCCCCGGCGGCGTCATCATGCTGCTGACACTGGCACGGATGTTTGGTATCCTCCTCGTGTCGGCAGGCGTCCTCGGGCTCATCACCCTCGCGTCGGAACGTCCTAGGACACTTCTCCCCCTTGCGCTCTGGGCGGGTCCCCCGCTCATCATCATGTGCCTCCTCGCCTCCTGGGGGGGGAACATGGAGATCGTGACCTATCCGTTCCTGGTACTGGCCGTGCCCACCGCATGCATCGCGATCGGATCGGATGCTGTCGTCAGGGAGCGAGGCCGGCGCACAGCTTCTGTCATCGTCGCAATCACATGTATGCTGGTCATCCTCGGGCTCGGGACACTGGCGCGATGGGACACGGACGCGATCGAGCAGAGCAACCTTGGCAGCATACCCCCCGAGGATAGGGCTATGTGGACGTCCATACCCCTGTTCCCATCCCCGCCCCGTCCCTTCGAGGCCCTTGTTGGCCCCAGACGGGACACGATCACGTTCCCACGTCACGTCTCCCTTGCGGACGCCCGGTCCTACAACGACGACCGCTCGGTGCTCCTGCCCTGCAACATGTTCACGTCAGGCTCCCTCTCGCAGAGCGCGCCACACTCGTTGACGCTCCCCCTCGACGGATCCACAGAAGGTCTCGCATGGTCTTTCATCCTGAACACGGACCGGATCTGGCCGGGCACGGGTCACCTGAGCATCTCACAGCATTCCCCAGGCAGCCCTCCGTTCGACAGCTCGAACATCCCGCCGAACCTCATCCTTCTCGAGAGCGTGATGCCCCCGCTGTTCCATATGGCCAATACCTTCACGGCGAACGTTTCGCGGGAAGCGGTCGTTATGAACCAGAAGCTCGAGGAGGTCCTTCCTGCGACGGACCTGCGCGTCGCCGTCATCTTCACCCTAGGGGACGTTTCGGCGAGCCCCGAGATGGCCGCGGGCGTGCTCGGGGAGGCGAGCCCAGTCCGGTTGCCAACTGGATCCGTGGAGGCAGTCGTCACCCAGCCCGAGGCAGGAGTGCTCCCGGAACGTCCGAAGATCGTCGGGAGGTCACAGCCTGTTCTCCATGATGATGCTACCGTCGTCTGGCGGTACGAGGACGGTGAGCCACTTCTCGTACGGCGGGCGTTCAAGGGCAGGGACTTCTGGTTCCTTAATGCGCTCACGGATGACAGCGATGTGGAAAGCGGTTTCTCGTTGATATCCGATGTCATCAACAAGATCAAAGGTGGCGCCATACGGACCTCCTTGCACATCGATAGGGACACGATCTTCGTGGACATCCGTCCAGAACCCCGTTCTTCCGTCCTGCCCGAGGTCATCCCGCCGATCACGGTTGAAGCGTCAGCGTCCGCAGCCCGGACGGATGTTGTGCTCAAGGCGACCGCGTCCGTCCGGCACATCGATGTCTCGCTCGAGGGCAGGAGCGCCCTGCGGATTTCACTCGACTCGCTCCTGGACGAAGGTACGGCACTCGTCATGCGCTCCGGTGACATCCCCGCCGCGCGAATACGCGTGCTCCGGTCCGGCTCGTGATATGGGCCCCCCCCAGGAGTAGGACGGGTGTCAAGTATTAATAGGAAATCCGCGATACCAATCCTGCACCATGAAACAAGTGATGTGGTATGCGACCCTCATCTCGTTGGTACTCATCTTGTCCTCCCTCTGCCTAGCAGTGGGTTATTACGATTCGCAGTACAATGATACGTTGCGGACGTGTCGGGAATTCCCTCCCGACAGCCCGCTGTCCGTCAAGATCCCCTCGAACATCACCCTCACCGAGGACGGTCCCTTTGACATCGACCCTGTGAAAGGTCCGGCGTACTTCACCATCACTCAGAAGGGGTACTGCTTCAAGAGGCTCTCCGAGTTCAACTATACCTATACCCTCGCGCTCTGTCCCCACCTACCACCGTCGGAACGCTCTGCCTGCTTTAGCGGTGTCCGCCTGTGGGAATGGTACTATCTGGGCGCCGTGCTGGACCACCCACAGACCCGGGTGAGTGAAGGTCCCATTGTGACCGTGACGGAGGTCCCACCCGCGTCCGGTTCAAAGGTAGCATATCTTCCGCTCATTATCATCATGGTCATCGCGTTCGCGGCAACGTACGCTCGACCTCCGAAGAAGGTACTGCGAGAGGAGTAACGGGTCCGCTACCGGCTCATATCACACCGAAAAACCAGCCGAGAGGATCACCGCTGGCCAGGTGGAGCAGGAGCGATACTAGTACCACCGGTAAAAACCTGACCTCGGACCAGGGGTCCGGTGCGCCGCCATGCTCCGCCAGTCGCCCCAGGTACTGGACGAGCAGCGCCAGCAGCAGCAGGTCCAGCAGCAGTAGCAGGTCCCATGAGCCGTAGGAGGACCACAGCACCACGGCCACGCCCACGGTGATGGCGACCGCCCGCTGCCATCGCCCCGACCGGAGCACGCCCGTCGTCCCCCGCACGGCCAGCCATCCCGTGGCCAGCAGCAGTGCCAGCAGGAACACGCTCACGGGGAACGGCAGAGGAGTGCTGTATCCGGGGATGGGATGGGCCGGTGCCGCGACAGCGAGGGCGACCAGGGCCGTAAGGTCGGCCCCACCCATCCAGCCACCGCGGTTGAGGAGGAGCGCAACGACGCCCACCAGCAGGGGGACCTGGACCGCGGTCCTGTCCCAGGAGTGGACAAGTGCGCCCGCGACCCCCGCGAGCACGAGCCCGCGGAGCAAACGCTCTTCGATCTCACCGGTGCGCAGGTCCTGACCGGCAGCAAGGGCGAGCACTATCGTGTACAAAGCGGCCGGGAGGGCTGCGAGGTCCACGGTTCTGTACGGGCCCTAAAGAGAGATAAATGTAGGGGTGGGGTGCTGCGGCCCGCCCCGGTCGTTCCCGCCGTGATCAGACCGGCACCCTCATGATGCGCAGGAAGTAGAACCCTGAGAAACCCAGGGCCAGTATACCGATTATGGTGAACACGATCTTGAAGAACTTCTTGTCCGAGTTGCCCGCGAAACCGAACAGGAACAGTGCGAGGTTGAGGATGATGGGCACTCGCATCAGACGGTCGGCCTTCTCCCGCAATCCCTCGACCTCCTGGACCTTCTCATTGGTCTGCGTGTAGGATGCCTCTGATTTCTGAGTGGATTCGACGTCCATCCCCTGGTACTTGTTGATGAGCTTGTTGATCTCCGCGATCTGGGCGTTGTTCATGGTTATGTCGTCATCCAGCCGCTTCTGCTGGATGCGCTTCTCCATGATCTCGGCATCGCGCTCTCGCTCCACCTCGCGGAGCGAGTACCGCTGCTCGTCCTCGAGCTCCCTGATCTCCTCCCGCTTGCGGATTGTCTCCTGGCGGAGGTCGATCTGCTTGTCCTTGTACTCGTCGAGTACGTTCTCCTCGCGAGTGACCTTGAGGAAGGCCTCCATGGTGACCGGCTCGCCCAGGGTCTCCTTGACAGCCCCTCGCCCGCCGCCCGCTCCGACGCCAAGAAGGTCCTCCACGGTCTTTTTGACCTTCTGGGTCTGTGTGCTGACCTGCTTCTTGGCGGTCTCGGCCATCTTCTCGATCTTCGCTAGCGTCTCGGTCTCGTTCGCGAGCTTGGTGACATAGCTCTGGTTCACCTGCTCGAGCTCCTCGTTGTACCGGGTCGTGATACCCCCGATGTCCGTCTCGTATCCTTTCTTGAGCGTCTCGATATTCCCGTTCTCGATACCGAGGAGCACGACCTGGTTCTCATAGCTGTCGATTGACGATGCGTACTGCCGGGCAGCCG
This sequence comes from Candidatus Undinarchaeales archaeon, assembly GCA_030753015.1. Taxonomy (GTDB): domain Archaea; phylum SpSt-1190; class SpSt-1190; order JASMDC01; family JASMDC01; genus JASMDC01. The sequence continues at coordinate 14,865 of JASMDC010000009.1, read as the reverse complement.
TCTCCTCGGCCTTGGCGGTGCGCTCGAGCGTGTCTATCGCGATCTTCATCTCGTTGGCCTGCTCCTCCAGAAGGTCCGACCGGTTGGATACGACGCCGGAGAAGATGGTGGCGATGGAGAGCAGGACGGCGATGATCTTGGGGAGATGCTTGTCGATGAACCCATCCTTCCGCTCGTGCTCCTTTGGAGGCGCTGCGGACACCTCGGGTGGATGCGACGAGACCGGCGGGATATATTGAGCTTGGGGCTGAGGTTGCGGATAGGCTCCTTGGTCCATCGGACCCAATCCGACCGTGATACTTTAAATGAGAAACGCCTCGGCCGGTACGGCCCTATACGCCGAGCACGAGCCGGGCCAGCAGCCATCCAGCGATAGCACCGCCGGTTACGAACGGGAGCCCCGGGAGGCCGGTGTCCTTGCTCCGTTCGGAGCGCATGGCGTAGATCTGCAGGGCGGCGAAGCCCAGCGTGGCGCTGATGGCCACCATGGTCCCACCGACCAGCCCGAACGCCTTGCTCTGGGTCTGGACGAGGAACTCTGTCACGGAGAAGGTGAAGAGCATGGGAAATCCGAAGTCGCCCGCGCCCACGAGTATGACCTCGGACTCGTCTACGTGCACGACGAAGGCCAGGACATCACGCCACATCTTCTCGAACTTGTAGGCACCGAACCACAGATAGGTGATGTGCTGGGTGATGAGCACTCCGATGATGTCGTAGATGGAGAGCACGATGAGGAGGAGCACGGCATGCTCGGGAACCACCCAATGGCCGAAGATGGCACCGAAACCGAGCACTGATACGAACACCGATGCGTTGAGGATATGTAGGTTTTCCATGCGTTCCCGAAGAACAGTGACCACGATACCGAACAAAGTGGAGACCAGAGCACTGAAGCCCAGGATGTCGGCCAGATAGGTGCATGAGCCGAAGACCGCAACGATGACCACGTACCGGACCTTGAACCGCAGGTACTTCTTGAGGAGGATGAGGAACACCGTCCCGATGATACCGATGGCCACGATGTTCACGGTGTTCTCCTGGCCCTTGTCGGGACTGATGAAAGCGGGGCGGGTCTGCTCGAGGTGCAATTGGATCGATGGGCTCTGGGTCACTGCGTAGGCTATGGCCACACCGCATATCTGGACGATGAGGAAGAGTATGATGAGCAACATCTGTGCCCGGTTCTGGCGCTCTTCCCAGGTCATCGGTATGTCGCGTTGGCGAGGAGCGGGTGGGATGTCTCGTGTACGAGCATCTTCCTGGTCCGCGGTCGTCTTCTTTTCTTCAGGCCGTGCCCGAGCGTCATCCTTCTTGGTGACGGGTTCATCCTTATCGCTGGTATCCACCGTTCTGACCACCTCCGGAGTAATAACCGTAGCCCTGCTGCGGATAGGAATAGGACTGTGCCTGCGGAGCAGGGGTGGGCTGGACGGATTGCTGCTGGGACCAGCCTGAACCCGATGGATTGGCCGGGGGCATCGTTAGCACGAGCAACACCAGAAGGAGGAGGAGGGCCGCAGGGAAAGCAAGGACGATGAGACCGCGTTCGATGATGAGAGCGGCGCCCACATCTACGGTCATGATAGGAAGAACGGGCACGTCATCATTAAATTAGTTGCTAGTGCTGCCCTTGTTATGAGGGGTCTTATCCTTAGGCGGCGCTCCCTATGGATCCTCACGCTCCAATGCGCGGCCGCGTTCCTCCTTCTCAACCTGCACCATCTCCACGATTTCGCCGAGGGGACCATGGCGCTCACGGGCCTGCTGGCGGCCCTCCGCGGGGGCATACTGGGCCTGCTCATCGTTCCCTGGTTCCTCACCGCCCTCTTCGAGGACAAGGGCCGCTTCCTGGTCGAGGAGGGGCACAATAGCCTGCTATTCTACGTTATCGTGGGCCTGCTCTCCTTCGTCGGGCTCTTCGCCGACCGGTCATTCTTCGGGTTCTTCCTCTGCTTCCTGCTGGCAGCTCACGCCGCCCTGTCCACCATCCGCTATGTCGATAATCTGGACATCGCCCTCCGTCTGGAGGAGGACGAGCGCGACGATATGTACCTCGGGGTCACCCTGCCACATGTTGTCGCCACGCTTGCGTGCGTCCTTACACCGATCATGGAGATAGGGCCCATGACCGAGACCGCGTGGAAGCTGGCCGTTGTGCAGATCGGGGACCTTGGCCTCTTCGTGATGATCGTATGGTTCCTAGCATTGGCCTTGTACGTGGCCATCGAGCTCGCCGTCCTCGTGCGACTGGGGACGGCCGCGGGCGCCACTTCAGAGGGTATCGAGTCCATCACCGCCGTGGAGGACGTTGCTTGGCAGCGCAGCCGGTTGCGGGGTCCCACCTCGGATATAGCTTCACGTTTGGTCCAGCTAGATACCGGTCGTGCTCCATCTAGAGAGGAGATCACCGAGGCAGTCCGGGAGCTGGCCCGCGCCCGGGACGAGCGGCGGCTGGCCTACATGCGCACCCGGTTCGGATCACAGAAGGTTGCTCGACAAGAGGTCCGGCTCTCCGGTCAGCTGATGGCCGAGGCGCTCTCGGTACCCAGCCGGGTGCCCTGCATCGTGCTGGCGCTGGCCGGCCTCGAGACGGGGCTCAATGATATGTCCAGGCTGCTCAACGCTGCCACGGGACGTAATTACTACCAGTTCTTCTCACGGTTCAGGGAGCGGCTCGTCGATGAGACCGGTGCCCTCCACTGGTTCCGCGACGACCTCTTCTCCGAGCTATCCGAGGGCAAGGTGACGGTTGCGGACGGTGCGCGACCGCTCTCCCGGCTCCTCCTACTAAGGCTCGCCCGGGAAGCTGCCGAGGCCGATGAGCTGGGTGATGCCATCGAGAACTTCCGCGCCGACATGGGGGTGATCCTAGATGACGTCAGGAAAGGCTAACGGCGCAGTCGTCAAGCACGGCGGCCGGTCCATCATGTTCCTCTTCCTCATCGCGGTGACCTTGATCTTTGCCGTGTTCATCATCCGCGAACTAGCTATACAGGATATAGCCGGAGGCAAGGGCCTGTCGATGGCCGTGGAGCCCTTCACGATCCTTATCGTGGTCATCGTGTTCGGCATGCTCGGGGAGCTGAAGAAGGTCGAGCTCAACATCGGGCGCGAAGGGGGACAGTGAGATGGCCGTATCGGACGGCCCGTCCACCGAGGACCGCGACCATCCAGGGGATCCCGCCCAGGTAGCCTGGGACGCCCTCTCGTCGTCGTGCGACGAATGTCACATCGTCATCAAGGAAGCAGAGCATTTGCGGAACCGGCTCCGCTCACTCGAAAGGGAGATGAAGCATCTCCGCCGGGAGATCGATGTCCGGTCCGGCCAGGAGCGGAAGAGCCGCGAACGCATGGAACAGACGAACGAGGTGCTCCGCTCACTGCGTGAGACCGGTACAGAGGAAATGCCTGACAAGGAGACGTCCATCCTTATCCAGCTCAGCAAAGACCGGGAGCATCTGGACGAGCTCCGCCGTTCGTTGCGCACATCACGAACGAGGCTCTCGGACCTGGAGATTGTCCACGATCCAGGACAGGGCGCTCTGCGTGAGCAATTGGAGCGGCTGACCGCCCTGACCCGCAACATCCACACCGATATCGCTGTCATCGAGGCCCGCGACTGGGGGGAGCGAAAGACCTTCAGGCTCCAGCTCGCCCAGCAGACGCTCAGCGACATCAAGAGCTTCCTGGGGGTTCGAGCGTGAAGTACGCCGTCAAGTTGGGTGGCTCGGCCATCGCCCCTAAGGACATAGCTTACATCGCTCGTGAGGACGTCATCGCCCGGCTCGCCCAGGAACTCGCCAGGTCCGGAGAGCAGTGCCTCGTGGTCCATGGTGGCGGCTCCTTCGGGCACGCTGCTGCGACCGAACACGGCATGATCAGTGGAGCACTGGACGGGCCGAAGGCCCGCGAGGCGTTCTCCAACATACACCGTGCTATGGAACGTCTGAACGCAGCTGTAATGGATGGGCTCCTGAACGCAGGCATCCCTGCCGTTGCGGTCCCCCCGGCTGCTGTGTGCACACTCGAGAACGGGCGAATAGTAGCTTTCGATGAGGAACCCGTTCGCTTCCTGGTCGAGGGAGGGATGACACCTGTGCTCTTCGGTGACGTCGTCCAGGACCGTGCACAGGGCTTCGCCATCGTGTCAGGTGACCAGCTGCTGGCGTACCTCGCACCCAACCTCGGCATCGGGCGAGCGGTGCTATGCTCCGACGTGGACGGCGTGTACACCACTGACCCACGCACGGACCCGGGTGCCCGTCGCATCGACATCCTCACCCCTGAGACATTGGCCCTTGTGGAGGCTGGTGGCTCGGCAGCGTCCGACGTCACGGGTGGCATGCGTGGCAAGCTGGACGAGCTGCTCCCACTGGCACGGGTCGGGGTAGAGTCGCTGGTCATCGACGCGAACACCCCCGGCGCGCTGGAACGGGCCCTCGGCGGGTCCACCGACGAAGGAACATTCATACCGGTGATCACATGAGCGAACCCACTATCATCGAGCAGAGGAAGGCGGACCATATCCGCGTGTGCTGGAAGGAGGACGTGGAGGCTGGGTACGATCCATGGGCCGACATATCCCTAGTCCACGATGCGCTCACGGACGTGGACGCCGATAACGTGGACTGCTCCGTGGAGCTCTATGGGCGGCGGTTGTCCACCCCCATCATCATCGCCGCCATGACCGGCGGGACCGATGAGGCACGACGGATCAACCGTGATCTGGCAGCACTCGCCCAGGAGCTGGGACTCGGTATGGGGCTCGGGAGCCAGCGCATCATGGTGGAGCAGCCGGACACCACCCGGACCTTCGAGGTCAGGGACGTCGCTCCGGACATCCTCCTCCTGGGGAACCTGGGACTCGTGCAGTTCGTGGCTGGCTGGGGCGCCAAAGAGGCCCTGAAGGCCGTCGAGGGGATAGGCGCCGACGCGCTTTGCGTTCACCTCAACCCTGCCCACGAGATGACACAGCCCGAAGGGGACCGTGCGTTCAAGGGCGGCGAGGCCGCGCTGGCACGGTTGTGCACCGATCTTGAAGTCCCCGTGGTCGCTAAAGAGACCGGGTGCGGGATATCCCGCGAGACCGCCGCAAGGCTCGCCGAGGCCGGTGTGGCCGGTATCGACGTTGGCGGGGTCGGCGGCACCTCGTGGGTGGCCGTCGAGCACTATCGCGACACGGGCAACCGCCTGGCCGAGACGTTCTGGCGTTGGGGCCTACCCACGCCCATCAGCGTCGCCGAGGTGCGCTCGGCCTGCGACCTACCGGTCATCGCCACCGGAGGCGTCCGCACAGGCATCGATGTGATTAAGTCGCTGCGCTTGGGTGCAACGGCTGTCGGCGTAGCGCTGCCCGTGCTCCGCGCGTACATGGACGGTGGCGTGGACGGCGCTCGCAGTTACCTGACAACGCTCATCGCCGAGACACGAGCGGCCATGCTCCTGTGCGGGGCGTCCTCCCGGGTGGAGCTGATGGACCGACCGCTGGTTCTCACGGGACGGACCCGGGAGTGGCTCGAGCAGCGGACGTAGTTACTGTTTGGCCGTCGCCGCGGTGAGCAGTCCCACGTTGCTCTTTGAAAAGAACCCGTCGAAGTCACCATAGCGGTGGATGTACTCGTTGACCAGCAAGGTGTCGGGCGATGCCTCGGAGAACGTCTGCTTCAATCCCTCGTCCGGCGAGCCGACGAGCTCGAGGAGGAAGCCCATGCCGTCGGCCTTCAACGCGTCGAAGGTGTTCTCGATCCGCTCGGTCGCAAAGGCCATGTGATGCACCCGGGTCCCATAGTTCTTGATGAATCCCTCCGTGGGTCCGGACGGATGGTCATCCGAGAAGGGTGAGATGCCCGAGGTGAACACCATCGCAAAGTCATCAGGCAAGAGCCGGGCCACGTTGGTGATGGAGTTGAGGTGTTTTACGTAGACAGCGAACTGGAAGGTGTAGTCGGTAAGATGCATGAACTCGATGATCGCTGCGTCCCGGTCTCGTGCCCGCACCCGCGTGGCTGTGTGGTCGAGCATGCCGATGTTCGCCAGATGGGGTGCGTCCGGTTTCTCGTGGGCCCAGTCGAGCTCATCGCTACCGTCCGGTCGCCATTCACGCGCCGGGCTGTGCCACTCCACGAAACCGATGGAGTTGCCTGTAAAGGTGGACGGTACGGTCTGGATGAATGAGTGTGTCCCGGTGTGTACTAAGTCCTCTTGAACGAACTGTACACCACGTTCCCGCTGTATCCCGACGTACCGCTCGAGGTCGCGGCACCGGAACACGAATGTCTCCAGTCTCGTCGAGGGTAGATGACGTGTCTTTAGTGCGCCGTTGTAGGCTGTGAATGGGCCGCCCCCTCCCTGCCGTGACCTTACCAGGATATCCGCCGAGCTTTTGTGGGAGAGTACGACGGTCCGGAGACTATGGTCCAGGAAGGCTCCGGCGAAACTGTGTCCCGTTGTCCGCAGGAGACCTTTTACGGCGGCGCGTTGGTGGTCCTGCTCCGTGTTGATTATGACGGCCTCAAGTCCGCCCACGAGCCCCTCAATCCCTGCGACCTTGCGTTCCTCAACGATCTTTGGCGCCATCTCCTTGAGATAGGCATCACTGTTGGCAAAGGATTCTAGCTCGCCCCCACAGTGGGGACAAACACCTTCAGGACCGATGTCATGGACCTCACGACAGACTGGACAGATAGCAGAGGGCATAGCCGGCCGGGAACGGCCACAGGTTATTAATCGTTCATGTTAACGGCTTAATCCCACGGCCCCGATGGTCACCTCGTCGCCGTCGACGGTGACGTAGTCGCCGGTGCGGATGTCGGAGATGTCCACGCGGTCCACCATGGGGATATCGGCGATGATGGCACCCACGGCCACGATAGGCTCGCTCTCGGCACAGATGATGGCCGCTGGCGCTTTACCGTTCTTCTTGAGGCGGTAGATGGTGTAGGAACCGACGGTGCTCCCCTTGCCCGTGGAGAACACGAGCACTGTGTCCGTGATGCACTGGCCCTCGAGCTCGTGTCCCTTCTCCACGACCACGCCCGTATCCGGGTCCACGTTACCGAAGAACCCGATGGGCTCACTTGAGACGAGCGCCTTGCCTTCCGCACGCCCATCCTTGATGATCCGTGCTTTCACGCGTCCCACCTCCCGTTGACCGCTGCCTCGATGCACTGTTCTAGAGAACCATAGCGGACGTTGAGCCCACAGTGGCCCGGCGCATAGGTGGCCCCCTTCCCAGAGTTCGTGGCCAGGGTCTTGAAGCCGAAGTGCTCGACCGGAGCGACCACAAGGCAGGTGTCGCTGACCACATGACCTCCGGTGGCCTCGATGCGAGCAACGAGCCCCAAGCGCTCGGCCTCGGCACGTACCTGGCGCGATGTAGTTACCCATAAGGTCGCTGTGAGCTCGCGTTCGCCGATGAGGTCGACCACCTTTTGCACTTCTGCAAGCGAAGCATGAGGGCAGCCGACGCTCACGAAGTCCACGGTATTGTCATCGCCGTTCAGGCCTTCATAGCCCTCGTCAAGTGACTCGATTGTCACTGCTTCGATTTTGTCACCCTGCATGTCGCCGAGGCGGGCCTCTGGAGTGACGTCCTCGATGTGGTAGAGCCCCACTGCACCGGTGGCTGCCATGGCGGCCCCCAGTGCCTTGAGCACCTCCATTCCCTTGGATTGAATCCCCACGAAGTACGGCACACGGTTCTTGACAATGCGGCCCACCATGCACCCCAGCGCCCCGAAGTCGGCCACGCTCTCAACGGGACAGGCTACGTCGATGCGGTGCGTGGCCATCCTGTTCCTGTCCAGGTGGAGCCCGAAGACGGCCGTCCTACCGGATATGGCAGCGGCCAGTGCCGAGGGACCACCCTCGCGGTTCGTCCGGGCACCGATGACCGAGTTGGCGTAAGACACGGCCGAGCTCTCCCCCCAGGCTATGTGGTCACCGAACGCGGGGAGATTTCCGGTCAAGTAGGGAGTGCACGTACAGGTGGGCTCGATGGCCATGCGGACGAAGGCCGCGATGACCTCTTGCTGGCGTCGTGCGAAGTCCTCAGGGAAGCCGATCTCCTCCCATCGCAAAAGGTCCATGCCCGCGGGGTTTAGCGTGGTGGGCACCCGTACACGAGCACCGGCATCCGCCCACTCCGTGAGGAACTCGATCCCCGCCTCGCCGAGGTTCTTGTAAGAGACCCCGGACACTTGGACGCTGGACACAGGAACCAGCTGCTCCGCTCCGTAGATGGTCCCAAGGGCCACAACGATCTCTATTGCCTTCTGTACTCCGGGGCCCTGCTCGCCGTCGAGCATCTCCTGCTCCTCGTCTGTCAGCTTCATGCGCCCACCTCGTACTCTTTGCACTCGTCGATGACCTGCTGGATCTGCTCAGTGGTTATCTCGTCGTAGTGGATGCCCGCCACGACCGCCACCCGGCGTCCCGTGCGCGACGCGACGGCCTGTGCCAGAGGCGCGGCGACCACATCCTCCTTATGGCCCACGAGAGAGATGGTCCGTGGCTCCTCGCCCGGCTCGCACACGGCCACGCACCCTATGTGGGTCGCACCGCCCCCGAGCAGGAGCAGAAGGTCGTCGCCCATCTCTCGCTTCTCGATCCAGGTGAGGGTCATCGGTAGTCCGCCAGGTCTATGTCTTTGTACCGCACCCGCTCGTAGTGGGCCGGGTCCACGCCCTCGGGGATCGTGGCGTCCAGCCCGACCTTGGTCGTCCTCGCCTTCTCCCCAGGCTGGTGCTCGGCGCTGGGGTCCAGGGAGCTCGAGGGCTGGTCAGGAAGGATGACCGCATCACGGTGGGCCTGGAACCGCGTGGCCAGGGCCCACTCAAGGGCATCTGGATCGTAGATGTCCACGTCAGCGTCCACCACGAGCACGTGCTTCATGGAGCGGTGGCCCTCGAAGGCTGCGTGGATGGCCTTAACTCCGTCGTCCGGGCGCCTCTTGCTGACCTGCACTACGCCGTGGAGCCATGAACCGCCACCAGGAGTGACGAAGACGTTCCTGCAGTCGGTCACCTTTGACACGGACTCGTAGATGGTCGGCTCCTTGGGCATGCCCATGAGGGTTTTGTGCTCAAGTCTGCCGGGAAGGAGGCACTGGTAGAGGGGATCCCTTCGATGGGTGATGCAGTCCACCACAAGCACCGGTTCCTGTCGCTGGATGTCCCGGGTCTCGGTGAGGTCTACGAAAGGGCCCTCATCGTCCCTGTCATGCGTGATGCGCCCCTCCAGCACTATCTCCGTGTGCGCGGGCACATCCAGGTCCTTGGTAACGCACTTCACGACCGGCGTCTCCTCCAGGGCGTTGGCCACCGAGAGCTCATCAACTCCCGAGGGCGGTCCCAGGGATGCGGCGACGAGCATCGCCGTGGAACTGCCAAGGCACACGGCGACCTCGATGTCATCCGTTGCCTTCTCCCAGGTTGTGCGCGTCTGGCGCTGGGGGATGAGGCGGGCGGTGAAGCGGTCCCGGTCCCGCTGCATGAGTCGATGATAGCTAGCGTTCCTCCCGGTATCGGGATCCTTGATGATGCAGATAGAGGTGGTCGTGTACCGTCCACCGTCTCCTGGCAGGTGAAGGAGGATGGGTAACGTATCGAGGTCCGGCTCCTTGACGACCACCTCCTGGCAGGGAGCGTCATTCACGGTTGACGGGGGGCGCGGATCGCGCAACGCCGACACGAGCCGGGGCAGGATGTCCTCCCGGGTCGTGCCCAGGCCCTCCGCCACGAGCTCGCGCGAGGATACGATACCGCCGAACACGGGCATATCGAATCCGCTAACACGTTCAAAGAGCGTCGGTCGTTCGCCATTGGCGTGAAGCACGTTGGCGACCTCGTACTCATGGGACACCTCACGCGAGATGCGTGTGAGCTTGCCTTCTTCCTCGAGCTTGTCCAGGAACCTTCGCAGCCTCATGATGTCATCCCTTCCCATGGTTTGTAGAGCGTGTGCTCGAGCCCGAGGAGGTCTAGAACCCGGCCGATGAAGAAGTCTGTGACATCGTCCACCGTCCCTGGTCGTGTGTAGTAGGCAACGTTCGGGGGCAGGATCGTGCACCCGTTGAGCTTGGCATTGCGCAGGTTCTCGATATAGGCCAGGGTGTACGGCGTCTCCCGGGGCAAGAGAATGACAGGCCGCTCCTGCTTGAGGCAGCAGGACACAGCTCGGACCACCAGGTTGTGCTCGTAGTCGTTGGCCACAGCCGACAGCGTCTTTGCAGAGCATGGTGCAACCACGACGGCATCGATGGGATACGTGCTAGACGCGATAGGGGCCGCCAGGTCGTTGGGATCATGGACGTGGTCGGCCTCTACAGTAACGTCAGGCAGCTCGTGGGCAAGGATGCTGTTCCCGGCAGCGGAAACGACCGCATGTGTCTCAACGCCACGAGCGCGCAGTTCCTCAAGGAGTCGGACGCCCAGAACGGCCCCGGAGGCCCCGGTGATGCACACGACGATCCTCATGGCTACACGCTCCGTACGACGGTGAGTTCTTTAACTCTTTATTATTTCGGCGGGAAGTCCCCTTCCGAGAGGGGTAGTTCACAGGGTTGTGGTCCGCAGTCCCGATCCTCAGTGCTCGACCCTGAGCCCCTCGACACCCAGCTCGGTCTCCCAGGGCTCGTATCCTGCGTCCTTGATGACCTGGTCGAGCCGCGCCCGGTCGGTCGAGTGGACCAGCATGATACCACCGCCACAGGCGCCACAGAGCTTGGCGGCCCCGCCAGCAGCACGGATGCGGGCAACGAGCTCGTCTGCCTCGGGCACACTTAGTCCCAGTCCGGCCAGGTCGTCCCATGCACGGTCGATGAGTCCCGCAACGGAGCCAACGTCACGCCCTTTGAGGGCTGTGCGCATCATGTGGGTGGCCTCGCTTATGTCGTCCACTAAAGGATCGCGCACGGCCGGGTCCAGGCTGCGCACGTGTGATACCAGCTCCCCAGTGGTCCGTTCGGGCTCCTTGATGTACACGAGCACGAAATCCTCCAGACTGTAGGGCACCTCCTCCTTGAGCGAGCGGATTACGTTCTCGGGTGTGTCCTTCCGGAACCACACCAGGCCACCGTAGCAACAGGCCGTGTTGTCCCCCCCCGAGGGGCGGCCATGCTTGTACCGCTCCGCCAGGTAGGCGAGCCGGTTGACCTCTTCGCGGGGTACGGACAGTCCGTTGAGCTCGGCGACGACTGCTGCGAGGGCTACGGAGAGCGCTGACGAGGACCCGAGCCCGGAGCCCAGGGGGATGGAAGACTCGATGGTTAGCGCACAGCCCGAACTCACTCCGAACTCGTTCATGAAGGTACCGATGGCCGCGCGCTTGAAGGCGTCACCCTTGGTGAACTGGAAGAGCTCGGTGAAGTCACCTGCAGCATTGCCTGCCTTCCACAGTTCGTTCGCTCGACGGCCTGCGATAAGGCACTCGTCCACGGACCAGTCCATCTCAGAACCCATCTGGTTGTCGATGATCTGCACACGGTCAGCGGGCTCGGCGTTGACGGTGACACGTCGGCCAACGGCGGCGATTATTGCTGGCTTGCCGTACACGACGGCATGCTCGCCGATGAGGTATACCTTTCCCGGGACTGAGACGGTGACCATGGGCGCGGGTACCTTAATAGACGTTTTAAATCTGTCGGGCGGTTGCGGGGATCCGAGCAGCGGCGCTGTGGGAACAATTTTTAAAACCATACCGGCTACAGTCTGCTACGGTGCTTACGAATGGAAGATGATGATAACCAGGGGTTCGTCCAGAGCATGACGTTCGTCTATCTCGTGTTCATACTCGGCGTTATTACGGTGCTGTTCGGCATCAGCAAGCTCAATAAGCCAGTGATCGTCATCGGCTACATCCTCCTGTTCTACGTTGTGATCAGGCTGTTCCGCGAGGAAGAGGAGCTTGAGGAAGAGGCCGAGGAAGAAGAGAAGACTGAAGAGGAAGAAGAAGAAAAGGAAGAGGCTGAGGAAGAAGAGGAGACTGAAGAGGAAGAAGAAGAAAAGGAAGAGGCCGAGGAAGAAGAGGAGACTGAAGAGGAAGAAGAAGAAAAGGAAGAGGCCGAGGAAGAAGAGGAGACCGAAGAGGAAGAAGAAAAGGAAGAGGAGAAGCCTAAGAAGAAAGCAGCTCCTAAGAAGAAAGCAGCTCCCAAGAAGAAGCCCGCCAAGAAGGGCAAAAAGTAGAGAGTCGATAGAGCAGGACGCCCGGGACTTCCGGGCGTCCCTTCCCTTAGTCTGAATACATCCTATGGATAGTGAGAGTGTTATCGCGCTCAAACGGCGTGTGCAGGATTATTATTCATCCGTCCGGTAGCCACCGGAGACCTTTATCGAACCCATCGAGAAGCTCATGAGAGCATGGATGTCCTTCCGATTGAGGTCGTCGATCCTCACGTTGGTATAGTTCACGTATATGGTCACGGGAAGGTACACGGGCGGGAGGTCGTCTGCAACGATGACAAGCCCTCCTTTGAACTGGTTGACGAGCAGATCATTGAAGGACGGGATGTCATATCGCAAGGTGACGGTGATCGATGCTAGATCAGGGAACTTACGAAGGGTGTTGGTCCTCTCGTTCCATACGCGGTCCCCTTCGCTTGTGAAGAACGTGGGATTCATATCCTGGAGCATCCCCGTCACTGAGAAGTTCATGTTTGTGATCTTCTTACCAGATCCAAGCTGGTTGCGCACCTTGAGGTAGATGGACCCCCCCCCACGAGTGATGTGTTGGACTACGTGACGCGGCTCGTTGATAACACCAGCTTCGTACATGACCTCGAATCGTTCCTTCCAGACACCCCACTCGCAATATTCCCGTGTGCCATCACCCATGAGGTCCCGCTCGTCAGCGATGCCGTAGCACCGGGATTTTCCGTAGCAGGGAGGTGTGCGACCCGAATTCCAGGTGCAGTCGTCCGCCTTGCACTTTCCTTCTGAAGTGTAGAGTACGCATTCGTCGAACACGCAATCGTTTGGATCGTCGCAACAGGCAATCTCATCGGGATCGGACACGCATCCCGACTGACATTGTCGGGCCACTCGGTGCTCCCCGCCATCGTCACCGCAACAGGTGGCGTCGATATAGTCTGCCTCGGGGACCGTTGGGACCCTCACCCACACCAAGGTCTTTACGGAGTTACACCCCTTCTCGATCCAATGGGGGAGCAAGGTACCGTCATCCGTTGTGAACCGGATATCGGAGCAGTCCTCGTTCATCAGATCAGCTTTGATAATGGCAGCGGTATCGAGGATGACCTTCACCTGAGAATCCTCAAGGGCTTCGTCAGAGACTATCCCTATTGCGAGACGCTGTTCCCAGTCAGCATGCCACCATGCGGCGGCGTCCGCACCACCGAGGACGACAAGAGGTTCTTCACCCGGTAGTTTTCGTACGAAAACAAGGGCATCATCTACGTAACCCCCTGCGTTCCCCCCGTTATACGTGTCGCTGGACTGGCAGGCATCATTGCCGTCGAGAGCGTCCACTTGGAGCCGCACGGACTTGGTGTTCTTCGGGGTGGTCCACTCGATATCCTGGTAGGCCCAGGTGCCCATAGTGAGCACCTTCCCAAGGTCCGAGAAGGAAGGTCCCTTGTGCTCGTCGAGCTGGCCTCCACCACTGTCCAGGGCGAACAGATGGGGACGGGAATCGTCCTCCCCAAGGGCATAATTGGCACACGCCGAGCCATCGAACGTGTCACCTGTGAACCAGTATCCCGCTTTCACCCGGTACTGCCCCTTGGCGGGGAGGGCTATGTCCTGACGGACATAGATATTGGGCCAGACACCGGCCGCGCCCTCATCGTCATTACAGACCTCATCGCATCCAAAAGAGTTGCCAAAAGCCTTCGAACCACTCTTAACGCGGGACGTCTCCACTTCCCAACAGTCGTTAGATGCGCCCGCCGCATACTGGATCCAGCCTTCGGGATCATCCTCCAGGCACGCGTCAGTGGTCTCGAACCCAGGATTGACGAGGACACCCTCGCTAACCTTGGTGAGGTTGCTAATACTCTCTGCTCCCGAGTTCCCATAGTAGAGATAGATATACGCCGCTTGTCGTTCGCCAGCGCCCACGGCCCAGTGGTCCTTACCTACCATGGCATCGCAGCTATCCTTATCATCGTCCGCCTCTCCATACTCGAAGGTGATGGCGATGAGGATTATCTGTGGACCGAATCCCTCTAGCTCGTTCAGTAACTCGAGCGCCACGATATTCTTGTCAGGCTCGGGATTCTGCACGGAGCGGGCGTAGATGAACCAGTCCAATGCCTGGCCGAAGTAGATAGCGATGTTCTCGCACCCGAATCCCTTATCGGGGACCTCGAGCTCGACATCCGCGCTGGTCCCTCCCTCGTACTGTAGCCTCAACGTCATCTTCTGTTCGCAATCACTATGAGCGCCCGTAAGGAGGAAGTGGATGCGCCGCGCTTTCTTTAGGATTGTCTGACCGTCCCCCGGGATACGCACCTTATCTGCAGCATCATGTCCAGCGGCCACGATATCGTACCCGTCACTATCCTTGCCGATGACGAACGGGACCGCGCCGCGATAGAAGGGAGTGCTCGCAAACCAGTCAGTAGTGCCGCACGAGGTGCCGCACAGGTGGATCGGGGCCGTATGGGGCTTGGTGTACTTCGGGATGGTGATGGGCGTATAGATGCCCGCGGAGGCGAATAGGAGAAGGAGGGCGACAAGCACCACTGGACGGCGCAGTCCCATAGTAATAACTGTACACTGAGGACACATAAAGGTTTCGTCGGACGGCACTTGCGCACTCGATACCGGTGAACTACCCCTCTCCAAGTAGAGGTGCTTCCCGCTTCGACGCTGTTTCCAGCTCCACGGGCGCATCGGGTGGTCC
>JASMDC010000099.1 GCA_030753015.1 Candidatus Undinarchaeales archaeon | reverse complement strand
GTGAGGAGGTGCTGATGGCGCTGCCATAGAAAATCCCAGTTGACCTCTGAGAAGCAGACGACGTCCATTCATGCGCCCCTTGGGATGAAGAGCCTCTTGATGTGGGATTCCAGCATCGCAAACCGCTCGTCCCATGTGTGCTTTTTTGCGAACGCCATCCTTTTATCCTTCAGCTCCTGGCCATCCTCATCAAGAGCGCGCTCGACCTTCTTCAGGAAGTCATCCTTGTCGTCTGCGAGATAGCATAGGTCCTTGAACGGCTCAAGCTCGGTGAGCCGTGAGGATACCACGGGCTTTCCCGCAGCTAGGTACTCATAGAACTTCACCGGATGAGTGGCCTCGATGAGGGGCGTGAGCTTGAAGGGTATGATGCATACATCAAATCCGCAGAGGTAGTTAGGAAGCTCCGCATAGGATTTCTCGCCGAGGAACTGAACGTTCGGTAACGACTCCAGGCGGCCGATGTCGGAACCGAATGTATGGCCGATGAGAACGAAGCTCCAGGTCGGTCGTTCATTGGCCAGGTACTCAACGAGCTCGTTATCGAACCACTCGGCGATGGCACCGTAATATCCTATCACAGGCCCCTTGATGTCGAATGGGGGCTCCTTCTTGAGCGCCCGACCGAAATGCTCGTAGTCGCCGGCGTTGGGGATGAGCACGGCGTCGTCACGCTCGGTCTCCACCTTCCTCTGCAGATGGGCCGACGTAGGAACCACGAGATCGCTGCTCCTGATGAGCGCCATCTCTTCCCGGATGATGGACTCGTCGACGTTAGAGAAGCCCGTGTGCTCGTCCATGCAGTCATAGAGGATCTTCCATCCATGGATGTCCTTGAGGCGGAACGCGAGCGGTTGCCAGGAGGGGAAATCGACGATGGATAGAGCCGCATCTATTCCGAAGTCACGCCTTACATGATCGAGGGAGCTGAGAAGTGATTCAATCTGATCCTCGGTGAGGGTGTCGTGGTACACATTGAATGGGGACAAGACAGAGAGGTGCACCTCGATGATGTTCTCGGCGATCTCTCTCACGACGTACTCCTTCTTCAGCGGTTCCAGCTCAACGGTCAGGTAGAACACACGGTAGCCGTTCTGGGCGAACCGCGATAGCAATTGCTGAGGACGCTGATAGCGGAAGTACCAGTCGATGATGGGGAAACAGATGATGTCCGCGACCTTCGATTCATGCATAGGGTATTTCTGCATCAGCTCGTGGGGCTCCTCCGGGGCTTTTTCGGAACTCGTTTCCTTTGGCTTAAGAAGAGCACCTCTCATCTGGTGGAATAAAGAGGAATAGAGATACCAGCGACGGGAGCCAGGGGGTAGGATAACACGTTCTAACCGCTGGAATCTCCTCAAGGAGCGAACGGTGATGGTATCCTCGAGGCCATCCAATCGGGCCTCCCTGTCCTTGATGATTGCATTCTTCTCCGCGATTAGCGCATCTATTTCCTTGTTCTGAAATGCGATTTGTGGAGAGTTCTCGAGTCTATCGATGAGAGTGTCCCTTTCTTGGACCCATGCCTCCAATTCCTTGATCTTAGCATCCCTTTCTAGGACAAGAGCGCCCACTTTTTCAATCTTCCCGACTTGCTTATCGATGAGTGC
>JASMDC010000098.1 GCA_030753015.1 Candidatus Undinarchaeales archaeon | reverse complement strand
ATAACGGATAAGGCCTTCTGGACGCGCTCACGCCAGGATTCCTTGCGCGATGTATCTGAAGCGATGCTGTAGCTCCGCGTGGGCGTGTTGGCGGAGGGCCGCTTCAAGCGGTCCGGAGCTAGAAGGCCGATTGTTGTACGCTCGTCCGTCGTGTCGTAGCGTGGTTGTTCAGCGTGGATCGACCCAGCGATATTGCCCAGTACATCAATACTTCTGTCGGACCTTGGATCGATGGACCATACCTCGGTCGGATAGCTCCTTCCAAAGCTAGAGGTCTCGAGGGGCAACCATTCAGTCGATGATATGACTTGTCGACAAGACGATCATCCTGCAATCCATGGGCGAGGATACAATCAAAGAGAAACAAATGCCAATGCGCGGATGGCGTACAACGGATAGGCGCCCCTGATGCGGTCCCGTCTTGCGATTGACGAACGAAGTTCCGATCAGGGCAATCTACGAGGGAGGACGGGGCCGTGTCCACGGAGGGCCGCGACGAGCGGCCCGGAGTCGGGGGCGTTAAGTTATATGCAGTGTCCC
The DNA here is from genome assembly GCA_030753015.1 of Candidatus Undinarchaeales archaeon. GTDB lineage: Archaea > SpSt-1190 > SpSt-1190 > JASMDC01 > JASMDC01 > JASMDC01. The sequence continues at coordinate 1,096 of JASMDC010000098.1, read as the reverse complement.
CCGTCGTAACTATAAATCCCAAAACAAGTAAATATCCTGTCATTTATACATACGTGTCATAGATAAATCTCAGTAATAAATATGGGAAATCCGACAAGTAATAGTAAGTATCTATGGGCTGTGAATAGGAAGAAAGAAGGTGTTGGGAGGGGGTGGCAAACCCCCTCCCGGGGGGAAGGAAATCAAAAGAGAATCATTCGGTTCATCTCTTCCGAGTTCCAATCCAAGTTACGGGCATCAGGTGGCAAGAGATGCCTGCTCTTGGCTCGACTGTTCCATTTTATAGTACTCTCTAGTTTAAATCCTTTTGGACATCCGTTAGAATTAGTTAGTAGTAACATAATACTAATAAAACCTGTGTTGTGATGAAATTTCAAGTTTCTCTTTCTATCGATTGATAGAGCATGATCGCATAGTATGCGACGAATGTACCAACCAGAACAACCAACAGCTCATATGTCAAGGTCCATCCTTCCTTGAGAGCGGATAGAATCATAGATATTTAAGGTTACGTTGAGATAATCGAATGCCACCATAAGAAAACGAGGGGCGGGGATGGATGAGAATGATTCTCTTTCACATTCCCGCTGTCCTTACCCCTCACCCTTTCATTTTCTGATTACGTACATTTTCTATGTGTATAAAAAAGCGTGGTCTCAAGACCTCTGGTTCTTATTCTTTCAAGGATTTCATCCAGGGAAGGCGGATCACAGAAGTAACGATAATGGTTCATTAGAATGTATGTTAAGAGTACGCCGCCTGTGATAATTAAGGAATCATACCTTGGAGGATTTCCCTTGTAGGAGTCGTAAACAAACTTTTTTAAAATAGAGGCGCGTAGTAATTTTTCCCTCTGATAATCGATAGGGGGGCGGATGGAAGAACTCACTCAGACTCAAGCGCTGCACTTCCTTGGCTGCCACCACCGCCCCCCTTTCACCAACTTTTCATCATGTATGGTGTCATAGATACTCGTTCTCATTACATAAAAAACTCAAAGGAAACCGGGGACATTGCATATAACGGATAAGGCCTTCTGGACGCGCTCACGCCAGGATTCCTTGCGCGATGTATCTGAAGCGATGCTGTAGCTCCG
>JASMDC010000097.1 GCA_030753015.1 Candidatus Undinarchaeales archaeon | reverse complement strand
CACGGCATCCTTTGGGCCGGACACCATGAACCTGCCCAAGCTCGAGTTGCGGCTCTATAACGCACAGGACACGCCCAAGGGATCACGGCAGGTCGGCATATGGCGCTCAGCAGACGTGAAGGTCGAGAGCGCGACGGTGACGACGTCCATCCCTGACGGGTATGACGAGTGGCCCCAGTGCTCGCCAGTGCAGAAGATACGTGTTGTGCTCACCAACGTGGGGGACGGTATCGCCTACCTAAAGAACGGCTTCGACCTCTACGACTACATCCCTAACTACGATCCGAAGAACAACAAGCTCTATCTCGAGGCAGGGAGCCAACCGCTCGAATGGTACCGGGATCACGGTGTCGAGGACGCGGACTGGCAGGCCAACTTCTGTACCCTTTCAGCAGAGCCACTGGTGTCCAACAGTCTCAAGCCCGGTAAATCCCGTATCCTTATCTATCACGTAGAGTGCAACACCTGGAAGTTCATGGTGGCGGGGAGCGGTGGCACCTCATCGTTCAACCGCGGGTTCCAGCTGAGGTTCAAGTATCAGGACCTATGCGAGTGTACGACGTACAATCCCGAGCAGTATACACGCGTCATCCCCAACGAGCCTGAAGAACGCTTCTGCAAGCTGGTGAACCAGGACGCTCAGGGAACCTACGGCTCGAAGGTGCTCACCATCAGTTGGTTGGGTGCCGGCTCTAACTGCATGCAGCACAAGGAGGGTTCGATGATCAAGGGCTACTGCTCGCCCGACGATGGCGGGACGTGCATGGAACCGCTCGCTACCGAGCCTTCACCTTGCTTCCCCGGTCACTGCGGCCCCATCTCGGAGTGCCTCTACAACGAGTGCTGTGCAATCGCCGGAGGTTCGGCGGACTGCGGTATCTGCGAGGACTGCGGTGTCGTTCGCCATATCGCTGACGCCAATGGATGCGAGATGGGTGAGGACTGTACAGGCTACGCCAGCGATTGCGGTACATGCCCGCTCACGTGCGACAACGGTCTCTGCGATTCGCTGACCGACGGCGATTGCCCCGACGAGTGCATCGAGAACGGTGTATGCGATATCATCGAACTCGGCCAGGACCCGCTGCCGCGGGACTGCCTTGCACCCATATTCGTGTGCGGTGACCACAACTGCCAATACGAGAGGGGAGAGACCACGGACAGCTGTCCCGCAGATTGTTGTGGCCTTGCTGACGAGCATGCCGGTGACCAGGCCGTTTGCGCCAACGGCATCTGTGACTACTGGGAGAGCTGGCAGACGGCACCCGACGATTGTCAGTTACCGGACATGTGCGGCGTCCCGGATTCGATTGCAGGCACCCTTATCTGCGACACGATCCAGGGTGAGAGCTGTGTGAACTGCCCGTCCGACTGTGGCGTGTGCGAGTCGTGCGACAGTGACGGCGTTTGCGAGCCAGCGAAAGGCGAGGGCCCCGAGTGTGCCGACTGCCTCGACGCCTCCTGCCCCGATGGTGTATGCCAGGAGGACGAGAAGACCGGTCCCAACAAGTGCCCTGCGGACTGCTACACACCGCTGCCTCCCGTCCCCGAGGCCCAGACGAGCCTCGCCGATGTAACGGGGCTCGAGGGCTTTACCGCGTTCGACGCTGAGTTCGTGCTCGACGGCAAATCGCCGCCACCGGTACTGGGCCTACGTACCAACATCGACCAGGTCAAGAAGAAGTACCTGAAGATCACTAACCAGCTGGAGGAGGCCGTCACCGTACAGGTGAACGTGTCCACCGGCGTCAAGACGCTAGCCTCGCTCAACTTGGACATCCCGGTCGGCGAGTATAGGCTCGTCGAGTTCACGGTGACCTCGATCACTGACCTGCAGATCAAGTACGATATAGCTGCGGGTGACAATAGGCTATACTACGACTCTTGGATCACCACGTCGGTGGAGAC
>JASMDC010000096.1 GCA_030753015.1 Candidatus Undinarchaeales archaeon | reverse complement strand
TTCTTGTACATCTCCCGTCCGTTCTTTGTCAGGAGCTTCCTCTCCATCCGCCCCTTCAGCGTGGCGGACTTCGGTATCCTACCCCTCGGTGGTGGCCGCTCCCTCATCGCCTTTCTTTGCTTCCAGTCCTTGTTGGTGGCGACGTAGAGGTCGACCTTATCCTGCATCCGCAATACGAATTCGTCGAACCAGTAGCCGGCATCCATCAACCCGCGCTCGGGCATGCGCCCGAGGTTCTCCTCACATGCCCTTAGCATCGGCTCCCCCTGGTGGAGGTCGTTGCAGTCCTGTGTGACATCGGCGGCGACGATGACCTGGCTCTCCACATCCACTGCGGCCTGGGCGTTGTAGCCTTGGACATGGCTAGTCCGCGTCTTCATGATCCTGCTGTCCACGTCGGTGGTGTTCCTCTTCGCCTTCTCGTCGGGCGCCGTCGGCGGCGCATTCGGCTTCCGGCCGCGGAGCTTCCTGCCGAGCTCGGCTTCCTTCTCCTTCCGTGCCTCGATCTTCTTCTCCTGAGCCTCAGCCTCCTTCCTCATCTCTTCTTCCAGCTCCTCTTTCGCCTTCCTGAGCCGCTCGAGCTGCTCCTTCCGCATCCGGAAGCCCTCGGGGAGCTCGTCGCCCCTCTTGTCGGGGCCGTAGAGCCGGTCCTCCTCCTCGTCGATCTCGATGCCCTCCTTGAGCATCCGCTCAATTTCCTCCTCGAGCTGGTCCGTCTTCTTGCACAGGGTCTTGTACGTGCGGTTCCGGGAGAGGCTTGCGTTGGCCTTCACCTTCGTACCGTCAATGGAAACCGTCCCAAGGGTGACGAGTCCGGCTTGTTCGCAGAGGAGGACAACCTGCACGAACAGTGGCTTGAGAGCATCGATGTGTATCTTTCGGAAGTCGCTGATGGTCCTGAAGTCAGGGATGTTCCCCGCCGCGAGCACGCGGAACGCGACGTCGTCCTCGATTGCCTTGGCCATCCGGCGTGAGGACCGAACACTGACGCAGTAGCCGTAGAATAGCACCTCCGTCATCATGGCCGGATGGTAGGGCGGCGCACCCATGCCTGACCGTTCGTAGTGGTCGAAGATGGGCGAGAGATCGAGGAAGTTTGTTACCACGTTTTGGATGAAGAGCGCCAGATGGCCCTCTGGCAGCCATTCTTTCGGGTTCTGTGGGAGGAGATAGGTTTGGTTCGGGTCATATCTCTTGTACTTCCGTGACATAGTTGATGCACCTGTGATGTATATTCCAAATTATTATTTATATACTTTAACTTCTAAATTGATATGTTGCTCTTATCTCTAGGCTGCATTGTTGTGTTCATTACGGAAAAATGGGGATTCGAATCCCTAGAAGTTTACATGAACGCGTGACGGGGGACTACTCGGACTCGCTCATATACACTCAATTATTGAAATTCCCGAAGGAAACGACAATCCTCGATGCGGGATGCGGAGAGGGGGTTGTCACGGAAGAACTTGCCGGTAAAGGCTATGATGTTATTGGACTCGATATGAACTTCTCATCCCCACTCGTCATTCCCGGCGATATAACTCGTATGCCCTTCAAGGATGATTCCTTTGAGCTAGTCCTATTATTAGATGTCATCGAGCATGTTGATTTCACATCACAGATCAGTGCACTCGTGGAGGTGAAAAGGGTGTTGCATCCCGGAGGTCACCTAATCCTCTCGGTCCCAAACCTTGCTCATCTCACATCTCGGATCAAGTTCCTCATATCGGGGAGTCTGGTACGTACGGCCGATATAAAGAAGCATCCCGGTGACCGGCCCGTAAATGAGATGAGCTCCCTTATCGAGAGTTGCGGTTTCAGAATCACATCGAGAACGGGCATCTCCCCCACATTCCCCCTTTTTTATCAGATAGTAGAACGTTATCCGTCCAGATCACTGCTCCTCTATAACCTGAATAGCGTGAATGTGCCACCTACACTTTCAACCTGACCTCTTCTTTGAGCAGATTCTTCATCCCGATCTTCT
>JASMDC010000095.1 GCA_030753015.1 Candidatus Undinarchaeales archaeon | reverse complement strand
ATCATCGGTCTCTCGGCGAAGATCTCTTCCTCAAGCGTCATCGTTACCTTCCTTAATATCGTCCTTCTGGGTATCTATATCAAGAGCGTTGGTGCCTCTGAATATGGACGGTTCTCAAGCATAATTCTGGCCACTTCTCTCCCCATGATGGTCGTTGGATTCTTTCCCTTCGGGACGGCGTTGCTCTATTTCAGCTCGAAGCTATTCGAGGAGGGGAAAAGCGATCTATTCTACTGTAAGGCGCGGGTACTCATCCAGCTGAACCTGTTATCGTCATTTTTCCTCGCAGTGCTCTTTGCATTATTCCACGAGCCGTTCTTTAGGGACGTGTTGCAGAAGCCGGATCTCATCCCACTTTGGCCGTGGGCGCAGATCCTGCTCATCCTGCAGGCGGTGAACATCTACGAGACCTTCCTCCTCGCCATCGGAAGGATCGAGAAATCCTACGAGATAAGGATATTAACAACATGTTTGAAGTTCACCGCATCCATTCTCATCTTACTGTTCTCGAGCTTCGATGTCCGGCTCCTGCTCATCATCCACACGGGAGTTCTCGTGTTGAACCTTGCCCTTGCACTCTACGTATCCAGGGATCATCTCGTCAGTATCATCAATACCAAAGCTCACATTCTTGAGGAGGCCCGCGAGATTGTATCCCCGACCTTCGCGGAGACCTCGAAATATCTCAAGATTGTCTCGATGAAGCTCGTGGATGTCTTTGCGGTGCGCTACTCGACCTATCAGGTTATCACGAGCTACCGTATCTTCCTCATGCTTCTGGACATCGCGAAGACGCTGGTGTTCGACCCCCTCTCCCAAGCCTTCTTCACAGTGGCCTCGAAGGATGTGACCGAGGAGCGTGACAAGATCTTCGTGAGGACATCATTATTGATTAAGGCCCCAGGAGCGTTATTCATACTCCTCCTCCTTTTATCGATGATGTTTCGCCCTTTTATCATCCAGAGCATATCCTTCTTTGAGTTCGGGATCGACCCCGTTATAGGGGAACGTTCCATCGAAATATTCCTCCTGTTATCATCGCTCATCTCTCTTGGCTACTTATCGGCGATGATCGCGCGAGTCATGCATGAACCAAAACTCTTAGTATGGACCTCCGTGGCACGGTTAGTGTTCACTATATTCGGATTCTTCGTTCTGTTCCATCTTCCCTCCCAAGTACTCCACGGATACGGGGCAATGCTGGTTATTACGACAGGATACGCTGGAAGGGGAATGATCACGCTCTATTATCTGATTCATAACCTAAGAATGATGATACACCGCACGCTTCTCCTTCCCATTTGTTCACTTCTTTCAGCCCTACTAATGCTATCACATACGTCGTTCTGGCCACTCTTTTTCGCTTTTATCGGATGCATTGCATTATTCTCACATTCTCTACTTACGCCCTCGGAGCGTACATTACTACTCGGAATGGTCCGGAACATGAAATCAAGACAGGAATCATGATCGGACCAATGGAAGTCATTGAAGGCGTATTGACGATTTATCCCAATAGTTTTTTATTGGCATATAGATTGGACGGGATGACGTGTAAATGATATCTGGATATGGCCTCGCTCCCTGGGACAAGTTCTTCGACAGTGCGCTGTCGGATGTCTCAAAGAAGAGACTTGTGCTGGATGTTGGTGGTGGGACACCGTTCCAGAAGGAGATGTCACAATTCAGGGATCGATTTAGAAATTCTCACTATGTCTCATTGGATTATTGTGCTGAATTCAAACCCAACATTGTAGGAGATATTTGCCAGTTGCCCTTTGCGGACGGTATCGTTGATGCCATCATTTGTAAAGCCGTACTGGAGCATGTCCCCGAACCCCAGATAGCGGTAAAAGAGATGTATCGTGTTTTGTCCAACGGCGGTATAATCTTCGTCTATGTACCGTTCATCCACCCATACCATGGATCAAAGGATTATTGTGACTACTATCGATATACCAAAGATGGGCTGCACTATTTATTCAGGGACTTCAAGATAATGGACATAGTCCCTGTTAGATATTACTTTGAGACATTGTCCAGCTTTCTCCCCCGCCCATTATCAAGCATGATGCGCCCTTTCACACGTCTCGCGGATTTGGTGATTAGACGAAAAGGTATCACATCCGGATTCTACCTCCTCGCTTCGAAATAAAACCTCATCAATTATTCG
>JASMDC010000094.1 GCA_030753015.1 Candidatus Undinarchaeales archaeon | reverse complement strand
CAGCGACCGTCGAATGCCTGGCATCTTGTTCTTTCTGAAAAGGAAGAGCCACCCACACCTGGACATGTGGGAGCGGAAGCGAGGATCAAAGTAACGAAGTAGCCTCACGATCAAACGCCGGACATAAGCCTTCTGCATCACTGTCTTGAAGAAGCGGTTCAATGTCAGCCCTTTACCGTCTTCGAAGTTCAAGTAGGTAAATCCGACTCTCCATTCCATGAATCTCACGAGCTTGAATCGTGTTCGCTCGTAAATCTCCTTGATGAAGGACTCGAAGGAAAAGAAATTGATATGATCCTTGTGGCGGGTAAGAAATCCGTACAGACGGTCATCGAAGCTGTATCCGTCGGGGATCGATGCATAGAACAAACCACCCGCCCTTGTAATCCGGTCCGCCTCGTTGATGCACAAGGCCACGTTGGGAAAGTGCTCCAAGGTCCAGTTATTGATCACCAGGTCGAAAGAACCGTCCTTGAAGGGAAGGAAGCGCGCATCGGCCTTAATGAAGTGAACGTTCTCCTGTTCCTTCATGCTTTCAAATTTCTCTGTCTTGGGAAAATGCACGTCGATGGCAATGATCTGGCCCTCATTGGTGCTGTAATCGAAGCTCCCAGAGGATGAGCCCACGTCGAGGATTAGATCGGATTTCTTCAGCCCAGCGATGAGTTCATTCATGTACAGTACAGGGTCTTCTTCGGGGATCATTGAGCAGTCCCCCTTGCCAGACGCAAGGTTCGGCCAAGCCCGAGACCAGAGATGCAGTTACGAAGATCTCCCTTCGCCTCGCTCTGGACACGTCTCCGCTTCTCCAACGCCGCTCCAAGGCCTCTCAAAGCATCCCACTTCGCCCGGAGCACGGGGCCCGGTCGCATCCTGATGATGGAATGGAACAGGACCGCTGCGAGGTTCCTTGCGACGAATCCCGGCAGCTCCCACACGATCTGCGGAGATGGCACATCCTTCACGTAGGTCCATACGATGTTGCGATGGTTGTGGTAGAGGGATAGGTCAGAGGGCCGTCCTCGGGACGCTGATGTGTGGGCGTGATGGGCCACAGCGGTGGGTACGTAGAGCACCTTCCGGTCCGCCAGGTGGGCGCGCAGGCAGATGTCCACGTCCTCGTTGTACATGAAGTAGTCCTCGTCGAAGGGGCCGACCTCATCGAAAAGCGATCGCCGGTAGAGGGCGGCGGCAGCGCACGCGCTCGCCATATGCTCCTCCAGGTCGTATTGGCCATGGTCCTCCTCAAGGAAGCCCCGATCCATAACGGCGAATCCGTGGTGGATGACATGTCCCGTCGAGTTGATCGTTCCGTCGGTGAAGAGTATCTTGGAGGCGAAGACGGCAGCATCGTGGTGGGCCTCCACCGCCCGGAGCATGGCAGCAAGCCACCCTTCGTCGAGGAAAGCGTCGTTGTTCACCAGCGCAATGAGCTCCGAATCGCTTTCCCGAATCCCCTGGTTCACCGCCTTGGCGAAGCCAACGTTATCTGGATTCACGATGAGCCTGATGCATCCGTTCTCGGCCACGAAGCGCTCGACCGTTGCCAGCGATCCGTCCGTCGAAGCATTGTCGATGACGACTATACCGAAGTCGTCCTCGGTCTGTGTGAGGATGGAGCGAAGGCACCTCTCAATGTGCATCGCCCCGTTGTAGTTGACCACGATTAAGCTGGTCTTCATATTGACCGATTCCCGCGCTCGCGAGCGCAGCTCCCCGTCCATTCGGGGACGCATGCTTTTATAGGTTGCCGCACCCGAAAGGGTGGGACTCCGCACACGGCAAAGAGCGGGTGCTTAGACCTCAAGGAGTGAAGCAGTACGGGAGCTAGGACAATGAGGATACTCCACACGCCGGTGAGGTTCCACCCCTACACGGGGGGCGTGGAGAACTATGTCCTCGAACTGGGGCGCCGTATTGCGGCCCGGGGACACGAGGTCGCCGTCGTATGTGCCGACGAGCCACATGCGTCCGGGTGCGAGGTCGATGGTATCTCTGTCCGTCGGCTGAGCTACCTCGGCAAGATTGCCAACACCAACGTGACGCCAACGCTTCCCCTACGGCTCCTCCGTGAGCGGTTCGACATCCTGCACACCCACCTTCCCACACCGTGGAGCGCCGACTGGAGCGCCATCGTGTCCTGGATGCGGAGGAAGCCCATGGTGCTCACCTACCAC
>JASMDC010000093.1 GCA_030753015.1 Candidatus Undinarchaeales archaeon | reverse complement strand
TCTACGGCCTCGCTCTTATCGTCTCATCCCTCTACGTGTTCCTTCGAGATGTGAATCAGATCACGGAGATCGTGATGAACATCGGTTTCTTTCTCACCCCCATCCTCTACGATGTCTCACGGATACCGCCGCGTTTCCTTCCGTATTACTCCCTCAATCCCATGGTCGGTTTCGTTACCCTCTACAAGAAAGTGCTCTATTATGGGCAGATGCCCACGAGTACAGAGCTGGGCTTGACCTTCGGACTGTCGGTGTTCACACTTCTAGCGGGGTATGCTATATTCTACCATCTTGAGCCGCGGTTCGCGGAGGAGGTATAATGATGGTCTCGGAGCCCGTCATCGATGTCAGCGGCCTCGGGAAGCGCTTTCGGCTCACCCATGAGCGCAGGGCCACGTTCAAGGACCACCTGATCTCCCTTATCAGAGGTGAGACTTACAGCTACGAGGAATTCTGGGCCCTCAAGGACGTTTCCTTCTCTCTTGAGCTGGGGGAAAGCCTCGGGCTCATCGGCCCCAACGGATCGGGGAAGACCACCCTCCTGAGCATCCTCGCCAACGTCATGCGGCCGGACCGGGGCACCGTGGATATCCGGGGGCGGATCGCCAGTTTCTTGGGGCTCGGCATCGGCTTCGAGGGGGAGCTCACGGCGCGGGAGAACGTCTACCTCTATGGTTCCATCATGGGGCTTAAGCGAAAGGATCTCGACGCCAAACAGGACGAGATCTTCGCCTTCGCCGAACTGGAGCGATTCAGGGATATGCGGCTCAATAACTTCTCCTCTGGGATGTATATGCGCCTCGCCTTCTCCACGGCCATCATGGTGGATCCCGATATTTTCCTCATCGATGAGGCGCTGGCCGTGGGTGACATGGCATTTCAGAAGAAGTGCAAGGAGCGCATCAAACAGTTCAAGGAGGAGGGCAGGACCATCGTGTTCGTGAGCCATGATCTCAAGGCTGTGAAGGACATCTGCGAGCGGTCCATCCTGCTGTACGACGGCAAGGTCCTGAGCGTCGGGGAGAGCGAGAAGGTGATTACCGACTACCACCTCGAGTACGCGAAGAGGAACCCTCCATCCCCGAAGTGAACGGTCGAGGGGCCGAAGGGAAATACAGTTAAACCATGCAGTTCCCACCTCACCTGAAGCGTTGTGATACCATGCGGTACCTCGTGACCGGCGGGTTGGGATTCATCGGTAGCAACCTCGTGCGCCACCTCCTCACAGAGCACTCCGACGCATCCATCGTCAACGTCGACGCTGGCAAGTACGGCTCGAATCCTGCCAACCTCACAGGCGTGGACCGGGAGCGCTACTCGTTCGTCAGTGGGGACATCGCCGACGCGAAGCTGATGACACGCTTAGTGGCGGACGCCGACCGCATCGTCAACCTCGCCGCCGAGACCCACGTGGACCGCAGCATCTCGGACTCGTCGCCGTTCCTTGCGAGCAACACCAACGGCGTGGTCACCGTCCTGGAGGCGCTGCGAAAGGCCGGTACCAATGCCCGGCTCACCCATGTGTCCACCGACGAGGTTTATGGCGACATCGAGGAGGGTTCCTTCACCGAGGAGAGCGGTCTGCGCCCATCCTCGCCCTACGCGGCAAGCAAGGCAGCTGGAGACATGTTCGTGCTCGCCTACGCCCGCACATACGGCCTGGAGGCCATGCTCACCCGGTGCACGAACAACTACGGCCCCTACCAGTTCCCTGAGAAGCTCATCCCCAAGACGATCATCCGCGCCTCCATGGGCAAGAGGATACCCGTCTACGGGACGGGCGAGAACGTGCGTGACTGGATCCACGTGGCTGACCACTGTTCCGCCATCGACGCGGTGCTGGAGGGGGGCAGGAGGGGCGGCATCTACAACGCCGCGGGCGGCGAGGAGCGTACCAACATCGAGGTCGTCCGCACTATCTTGCGCCTTGTAGGGAGGGGCGACGAGCTCATCGAGTTCGTCGAGGACCGCCCGGGGCACGACGTCCGCTACAGTCTGGACGCCTCGCACCTTAAGGCAGAGCTGGGGTGGGAGCCACGCCACGACTTTGCCGGGGGGCTAGAAGAAACGGTCGAATGGTATCTGAAGAGCGAGCCGTGGTGGCGACCACTCGTCGACGACCGCGTCCTCCACCCGACACCCTGGAAGCTTGTGTGGTGAACATGAGGCTGCTTGTCGTCGGTT
>JASMDC010000092.1 GCA_030753015.1 Candidatus Undinarchaeales archaeon | reverse complement strand
AAAGCACCGCTGTGGAAAGAGTGATAAAGTTGCGCCCCGAGGGGGTGTCCAGAGAAGGTCATCATGAAGGGCGTTATCCTTGCCGGCGGCACGGGCTCCAGGCTGTTCCCCCTCACGAAGGTCACGAACAAGCACCTGCTGCCCGTGTACGACCAGCCCATGATCTACTACCCGTTGAAGCTGCTCCTAGAGGCGGGCATCTCAGACATTCTCATCGTCTCCGGATTCGAGCATGCCGGGGACTTTCTCAAGCTGCTTGGCTCTGGCAAGGAGTTCGGCGCACGCTTCACCTATGAAATTCAGGATGAGGCGGGAGGCATCGCCCAGGCCCTGGGGCTCGCCGAGGACTTCGTGGACGACTCGAAGTTCGTTACTGTGCTCGGTGACAACGTGTTCGAGGACTTCATCGGGGACGACGTCGCCGCATTCGAGGATTCGGACGCCAAGGCCATGGTGTTCCTCAAGCAGGTCCCCGATCCCCACCGCTTCGGTGTCGCCCATCTGGACGGCGACCGAGTCGAACGGATTGTGGAGAAGCCGAAATCGCCGAAGAGCGACTGGGCCGTCACCGGGCTGTACTTCTACTCCCCGAACGTGTTCGACGTCGTCAGGACGCTCAAGCCCTCCGGCCGTGGCGAGCTGGAGATTACTGACGTGAACAACTGGTACATTGAGAAGGGGACAATGATCGCCAGGAAGCTCGAGGGATTCTGGTCGGACGCAGGAACCTTCGAGAGCCTATTCCGGGCCACGAGCCTCGTTCACGGCGTGCGAATGCGGTAGCTCACCCGCTCTTCGAGGATCCCTTCCGCCGTTTCTGCTTCTCCGGTTGCGAAGTATCACTTCGCATTCCCTTGGGGGATTCCGATTCGCGCTTCCGCGTGCTGGGTTCGACCGTCTCGTCATTCTCGAGGCTCGAAGTAGCGCTCTCAGATACAGGGGCGTTCTTGTTCCCCTTCATAGGATCACCAGTGTTTCTCTCGACATGAGCATCCCCCTCAAGCGGCTCGAACGCCCCACTCTCGACGACCACCCGCTCCACGTCGTCCGCCTCAACCTCCACGGATGTGACCTTTTCTGTCGGCACACGGACTGTGATGGCCTGCTCCTCGATCCACTCTGACAGGGAGAGGTCGAGAAGCGTTCCTCCCTCACCCCTGAAGATGAGTGTAGCGTTCTCCAGGTCGGTCCCCGAGACGTTGATAATGGTCAGGGCGCCCCCGATAAGCTTGATGCGGACTAGCTCATCCGGTTCCTCTTCAAGGAAGATGAACCAGTACACGAAATAGACCAGGCAGAGTAGAACCAAGAGCTTGAGGATGGATATGAGGATGGTGCCGGGATTGTTTACGATATAGGACGTTATGCTGGTGACGATAACTATCCCATTAGAGAAAACGCTGAATGAGAAGGCGTCATTGCATTCAACGGCCATCGTGGCGTTCCCGATCATATTGCATCCGGGCTGGAACCGCTCCCTACTCGTCCTGCACGCGAAGTTGTTAAGGCCGTCGCACGCGGCGTTCTGAACGGCCATTGAGAGATGGCACTCGTCCCGCCACCCGCCAGCCGTGATGTTATTGCACATCTGGCGAGCGAGGACCGGAGCCAGAAGCGCGAGCTCCTTGGCGTGGGACCGGTAGCAGTCGTCGCGCACGGTCGCGGGCACCCTGGCACATTTCCTCACCACTGCGTTGGCCTGTTCAGCGTCCTCAATGGCGCCGGCGGATACCAGAACGGCCAGTAGTACCAGCGAGGCAACGAGCAAGGCTCTCGTCGTCATTCCCGTGCTTCTCCCTGACAAAAGCATATAAAGCCCCATCACCCCCTCCCCTGCTCCATGGCCGCAAACGGGAACGGCTCCGAGGTGGTTGCGAAGGTCTCCGTCAGCGAGCCTTCCGACCTCGTGGTCTCCATCGTTCCCAATGAGGAAATCGTCCTCTCCCTAGTCATCCCCACCATGGACGAGGAGGAGTCCATCCGCGACGTCATCACCGAAGCCAAAACCATCATCGAGAAGATGGGCTGGTCCTACGAGGTCATCGTCATCGATCACTCCCACGACCGCACACCGGAGATCGCCCGGGAGCTGGGCGCTAGGGTGTTCCGCCAAGTGGGCAGGGGGTACGGTGATGCTTACATCCAGGGATTCGCCCGCGCTCGGGGCAAGGTGTGCGTCATGGTGGATGCGGACTGCACGTACGAGCTTTCCGACATCCCGAAGATGGTGAAGGTCATCCTCACCGACGAAGACGTGGACCTCGTGGTATCCAACCGGTTCGCCAATCCCGCCCCCGACGCATTCCACCCGGTCAACCTCTTCGGCAACCATCTCCTCACCTTCATCATCAACACCCTTTATGGCGTCGGTGTGCCGGACACACAATCCGGCTTCCGCGCCATCCGTACCCGGGCCCTGCGGACCCTCGCCCTCAGCCAGCCGGGAATGCCCTTC
>JASMDC010000091.1 GCA_030753015.1 Candidatus Undinarchaeales archaeon | reverse complement strand
ATCAGGGGTGACAACGAAGAGAACGTGGGTGCTTCCGAGGTCAACCTCCAGGGAACGCGGAACCTCATCAAGGCACTCGAAGGGAATAGAGCCAAGTTCGTGTTCGCGTCCACATGTGCGGTTTACGGTGACTCTGTCGAGGATTGCATCAGCGAGGGTCCGCCGAGACCGAGCTCAAATTATTCACGCGACAAGCTGGCCACCGAGCAGATCATCCATGATGAGGTCCGGTGCAACGGTGGACGGGCTACCATCCTGCGGTTTGGAAACGTGTACGGACCGGGAGACTCTCGGAGCGTCATCGCCAAGATACTCCTCGCGGCCAGGGAGAAGCGACCGTTCGTGGTGTTCTCCGGGCAACGGATTCGTGACTACGTGCACGTGGACGACGTGACTGCAGCCATCCTCGCTGCAGTGGAGCTCGCATCACCCGGATACTGCATTCTCAATGTGGGATCGGGTTGCGGCATCGAGGTGCGGGAGCTCGTCAGTCTGGCCCGCTCGATCACGGGGAGGGATATCCCACTAAGGGAGGAGGGGGGACCCGAGCACTATGTCGAACGCTGCGTCGTCTCAATCACAGAGACAGAGCGTGAGCTCGGCTGGCGGCCATCAATCTCCCTGGAGAAGGGAATTCGCTCCATCTGGGAAGGATCAGTCGACGGATGACGCCTTGCGCATCCTGGCGAGCACGGACCGGTAGATCTCCACCACTCTCTCGGCATTTGCTTCCAGGTCCTGGGTTCTAAGAATATTCTCACGGCCGAACGCCCCCATGACGCGCATCCGCTCGGGATCGTCCAGGAGCCGGGTGATGGCTGCAGCGAGGGCCTCGGGATCCTTGATGGGTACGATGGAGCCACTCTTCCCCTCCTTGATTGTGTCCCGCGCACCACTCACATCCGTTGAAACCACCGGCTTCCCCGAGGCAAGGGCCTCGATGAGCACGATGGCACGCCCCTCGTAGTTCGTGGGCATGACGAAGAGGTCACAGGCATCGAAGTAGGGTGCCACCTCTGGTACATGGCCCGTGAACACGACGTTCCCTGCGACCCCCATCTCATCGGCCTTGGCCTCCCACGCCTCCTTCAGGGGTCCGCTTCCAACGAGGAGAAAGAGAACGTCAGGATGATGCTCCAGAATCCGGGGAACGGCCCGGAGGAGATTGGGCACGTTCTTGGACTCCACCATCCGTCCCACGAACAACACGATCTGTTCGAAGCGAGAATATTCCTCACGAACCTCGTCACCGCCACCCTTACTGAAACGGGAGGTATCGGCGAAGACAGGGACCTGATACACGGTCTCGGAGGTGCGGTCGAATTGCCGGTACATCTGCTCCTTGATCTTGGAGCTGTCCACCCGAACGGCGTCGGCGCGACGGATGAGGTACTTCGCCAAGAGGTTGTAGGGGCGGTAGCGCCACATTTCTGCGATCCAGTACGGATTGTCGATGAAGTCGCCATGCACGTCCATGACCACGGGGATGCCGTAGTGACGTCCGAGGATATATCCCACGAGACCGCAGAAGAGGGGATCCTGACAGGTGATGAGGTTGATCCCCTCGCTGGTGATCAATTCCCTGCCCATGCGAAGTGCTTTCATCACGAAGGTAAGGCGTGAGCTTCGGGTGGGGTGGATGAACACGTTATCCGAGAGCGTCATCTCACGATATGCGGTCTCGTTCGGTGCATAGGTCACCATGTGCAGTTTGGCAAGGTGCCTTCCGTAAGCGACCTGGCGATTCTTCACCTCCCCACGCACCTCCGTCGAGGATGATTCGGTGGCTGCACTGGGATCCCAGCTGATCATGAGGAGGTTGATGTTTTCCATGAGTGCACCGATCAAGCATGAATTGATATCATATGCTTAAAAAGAATGGACATAAAAGGTCATGGAGTCTCCGGAAAGACCCCATCGACCACGAGACGGGATAATACTTTCGAGGTACAGGTCTTGAAGATTCTCTACGTCACCGAAGCACGGCTTCCCACGGAGAAGGCCCATGGGATCCAAATCTCCAAGACGTGCGAGGCACTGGCGCGAGCCGGTGCCGATGTGACTCTCATCCATCCCTGGCGGCTCCAGGTCAATGAGGATCTCAAGGACAAGGACGCGTGGACGGCGTATGGTATCGAAAGGAACTTTCGCATTGTTACTCTTCCTTGCATCGACCTGCTCTGGCTCGAGCATGTGCTCCATACGAGTCTGTTGTTTGCCTACCCCATCATGACCATCTCGTTCGGAATCATCGCCACCCTGTACGCCCTTCTCTCCGGGATATCATCCATCTATTCACGGCATTTCCTAACTGTTGCACTCCTGACACCCCTCCGACTACTCTCGAAAAAACGTCTGTTCTATGAGGCGCACGATTTTCCCACGGCAGGACTCATGAAGCGATTCAAGGGCGCAATCCTCTCGAGGATCCAGGGCACGGTCGTCATCACCGAGCGGCTGAGTGAGCTCTACCGGGAGCTGGGCGTCGAGAAAGAGGGATTACTCGTCGCAAGCGACGCCGTGGACATCGAGAGGTTTTCAGGGGCCGATCCCGTCGGAATCCGGAAGGACCTGCAGCTCCCCGAAGACACCAGAATCGTGTGCTACACGGGCAACCTCTACCGGTGGAAGGGGGTGCACACACTGGCACTGAGCGAGATGCACCTCCCGCCAGATTGTCACATCATTATTGTGGGCGGCAGCGCAGCCGACCATAATATCACAGAATTTAAGGAATTCATCGAATCGGAGGGTATCGAGAACGTGACGGTAACGGGATTCATCCCGCACGACAGAATCCCCGGCTACC
>JASMDC010000090.1 GCA_030753015.1 Candidatus Undinarchaeales archaeon | reverse complement strand
GAAGCCATCAGGACAGCTCTCGCCGACCGAGAACGAGGTCGGCTCGCACGCGAACGCGTGCTCGAGCGCTTCCCGCACACCAAGCGCCGCGACGCCCTCCTAGCCGCCGTGGACGAGCTCGTGGGGCGGGGCGGGTGATCACGTGAAGGGCCTCTACCTCAACGTCCCGAAGGCACGGGAGCGCATCGAGGAGCTGGACCATGCGATCGGCGCGCCCACCCATCTTGCCGTTGCCTCGCGTGAGGGCCTGGGCGATGTCGTGGTCAACCATCACCCCCTCGACTGGCCTGATGGCCCGATCCGCGAGGACGCCGCTTCGGACACGTTCGCCGCGGCCTGCGGATGGTTCGTGTTCCGCGACAAGCTCGGTGACCTTGCAGGATTCGCGTCGGCCTTCCGGGAGGCGCGGGAGCGCGGCCGCGAGCTCGAGATCCTCGCCGACGTGCGGGCGGGCGAGTTCCTCATGCTCCTTGCCATCGGCGACGAGCGGTTCGTCATAACCGATCCGTTCGGCCTACGGCCCCACTTCACCATGGACGGCGATCCGTGCAGGTGCCTAGCCCCCTCGCCCTGGTTCATCAAGGGGGACCGTAAAACCGATCCCATCGCCGCCAGCATGCTCCGGGAGCGGCACTACCTCTACGGCACCATGACGGCGTACGACGGCGTCGAGCGGGTGGAGCCGGGATCAGTCATTGGCCGAGCCGGGGCGCGCAGCTACTTCGATTACGGTGCCCCTGGCGCGCCTCTCTCTGGCCTTGCCGACGCTATCGGCGGCGAGCTGGCCGCGTTCGGCGAGCGGAAGCATATCCTCCCGCTGAGCGGAGGGCTGGACTCGCGCCTGCTGCTGGCAACGGGCGATGTCCACTACGCCTACACGTTCGGCCCCCGTGACACGGGCGACCGCCCCGTTGCACGCAGGTTCGCCCATCTCGTGCAGGACCACTGGGAATTCTCGCTCCTGGACCTCACCTATCCGAAGCGGTCCAGGGAGGCCGGTACGCGCCTGCTGGATGGCATCTGCGACGATCCCTTCTACGAACTCCTCCCCATCAACGAGCGGTTGTTCCGGCGTGGGGGGGAGGCGTGCATCACCCTTGATGGGTTCTGCGGCGACGTGCTCCAGCGGGGCACCTATATGACCTACGGCGGCGTCATCGGCTCCCTGGCAAAGCTCCTGCCCTGGCTGACCACCCGCGACTTCGATCCGCTCACGGTGCTCCGGCGGCGCAATGCCGCACTCTCCGACGAGCAGTTCGAGGTGGTGGCGCGCATCTTCCGTGAGAAGATGGGCCGGCCGGGACTGGACGGTCCCCAGCGGCTCACGCTCTTCGAGTTGATGTACGGGCGCGGTGTCAGCTACATCTTCTGGGGCGGTCTGGTAGCGGACCAGTTCTACACCAACGTGCGCGCCTTCTTCCTCCCGGCCGCCTTCCGTACTTTGTTCTCCGCTGACCTTGCGGCGGCGGCACACTACCGCAACCTCCGGCCGATCTGGAGCGCGCTCCCCCGCGAGCTCACCGATGTCGCCACCTACAGCGGGTTCAAACCCCTGTGGAATCCCCACGTCGCCCGCGCGTCCATGCTCGCCCACAAGGCCCTGGCGCACTTGGGCGTGGGAAGGACGATCAGCTACACGAGCGAGCTCGACAGCGTCGTGTGGCGGTAGACCGGAGCCGCCCCGCGGTACGGGCGGACGTTAGGAGGATTCGCGACCCTCCCTCGTGCGCGAGACGATTACCGCTCGGGGGAAAGAGGTTTCTTAAATCGGGCCGAGCATTAGTTCGTAGATTACATGCGGCGTACGCACAGGGAAAAGGTCAAATCGATCGAGTCATTCATGACTCATATGAGTCAAATCGTGGTCGGCCCTTTGGGATTGAGGATAATCACCATCACCCCGGCAGCCGTTCACGCACGACGACGGCGACGCGCCGTGCCAGTTCGGTGAGTTCCTGCCGAGTGGCCGCGATGTACACAGCGCAGAAAACGCAGACACCGATGAGCTGTCCTCTCGCTCCGGCGCCCGCGATACCCGCCCCGAGCAGCGCGGCGACCACGGCCGCAGCCACGGGTCGCGCGGCAACGGTCGGTGAGAATCTGAAGTGGTGCGCGGCGAACGCCATCCCGATGAGCGCGTTGGTCATGCTACCGGCAAGGAACCCCAGGGCGATGCCCTCGATCCCGTGGGCGGGCAGGAGGGCGCTCCAGGCAAGCAGGCTCACCACAAGGCTGACGACACCGCTCGCGCCCGTAATGTGGATGTGCTCCGTGGCACCGAGGGTGTTCACCGCCGGCTGGGCGATGACGGTAGCCAGTGTGGCCAGCAGCAGGAGCCGGAACGCCGTCGCCGCAGGCGCGAACGCCGATGAGTAGACCGCCGAGAGCACCAGGGGCGCGGCGACGAAGCATGCGCCTCCCAGCAAGAGGGTGACCGCGGCGGTGAACCGCGTGGCCTCGCTGAGGATACGCTCGATCCGCTCCCTGTCCTCCAATCCGAAGGAGAACGACACCGCCGGGGCGAGGACCGTGTTCACGGCCCGGGGAATGAAGTAGAACACGGACTGGAGCGCGAAGGCCGCAGCGTACAGGCCCGCCTGCTCCATGGCGAGGAAGGACGACGCAACGATCACACCGAGCCGGATACGGGCCATCATCGAGAACTGCCCGGTGACGTTCCTACTGGCGAAATGAGTGAGGTCGGCCAGTACCTCGCGTGCCTGCTCACGCACGGGCGCCAGCCGCTCCCGGTGCTCGTGGAGCGCGATGACGGTAAAGAGGGCGTAGGCCACTGCAAAGGGGAGGGGGAGGGGTAGGCCGCGCCACACCACTGCCCCGAGGGCGATGAAGAAGCACACCGCCAGCGCCGCCTCCAGCCGGAGGTACCGCTCCACGCGCTCAGTGGCGTAGAACATGCCTCGGGTGA
>JASMDC010000008.1:9280-111644 GCA_030753015.1 Candidatus Undinarchaeales archaeon | reverse complement strand
TGGCGGTCGTCGTCGGGGGCGTGTTCCTCATGGGCCCTGGTGGCCGTAGCGCTCCCGTTATTGACGCGTTCGGGCTCAGGATTCTCGATCGGATCGACGAGTGCCTTGAGCCCGGAACAGTACGCTTGGACTACTTCTACGCGCCCTCTTGTGGTGCCTGTGAGAAGACGAAGCCCGGTCTCGATCGCCTGAAAGAGGAGCTTGGTGGCGGATTCGACATCACCAAGCGCTGCATCACAATCAAGCAGGGCGACCGGGAGAAGTGCATCGATGATGTAGGCCAGGAATCGTTCGATGAGGCGACGAGCATGGCCCGAGGTTACTCGGTCCGTGCGACGCCCACCCTTGTGTTCGCCTGCGATCGCGTCAAGGTCGGATACACGGCCTACGAGGAGCTTCGCAGGATCGTGTGCGGGATCGGTGACGGCATTGCCGGCTGCTGACGTGGTCGTACGTGCGGTCCTTGTCGCGATCGTTCTCCTGCTAGCTACCGCGGCAGCCGCCGCACAGGGGCTTGAGGCGATCGCCTCCTCCTCAGATATTGGCACGAGTACGGCCGAATCTGCCGATGGCGAGGCGTGCTCCATCGTCGCCGAGTCCTGCGGGACCGATGCCAGTCCCTCCGTCCAGGACCTTGTGGCGGACGAGCCCATGGATTATCCGCCAAACGGCATCTGCATCTCCTACTTCTACTCACCCACCTGCGGCTCGTGCGCACGGGTGTCTGCCTACCTCGAGGAGCTCGCGGACCGCTATCCGCGGCTCTACGTCCACAAGATGAACATCCTTCTTCCCAGAAACGCCGAGGTCAAGGAGGCGATGGACGCACAGTTCGGTGTGCCACATGACAAGCGGGCATTCGTTCCGGCGCTCTATGTCGGCCAGGCGCACTTCATCGGCGAGGAGGAGGTTCGCGCGGGGCTAGAGGAGCGCATATCCACCGCACCGGAAGAGGGAGTCCCGTGCGAGTGCGAGGTGTTCTGTATGGGAGGGGTCGAGGCCGGACGCAAGTCCATCATCGGTCGTTTCATGAGCTTCTCGGCATCGGCAGTGATCATAGCAGGTCTGGTCGACAGTATCAATCCCTGTGCCATCGCCGGTCTAATCTTCTTCATATCCTATCTTGCCTACACCCAGCGAAAGGGGAAGGAGGTGCTCTTCATAGGCATCCTGTACTCGTCGGGCGTCTTCTCCGCCAACCTTCTACTGGGTCTCTGGTTCAAGCACATGCTCGTCTATGTCGAGCGGTTCACCCTGATCTCTGCGCTTATCTATCCCGCTACGGGGGTCATGGCCCTGGTGTTCGCAGCCCTCTCGTACCGCGACTATTGCCGGGCCCGCGACGGTGATCCGAGCGAGATGACCCTCCAGATGCCCAAATGGGCCAAGCGGGCCACCCACACCATAGTCCGCACGGCAGCACGCACCGAGTACCTTGGGGCCTTCGCCTTCTTCGTCGGTTTCGGCATCACCTTCTTCGAGTTCCTCTGCACGGGGCAGGTCTACCTGCCCACCATCGTGTACATCCTCGGAGTGCCAGAGCTGCGCTCACAGGCAATGTTCTACCTGGTCCTGTACAATCTCCTGTTCATCTCCCCGCTCATCGTCGTGTTCGTCGCCGCCTACCTCGAGACCACCTCCAAGAGCATGCAGGACCTGTTCAAGAAGCACGTGGCAGGCACGAAGCTCGCTGCGACCCTGTTCTTCCTGCTCATCGGTGTCGTGATGCTGGTGACCGGATTACCCGAGCTGATGTAGGAGAGGGTTCACGGCTCCCTGGTCGGGAACAGCGCATCGTACACCCGCTCGGCAACCTTCTGGGCCGTGTCCTTCTCGCGGGTCAGCACCAGGAGCTTGCGGGGGTGGACGCTGACACGTATACCGCCGACATCGGCCATCACGACGACCGGTGTCGTCGACAGCACCTGGGCGTCATCAATGGGGGCGAGAAGGTCGCTCACATCGCCCAGACCAAGGCGCCGGCCTTTGGGGAACTCGAGCACGAACCCTCCCTTGGACGTGCAGGGGCGGATCACTCGCATTCCTTGGCCTCCACTTCGACGATCTTGGCGCCCTTTAGGGCCGCGTTCACAAGGGCGTCGATGTCCAGCGCCTGCTCCGCCTCCTCGACGATAGGGAGTTTCCCCCGCTTCTCGGGACGGTCAGGTGTTATCGTGCAGCACCCTGCTGGTTTGCTGGAGACCTCGAAGGTGCCGATGCGCTCACCGATACGGATGATCTCGAGCTTGTCCAGGCCGATGAGCGGGCGGAACACTGGTCGATTAGCCACCCGATTCTCGACGAAGAGGTTCTCTGCGGTCTGTGAGGCCACCTGCCCGAGGCTCTCCCCCGTTGTGAGCGAGAGAGCACGCTCGCGCTCTGCGATGACATCGGAGATGCGGTACATCATCCTGCGGCACAGGACGCACTGGAGGTGATGCGGGCACGAGCGTGCGATCTCGGCGAGATTCTCTCCGTGCGGCACGAGATAGAGCTTGACCTTGCGGCCGATGGCCCAGCTTTTTAGGCGATGGCACATGTCCACCGCGCGGTCGCGGTTGGCCATGTCGGAGAAGGGATCGAGCACGAAGTGGACGAAGACGGGGACACAACCACGCTTCATCATGAGCCATGCGGCAACGGGCGAGTCGATACCCCCGGAGATTAGGACCGCGGTCCTGCCCTGGGTGGCAAGGGGGAGACCGCCGGGGCCCTCCACTCGGTCCAAGAAGTAGTACGCTTCTTTCTGTCGCACTTCTACGAACACCTCGCTCGCCGGTGCCTCCAGGTCGACTGTGAGGTCCGGCCGTGCGTCGCGTATGCCCTGGCCGACGGCCTTCCCGACATCGATGCTGGTGAACGAGTGACTACCGGCGCGGCGGGCCCGGACAGCGAACGAGGTGTCGGCGGGGAGGTGTTCCGCTGCGAAGGAGGCGACAGCGTCAACGATGACATCCATCTCGACGCCACAGGTCTCGACGACGGAGCATGATGTGACGCCGAACACGCGTGAGGTCGCCTCGGCCGCCGCACGTGGCTCATCAGTGGCGATGAACACGCGTCCACGGTCCCGTGAGACCTTCCCGTCGATGCCCTTGTGCTCAAGGAGGCGCTTGATGTTGTGGACGAGCTCCCGCTCGAAACCGGTGCGGATACTGCCCTTCTTCAGCGCGAGCTCACCATATCGCACGAGCACGGTCCCCTGTGGCGCCATCATCCCGTCGCAGGAGGGGAAGGTTTTAGGACTTTTCGCTTGGGCCCGAGCGAGGAAAGGCGTTAAAGGCCATGTTTTTATCCCTGTTCCTCCTACTTATGAGCATCATGTCGAGTACCGATGGTCCCCGACCGTCCGAGGAAAGGTACGGAAGGCAGGTAATCCTCCCCGAGATCGGTGCCGAGGGACAGGAACGGCTCGCTCGTGGATCTGTATTGATCATCGGTGTCGGTGCCTTGGGCACGGTCGTGGCCTCCGCCCTTGTCAGGGCGGGCGTGGGCCATGTACGGCTAGTCGACCGTGACCTTGTGGAGCTGAGCAACCTTCAGCGTCAGGTACTGTTCGATGAGAGCGACGTAGGTTCGCCTAAGGCAGTCGCTGCGGTCGAGCGCCTCCAGACCGTAAACCATGACGTGGTCGTGGAGGGTATCGTCAAGGATGTTGGCCCTGCCACCGTGGAGGACCTCCTTGTCGGAATGGACGTTGTCGTAGATGGCACCGACAACCTCGAGAGCCGGTTCCTCCTCAACGACGCGTGTGTAAAACA
This sequence comes from Candidatus Undinarchaeales archaeon, assembly GCA_030753015.1. GTDB lineage: Archaea > SpSt-1190 > SpSt-1190 > JASMDC01 > JASMDC01 > JASMDC01. Next base: position 107,883 of record JASMDC010000008.1, on the reverse strand, counting down.
TGGTGTCCCATGGGTGTACGGTGGTGCCGTGGCCACCCTGGGGATGACCCTGACCATAGTCCCGGGAAACACGCCCTGCCTACGGTGCTGTCTGCCCTCCCTGCCCCCACCGGGCTCGCTCGACACGTGCGACCGCGTCGGTGTGCTCAACACCCTTCCCCTGGTGATCGGCGCACTGGAGACCACCGAAGCACTCAAGCTCATCCTGGGTTGGGAAGACATCGACCGTGACCTGGTCGTCTACGATGCCTGGCGACGTGAGCTGCGGCGAGTGGAGGTCGCACGGGACCCTCGATGCGGATGCTGCGGAGAGGGGCGGTTCGAGTTCCTTGAGGGCGGACGGACCGGTCTGACCACTGTCCTGTGCGGTCGACGGATGGTGCAGGTGACTCCGGCCAAATCAGGGGAACTATCCCTTCCGGAGCTCTCGGAGCGTCTCCAGGGCCTTGGTGAGGTGCGGTTGACAGAACACACGCTCACCCTCGCACTCGCTGAGCACGAGCTGGTGGTGTTCAGGGACGGCCGAGCCCTCGTCCGTGGGACCGATGATCCGAGCATTGCACGCTCGCTCTATGCCCGCTACATCGGTGCGTGAGTCGTTAGAACGTGTTCGAGCGAGAAATCCCCCGTGTTTCAACCGTTGGATGAATCGCATCCCGTCATAGGTGGGCGAACACGAATATATAACCCGGCGACCCGAGATCAGCTCTAAATAGTATTAATTTCATAATATTCTTTCAGGAAAAAATTGAATACTGGCACGCCACCCTCATGCAATATATAATGGTGTACGACCTATTACATAATGGGGGTGGATGTCAAGGACGACCATTGAATATTGTCGATAGGGACACGCCCTGGAGAAACCACATCCGGTCTACGATGAGCAAAGCTGAAAATGCTGGCAGATCGGCCGAGCTTGTGGTTCTCAATGAACATTATGGGGCATGCTCACGACGTGATGCGTTTCGTAATGGAAAGAGTCTTAGACGGAGCTATCAACGGTCAGGATAGAGTCACCCTCGGGCAGAGGGGTAGAGCCCGTGGAGCCATCTCCGTTGGGAGGGGCTGTGAAGCAGGAAGCCCACCGATTCATCGGTGAGAGGAAGTCACAACGTCACCAGTGCCTGACGAACGAGGACGACCAGAGCGAACATCCCAACAACCGACGCCCGTAGGAAGTTCACCTCGTAGCTCTTGTAGACGTAGCTGGCCAGGCGCGGGTACCGGGGCATGAGCTGGCCGGTGAGCTTGCACTTCACCCGCCGCTCCATGTCCGTACCCTTGAAAACGTAGGCATAGGCGTTCTTTGCAAGCGTACCGTACCCGGGCCTCACGAGTGCCAGGAAGCTGAGGAAGAGTCCGAGCACGAAAACGAAGAGTCGCGTGAACGGCGTGTTCGTGTCGGGAGATACGCCACAGCACGGCATTCAATCATCACCCGGATGACCGTCCTCGATGTACGCTCGAGCCCGGGGAAGGTGCTCTCGGAGGTACTCGACGACGGGAGTGTCCTCTGGTGGGAAAGCGTTTGCGAAAGGATAGAGGGGGAAGGAGAGGCAGAATGGTTGAGTGCCGTGATAGGAACCCTTTGTATTAGGGAAGAGCTTGAGGTGATGTCCGAGCCGGAACCCGAGGGCCTGGAGCTTGGTATCCTCCTCCATCGACGTGTAGTCGTACACCGGCGACTCGTATGTGATGCTGTAGTCCTGGTACAGGTTCTGGAGCTCTTCGAGGATGGCCTGCTTCTGCTCGGGATACTGGTCCTGGCACACGTTCTCGCCGCCATAGGCGGTGTGGATCCCGTGCTCACGACAGTAACGGATGGTGGCTGCGTGCATGGTCAGCTTGCACCCCATGCACAGGATGAACCATGAGCGGTAGCGCCGCAGGCCCTTTGTGACGTTCGTGCGTTGGACGGCGCGCCAGATGCGCCGGATGTCGATGAACTCGTGACGTATGGCATCATCACCGAAGAGCTCCTTAAGGGTGCCAACGTGCTTACGGGAGAGGTCCATGTTGTAGAGGAAACCCGTATTGAAGGTGAGGAGGTGGACCTGCTTGAACCGCTCGGCGGCCAGCACGGCCACTGTTGTCGAGTCGACTCCCCCGGAGAAGAGGACAGCAACACCATCCCCGCGAGCGTCAGGTGGTGCCTCTCGCTTTTTATCCCGCTTCAGCATGGCCTACTCCGTGCACAGGTCGCAGTGGTCCTGCTCAAGGAACTGCTTGAATCGCTCATTACTGCGGATGGTCCTGCAGAGACCGCAGATTGTCTCGAGCTCACCCTCACCCCGTGCGATGCGGGCGGCGATCTCATCGATGAGGTCACTGAAGTTCTCGTTGATGAGAGCCTTGTTCCGGGTGCCCCTCACCGCTTTGAAATACTGTGTCACAGCGGCTTGGGTGACGCCCAATCGCTTGGCGACGACTGCACGCTTCATCCCATGCTTCTCAACAAGCGTACGCGACAAGGAAGCCCTGACCGCGGGGAGGATGTGCATGGTCACGATCTCGCATGGTGGCTTCATAATATACTATTTTAACGGCGTTAAGTTAATATAGTTACCCCGTTTATGTATTATAGAGAGATACAGGAGTGAGCCGCTATGGTGTGCTGTGGTGGGACCGAGGGACGGGAGCCCGTGTCGTACGTGGGTTTTCTGTTGGCGCTCGTGGTCACGGCGGCGTTCAACCTCGTGTTCGTTCCTGTGCTTGTTCTCACGGCCATCGTGCTCCCACGGTACAGGGCCCCTGCGCATTTCTATCTATCCTACCTGACTGACACCGCCCCTGCCCTCTTGGCCGAACCCGACGTGAGCCCGCGAGCGCGGTGTCGACTTGTGGGACGCATCCTCAGGCACTCGCCCGGCGTGGGCGGTATCGTGTACCGTAACTTCGCTCCCCTGTGCGCGGTCTCAGGTGTCGTGGTGATGCTGGCACTCGTCCTGGTCGTTATCGGGGCCATCGGGCAGCTCCCTATCGCGTGAGGAGGGACGCGAATGGAGGGCGACCGCGCCGACAGCGGAGGAGCGCAAACCTTTAAATCAACCGACACGGATCCGGGGGAAGTGACGAAGGGCACACCCCGTCGGGCAGCGGTGATGTTCTCGGGTGGCGGCGACTCGTCGCTGGCCTCGGGCGTTCTATCCCGACTCCTTGATGAGGTCCATCTAGTCACCTACGAGACGGACGTCGATATATTCGTTAAGTTCTCGGAGAAGTCGTCCGATGCCCTGAAGCGTGCCTTCCCTGGTAAGGTGCGCCATTCCATCATGCCGATCCCTCCCTGGTGGATGGACAACCAGGTTCGTCACTGGGACTGTCTTCACTTCGCCTGTATCACATGCAAGTTCATCATGCACGTACGCACGATCATATACTGTCTCGAGAACGCCATACCGCTGGCGGCCGACGGCGCTATCCAGGAGGAGGTGCACAATCCGGAACAGATGCCCGGCGTGCTCGACACGCTCAAGCGCTTCTACGGGGAGTACGGCATCCGCCACATCCACCCATCCTATTTCTACACAGTGGGGAAGGAGGACGCAGCGCTTCGTGAGCTTGGTATCGATATGGGGAACCGTGTCCGTGCACCGGGCCTTAAAGGCTACCACATACACCGTCAGCCCTACTGTGTGCTCGCCAACGTCGTGGGCGTGTTCCTCTCCAATCCATACTCGGACAATCTCATCCACGAAGAGGTCGTGCGCCACCTGGAGTCGGACCTCGATTACGGTAGAGCGATCATCCGCGCATACTTTGAGGAGAAGGGTGAGGACCTCGATGCGCTCATCGAACGCGTGCGTGAGCAGTCGATACCACCCGAGGACGTGCTTGCCAGCATGGACCACCGCCGCGAACTCTCTCCCGAGGAGCAGACCGCCAAGACCATCCGACAGCAGTACGATGAGGCCGGCGCGCCCAATCGGGCGATCGGGGACATCGTGCGGTTCTTCATGCTGTCATCCATGTTCGTGGAGGGCCTGGTGTACTTCTCGGCAGCGTCCCTCTGGAACCAGCAGCTTCGGCGTCTGACAGGAACGATCTACAGCTATCTGGGGCTGCGTGCGAAACAGGCAGTGGGCCTGGGTGGTGCCCGCAGTGGAAAAGACGTTTAAGGATAATCGAAGGGAGAGAAAGACTATGCTCACGACACCGGAATCTGTCATCATCAGCCAGGTACCACTAGCTATCTTCGGTGCCCTCCTCTGCTACGAGGTGCGGCGGCTCCGCCAGGCCGTCGAAGGGCTTGCAGAGAAGCATGGTAAGGGCGGCGAGGACGAGTGATCGGAACAACGGCCGACGCACTGCTGTACACGCAGTGGATCTACTTTGTCATCGGCTTCTATGTCTGGTTGGAACTATCGCGCATAAACAAGGTCATGGTAAAGCTCGACCGGGACCGTGTGTTCGGTTAGGCATGTGGCCGAGCGTACCAGCATGAAGGAAGAACCGTCCTTTCTGAAAGACAATATGTCCTGAATTCCGACCTGGACGACGAAGATGCCTGATGCTCGTTTATGAGCTACTCCCGCTTTCGGCGCCGTCGACCGCGACGGCCGGAGGGCACCTCGAGGGTGAGGCGTTCGATAAGGTCCTTGCACCGGTTCCGGATCGTGACCTCGGTGACGCCCGCGACCTCTGCGACCTGGCGCTGAGTGCGTCGCTCCCCCACTATCTGGGATGCCAGGTAGAGGGTGGCGGCAGCGATGCCCGTGGGGCCCTTGCCCGAGATGAGCTCGTTGGCCTCCGCCTGCTTGATGATCTCGATGGCGGTCGCCTGCACCTCGCCCGAGAGGCCCAGTTCGGAAGCGAACCGTGGTATGTAGTCCTCGGGTTTGGTCGGAAGGATACGCAGGCCAAGCTCTCTGGCCAGATACCTGTAGGCACGCCCGATGTCGCGCTTGCTCACCTTGGAGACCTCAGCGATCTCCTCGAGGGTGCGCGGGGTGTTGTGGCGGCGACAGGCGGCGTAGAGGGCGCCGGCGATGACGCTCTCCATGGACCGTCCCCGCACCAGACCCTTGCTCACGGCCTTGCGGTAGAGGATAGCGGTGGTCTCCTCGATGTTCGTCGGGAGATTGAGATAGGAAGAGTAACGCTTCAGTTCCGAGAGTGCGAAGCGGAGGTTGCGCTCCGTGGCGCTGACCATGCGGCTCTGCCACTTACGCAGGCGCATGTACTGGGCACGCTTGCCGGCAGGAAGGGCGGAGTAGATCTCGCTGATGCCTTTACCGATGTCCGTCGTGAGGCCGCGGTCATGCCGTGCGGCCGATAGCGGTGCACCAGTGCGACGACGCTTGGAGGCTTGCTCATGGTCGAACTCGCGCCATTCCTGCGAGGTGTCCACCATGGACTCCTCAATGACCAGCCCGCATCCGGCACAGACGACTTCACCACGGTCCTCGTCGCGGTAGAGGTCCCTGCTCCCGCACTCAGGACACTCGGTTATCTCCTGCTTCCGGAGTTTGCCCTCTTCGGCCATGTTCTTAGTGGGAACGATGCTCTCATGGTTTATAAATCGTTCGAAAATTATATATTGAGCCGGCCGGGAAGTCGAAAGGTTTTTAGCATCTTCTATTGAGTACCACGACAGAGGCATCACAAATGGCTGTCTGGCAGGGATTCTCAAAAAGAAAAATCACGGGGAAGCGCATCGTGCGAGCCCGCAAACATCGTAAGTTCGACCTCGGGCGGACACACCTCGAGACCAAGATAGGGCCCCGCCGAGTGAAGAACATCCGGTGCCTCGGGGGCAACGAGAAGTTCCGGATCCTCTCCGACGAACTCGTTAACGTGTTCGACCCCAAGAAGAAGACCCAGAAACGGGTCAAGGTCACCAGCGTGGTGGAGAACACCGCGAATCCGCACTACGTACGACGCGGTATCATCACGAAGGGCGCCATCATCGAGACCGAGGCCGGTAAGGCGCGTGTCACCAGTCGACCTGGCCAGCACGGCATCCTGAACGCCGTGCTCGTCCAATAAGATAGGTTTAAAAAAAGCAGGTCGTGTCGAGGACGAAATATAGGGTGAAGTGATGAACGTGCAGCGACCCTTGGACGCACTCGATGCCGCGAAGGGAAAACGGGTGTTCGTGGAGCTGAAAAACGGCGCCTCGTACGTCGGTGAACTGCAGGCGTTCGATATTCACATCAACCTTGTCCTCGATAACACCGAGGAACAGAACGAAGGAGAAAAGACACGACGTCTAGGGCGGGTCCTCATCCGTGGGGATAACGTCCTCATCGTGTCACCTGAGGTAGGAGCATGAGCAAAGGTACACCATCCTTCGGTAAGCACCAGAAGGCAATGCACCTCCCGTGCAGGCGCTGCGGCAGGCACTCGTACCATCGAGTGAAGAAGCGCTGCTCGGCCTGCGGGTACGGCGCGACTTCGCGAATCCGAAGGTTCAACTGGCAAAGGAAGCAATTCAACCGGATCCGGCTCTGGTAGGGTCAGGTCCCGCATAGGTAAATCCTGCGGGCCCGTAGCTCAGTCTGGCAGAGCGGCAGGCTCTTAAGCCACTGGGGCATCCCGAAACCGGGTGTTTCGAGCCACTTGGCAATGAGATGGAGACACCTGTTTGTCGCGGGTTCAAATCCCGTCGGGCCCATGCGGGGGGGCACATGTCCCCCCGCAATAACCTGCCTATTTGATCGGAGAGTAGTGTGGCTGACGAGGTACTTTCCTCTAGTGCGAGGGGACCGGTCTATTAGAAATCCTTGGGCGTCGCGAAGTACATCCCCAGGAACATCGAACCTGTGACCATGAGGAAGATCCCCAGCACGGAGAAATGGTAGAACTCCGTACCGAAGCGGGCAACGCTCCAGTCCACTCCCTTCTCGATGATGTACGAGTAGTAGACGATCACGATGGCGAGCCCGAGCGAGCAGAGTCCGAACCCGAGGCCTAAGATCTCAGGCTTCTGCCAGGTGGAGACCGGCTTGCGCTTCTTGGGATGGGGGACGGGCGGGAGCTCGACCTCCGCCTCCTTGACCTCGACCTCCTTCTTGGCGGGAGCGGCCTTCGTCTCTTCCTTCTTCTCGACGGGCTTCTCCTTTTGCACGGACTTCTCCTTTCCCTTCTTAGTACTCTTCTTCTTGCTCCCTTTGCCCGGCATGTCAGCAACTATGTCGTCAAACTTGAAAAAACCTATGCCTTTTGGGCGAAGGTCAGGAACCTGGCCTGTCCGAGGAACTGGGTCCTGCCGCGGGTACCCCGGTCGTCAACATGCATCTCGCGTACAAGTGGTTCATAGGTGACGATGTTCTTGAGGGGGAGGTCACCGGCCGCCCGATGGACGGCAGCGACCTGTTCCATGAAGGGGGAGTACACGAACACCCAGCCCCCTTTCCTCAGCGCGCCCGTGATCCCCGGGAGGGCCGCGTCCGCGTCACGCATGTCGAGGCAGGCCAGATCGAAGGGATGCTCGTGCTCCACCACGCTCAGGGGACCTTCCACGAGCTCCACGTTCTCGGCGCCGGCCAAAGCGAGGTTGGAGCGGGCGATGCGCACGGCCTCCTCGCGGACCTCGTAGGTTACGATGCGCCCTTCCTGACCGACAGAGTTCGAAAGGAATGCGGTGAGGAAACCGGAACCGCAACCCGCCTCAATCACCCGCCAGCCGCGCCCAACACCCGTGACGGCGACGAGAATTCCGAAGTCCATCGGTGAGGCCACATTTCCCGACCGGCGGAACCTCCGTGAGAGCGCGAACACGTTTCGGTTAGCTTTATAAATATCAGCCATCGGCCATCCCAACTAGGTCCCTCTTAGGGGGCCAGATTGAAAAGCATTTGGGAAGGCGGCTGGCGCATGGTGGACAAGAAGAAGAGCAAGGGTCGGAAGAAGGAGAAGATTCCGAAGAAGGCTCCGAAGAAGGTCGAGGAGAAGTCAACCGAGGAGAACCTCCATCCGAAGCTCGCCGAGTTCAAGGAATACTACGACAAGAACTACAAGACGCTCATGATACTTCCCTTCGCCATGCTCGCTATCGCTCTCGTCATCGCCGTGACCATGCCTCCCGAGCAGGACATCGACCTCAGGGGCGGGCTGTCGATCGTCATCCAGACCGAGCTAGTCGTCGACGCCAACGCTCTAGAGAAAACGCTCCATGAACGCTTCGGTACCGACCTCCGGTTACGTGTACTCAAGGACCCCCTCTCGGGTGAATCCCAAGTGGCCGTCGAGGTTGGGGGCGATCCCGACAAGGACGCCATCCTGGCCGAACTCGAGAAGCAGTTGAAAACGAACCTTGCCGATGGGAGCTACAGCGTGCGCAAGGTCAATCCGTCCATCAGCGCGTCCACTTTCGCTGGAGCACAGCGTGCCGTCCTACTCGCCTTCATCCTCATGGGGACCGTCATCGCCCTCATATTCCGCGAGCCGGTCATCTCCGGGGCCGTGATGCTCGCGGCCTTCTCCGATATAGTGGAGAGCTACGCGCTCATGTCCCTGTTGGGCATCAAGCTCTCCCTTCCCACCATCGCGGCACTCCTGATGCTCATCGGTTATTCCGTCGATTCGGACATCCTCCTCACTACCCGCATCCTCAAACGCCGTGAAGGCCGCATCGTCGACCGGATATTCGACGCCATGATGACGGGCCTTACCATGGAGGCCACCACCATCGCTGCGGTGACCGCCATCCTTGTGCTGTCCAACGCCGCCGTGTTGCAGGAGATCGCAACCGTGCTCCTCCTGGGTATCAGCGTCGACATAATCAACACCTGGATCCAGAACGCCGGTATCATCAAGTGGCGGCTCGAAGAGGTGAGCGAATGAAACCGGACTTCGAGAAGATCCTGAAGGAGCCTCAAGTGCTCCTGCTCGTGATCATCCTCATCGGGTCCATCACGCTCGTCGTGTTCCGCGGCATCGACACCGGACTCGACATCTCGGGCGGTGTCCGCGTTGTCATGGCCCCCAACGCTACCACGGACGCTGAGACCTTGGAGAGGGCACGTAACGTCATCAACCAGCGTATCAACCGCATCGCCCTCAAGGACGTGACGACCCGCGTGGTCAGCGACGTGCTCACGGGCCACTCGTACATCATCATCGACTTCGCCGGTGTGAATCGCACTGAGGCGGAGCGGTACCTTGAGACAGAGGGCAAGTTCGAGGGCCAGATCCGTAACCAGACGATCTTCACCAAGACCAAGCGCGTGTTCACCGATGCCCAGCGCAGCGGGACCTCACAGGTGGACGAGAACGTATTCAGGTTCTGGTTCGCCGTTGAAGTGCACTTCGAGGAGGCGCGGAAGTTCGCCAATGCCACGTGCAACTGCACCCGCGATCCAACGGGAGAGAGCCTAGAACCGGCGTGCAACCTGGTCCTGAAGGTGGATGACGAGATCAAATCCGATCTGCGTATCGCCTCGGGCCTAGCGTGCAAGTCGGTGACCGAGGCCCGCATCGAGGGCTCGGCATCCAGTCGCGAGGAGGCCCTTTCAGAAATGCGCTACCTTCAGGCGGTGCTCTCGACCGGGGCGTTGCCCACCAAGCTCTCCATCGTGGATATCAATGATGTATCCCCCAAACTCGGTTCCGACTTCAAGCAGAAGTCCGTGCTCTCAGGCATCGTCGCCCTCCTAAGCGTGGCCTGCATCCTCTACATCAGGTATCGGGATCCCTACATGATCGGTGCCATCCTATTCACCTCGACCTCGGAGATATTCCTCATACTGGGGATGGCCTCGCTCATACATTGGCAGATCGACCTGGCCGCCATCGCGGGCATCATCGCCGCAGTAGGGACCGGTGTGGACAACCAGGTCATCATCACCGATACCATGATGCGCGAGGACGTGGACACCAAGCGTGTATACGGCTGGCGCGCTCGCATCAAACGTGCGTTCTTCATAATCTTCGCCGCAGCATCCACCACCATCTGCGCGATGGTACCATTGACCTTCGTGGGCCTGGGCGCGGTGAAGGGCTTCGCTATTACGACCATCCTCGGCGTGCTCGCCGGCGTGCTCATCTCGCGACCCGCCTTCATCCGCATCCTGGAGAACTCGGTGTAGACCATGGTACGCGACAGGAGGTGTGCTGCATGAGGATCGGTGTGATGTCCGACTCGCACGATAACATCGATTTCATCGAGTCCGCCGTGGCTACCTTCAACCAGGAGGACGTGGAGTACGTGCTCCATGCCGGTGACCTCGTCTCCCCGTTCACGGCCCGCGCCTTTCGCGAGCTCAAGCCGCCCATGGCCGCGGTGTTCGGGAACAACGATGGCGATATCCCCTTCCTCACCAAGAACTTCGATGGGATCGCCACCTTCCACGGGAGGTTCGCAGACCTCGACCTCGCCAACCGCCGGATCGCCATGCTCCACGGTGAGAGCCCCAAGCTTGTATCCGCCGTGCTCTCATCGGGTAACTACGACCTGGTCGTGCGCGGACACACGCACAAGCATGAGATAATCCAGCGGGACGACACCCTGCTGGTCAATCCCGGGGAGACCTGCCCGTACCTCACGGGGGTTCCCACGGTCATGATAGTCGACCTTGGCTCAATGGAGCCACAGCTCATCGAGCTGGACACGATATGATGAAAAGGAGGTGAAATGACTGGGACGAATTCGCACAACACTCGTTAAGCGCGTAGCACACAAGCTCTATGAGGACCACCCCGAGGTGTTCTCAAGTGACTTCTACAAGAACAAGCAGATGGCGGAGGAGCTGCTTACCTTCCCGACATCCAAACTGCGCAACAAGGTTGCTGGGTACCTTACCCGTATCCACATCACGACGATAAACCGAAGGGCACGCGAGCGGCGGGAGTGAGGCGCCACCGAAAGGTGTACGGCCCCCCGCCACCGGTACCTCCGGGACAGTCCCGGCCAGTGGCTGGACCTAATTCTGGACTCCTTGTGGTACATGGACGAGCCGCAGCTGAACGTGATACCTAACAGCACACCTGGACCCCAAGATACGACTTAAATACCGGTGATCTGCCTCTCGACGCTGTCAGGTAGGACGGAGGACCTGTGGATGACCATGCTGGCCACACCTGAGGAGAACGCGGACCTAATCGAGGGCGCGGTTGACGGTATCGGTGAGCTCTACGGCGATGCTGCCAAGGCCGTCCTCGTGTATGGCTCCCGGGTCAACGGGTATGCAAAGCCGGCCTCAGACGTCGACTGTTTCGTAGTCCTCGAGGAGGGCTACGAGGACAAGGCCGGGTTCGAGTCGTTCTACATTAACGACGTGGAGATCCACGCTATAGCCCTCACACGTGACGGTTTCGAACGGGGTATCACCGACGAACGTGGTTTGTCCCTGGAGCATGTTGGGACCACCATGTTCAATTACGAGACGCCAGTGGGCAAGGAATACGTGGAGTCCCTGGACCTGGAGAACAAGTATGAAATATCGTCCCGGGCACTAGACGATGTGGCCTACCTGGCCAAGGGCCTCGATGAGGACGTCCCCATCTACGTGACCCGCGACGACATCGTCGAGACGACCATCGTGAAGAAGGTCCTGGCCCTTCCCGAGATGGCGGAACGCATCGAGCGCATGGAGGAGGCTGGCACGTACCGCGAAATGTTCCAGCAGATCAAGGGCTCGTACCAGTCCGCCTTCGACCGGCTCGAGGGTGAGGGGCGGCTCGAGCGAGTATTGGGCGGTGAGAAACCCGTCTACGAGTACACGGGCGAGCGAGGTGGCGCGTGGTATGATGCACCCTCCCTTCACACCCTGGGGCGAATAGCTTCTACGAGGTTCTTCAACCTCGCCCAACTGGCAGCGAAGCGGAAGCTGACGGACAACGATGTGAAATGTGGCATGAGATGGCGCCTCTTGTTCAACGTCCCTAGGTATGCGGTCTGCCTCGCAAAGGACTACCTCCATAACATCTCGTACGCCGTATCCCACCGGGAGAAGCTAGCCCCGGACGAGGACCTGGGCGGATACTTCTACGAAGGGATGTCGATGGAGCACCTTCTCAGGGTACCCGAATCGCTCCAGCAGGCCCGGCGCGAGCGCAACGAGATCAAGGAGCTCTTGCGCGGGGACCTGGAGTAAAGGCCGCGGGGAAAGGTTGAAAAGGTTGGTGGCCCCACAGGCTCAGTACCCTGGATCGGTCATGGGGGATTGCTCCCCTACCCTCATAAGGCTCTCATCATCGCCCGGGGGCCATCAGTAATGATGGTCCCCGGTGATGAAATGTTTTCGTGACGACCGAAGGGAGTACCTGCGTGGATTATTGACCCGGTTTCAGGCGGTCACGTTCATAGGCTGGAGGCAGTCGACGGCTATCAGGTCGATCGTCCGGTTGCGCACCTTTGCTGTGACCGGCTTGCACTTCTGCGCTTCGGTCATCAGCTGCGTCACCGCCAACTCGTAGCCATACTGGACACCCGCCTGGACGTCCTTCTGCTGCACGCAACCTGACGCTGTCACATTGACCGTCTGGTTCTGCAGTTGGATAGGGACTGGCTCGCACGTCACCGCCTGCGCGACGACCTGCGTGAGGGCCCGCTCGTACCCGTACTTCGCGCCCTGCTGGAGCTCACGGTTCTGGACGCACTCGACCATGGTCAGGTTGATGATCTGGTCCTGAAGGTAGACTGCGACGGGTTCGCACGTCGCTGCCTTGTTGATGAGCTGGATGATCGCCTGGTCGTGCCCAAGGCGTGCTCCTGCCTGGACATCGCGCTCGCTGACGCAGTCGAGGGCGGTCACGTTCACGATCTTATCCCCGAACGACAGCTCTATGGGCTTGCACGAGCCTACCTCGCGCGCCAGCATCTCGGTGGCCATCTCGTACCCGAACTGGACGCCCTCCTTGAACGCACCGACCTCTCCCTTCTCCCTAGTCGTGGCGTAGGTGTCGAACGCAAGCGGGATGAATGACAGAAGGATTATGGTCGCGAGAACGGCGATGATGGATCCCGTCCTCTTTACGTGTGCTGCTCTCTCCATTGTGATCATCCTCGGGCGATCGTAAGAAAATGTGTATCGATTTATCTACCTTTGTGAAGTTCGGATGCCGGACCGGTCTAGTAGACCTCGTGTTCCAGCTCAATGGAACCGTCGTCGTTGTAGGTGACGAGGTACGGCGTGTCGATGACACCCGCGAACCCGTCCCTGCCCTCGGCCTCGAAGAGCCAGGTGAGCAGCCGGTCGCGACCGTCCTTGCCCTGCACTATCCTGCAGGTGTAGGCGTTGGTGTCGCTACCCATGACGACTTCGTCACCTGCGGGTCGGAACCCACCATCGGGACGATCGGACACGTACATGAACACTCCGGTCTGCGGTGAGCCCTCGATCTCGTTCTCGTGCGAGGCGGAGTACGATCGTTCGTCGGTGGCGAAGAAGAGGTGGTACTTGTCCCCACGCTTGTGCATGACCGGGACCTCCATTTGCGAGAAGTGGCCGGGAGCGCTGATGGGCGCCAGCACCTCCCAGTCGTAGAGGTCTTTGGAGCGAGCGTGGGCGATGCACCCCCTGCTGTCGAGCGGCCCCTCGTTGGTGCGGGCGCAGACGTAGGCGTGGTAGAAGCCGTCGGAAGGATCGTACACCACCTGCGGGTCGCGCCATGACTCGGTCTCTGCTCCGGGATCGCCGAGCTTCTCGTACCACCTGGCATCGGCCTCCATGAGGGGTCCGGACTGCTTCTCCCAGTTGACCAGGTCGTCCGAGGTCGCCAACCCAACACGCTGCACCAGGCCGTTCTCCTCGGAGGATCGGGACGTGTAGAACATGAAGTAGGTGCCGTCCTTCTCGATGACGGAGCCGGTCCAGATGCTGGTGTCGTCCCACGAGCCTTTCGATCCGGGTTCCAGAGCAGTACCGATCTCCTCCCAGTTGACGAGGTCGTCGGACACGGCATGCCCCACCGTCGCCATCCCATGGCGCATCTCAGGATGTGATATGTCACGGGGTGCCTGGAGGTAGAACATATGGTGCTGGCCGTCCTTCTCCACGGTCCAGAAGTCCCAGAGGTACTTGTCCTCGGGTGCCCAGCCCTGGGGCGAGGGGGAATCCTTCTCCCCGTCCATAGTAAGATGTTCGGACAACACGTCCAGCTTACCCCATCAGGTTAGAATGGGCGAGGGTCGTCGCTTAATAACTTTTCGTAGGATAAGGGGCTCAGATCCGTTCCGAGATGAACGATTCGAGCGCTCCGGCCACCGCCGTGCCATGAGAGGTCGTTGCCACGATGACGCCTTTGTCATGTAACGCCTCTTTAACATATGCCTCAGCATTCCCCACAAGGACGGACCTACCGAACCCTCCTGTGAGCATGGGGACGTCGTTCTCGCTATCACCCGCCACCAGGACATCCCCTGCAGGGATGCCCTCATGCTCCGCAATGAAAGCCACGGCCACGCCCTTGTCCAGTCCTGCTGGGAGCACGTCCAGACAGTTGTCCTTGACGAGCGCGACGTCCACTTCCATTCCGGCCAGCGCTCCCTTCACTTCCCGGACCACGGCTCGGGGCTCCACGTTCGTCACGATGTAGCTCACCCGACGGAGGTTGTCGAAGTCCTGGGGGACGAGGGCGGGATGTCCGGCAAGACGCGAGCGAACGATCCCCGCATCCCATGGTCCATGCGACAGCTCTCCGGTCAGATCCAAAGTACCCCCATCCGCTACCCGGTACACCGTTGCTCCTGAGTCGCATCCCCACCAGTCGGGCTCCGGAAGGTCGTGCTCTGCGACCAGTCGCTGGCCCGATGCAAGGTACCTCCCTGTGACGTAAGCAAGGACCAACACGCCTGCGTCCCGTGCTCGCTTCACCGCCTGTGTGAACCGGCGCTCACCCTCCGTATCGCCCACGACAGTATCGTCCAGGTCGCACGCAAGAAGGATGCGATGGGTTATGGGTGCCATGTCCACCAGTTCATCCCCTCCCGACCAAGAAATAAAAGGGTGCGTGCCGTTCTCGCCTCCCATGGACGTTTATCTCGCCGCCCCCATCGCCGGTGACCGCACTGCCATTGGGAACGCCCGTGCCATGGCCGAGGCCATCAGGGACCTCGGACATACGGTGCTCACCGAGCACGTCGTTGCGCCCGATGTTCTGGAGCAGGAGGCCGGACTCACGCCTCGGGAGATATTCGACAGGGACATGGCATGGCTGAGGACGAGCGAGATGCTCATTGCCGAGGTATCACGTCCGAGCCTGGGCGTGGGGATGGAGATCGGGTTCGCACTGGAGTGGGGGAAGACCGTCCACTGCTTCTGTCAGAAGGGCACCCGGCTCTCGGCACTGGTGGCAGGGAACGCTCATCCGAACCTCAAGCTCTGGGAGTACGACACCGAGTGGGAGCTGCGGGACGGGATCGAGCGGGTTCTCATGCGAACGTGAGCTTTTCGTGGGCGATATCCAGTACGGTCACGAAGCTGCGGAGCTTGCGGCTCAGATTTACCACACCGCCTAATAGGCAGCGTACAGCACGTCAGCACCCTCACTTGCGAAGATTCTTGTCCCCGCCGCCATCAGTCATTTACTTGTCGTAGACCGCGGCCAGCTTCTTGCCGTAGGCCTGGGCCAGCTTCTTCATCTCATCGGCCTCGTCGTCCTTGGCCTCGTAGAGGATCTTGCAGTCCTCCTTGTCGCCCTGGACGGTGCACAGGTCCATGGAGGTCACCGCTCCCTTCCTCGTGTCCACCTCGGCCTTCGCGCGCTTGTTCGACCTCGTCGTCGGCTCGAGGGTCACTACCCATGTCGCGAGGAACTGCAGCTTGCCTGTATCCACCTTCTGCTTGAGGCTGCCCTTCTCCATGGACGTGATGCGCCATGAGGTGATATCTGGGACCTTGGAGAGCTGGCGCTTCACCTCGGCGTTGGCGGTCACGAGCTGGGTGATTGTGAACTCCTCCTCCAGTGTCGTGCGCTCGCCGTAGAGCCAGATGCCGCCTGCCACGAGTATCACGACCGCAAGCGCCATACGGTTGGCCACCAGGGTGCTGAAGGCGCGCATGAGCGCACCTTGCTTATCGGAGCGCTTTGGCTCGATGAGCTTCCCCAGTATGTAAACCACGACGATGAGCCCGACGGCGCCCAGTGCCATGTTCACCGGCTCCGTGGTCACCAGGAGGTTCTTTGGCGGTGATGTGATGGTGATGCCTGCTGCAGCCCCGTTGTCGATGGGCATGCCCCTGCTCCCGCCACGCATTCTACCGGTCCGGTTCCCCATCTGCGAGACGTCCTCGGGGGCAAGCCCCTGTACGATGATGGAGGCATCCACCTCCTCCCATATGATGTTTCCGTAGTCATCCACGTACTCGAACACCACGGGTAGCTTGACGGATCCGGAGGTCTGGGGGCTGCTGGCCACCGTGAACTCCGCCGAGTCTGATAGGTCCACATCCAGTGTACCGATGAACACGGTCTCCTTTCCCACCGCCTGGAAGTTATCATCGTTGAGGAACCGCACCTTGAGGGATGTGGCCTTTGCAGGTCCACCGTTGGATACGCCCATGGTGAGGGTGAAGCTGGATCCGGCCATGACCGTTGCCGGCACAGTGCTCACCTCGGTGGGGGTTAGTGTGGACTTGGAGCGCACGGGTACTCCTATCTTCCTGTCAAGTTCCTTGTCGTTGTCCTGGAAGTCCACGAACATGAGGGTCACTGGTACAGAGTAGGAGCCGGAGTTGGCGTTCCCAGATGTGAGCATTGTGAACGTGACGTTCTTTGCGGCCCCGGGTGAGATGGTGCCCAGATGAACGGTGTTCCCCTGCTTCGAGGGGACGAATACCTCGGTGACGATGTTATCAGTCTCGACCTTTCCCATGACCACTTTGACCAGCCGCGCGTCGTAGAGGCCCACGTTCTCCACGCTGAACTTGACCGTGAAATGCTGGCCCGGGAACACGAACTCCGGCTCGACAGCAACCTCTGCGATCTCAAGGCCCTCTGTGCTGATCCTCTGGCGCGCCGAGATGCCCACCTTGATGGACTGTGTCCTCGTCTCCCCGAGGCTGGATGTGTATGTGATGGTGACCGGAAGGTTGAACGGTGACAGCTCGATGATCTGTACCTTGTACTCGAAGGACCTTGATACCCCCGCGTCCATGGACTTTATGTTGATGATGTTCATCCCCTCGAGCACCAGTGGCGTCCCGTCGGTGGCCAGGACGAGCTCGACGTCCTTGGCAAGACCGGTCCCTATGTTCTTCAGGGAAAAGGTCATGGTCTCGAGCTTGAGGTCGGTGGTGGTGGGCTCTACCGTCAGGTCAAAGCGGGGCACCCCGCCTACGGGCAGTGTGATGTTCCCGAGCATGTAGGATTCCGCGCCGAGCTCCTCGTAGGTGTGGGTGATGTCCAGAGCGTACTTGCCCTCGGGAGCATCAGAGTCGACGCACAGGTTGTACTCTATCCATCCCCACACCCCCGAACCGAGGCGGCTGATGGTCTTGACCCCGCTGTCGCCGTCGAAGCTGAACGGCTCCTCGACCGTCAGGTTGAACACGATCTCGTCGGCCTCGGTGTTGCCGTTGTTGGTGGCTGGCACCTTCATCAGGAAACAGGTCCCGGCCGTCGGGTAGGTGCTGAACGCAGGATCCCCCACCTCGATGTCCGAGTAGAGGATCTGATAGCGCGTCACCGTGTCGGACAAGGCGGGGGCGGTCGCTGACAGCATAAGGGATATGCTCGTCAGGAGAGCTATCATCAGGAGTACGCTCGCATTTGGTCTTGTTCGCATTTCTGTTCACCTCATTTGTCGCCTGGAGCCTTGCGTTCCGCCCCTCGACTGGCGCTGGGTTCGGGCGTCCCGTTGTATGATGGGGATCGCGCCGAATGGCTGGACGATCTCGTTCAGGAGCATGATACCTTCCCTCCCCTCTACCTGTACAATGAGCGGGATGAAGCAATCATCACTTTTAATGGCCGTCATGTTGGCCTCGGTGAGCGTCTGCTCCACGTCACTCGTGGTGTTGATGGGGACCAAGATGGTGACGTTGCGGGCGAACATACGGCCCATACCTCTCCTGGTGCGGTTACGCTCGAAAGTACGGTTCATGCCGTCCCGTGTAAAGTTGCGTGGGAAAGTACCGTTCATACCGCCATAGGTGTGGTTGCGCTCGAGTGTGCCGTTCATGCCATACCTGGGACCGTGGTCCGACGGAACGCCTGGACGTGTGGGAGGCATCCGGCCACCCATGGGCGAGACCGTATGTGCGCCGAACCGCTCGACTATCTCGGAGAGCATCATCATCCCGTCAACTCCCCCGATCTGCATGTCCACAGGATTGAAACAGTCGGATTCGGTACGAAGTGAGGCCACACCGGCCTCGGCGAGCGCCCGCTCCAGCTCGCCCATGGCGTCGGTAGGGACCATGACGGCGAGGGTGCTAACGGTCGTCTCTTCAGTATTCATACGTCGTTCCGGGGGGGAAGAAACGGTTTTGCTCGATCCACCCCCGCCGCCCCCCATACACCCGGACAGGGCTATGAGCGCACAGAGCACTAGACTGAACAGCCTCATGTATCCCATGGTTATGCAACCTCTGCCTATGACGATCTTCTCATCGACGGGCGCCGCCCAACAGGCGCCAGAGGCACCCCTTTCATGCGTCCGATGAGCTCGCGGAGCTTATAGCGGTCAGCTCCTTCACCGACCTGCGCTACCACCAAGACGTACCCGTCCTCGATGGTGGTGGTCACGTTGGCAGCAGCAGCACCCTCGACGAAGTCGGTCACGTTATCTTTGGGCACCATGAGCTTGACGTAGCGCACGCGCGATCCCCGACGGGCGAAACCGATATCCTTCTTCGAGCCGAGGTCAATAGCTTTGAACCCCGTGGCCTCTTTGATGGCCGGAAGCAGCGCCCTGCTCTTTACGGGCCCCTTGATAATGAGGTAGTCCTGAGGACCGGCGCCCTTTTCGAACGTCTTCTTCGCGATGATCTCGAACCCTGATTCCTCAAGCTTCACCTTGAGCGCACTGATCGCAGCCTCTTCGGCCGATGTGATGTCGAAGGCCACGAGCATGTCGCCGGGACGGTGCTCCCACGCGGGTTTGGGCTTGATGAAGCCACGCCTGCCGCGACCCCTGAAGGCCTCGACCGTTATGATGGAGAGCAGGAGAATGACCAGGACCGCCCCGATGACTCTCGCTTTAATATATCCTGAACCGACCATGACTACATCTATACCTGGAACGAAATATATAGTTACTGCGGAACAAAGGTGTATATCGTGCGGGACTGTGGAACCAAGGCGATTCAAGCAAGGATTATCTTGTATTCGCGCCCAACGCGTTCCTTCGTCACTATCTTCTTGCGTTCGAGCCGTTCCAGCGTTCTCGACACAGTTGATTTGGGCAATCCTGTCCGCTCGACTATGTCGGACTGTCTCAGGCTCGGGCCCTCGGTGGAAAGAAGCTGGTAGACCTTTCTCTCTGTGTCATCCAGGAGGCGCGTGATGTCCCGCTCCTGTTCTGCCACGGGTTCTCGCAGGAACGTGCGATATCCCACAATGGCCCCCACTAGGAAGATGAGGAGGCCAAGAGCCAGCTCGGGAAGCGCGGTGTTCCGATCGGAGGGAAGGGAGTAGGCGACCAGGGTGTCGCCTATAGCACCTTCCGTGGAGAGGATGACACGGCCTCCATCGGCCTGCACCGAAGACCATGTCTCGTCGCCTGGATTGTAGGCGGCGCCCTCTGGCAGCGTGACCGCCAGTGAGTACCGCTCGACCATCGGAGGATCGACGTACGCCACCTCGAGCACCCACTCGTCCTGGTCTTTCCGAGTGAGGTCGAAGGTCCAGAAGTCCACGGTCACTCTATACTCTTCACTATCAGGGATGATGTCGCGGAACAGGAACCGTACCTCGGTGAGGTTATCGACCTCGGCCGAGCCGAACTTGAGCGCGCCCTCTTCATCAGTGACGGAGACATAGCTTGCCTTCCCGGGCAGGACCAGATAGCCTCCCGAGAGCTCGTCGCCATCCTGCCGGTACGTGAGTGAGAGGGTACAGTGGGCCTCCCCGCTCTCAAACACGTCAACGGAGAGGTAGTAGGCATCGAGCGCAGCCTCCTGGGCGCAGGTAAGGGCGATGAGGAGCGATACCACAACGAAAGCCAGGCGACGCTCCATCGGGATGCCTCTCCTCATGGGTAGTTTAAATTATTAGACCGGGGCGCGCGCATCACTCGAACCGCAGCGCCTCCACCGGCGACAGCTGTGATGCGCGGTAGGCGGGGTAGAGGCCCGACAACAGCGCCACCATGACACCGAACACAACGCTGGCCATCATGTACTCAGGAGCGTATACAGGCACGAGGAATGCGTCGCCCGGCCCGGGGGCTCCCAGCCGCATGTACTCCACCACTTGGCCGATGCCCAAGCCGATAGCGATACCCAGAGCACCGCCTAGTAGCCCGAGGATTCCCGCCTCGATGGAGAAGGTTATCAGGACCTGGCTGCTGTCCATGCCAAGCGCCTTCATGGTGCCGATCTCGCGCCGGCGCTCCATGACGGCGGTGTACATGTTGTTGAGGATGGTGATGGCGGCCACGAACAGTGAGATGCCCGCGATGCCGGCAAGGAACGCCGTGAAGGTGCTCATGATCTCCTGGATGGTCTCCAGCATTGTGGAGAGGGCCATGGTCTGGACCGTGTCGACTATCTTGACTATGTCATCCGCCACGTTCTCGGCGATCTCGGCGGAGGTGGCGCGCACGACCAGCTGACTGAGTTGGTCCTTCACCTCGGGATCACTGATATCCCGCGCGTCCTCGATGCTCATGAGAACGGCGTTGTCGTAGGAGCCGCCTGGACCTCCCCGCCCGCCCTTCTCGAGGATGCCCGCCACCTGGAACTTACGTCCCTCGATCACCACGGTGGAGCGTGCGTGGGGGCGGCGGAACTGGAAGAAGTCGCTCACGACCCGGTCCCCCAGTACCACCATGTTCCGGTCCCGGGAGAGGAACATCTTCCCTTCTGCGAAGTCGGGTATCTGGTCGTAGTCCTTCTCGGCGTCTGGGTCGATGCCCATGATCGACACGGAGAAGTCGTCCGATGCGACCTTGAGCTGACCGCGTGTGGAGTAGCGGGGCACCACGAACTTGATGCCATCGACCCGGCGTAGATCCGAGAGGATGGACTCGTCCATGGGGTAGACACCACCAAATGACCTCATCCGGCCGGGTGGACCATGGCCGAACCGTCCCCGCTGCCGCTGGACGCCCTTGGACTTTGGCATGACGATGATGTCGGCGGCCATGGGCCCGAGCTGGTCGCCCAGCGATTCCTTCATCCCGTCACCAAGAGCCAGGAGCGCGACGATGGCCGCGATGCCGATGGCGATGCTCACCACGGTGAAGCCGTTGCGGAACAGGCGGCGGCCGATGTTGGCAAGGGACAGGGAGAGCAGGTCCATCGTTCATTCCTCCATATTATGATATGTCGTACCTTGTGGGACCGGACTAGTCCCCGCCGCCGAACAGTTTTCCGAAGAGCCAGCGCACGATGGTCAGGGCGCCGAGGGCCGTCAGGGCGTACATTCCGTACTGGAGATTCCTGCTCATGCCCCCCGCCCCATGTGTCGAGGCCATACCGGATGTCTGCCGCTGGGGCTCGGAGAATGAGAGCTCCGTCGGCTCTGACAGGTCCTGGTTCATGGCGTTCTTGTAAAGGAGGGTCACGTCGGCCGTGAACGTCCTCTTCACCGGCTCCGGCGTAGGTTTCGGCGTTCCCTCGGGATCCTCGCCACGTCCACCGGTCCGTGTGAAAGTGCGCTCGGGCTGCGGTATCTTGAGCGTGAAGTCCACGGTCTGGATCTCGTTGGGGGCCAGCGAGCCAAGGAGCGAGCGGGGTGAGGACACCAGCTTCACGTCCTCGTCCGAGGGGGTGAGCTCAACCACGATGGCGTTGGCCGTGCCGCTGCCGGAGTTCATGACGTCCACCGAGAGCTGGAGGTTCCCGTTCTCTTGGCTAACGCCGCGCACGGCGGCCTCGAGCCGGGGTTCGCCGAACACGGGGACGGAGATGACACCTTCCATGGGCGCGGCAAGCCCCTTATAGGTGAGGTATGCCTTGAGGGTGTACACACCGGTGGCGTCAGGGTCCACCAGTAGGGAGAATGTGGCCAGGTCGCTACCGTTCGCTGCGATGAGGTCATATGTGCGCTGGGCGGTCCCATCCACCAGGCCGAAGGGCGTGGTCTGACCCGTAGCCCCCACGGGGATGGTGGAGAGCACGATCTTGAGGTCCTCGGCCTCCCAATCGCCCGTGTTCGTGAAGGGGATGGTGGCGCTGACCACCGATCCGGGGAGGATGCGAGGCGGATTGACGGAGATCTTCCCGATGGTGATGTCCGGTTGCGCGTTCACGTCAATGGTGACGGTGAAGTCCTTCTCCACGTCGTCCCCGTCGGAGTAGGTGATCGTCACCGGGAGCTTGTAGATGCCATCAGCGCCCTCTCCAGTACGGTAGGTGAGGTCGATGTGGCGAAGCGAGCGAGGTGCCATGTCGCCGAGGAAGGCGACCTGGGCCGAATCCACCAGAGTGAACAGGGATGCGTCCGTTGAGCCTGATGGCACTGTGCTGAACTCGACCTGTACCTTGCGAGCTGGCCCGGCCCCCACGTTCTCAACGGTGATCCTGACCGGTACCTCCATATCGGAGCCGATGAGCTCAGGCACTTTTGTGGCTGTAACGAGTACGTTAGGTGCGGCGTTCACTCGGATGTCGAGCTCGGTGGATGACCGGTCCTTCTCGCAGTTATCCATGCACGAGTCGATGATGATCGTGTACGTCCCCTCGACAGCGTCCTCGCGTACGAGAAGGTCGTATTCGACATAGGCCTCACGAAGGGGGCCGAGACGACCCACATCGGTCGTGGCATCCTCACCCGGTTTGAGATCGAATGGGTAGCGGGCCTTGAATGTAACAGTAACGTTATCGGCTGCCTCACTCCCGTAGTTCTCCACCTTGAGGGTGAGCAGGAGGTCGCGACCCGGTTCCACGGTCTGTGGATCGGTCGTGAGCACGGTCACCTGGATGTTGGCCAACGTGGGGATCGTGACCGACGAAGCCGCGGTCGCAGGCGTCGCGAGCATCACGAGCGCTAGCGCGAGTACAAGGCCGAGGTTGTAGATCGTGTTATCATTCTGCATTCTTCTCTCCTCCTTTCGCTTTCTTTGGTGTCTTCTTGATAGCGGAACGCTTCCGCTTCGATCGTTTCTTTGCAGGTTTCTCTTCCTTGTCATGTTTCTCACCTTTGCCGTTCTTTACGTCCTTGCATATCTGTCCGTCGCACAGCTCGATCATCCGATCGGTGACCGCGCCTACGGCAGGATCGTGTGTGACTATGACTATGGTCTTTCCCTGCTCCTTGCACAGTCGGTGCAGGAGCTCCATGATCTCCTTCGAGGCCGTTGAGTCAAGATTCCCTGTAGGCTCGTCACAAAAGACCACGGGAGGATCGTTCGCCAGCGACCGGGCGATGGCGACGCGTTGGCGCTGTCCGCCTGAGAGCTCGCCAGGTGTATGGTGGCGTCGGTCGCCGAGGCCCACCAGCTCCAGGAGCTCTTTTGCGCGCTTCCTTCGCTTACTGCCTGGCATGTTCGCGATCATCATGGGGAACTCCACATTGTCCTGGGCGGACATCGTGGGGAAGAGGTTGAAGAACTGGAACACGAATCCCACCTGCTTGCTCCTGACGCGAGCGAGGCGCCGGTCCGAGGCAGCAGTGATGTCCTCATCCTCCAGGATGACCTGGCCGCTCGTCGGACGGTCAAGGGCCGATATCATGTGCAGGAGCGTGCTCTTGCCCGAGCCGGAGGGCCCCATGATGGCCACGAAGGAACCCTCTTCCACCTCGACAGAGAGGTCCCGGAGGGCATGGACTATGACCTTGCCCAGACGGTACTCCTTCGTGATGTGACTGGCGATGATCACCGGTTTCTTTTTCTCCACATTTCTATCCGCCATGGTACCTGTCCTCTCAAGTTCTCACGTATGTTCTTGGTCTCGTAGCTCACTTCTTCTTTTTCTTCTTGACAGGTTCTTCTTCGGGCTCTTCATCCTCTGGGAGCCCCTCCTTTTCTTTGGAGATTATAACACTATCGGATTCCTCGTCACGGTCCTTTTCTTCTGGTGCCCTTCGCGAGAAGAACAACCAGTCGATGCCGTACGCAAGGATCACGAGGATAACCAGGGGGATGATGGGACCCAGCGGGTGCGAGTGCCGTTTGGTGAACAGGAGCGCCGGAATCGGCGGTACCTTGCCCCCTTTCCATGAAGAACGGTAGGTACCCACCTGTGACTCGACCATCCATCCACGCCGGTCGATGCGCTGGACCACCTTGCTAGCATCGAGGTCGATGGTGAGCAGGGTGTCTCCATCGCTCCCTTTATAATAAGCATTAGCGATGGTGTGATCGCCTTCCCGGGTCCGGAGCTTAAAGGCCTTGTCGAGCACTGTCCACGTCCCCTCAGTGCCCATCTCGCTCTGTGCGATGGCAAGGATGCTCGCCTTCTGCTCGGCCGAGAGGTCGTACTTTGCACCCTTGAAGTGGACCACGGCGCCTATCAACAGGACCGAGAAGATGCATACCACGATCAATGCGATCCGTTTCCATTTATCCATGTCAGCTATACGCTGGTACACACCCATTGGGACTCACCGGGAGGATTGAGCGCTGAAATGGTTAAAGAACGTTCCCCGTAATGATGTGAAGCTGCTTTCACGTGAGTGAAAACACATGAAAACAGTGTGTTTCTTACCCCTTGAGAGCTATCCGGTTGGTGAGGCCGTGCTTGTAGCGGACAGCGACCCCCTTCTTCTCGAGCCGCGTGATGATCCGGCTCACCTTCACGCCACCGTAGGGCATCTCGGTGACAAGGTCCTTCTGGAGCATCTGCCCGTCGTTCTCTTTTATTTTATTGTACATGTTCCGCTCGTCCGGAGTGAGGAGCAGCTCGATATTGGGTGGCGCGGCATCGGTCTCAGGCACCGTGTTATCCTCGCTGCTCCCGTCACTGAGGAACAGGAACGCGAAGCTCGCACCGGCGACAAACGACGTGATAATGAAGATGATCGCGTCCATGTAATCGAACGAGCTGCCCATAACAGGGATGGATTCACCGCTCTCGAGCGTAACATGCATGGGATCGATCCCGGTGAGCTGGTCATAGATGAGAACGATGCACAGGATTAGGAGTACCTCTGCGAACAGCATTCTACGCTCGCGCACGTGACCACTTCGGGAGCAAATCGTTTTAAGCTCTCCCCTGACGGGGACGGGCACTAGCTTGACAGCTTGAGGATGGCGGCTGCGAGGTCGCCTGTCTCCTCGAGGGCGGCCTTGGCGTCTGCCAGGCTGGAGCCGGTCTGCTGGGCGATGAGCTTGACATCCTCCTCGGACAATGCGGGCTTGGCGGGTGCAGCGGGTTCCGGAGCTGCAGGCGCTGGTGCCTGTACGGGCTCATCCTTAAAGGGCTGGGCCTGGCCCACCACCTGGAACGTGTCCACGCCCTGCATGCTCATCTTCACGACCTTGGGGTTGATGATGACCTGCTTCTTGTCGCCGAACTCGAAGATGACGCGCTTGACGTCGAGGTCCTGCATCCCCATTCCCTTCATCATCTTCTGCATCTGGCGCATGTTGCGAGAGTTCATCGGCATCATGGTGATCCCTGACCTAGACTGGAGTGGCAAGGGTTAAAAGGGTTGCCCCGCGGTGGGCCGGGACCGTGCGTCGATGTGTGACGGGCAACTCCCAAGAGCAGGTATAAGAAGGGACGATCTCTCCGAACGGCGACAGGACACTGGAGGCTGGACGTGATGTACGATATGGATCTCATGACCGAAGGATACAGCGAGAGCGGCGCATCGCCCACGTACGGGATGGCCGACGACCTGGACGCCAGTGTCGTGACCGGTACGCTCATCGGTGGGCTGCTTGGCCTTGGTCTGGCCGAGATCGTACACCACACGCTCGAACCCCGGGGTCCGACAGGCCCACCCGGCGACGGCATCATCCCCCAGCTCCTGCGGGAGATCCCTGCGGTCCAGGACCGCTATGCTCCCCCCCCCATGGACGCAGCTGACATCGCGCTCTATGTGGGCTGCGCCAGCACTGGCGCGGTCGCTGGTTACTTCATCAGTAATGAGGACTAGAGCTACCGCGACGACCGCTGAGGTCCTTGGTCACCGATCTGTCGAAGGGCTACGCTCCACAGTTCCCGTTCGGTTCGTCCGGAAGGGCCTCGATGGTCGCCTTGAGGGCGTCGAGGTTCGTCACCCGCGGTGCATCATGGAACTGTGTTGTCACTTCTTCGGGCGTTCGGTACAGGATGGGGAACGAGCAGGTCTTGAGCAGAGATATGTCGTTGAACGAATCACCGATACCCACGACAAAGAACCCGATATCCTTCAGTGACTGGGTGACGCGCTCCTTCTTGCCGCGGATGCGGAGATTGCATCCGAGGATGGTACCATCGGGAGCTACCTGGAACCTGTTGGCAAAGAGGTTGTAGGCTCCTACCACATCGATGAAATGGTCAGCGAACTCTTGGAACGTATCGGAGATGATCATGATCTGGCCCTTGGTCCGGGCCCACTTGAGGAACGCTCTGGTGGCGAGGAATGGCTCCACCTGATGCGCCATGGCGACGAGGTCAGGTAGCTTTATGTCATGCTCTCGAAGAACGCTGACGCGATGCTCCATGAGCTTCACGAAGTCGGGCTCATCCCGCGTAGTGATCTTCAATGCCTCGATACCGGTCTCCTTGGCAATATGCTCCCAGATCTCGGGCATGAGGATCCCCTCGAGGTCCGTGGCGATGATCATGCAAATCTCTCGCCGACCTATCATTTAAAAAGGCAGCGGCGGGTCCACATCACGACCATCCTGCAAGTGCCAGGAGCCGTTCTTCCGCACCGTACACCCATCCTTGGACCCATGAGACGCTCAATAGGCCGTTTAGGGCGATGAGACTGTCAGTGAGTATCAGAGTACCGATAAAGAGGAACAGGAGACCTGACACAAGTACGGTAGTGTGGGCCGTGAGCTCGTGTCCGAAGAGCCGTACACGTATCTCTCGCCCTCGGAGCGCGCGCCAGAACCGACCGTTCCTGTCGATGGAATCGAGATAGAACGAGACGATCACGAGCGGGATGGCCAGACCGCACCCGTAGGCGAACAGGAGCATTCCTCCGGAACCCATCGACGCCGTTGTGGACGCAAGAATGAGGATGGATACCAGGACCGGACCGACGCAAGGGGTCCAGGAGATCCCCATCGCAGCCCCGAACAGAAAAGCACCTGCAGCGGAGGTAGGGCCATGTACTGTCATCCTTGGTCCGGCAAAGTTACCACCAGCGATGATATAGAGTCCGAAGGCTATGATCGCGAGACCGGCCGCCTTCGAGAAGAGGACGACGTTCGTTTGCAGAAACATCCCCATTGCCGTGGCGCTCATCCCAAGAAGGGTGAAGGTGGAGATCATCCCGAGGAGGAACGCCAAGGTCATCGCCCTCAGGCCTTTCTGATGAGCGCGCAGGGTGAACGCGAGGTAAGCGGGGAGGATGGAGAGCGTGCAGGGCGAAGCGAAAGAGATCAGACCCGCCATCAGTGCGACTACTAGGAGGATGGTAAGTGGTGCCTTGGGGACAGAGGGCTCTGACGGTGGGCCCTCGAGCTCGGAGGTCGGTCCTTCCACAGGCAGTGGTTCTCTGGCCGGCTTCACGGTCGGGGCCCGTCCGAGCCTGGCGTCGAGCCAGAACCCTTCCCGGCGCTCTTGCTCCTCTTCTTGAAAATCGTCCCTGATACGCTCGTGTTCTGTCAAGAGACCGTGATCGAGCACAAGGTTGGCCGCCAGGACATGGTAATACCCGGTATCGAGAACCAGCGTCTCGTTCCGCATCGCCCCCATCGTGCGCAATCCGGTGATAAGGTACCTCTTCTCACCGGTGGCGACGTGGAGCCTGAGCAGAGCATAGGCCATGATGCCGTTCTCCGCCGGGGGCTTCGCGAGGTGGATGTCCTCCCCCGGTGCGTAAAGGTGGGCGTCCGGACTGTTGCGCTCGAAGAATCCCCCACCGTGCCAGTCGTACATATGCTCCAGGGCGTTGTCCCCTAACTTCCGGGCCGTGTCCAGGTACCGCTCATCACCCAGGACCGCATACCCATCCATGCAGGCGAGGAGGAGGTAAGCATCGTCAAGGAGCGAGCCACGCACTCCCTTCGTCCCGTTCTCGTCCATGAAATGGAACACACCCCTGTCGGTCACTATCTCTTCGATGAGGAAATCCAGGGTGCGCCGGGCCATGTCCCTGTGGGTCGTGTTCCCCGTGGCGTTCCAGAGGTGAAGGAAGGTGACGACGGTTTCGCTGTTCCAATCGGTGTACTTCGTCCGCTCCACTCGGGGGGACGGGGACGGGCGGGGATCCTTGCCGTAGTATGCGTCCTCGCCATGGACGTCGCTGTTCCCCCAGAACCCTCCTGCAGAGGCATCCCACCACTCGCGCTCCATGAACGCCAAGGTCATATCAACGACATCGGCAGCCTCCTCGTTCTCGGGATCCATGCGGCCGAGGCGGTGGTACAACCGGAGGAGACGTGCGTTGTCATAGAGCATCTTCTCGTAATGTGGGGGCGTCCAGTCACGCTGTGTCCCGTACCGATGGAAGCCTCCCTCGACAGGATCGAAGAGGTTGTAGTCGGTCGCGATGTCACCACGACGTGTGTACTGGTGCTGCAGGGTGGTGCGCACCATTTGGAGCCATGGCTCCTCACCTGTCGATTCGTACAGGTCGAGCGCGTAGAGGAGCGTACGGGGCTGAGGGAACTTCTGACCGGGGCCGAACCCTCCGTACAGTGGATCATGAACCCTTTCGATGAACACGGCATAATCCTGTAAAAAGGTCCGAAGCTGTACCTCGGTCGGGACCTCAGAAGGCATCGCCTTGTACTCGTACTCGATGGCATTGACCTCGTCATGGGACGCCACGTAAGAAACCGCTTCTTGAAGTGCACTCTCCATTACCGTCACGGGCCGCGGACCCGACCAACCAGTGATCCGTTCCCTCCCCGGGGTCAGAAGGGTCGTGGACGGCCACCCACCTTCTAGATACTGACGGGTCAGGTCCATCCGCTTATCGGCGTCGACGTAGATGGGAACGAACCGCTCATTGATGAGAGGGAAGATCGATGGATGGAACAGATAGTCTTCGCTCTCATAGACCTGGCACCAATAGCACCAGGATGGAGCGGTCAGCAGGAGGAAGACGGGTTTATTCTCTCGCATGGCCTCGTCGAAGGCATCGGGGCCGTACTCTCGCCATTCGATCAGGTGGACGAGCCTCTCGGAGCGCTCAAAGGAGTACTCTTCCTCGGCGAGGGCCGGACACGCAAGGAGGACAGCGATGAGGAGGCAGGCTCCGCGAGAGGGTGTATTCATTCTCTACGCCTTCTCTACTTGCTGGTATAAGAACGATGCGGTTTCAGAAAGGAAACCAAAATAGAAGGGGGACCCGTCAGAACTCAAAATCCTCGTCACAGCGACCGGACCTCCCAGGTCCGGGGCATCGGGAACGCGAGCTCATCATCCGGGTGACCATTGAACAGACAGGGAGCGATAAAAAGGTTATGGCGAGCTGAACACCATTCTTGCCGGACTGGCCTTCCGTCCCCCGGGAGACGGGCCCCGCTTAACCGCAACCTATAAAACCATTAGTCTTTGAATCCGCAAGACACGCCGGGAGGCAATGCTCGCCTCGGACCGGCGATTTCACAAGTTCACGGGTCGAGACCATGAAAAAGACGGACGATAACCTCAGACGGCTCATAATCGCCCTCAAGCGGGCCGGGACCAAGGGAGAAGCCCCGATCTGGCGGGACCTCTCCGAGCGGCTGACCAAACCGACCCGGGGAAGGCCGGTCATCAACCTCTCACGGCTCAACCGCCACACCAACAAGGGCGAGACCATCGTTGTCCCTGGAAAGGTGCTCAGTACCGGCGAGCTTGACCACAAGCTCACCATCGCTGCTCTCACCTTTTCCGAGAAGGCCAGGGTCAAGATCACAAAGGCCGGGGGCAAGACCCTCTCCATCGAGGAGATAATCAAGAAGCACCCCAAGGGCACCGACGTGCGGGTGATGGTGTAAACTATGATCATCGACGCCAAGGACCTAATCATGGGGCGGTTGGCCGCCCAAGTCGCAAAGAAGCTCCTCGAGGGTGAGAAGATCAGCATCATCAACGCTGAGTCGGCCATCATCACCGGCAGCCGCAATCACATCCTCGACCACTACCGCCAACGCCGGGCACGGGGACATCCCTACCATGGACCCCACTTCCCCCGTATGCCTGACCGCATCCTGCGCAGGGCGGTCCGTGGTATGCTGCCCTACAAGCGGAAGCGCGGACGCGATGCCTTCCACCGCCTCAAAGTGTTCATCGGGAAGCCCCAGGCCCTCAAGGACGTTGAGAGCCAGACCATCCCCGGAATCAATCTCGCCTCCTCAAACACCGGAAAGTTCATGCGCCTGGGGGACATCTCCCGGGAGCTCGGTATATCACGTGACAGGTGGGAGTCATGAGCAAGATCATCCATACGAGCGGCAAGCGGAAGAGATCCACGGCGAGGGCCACCCTCTCCAAGGGAAAGGGCATAATCAAGATCAACAGCGTCCCTCTGGAGCTGTTCACGCCCGCCTTTGCCCGGGAACGTATCCGTGAGCCACTGATCCTGGCGGGCAAGGTCGTGAAGACCATCGACATCCGCATCAACGTCAACGGCGGCGGTCGGATCGCACAGTCAGAGGCCGTGCGCCTCGCCATAGCGAAGGGACTGGTGGAGTTCACCGAGGACGAGAAGCTCAAGCGCCTCTTCCTCACCTACGACCGCCATCTCCTGGTGGCCGATCCCCGGCGCACCGAGAAGTGCAAGCCCAACCGGTCCAAGCCCCGGGCGAGGCGACAGAAATCATACCGGTGAGCGAACAATGATTATTCCAGTACGATGCTTTACCTGTGGTGCACCCGTCTCTGAGAACTTCAATGCGTACCAGAGCCGAGTGGCCGCGGGTGAGAACCCCGAACAGGTGCTCAACGACCTGAACATCATGCGATACTGCTGTAGACGCATGCTCCTCTCGCAGATCGATCTCGTGAGCGAGATCGCGCGGTACAAGAGGGCCTAGATAGGAGGTGGAGGGTACACACGAAACGTGATAAAGGGGCCGTAGGGTAGCTTGGTCTATCCTCCTACCTTGGGGTGGTAGTGACCTGAGTTCAAATCTCGGCGGCCCCACCATTCACATCACGAAAACAGGCGATCATCATGGCAACGAAGAAGGTAGGAAGCGCTGGCCGGTTCGGCTGCCGCTACGGTAAGAGGGTCCGCAGGATGGTGGCGAAGGTGGAGAGCAGTTCCCGCGCGTTCCATGTCTGCCCCCAGTGCAAGGCTCCGAAGCTGAAGCGCGCCAATGCGGGACTCTGGTCCTGCACGAAGTGCGGCGTTAAGATCGCTGGAGGTGCTTACGCGCCTTCCACGAGGAGGAGGTGAACAGGATGTTCATCTGCCTCAAGTGCAAGCGTCTGATCGATCCTTCGACCTCGGAGATGCGCCGGATCCGCTGCCCATTCTGCGGCTACAAGATCCTGGCCAAGGCACGGCCCAGGGTCATCAAGTCGGTGCTGGCGCAGTAGGGGGCTCCCGTTATCCCCTTCACAGCCCGCCTGACCCCAGAACGGCCGGAGCTCGTCCGTACAGTGCTGACTCGGCCTCTTGGAACTAACGAGCAGCGGCGGGCGCGAACTCGGTTCGACGGTGACGACATCCTGGTCGAGGCCGATGACCTCAATGCCCTCCGTGCCGCAATAAACGCCACTTGCCGGTGGCTTAAGATCATCCTCAGCGTTGACAAGGTGAGTTGACATGGACATATCCCCACAAGCACAGCACATGGTGCTCCAGCTGCAGCAATACCAGCAGCAGGCACAGACGATACTCATTCAGAAGCAGCAGATCGAGACCCAGCTGACCGATGTCATGTCCGCCCTTGAGTCCCTGGAGGGGGTCAAGGACGAGGACGTGTACAAGGCAGTGGGCCCCATCCTTGCCAAGATGAAGGCCAAGGACGTGAAAAAGGAACTGGACGACCGGCGTGAGACCCTGGAGCTTCGCATCAAGACGCTAACCCGTCAGGAGGGGAAGGTCAACGAGAAGGTGACCGAGCTCTCCGACAAGGTGACCAAGCTCATCCAGGGACCGGCCGGGCCCATTGCCTGAGAACGGCTGCACCGACGAGGACGTTCAACGTGTCCTCGCTGCCCTCACCGCCGCACGAGGGGGCGCCTTCCTCATCACTCATCAGAACGCTGACCTCGATGCCGCAGGAGCCTGTATCGCGCTCCAGGAGCTGTTGAAACAGCTCGGGATCCCGTCGAGGATCGGATCAGGCTCGCATGCCAGCGTCGCTGCGCGTAAGCTAATCGACTATCTGGACGCAGAGTTCGAGGTCAGGCCCCCGAACCCGGGGGGGCTGCCCGTGCTCGTGGACGTCCAGAACCCTGACCAGGTGGCACCCCTGATCCCCTGGAAGCGGCCCGTCGTTCTGGACCATCATCCGTATGCAGGGCCGTGCGACTATCAAGCGTCCCTGACGGACGACACCTCGCCATCCACCTGTGAGCTCGTCCACCGCCTCTTCGAGGCCGCGGGAGCTGTACCTTCGTCGCGGGCAGCAGCGGGAATGATCGCAGGCATGGTCGCGGATACTATGTCCTTCAGACGGGCGCAGGCCGGCACATTCCGCGCCATGGCCCGACTCTTGGCAACGACCGACGTGAACTATCAAGAGGTGCTCGACGCCATCCACTTGGAACCCGACCGCTCCTCGAGGATCGCGATCCTCAAGGGCGCACAAAGGGCAGAGCTCACCTTGATCGGTCCTTGGATAGTGGCCGTCACGAAGGTGAACTCTTTCGAGGCCGATGTGGCCAACGCCCTCATCAGGTCCGGTGCTGATATCGCCTTCGTCGGAGCAAAGAAGAAGGGGGGGTTCCGGATTACCGCACGGGCGAGAAAAAGCTTTATAAAAAGCACGGGAATTCACGTCTACAAGGACCTTCTCGTGAACATTGAGGTCATCATCCAAGGGAGTGGTGGTGGTCACGATGCCGCCGCCAGCGTGAATGGCCTGGTGAAAATGGACGAGGGCATCAAGGCCCTCCTGAAGGTTCTGAGGGAAAGGCTCGGAGATGAGGGACATGGACGCTGAAAACATCCTTTCTCAGGTTTGTGAGATACTCGAAGAGATACTCGATGATCGCTCGGTGCCGCGGAACATCCGCAAGACGGCGGAGGACGTAAAAAGCATCCTCGTAGGTAAGGACAGGGCGATGCGCGTTCGCGTGAACGAGGCCATCAACCGGTTGGACGATATCTCCAACGATCCGAACCTGCCGGAGCACACGAGGACAGATATCTGGAACATCGCAAGTACTCTCGAGACGCTCCAACGATAGCTCGCCGGTAGGCATTTAAAGGAAGACCACCCCAGCATCGTGGGTAGCTTATGGTCGAACGGTTCTTCAGAATGGGCGAGAAGCTGTTGGAGCGCTTCAAGCACAAGCGACCCACTCACCTTGACGAGTACCATCATGTCCACAATGCTCATACTTCACAAACCCCGGAGATCCCCGAGATCAAGTTCAAGAACGTGGAGTCGGGCGACTCGGCGCTCCAGATCCGCACGTCCCAGCTCGAGGACTTCGCTGACACGGAGACCATCCTCACTCACTTCCGGAAGGGCAATACCATCATGCTCGTCAAGATCAGGCAGCTGCGCGAGAAGGACATGTCCGAGCTCAAGCGCTCGATAAACCGTCTCAAGACGCACTGCTCCACCAGCGGATCCGACATGGCGGGCATTGACGAGGACTGGCTTGTCATGGCGCCAGAGACCGCTCATATCGTTCGATAGCGAGCGGGCCGCCACTTCGGAACATGCAACCTCACCGATAGTGTGAGGTCCATGCACGCCCTTCGGCCGTGGCATGTGATAAAAGGAAACGAGGACGGTCGCGTAAACGACCGCCCCCGGGGGGAATTGAGGTCAGTTCACTCGAACGTGATCTCGCGCTTGTAGATGTGGCGGTTGCCTACGTCCTCTTCGGTCTCTTTGACCTTGAGCTCGGAGCCGACCTCCTCCATGTAGGAAGAGACCGCTTGCTTCATGCGCCAGGTCTGGACCGGGTGAGTGAGCCAGTCGACCACGGAGGCGTTCACCTGGACGTTCTCGGGCGTGCCGTACCCGGACGCCTTCGAGTCCTCGATGAAGCCCTTGAAGTCGTCCATCTCACCCTTGAAGTGGACGTGCATCTTCTCTTTATCGATGGTGTTGTACCACGTCGTATGACTGTGGTCATGGTATGCAAGGACCTCGCAGCCATCATTTGCAGTGTACTGTTCGGCCAACGCTTCGATGGCGGGCTCGAACTCCTCGGTCTGCCTTGCGACGTAGTTGTTATCGAACACGACATCACTGGTGTGGAAGGGGCCTGACGGCGGGATGCCGTAGGTGGGCCCCCAGCCCATTCCAACGCTCGGTCCGACCTTCATCTGCTCGCGCTCCAGATAGTCAATAGAGATGTCCATCAGCGTCACCTTGTCGGCGCGGCCCCCAGGTCGCTATTTATACCTTTCCCTTGGCGAGAACCGTGATACCGCGGCCCACTCCGGCGGCTGACCGGCTCATTTAAAAGGATACCCCTTTAGTGGATGCCACATGAACATTCGACAATTCACCTGCGATGTAGCAGGAAAGACGCTCACGATCGAGACGGGACGTTACGGACCTCAGTCCGACGCCGCCCTCACTGTGAAACTAGGCGATACGGTAGTGCTCTGCTCTGCGAACATGTCCCCCTCCGCTCGCGAAGGGATGGACTTCTTCCCTCTCATGGTCGAATACGAAGAGCGGTACTACGCCTGCGGGCGCATCAAGGGCTCCAGGTTCACCAAGCGGGAAGGCAGACCCTCCCTCGACGCTGTGCTGACCGGTCGCTCCATCGACCGCGGTATCCGCCCGCTCTTCGACCAGAACATGCGCAACGAGGTCCAGGTCATCTGCATGCCCCTCACCTTCGACGAGGCGAACAAGCCCGACGTCCCCTCCCTCATCGGCGGCTGCATGGCCCTCCACCTCTCCACGATCCCCTTCGACGGACCGGTGGCCGGTGTCCGCATCGGCTACATCGACGGTCGGTACATCGTGAACCCCACCGTGGAAGAGCTCGCAGAGTCAACGGTCGACCTCCTGGTAACCGGGGACGGCTCCCGCATCACTATGGTGGAGTGCAACTGCAACGAGGCCCCGGACGAGGTCATGGTGGGCGCCTTCGAAGAGGCCATGAAGGCCCTGGGCCCGCTGTGCGCCTTCATCGAGGACGTACGCCAGCAGATCGGCAAGCCCAAGGCAAAGAGGGAGGACCTGAAGTTCACGGGCGAGCTCGCTCCCGAGGAGAAGGTCGTTGCCGACCGGCTCAAGGAGCGCATGGTCCCGCAACTTCAGACCTATGTCTTCAACCAACCCCTCGGCTCCAAGGGTGAGCGCAAGGAGATCATGGAGGAGATGAAGGAACTGGTTGTCAACGAGATGGCCAGGGAGTACATCAACGAGGAGCGTGACGAGGAGGCCGCCAAGGCCTATCTCAAGGGCATCCTCAAAAAGTGCTTCCAGGCGTTCATCGACGATCAGGTCACACGAGCCCTCCTGGACCGCGAACAGCGCGTCGATGGCCGCAAGATCACCGACATCCGGCATCTAGCGGCCGATGTCGCGGTGCTCCCCCGCCTCCACGGCACGGGGTTCTTCCAGCGTGGTGAGACCCACATCCTTTCCGTGGTCACCCTGGGCGCCCCCGGCGACACGCTCATCGTGGAGTCGATGGAGGATGACATCAAGAAGCGGTACTTCCATCACTACAACTTCCCACCGTTCAGCGTGGGCGAGGTCAAGAAGCTCCGTGGCGCCGGCCGACGAGAGCAGGGCCACGGCATGCTGGCAGAGAAGGCCCTTCGCCCGGTGCTCCCCACTCTGGAGGAGTTCCCCTACACCATCAGGATGGTCTCCGAGGTCATGAGCTCCAACGGCTCCTCGTCCATGGGTTCCACCTGTGGATCGACGCTGGCCCTCCTGGACGCAGGCGTCCCGATCAAGAAGCCTGTTGCAGGGATAGCTATCGGGCTTGCCTCCGATGGTGAGCGCTGGAAGGTCATCACGGACATCCAGGACATGGAGGACGGCGACGGTGGCATGGACTTCAAGATCACCGCCACCCGTGACGGCGTCACTGCCGTCCAGATGGACACTAAGACCCGCGGTATCTCCATGCCCATCATCCGTGAGGCGGTCTCCCAGGGGAGGATGGCGAACAACTTCATCCTGGACGTCATCCAGGGTGCGATCAACGAGCCGAGGAAGGAGCTGTCTGAGTTCGCACCGCGCATCATCGCCTTAAAGATCGATCCGGAAAAGATCGGTGCGGTCATCGGCCCTGGCGGGAAGATGATCCGGAGCATCACTGATGAGACCGGCGTTCAGATGGACATCGAGGACGATGGCACGGTGATGATCACCACCAACGACGCCGAGATGGCCGCCAAGGCCGAGAAGGCCGTGCGCAACATCGTGCGCGATGTGGAGGTGGGCGAGATCTACGAGGAGGCCGAGGTGGTCACCATCAAGCCCTTCGGCGCCTTCGTCAACCTCATCCCCGGCAAGGACGGGATGCTCCACATCTCGGAGCTCGAGTACGGCCACGTGGACAAGATCGAGGACAGGGTCAAGCTCGGTGACAAGGTGAAGGTCATCGTGACCAAGGTCGCCTTCGGAAAGGTCGACGTGTCCATGAAGGCCCTGCACCCCCCGCCGCCCGGGTGGGTCGAGCCAGAGCGCCCCCGACGGAGTGGCGGCAGGGACCGCGACCGCCGTGGTGGCGGCCGTGACCGCCGTGGTGGCGGCCGTGACCGGCGGTGAACGCAGGCCCCGCTAGCGTCGGGACTAGGGATGACAGCGACAACCCCGCGGGACATCCCGCGGGGCAGGTCGCCGAAGCGAAAGGAACAAAAGTCTGAGCCGCTCCTTACGCTCCAAGTGATTTTATGAAGTACGCGTTTTCATTGGGGGGACTCGTCTCAGGCGAGGTGAAGGAGGTCACGCTCCTTGGTAAGCTCAAGGACCTCGGCTGGGCGGTGTCGTCCAAGGTCAAGGGCACGACCCTGCTAAAGAAGTCCATCGGGGGCCACGATGTAGTCCTTGAGGTCGACGTACGGGAGCAGAAGGCGAAGGTCGCACGGATGTACGCTGACATCCTCGAGGCCCAGATAGAGCTCCCTGCGGAGGTCAAGGCCAAAGCAGAGGCCGAGGCGACACGTCTGCAGGAGAACTTCGCCGAGCTCGTCAAGAAGGCCAAGGGCGACTAGTCGCTACCGCTCCTCTTGCGATAGATGTCGACCATTGCGTGGTAGACGAGGTCACCGGTCTCGGTCAGCTGACCTAGGTCGATGTTCTAGACCACGTCGTCCTTTGTGTGAAGATCAGGGATAGCTCCATCCTCCTGTCAGCAGAGCGAGGCCGTAGGGGTGCGAATCGCATTTTCTACGTGTCCTTGGGTAACACTGTTCGCAGTATACCATCCATGTGGGATCTCAGCGGACGAGGAGAGCGCAGGCAAGGCACGCGATAGCGATCACGGCGGGCAGGTTGACGAAGTTCGGGAAATTGGGTCCGCCGTCGACCTCCACGGTGATGGCGGGGAGGTAGATCTCACGCTGGGCCAGTAGGTCAAGCGTCATGGCCGAGAGCAGGACATAGGGCGCGACAAGGGTGAAGGCCGGGAGGGAGCGGCCGTCCACGGGCACTGGAGCGAAGAGGAGCGCTCCGAGGGCGGGCATGATGCGTGCGTCCTCCATCTCGAGAAGGAGGAGGAGCACGGGCCAGGCCAAGGCACCGAGCATGGCCATCGACAGAGCAGTGGTCAGGGTGCCGGAGAGGCCGGCCAGTAGCAGACCCGCGACCACGCCGAACGCCACGTCGCTGGCCTCGATGCGCTCCCCCCTGGCAGCGCGGGGAGCGAGGGCAAAACAGCCCACAGCGGCGATGAGGGGGCCTGCTGCGGGTGGCACAGTGACCATCGGGAGCGGGAAGAGTGGTGAGCGTTTTAAATCAATCGGCGGCGCCCGCTCGTTCGCTGCGCGATGATGCTAGCGCTCCTCGTTCGTGCGACGGGAACGACGCCTCGTGGGGAGGTCCACCTCGCGGCGCTCCAGAACGATGTCCTCCACGTCCTCGGGACGCAGTGTACGCTTCTTCTTGAAGCGGGGGTCCTCCGGGTCGATGGTGATGCCCACACACTACCTATCGTCACGGAGCATTATAACGGTTATGGAGAACCCTGGCTCCACCCAACCATGTCACATAAATAGCTTTACCTCGGAAAACGTAGCAGGGAAGCGTGATGATGCCCTCCGCCCCCGACGGATCCGAGTTCATCGTCAAGTCGTCCGAGGACCGTGTCGAGGGTGCCGCCCGGGACATCATGGACCTCCACTGGATCATACTCGGGATGGCGCCGGAGGGGCTGCTTTTCCACATCCGGTCTGAGAGCAATGACGTGGCCAACTGGGTGCGCGAGGTCATACAGGACCGGACGCTCGCCGACTCCTTGGAAGAACTGGACCCGGACGAGCTTGGCCCCCGGGAACTGAAGGACCGGGTGCTCGAAGTGCTCGAGGACTGGATGATCTGATGTCATCAGGTACGCATCGACGGATCCTCTGGGCTATTACCGGCGCCGGTCATCACCTTGAGGCGACTTTCGACGCCATGGAGGACGTGAGCGTCGAAGGGACCACTGTCCGGCCCGTGCTCTCGGTCGAGGGCGCTCGGGTGGTGCGGATGTACGGGCTCATCGATCGTCTGGACGAGGATGCGTTCTCCGCACCGGTCATCGAGAAAGGATCCAACCAGGCAAAGCTCCTCAGCGACGTGTACAGGGGCGTGTACACGACCCTGCTGGTCGCTCCGGCCTCGGCGAACACCGTGGCGAAGGTGGTCCGCGGCATCGCTGACGCCCTCGTCCCCAACCTGGTGGCGCAAGCCATCAAGTGCGGTGTAGCGGTCACCATGCTCCCCACGGACATCGAGGAGGGGGAGATCGTCACGGCTCTGCCGGGAGGTCGGACAGGGACGCTCACCATGCGCCCCGTGGACGTGGCGAACGCTCGGCGACTTAGTACGATGGTAGGCATCAGTGTATTGACCGGTCCGGAGCAGATAACGGGAGCACTCGACGGGAACGAGAGATCCATGTAATGATCGATGGCCGCAGCCGCTCCTTCGCGCCGTCCGCCCATTCTACCGGAGTGACGGTGTGGAGCGGATCGTTCACCGACTCGGTAAGGATGATCCCGCTTGCCGGGCTGAGATTGTCGGATTCGGTGTGGAGGCTGACGACCTTCGCCGTGCAAGCGGGCTCGCGGGTGATGGGCTCGATGCGGACCGGGACCACCGTCTCCACGCCGCAGTCGACGGACGTGATGACGATCTCGCCGTCCTTGGTGAGTGAGATGGTGTCCCCGGCCCCGTGGACTGAACGGTGCCCGGCGCGCCCGTTCCATGCGGCAGGGGATCCCTTCGAGCATCAGTGGCCTGAACAGGCCCGGTACAGCGACCATCACGTGATGGCGTTGAGGTACCTGTCCGTACCACAGATGATGACGTGGTCCCGGCGCACGTTGACGTGGAGCGGGTCGCCCCTTCGCTCAGAGAACTCCTCGTGCGTCTCCCACATCATCGACGGACGTTCATCGACGAGGACGAACGGTTCGCTGATCGACGACTCGTCGGGACGGTCCCCACAGACCACGAGCAGGTCAAGGTCGCTCTCCTCGTTCTCGGTGGATCGAGCATAGCTCCCGAAGACGAGCGCGAACCCCCCGTTCTTCTCGATCAGGCGGGAGATCTGCGAGAACGGGCCCTTCAGTCGTGGATGGTCCATCAGGAAGGCGATGCGTTTCTCCATCTCCACGAGGTGGAAGGTAGGCAGCCCATGGGTCAGGCTCGGGTAGAGACGCCTGACATGGGCCTTCTCATCGCCGCCGATCCGCTCCTCGATGATGATGCCCTCGCGAACTGCCTCGTTTATGAAGTCGGTCGCGTACCGGGGATTCATCCTCGCGTTCTGGATTGCGGAGCTGATGGGTGTCCCGGGCTCGGAGAGGATGATGTCGAGGAGCCTCACCTTGGACGCCGTGATGATCATGGATAACACCGCCCCTCCACGAACGAGAGGAACCTCCGGGCGAATCCTCGCACACGTTCGGCATCCGCCTGTGAGATGGAGGCCCATCGGTCGACATCGTACTGTCCGACCTTCCTGGCGCCGTAGATGATGTCGAACGCGGCCAGGTCCGAGAACCGTCCGTGCAGGGTGCCCAGTTCCTTGTAGAGATCCGGAGGGATGAGGTCGTGGCGCTCGAGTGCGACGAACACGCAGGAATGGTCCTTAGAGTACTCACCGCGCTCTTTGATGAGGAGTGCGTTCGCGGCATGGAACACCGAGTAGTAAGCCTTGACGACAGCCCAATCCCAGCTGCCTTGGATGTAGTCCGTGTCCACCTGTGAGAGGTCGTGCTTCGACTTCTCAAGATGCTTCACGAAGTCGTCCTTCGGGACCTGAACGAACCTCCGCCGTTTCATGCAGTTGTTGAAGAACGCATCACTGGCCTTGGTGGTGCGGGGCAGGTTCGTTGTCATCTCGGAGAGGATGTCCTTCGATCCGTCCATGTACATAGCTATATACAATAATGTATAAAACTATTTACATTTTTGTAGGTGGCAACATCACCAGACGCGCCGTCTGCACCTCGCCCACCTTGTCGCTGCTGATGACGTAGAACGGGTTGTCCACCGACTCGGCGAGGATCAGGCCGCTGGCCGGGCTGAGGTTGTCGGACTTCGTTCGGAGGCTGACGACCTTGTTCGTGGTGCAAGCGGGCTCGCGTGTGATGGGCTCGATGCGCACGGGGACCACCGTCTCCACGCCGCAGTCGATGGACTTGATGACGACCTCGACATCCTTAGTAAGTTGGATTGTGTCCTCCGCGTAGAGGTTCACGTTGAAGTCGAGTGCCTTGCCGGGAGCGATATAACCTTCCTGTGTACTGCGCTCACCGTCAGAGCTCGGTGATGTACTGTCATGGGACTGATCCCCGACACGTCTACTTTACCTGAACATCGAGTAGACGACTGCTTCCTTGTCCTCGCGCCGCACCTTCTTGATGGCGTCATCGAAGTCCTTCTGCGTAACCCTTGTACGCTTGTCGCGGATGGCCATGTAACCGGCCTCGGTGCACACGTTGTGGATGTCGGCCCCCGACATCTCGTCAGTGAGCTTGACAAGCTTATCGACATCGAACTCGTCGGTGTTCATGGGACGCGTGTGGATCAGAACGATGTCCCGCCTGCCTTTCTCGTCGGGGAGCGGCACCTTGATGAGCCGGTCGAGGCGTCCATGGCGCACGAGGGCCGGGTCGAGGATGTCCGGTCGGTTGGTGGCGGCAACGACCTTCACGTCCCCCAGGGGATGGAAACCGTCGATCTCTGCCAGCAGCTGCATGAACGTGCGCTGCACCTCGCGCTCGCCGGAGGTGCCCACTTCGATGCGTTTGGCAGCGATGGCGTCCACCTCGTCGATAAACAGGAGCGTGGGAGCGCGGTCGCGGGCCAGGGAGAAGATGTCCCTGACGAGCTTTGCACCCTCGCCGATGAACTTCTGAGCGAGCTCCGAGCCAACGACCTCGATGAACGTGGCGTTCGTGGCGTTCGCAACGGCCTTGGCCATCAGCGTCTTCCCGGTCCCGGGCGGTCCATGAAGGAGCACGCCCTTGGGCGGCGTGATACCCACCTCGCGGAACAGATCGGGATCGGTGAGCGGCAGCTCCACGACCTCTTTAAGCTCACGCATCTCCTCGGAAAGGCCGCCCACGTCCTCCCAGGAGATCTCGGGCTTCTCCATGACGACGAAACGTTCGACATCGAAGTCCCGTGTACCACCGAGCACGTCGATTATCGTGAAGTTCTTCTGGTCTACACGGACTCGGTCGCCGGGGAGCACCTTCTCCTCCAGGCCCTGGCGGACGGTGGTGAACACCTCTTGACCGTTCGAGAGGCGCGCTACGACCATGCCGTTGGGGTGACGCTCGGAGATGGTCGCCACGAGGTTGGGCGGTGCTAGGAACCGCTGTATGGCCGCCTCGAGCTCGTGGACCCGGTTCTCCAGCAACCTCGTACGTCGGGACTGGTCTGGTGATTCCATCTCCATGGCAGGGCAGGAGGGGAGGCGTAGTCTTTTAACCCTTCCCATAGCATCCCAAAAGCGAGGAGCATGGAGACGACGAAGCCGGAACTCCAGGTCTATCTGAAGGTGGACGACAGCTACGACATCGATGCGCTCATCGCGCTAGCTGACGAGCTTTGGAAGGGAGGTGCCCGCATATTCGAGGTGGACCACCACACTCTTCAGACCCTCGGGACGCGGTACGTCCTTGGCCGTCTTCAGGGGCTCTTTGCGGAGCGGGAAGAACCCTTCGAGGTCGTGGCCGACCTCAAGCACATCGAGGAGTTCAAGACCATCCGTTCCATCAGGGAATTCGGCGCTCATGCCATAATCATAACCAGCCATCACGCACCCCACATCGTCAAGACGATCCTCCAGTACGCCCGGGACGAGGGCGTGAAGGTCTACATGGACCTCTCGCACGTGGACAAGGACCGCAGCGTCGTCGAGAAGGCGAAGGAGGCCGAGCAGCTTGGTATGGACGCGGTCGTGGTCCACACGAGCTTTCTCACCAAGCGCACCGTCGATCCCTTCCAGGAGATCGAGCAGGTGTCACGGGAGCTGACCATCCCCGTCATCGCCGCGGGTGCTCTGGATGAAGAGCACATTGAACGGGTGCTGATGAACGGCGCCCAGCGACTTGTCATCGGCCGAGCGCTCCGCGAATCCGAGGATCCCCAGTCCACAGTACGCACCATCCTCTCCAGGATGAGTCATGTTGCTTTCAGTGTCCCCGTGGGGATGACCATGCGCTTCTACGCCAGCCAGGCGAACAAGCTGGCCGAGGAGCTCGACGGCGAGGCAATAGACCGCTTCGTCGAGCTGATCAAGGACGCACGCGAGAACGACCGCAAGGTGTACGTGTGCGGGACCGGACGCTCACGGCTGGTAGGGGCCGCCTTCGGCATGCGGCTCATGCACATGGGGCTGCGTGTCCATGTCATAGGCGAGGTGACCATGCCCGCCGTCGAGGCTGACGACATCATCGTCGGTCTATCGGGTTCGGGTGAGACGAGCCTCACCATCGGCCCCATCCAGGCCGCCCATGGCAACGGCGCCAAGGTGGTCGCCATCACCTCCACTCCCGAGAGCACCCTTGGTAAGCTGGCCGATGTGATGTTCCTCATCCACGGCAGGGTGCGCGAGTCCAAGGAGGTGTCCTACATCGCCCGCCAGCTCACCTCGCAGATCGAGGAGCTGACGCCCATGGGCTCACTGTTCGAGATCCTCTCGCTCATCTTCCTCGAGGGCGTCGTGTTCGACCTACAGCAGGCCCTCAGCGAGACTCCTGAGAAGATGCGCAGGCGCCACGCCAACATCGAGTAGCTCAGGTGTCGATCCCCAGCACCCGTCGGACCACCGGCAGGACCCGGGCCTCTACTGCAGCATACCCTCTGACAGTGAGGTGGATACCGTCGGGGAACACGTTCCCCTGTCGTCCGTAGATGTCCTCGTGCAGGTAATCGAGGAGCGGGACCTTGTGCTTGCGCGCGATGAACTCGTACCCCTGCCCGTAGGCCTGGGAGAGCGGAAATCCCCAGAGGATGACCTCGGCCCCGTCGGCGAGGACACGCTCGACCATCGTGTCCATCGCCGCGAACACGCGCTTGGAGGGCACACCATCGTAGAAGTCGTTGGTACCGAACCCGATGACGACGAGCCGGGGGTTCTCGGGGAGCACCTCGCGACCGAGCCGTGTGAGCCCACCCTCCGCGGTGTCACCGTTCTGGCCCGTGTTGAAGACCTGCCAGTCACCGCCGAGGTGGCGCTCGAGACGCGCGGGATAACAATCCTCCCGATTGATCATGAAGCCCCAGGTGAGCGAGTCGCCGTGGCATACGATCGCCTTGTGGCGGTGTGGATCCATGCGCGAGGAGTGGTTGGGCAGGTACTCCTCCATGGTCCACTCTGTGGGGACGTAACTTTTATAACGGGTTTGAGACAGAAAGCCCATCTAATTCATAGTTGGGATGAATGACGTGTTTCCCGAAGGGAAACCAAACCCGAAAGGTAAAAGAACCACCTGAATAGCGGCACGCCACCCCCCATAACACCTTAACGCTCCAAAGACACTATTCGATCATCGTGGGATATCATTAAGATGCGGTCGAAGGTCTGACCATGAGGAGAACGAACACCTTTGCATTGTCACCTTCGTTGGAACAAGACGAACGACTG
The DNA here is from genome assembly GCA_030753015.1 of Candidatus Undinarchaeales archaeon. Taxonomy (GTDB): domain Archaea; phylum SpSt-1190; class SpSt-1190; order JASMDC01; family JASMDC01; genus JASMDC01. The sequence continues at coordinate 63,370 of JASMDC010000008.1, read as the reverse complement.
CATGAGCTCGCGGATGGTTGTGCTCGCCTTTGGAACGAGATCAGCTATCGACGAAGGCAGAGCATCTTCAACGCAGACAAGGTGAACTGGAACACGAAGGACCTGTACGATAGATACAAGTGCATCATTGGCTCTGCGACAGCTCAGCAGATCGAGAGGAAGAACAGCGAGGCTTGGCGTTCGTTCTTCGCGTTGCTCGAACTCAAGAAGAAGGGCAAGCTCCCGCCCCGCATCCAGAGAGTGAGCCCTCCCGGATACTGGAAGCACAGGTCAACGGGGAAGAGGAAGCAGCTCATACTCATCCGATGCGATTGCTATACGATAGAAGGCAGTATATTGAAGCTGCCGAAAAAGTTGGAGGTGAATTGGAGAGGAAAACCGAAATGGAACGACCGGACAAGGCAAGGGTTGCTGACCCTTCTGTATGACTCCATCAGACGGAAATGGTATGCCAGGCAGATCGTGGAGGTCGATCCTCCACATCAACCGCTCTCGAACAAGAGGGCCTTCGTGGACCTTGGCGTGCTCGAACTGCTCGATGTAGTGATCGAAGGGGATAGGCGATCGATCGCGTACAGTGGGCGACCCGCACTTTCCGACTGGTGGTATCTATCACGTCGTATCGACCGGCTGAAGTCGATAGCGAAGAGGACGAACGGCAGGAAGACGACAAAGCAGATCCGCTCCTTGTTCCGCAAGCGGAAGCTACGCTTCCGGCAGTATGTAAACACGATCGTCAGGAAAGCGATCGAACGGCTCTGGCGGGAAGGTGTCAGCGAGATCGTCGTAGGTGACCTCACGGGGATCAGGGACAATGCCACATTCGGCAAGAAGTCGGATTCGATGATCCACAACTTCTGGAGCCACCGCTTTCTCCTGGAACGGCTTCAGTGTGTCGCCCAAGAGTATGGGATCAAAGTGACCATGATCGACGAGAGAGGCACATCAAGCGTGTGTCCTTGGTGTGGCGACACATCAGTGACGAAGAGGGGTCGTCTTCTGAAGTGCAGATCATGCGGCATAGAAGCGCACCGGGACACTGTGGGTGCGATCAATATAGGCGTCGTCTTCGGAGGGCGCGTTAACGGGGTGCTGGCACACCCCCTGGAGGTAACAGCATGACATCTCATGCTCGCTCTTCCAAGAATCCCCCGAATTCATTCGGGGGAGTGTCAATATGTTGTCATGGCTGGGGCAGGGCCGCCGGCAGTCCCGGAGGGTGTCGTATCGACGCTTTGTCCGACGCTACGATGAGTCGGCTTCTTCCTCACCCTCGGTATCGCTCATGGGATCGAACTCCTCGCCCTCTTTCACGTCGAGGGGATTGTCCAGGTCCTTGTCCTCGCTGTCATCGCCACCGAGGCATCCCGAGACACCCACGAGGAGCACTAGCACCATGAACAGCGTCATGAACATGTGAACTCGTTTGTACATCGAATCACCAGGAGGTATCCACGGGCCACATCTTATTTAATCCGTCGTATCGGCCGGTCGACCTTTTACCAGAACAGCAGCTCGTACACGTCCAGCACGCCTACAGGCCCCCAGAGCATATAGAAAGTGAAGCACAGTATCACCATGAAGAACAGGTCGCGCAGCTTCATCTTCAGTACCTCACTCGATGTACACCTGCTGGACGTCCGACTGGGAAATATTCCCGAGCGTGTCCTGGGCCTCTGCATAATACTCGATGGTCACATCGTGGAGCCCCGTGAGCTCCGCGCCGTACTCCTCGCCGCGGTAGGTGGGTTTGGGATCGGTCCGCGGGGCAGGCATCGGGCTCGCGGTCATGGGCGTGCTCTGCCAGTCCTGCTCGCCGACCTCTCGGTACTTCAGGTCCACACGCTCGATGCCCGACACATCGTACCCCAGCGTCCAGATGCGCACGTCCTCCGGTTCCGGTTTGTTGCCCCATCCGCGTCCACCCGGGTTGTAGGGATCGCGCTGGGGAAGGTAGAGGGTGGGCCCCATCGTGTCGGGGCCTTGGCCGATAATCCGGTCCGCTTGCTCGACCGCCTGGTTGGCGGCAAGGGTTGGGTTCGAGTCCCACTCGGTGTTGCCGTCCCAGTACCAGTAGCATGAGGTCTGCCCCACGTCCAGGAACCGCCAGGCCTCTTTCGTCTCGGGGGCGTCGGGATCGATGGCCTCCGCTGTCCTGACGCGGTTCTTTGCGGCCACGATGACCGCCCACGAGTTGCGGTCGGGCGAGTAGCCGTTGACCGGGTCCCCGTTCCACTTCTTGAACTCCGGGTCGCCGTTGTCCGCACCGCTCCAGGAACCGGGCTCCACGTGGACCACGTCGTCGTCGGCCACGGGGAACTTGTCCAGGTAGTCCTGGATGGTCGTGCACTGGAAGCGGCCCGGGTTGGCCTGCAGCCAATGGACGAACCGCTGGAAATTGTGGTGATAGTACGAGTCGGAACCGCCGCCATAATTGTCCCCGTCATGGGGGAGCACGATGAGCAGCGGGTGGTCTGGATCGGTGTTGAACTTCTCGAGCTGGCTCATCACGTGCTCGTAGTTCAGCGCCCCGAAACCGCCCCGGGCGTCCTCGGTGCCCAGGTACCGGTCCGCGAACACGCCGATCATCTGCGAGGTCCGGCCGTTGGCGTCGGTGTACTCGACCCAGTGGGGCCGGTGGGCGAACCCGCCGGACACTTTCCCAGGTGACCAGAGCCCGTTGAGCTGCACCCAATCGTCCGGATCGGGATTCTGCTGGTCGGCCGGGTTGGGCGGTTTGAGGTTGGAACCGGTGGTGTAGGGGTAGTTCTCGCACGCCCGCTCCAGGTGGACGTTGTCGATGAGCGCCCACTCGAAGCCCTCATCCACGAGGGCGGGGATCATGCGTTCCGAGAAGGCGTTCTCGGGCGGAAAGATACCCTTGGAGTACGCCACATCATCACCGAACGTCTCTGCGACGATCTGCTTGTGGTCGGCAACCGAGCGGCGGATGTCGTCATACTCGATAAGCCCCATGAGGGGGTGGTGGTACCCGAACCCGACGATGTCAAGGCGCGGGTTGCCCTCGGACGTCTCCCAGTGCCGGGCCTCGATGAAGCGGTTTGCCCAATCCTTGAAGGTACCGTTCGGATCAGCCTCCTCCAGAGCGTTGAGGTTCTCGATCAGAGAACCGGAGAAGCTCATGCTGGCGCCCAGGTCCGCAAGCCCGGCGTCCTTGCCGGACTCGATGGCGTCGGCCACCCAGGTGGTGTATGGGCCCCAGCGCGAGTAGAAGATCTCCCGCAGGTCCGGAGTGTCCTTCCCGTCGGGGAGCGTGCCCTTGACCGAGCTGCTCGTATTTCCGCCGTTCATGGTCTCGGTGACGGTCTCGTAGGGGTGGTAGATGGGCTGATGCATGTGCCACTCGAAAGCGATGTAAATAGGCGGCCGTTCGCGCTGCTGTTCCTCCTTCTGGGAGGGTGCGTTCTTACCCATGTTACCCCTGGTGTGACTGAGCATGACAGGGCGTTCATAAGTCTTTCGCATGACTGGGGGGGTGCCCATCGGATCCCACTGCCCCAGCGACCCGTGTCATGGGTCACCACGGACCACCCTCAAGACAATGCTTTAAAATGTCCGTCACTGTACAGACTCTCGAAACGAGGCGAAAATTCATGGTTCTCACCGATAAGAACGGCGTCCTGGACGCAGCGATCAGCAAGGAGATCGACGAGGCCCGGGCCCGCGCCAGGGATACGATGTTCAAGAAGCTCCGCCGGATGCAGGACGAGCGCGCCAAGCCCTTCACCTGGAAGCGCCCGGAGCTCACCGAATCACAGATTAAGAAGGCCGCCCGTCTCCAGGAGAAGGACACCCACGTGCGGTTCCTGGACATCGGCTTCGAGCCGGACAAGCAGAAGGAGCTGTACCTTCTTGCGTCCTTCAAGGTGACACCCCCCAAGGGCGAGACCCTGGAGGAGGCGGCCAACCATATAACCCTGGAGTCCTCGACAGGTACCTGGACGGACGTCCAGACCGAGACCTCCTACACCCTCAGCCTCGCGGGCACCGTGTACGAGTGCATCCCCGAGGTGGACGGCAAGGCCGGCCACGTCAAGGTTGCCTATCCCCTCGCCCTCTTCGAGCCCGGGAGCATCCCCCAGCTATTCTCGTGCATCACAGGCAACATCCTGGCCATGAAGGCCGTGGACTATCTCAAGGTGATGGACTTCCAGATGCCGCCGGAGTACATATCCACGTTCCCCGGTCCGCGGTTTGGCATCCCCGGCATCCGCGAGGTCACAAAGACCAAGGGCCACACACTGGTGGGCACCATCCCCAAGCCCAAGACCGGACTGTTCGCCGACGAGCAGACCGAGGTGCTGTACAAGACCTTCAAGTACTGCTGCGTCGTCAAGGACGACGAGAACCTCACGGACCAGGAGTTCGATCCCTTCCTCCTGCGCGCCTACCTGTCGTTCAAGCGCATCCAGGAGGTAGAGGCCGAGCACCGCGCCCAAGGCATCGACGAGCGCAAGCTGTACGTCGCCAACGTCACCTCGGGCAGCGCCATGGACATGCTGGAGAAGGCCTACTTCGTCGAGGAGCTGGGTGCAATCGGGTGCATGATCGATATCATAACCGGCGGGTTCACTGCGGTCCAGACCCTGCGCGAGCACGGCCCGCCCCTCATCATCCACGGCCACCGGGCCATGCACGCCGGGTTCGCACGGACCCCCATGCACGGGGTGGACATGATGGTCATCGCCAAGTGCTGCAGGCTTGCTGGTATCGACGAGCTCCATATCGGCACCGTCGTTGGCAAGATGGAAGGTGACAAATCGGAGATCCTCAACTACGCGCGTTGCATCAGCCAGGAGGACTTCGTGCCCGAGGTCGAGGAGGGCGAGTACAACTGGTTCTTCCCGCAGAAGTGGTACGGGATGCGGCCCATGATGCCCGTCAACTCCGGCGGGCTCAACCCCAAGCACCTAATCGAGCTTGCCAAGATGTTCGGCACCGACACCGTCACGACCATGGGCGGTGGCATCCACGGCTACGGTACACTGGACGGCGCCTGGGCCGCGCGTCTGGCCGCCGAGGCCGCTGCCGCCGGCTACTCCCTGGACGACATCGCCGCTGACTACGAGAACAAGATCGCCGAGATCGGATTCACCTATCCCCGGCCCAAGGGGGAGGCCATGGAGATCCTGGGCCGTGTCCTCAAGGGCAAGGATTGGAAGGCATTGGCCTTCAGTGAGCATGAGAAGGCGTGAGGATCTCTCGTCACGATGAACAGTATCCACTAGCCGAAGAACCTGCTGATGAGGCCTCGCTTCGAGTCCTCGGCCTTCTCGTTCATACGCGCCAGGCATGAGAGGGCGAGTTCGTCATCAGGATTTAGCTCAAGCACCTTGCTAAAGCACTTCCTCGCCTCGCTATTCTCACCCTTGTTGAAGTAGGTGATGCCCATATTGCTAAGGACCTTGACGTTCTCATCGTTGAGCTTCAGGGCTTGTTCAAAGCAGTGGATGGCTTCCTTGAACTCGCCAAGGTAGCCATGAGCGATGCCCCGGTTCCCCCACGCCAGCTCGTCCAGGGGATTGAGCTCGAGGGCCTTACGATAGTAGTCGATCGCCTGCTTGTACAGATTCTTGGCCATGTAGGCGTTACCGATGTTGTTGAGGGCATTGACGTGGTCGGGACGCGTCTCTAAGGCCTTCATATAGCAGTCGATGGCCTTCTGATACTCCTCGTTGAGGGCATGCGTGTTCCCCTGACGGTACCATGTGTGGGCGTAGTCGGGCCGCTTCTGGGACATGCGGCGGTAGAATTCCACACCCTCGTCATCCTGCGGCTTGCCCCCCATGAATACCACCTGCTATTATACTAGACAGGCTAGGATTAAAAAACCTTTCAAGTGGTAGTGGTGTCCGTGACATGCCGACTTGTGCTCCTGGACGGTGACGAGACGCTCTGGACCTGCCGGGGCGCAGACTACGCATCGCTGCTCCGTCCACCACTTCGACGACGTGACGCCGATACCCTGGAGGACACCAGGGGCGCCACCATCGCTCTCCGCCCTGGTGCCCGCGAGCTCCTGACAGGACTGCAGGAGCGCGATGTGCTCATAGGTCTTGTGACCCACAACGACGAACCACCCGTGCTCGCGGCGCTGGACGGATGGGACCTGCGCGATTCATTCGTACGGCTGAGCATATGCTGGCGGCCCAAGGGCGGTTCCGTGCGGACCATGCTCCGCGATCTCGCCAGGGACGGCATCGAGGTGCGGCCCGAGGAGTGCCTGTTCGTCGATGACAGTTCGTTCAACATCAATGACGTGTCCGATATAGGAGCGGGATGCCTTCTCATGGGCGGCGATATCGATGACCTTCTCGAAGTGCTTGACGCAGTCGACCATGCAGTATAGGTCCGAGCATACCCTGGCAGAATGAGCGATCCCATCAGCCTTTCCCAAGCTATAAAAACGACACGGCGTACTGATAATGCAGGGGAGGTAGTACTATGTCGATTGATCGGAAATATGCCCTGTTCATAACATGCGTGCTCCTGGGTCTCGTACTGCTACCGGCAGTGGGGGACGAGGGTGAGGTCCGCTCAAAGGATACGCTCATCGTCCTTATCGAGAACGGTGAGGATGACAATGTGACCGACACCATCATCGACGCGGCCTGTGCTGTCGCTACGGTGGAGGGGGACGATCCCTGCCTCTGGAAGCGGTTCACCCGCAACGAGGCGTGCATCACCAACGAACCACAGCATCACGATCCTTCCCAGAATCCCAAGTACGTCCGTGTGCTGTTCAACACGACGACCTACCTGAACCACAAGGCAGAGCTCTGGTACTATCCTTCCACCAACTGCGCAGCACCTCCCGAGTACCGTGTAGCCCTCTGCTCGAGCGACACACACTACTCGACCCTTGACTGTGATCCAGAGAACGGTGACGAGTGGTTCGAGTTCCGCGGGTCGGAGGCCATCACCAATATTTGCGAGATGACCATGGCCGATCACCGAGTGGAGGCGACCATAGACCGGATCGACAACGACTTCCTCTACTTCCGCTTCGATCCGTTGGGCACACCCATCCTCGGCTGCGGCATCTTCATCGACTCGGGCGAGGATGAGTGGGACAGCACCGGTACCCGTCTGGCCATCACCAACTTCCACCCCCGTGCCGCTGATGCGAGCATCGAGGTCCACACCACCCCCTCGGGCGGCGATACCATCACGAAGTTCGATATCGCTATCACCTGGCATGATCCCGAAGAAGACGAGATCGTGGAGAAGACCCTGGCGCTCTACAATCCGGAGGGAGGGAAGATCGAGCAGTGCTCCGTTGCCGGTGACGCCATGGAGTGCGAACTGCACAACGTCGACTACGGTAACTACCGCCTGGTCGCCTTCGCCAAGGACGAGCTCGGCGCTTTCCAGGAGATGGAGCAGTTCATCCCCATCGACATCCCCATCATCGACCTCAAGGTCCTCGACGTCTCGGACCAAGAGGTATCCACCATCCATCCGAAGGGCACCGTCACGTTCGTGGTGACCAGCTCGAACGATCCGGTCCCGGAAGCGAACATCGAGGTGCGCGACGCCGAGACCAAGAAGATCATGAGCCAGGGGACCACCGACGCGGTAGGCCGGTTCACCTGGGACTCCGCCGCAGAAGCGATCATCGACATGACCTACTTCGTGGGCGACCTCGAGATCGTGGCCTTCAAGAGCAGCTATTCCACGGCCATCACCGAGCTGAAGCTAGTGAGCAAGTTGACCGTCACCGAGCTCCCGCCGAGCGGGTGCACGGGCGTGAGGTTCAAGGTCCGCGTCATCGACGAATGGGGTCAGGGTGTCGTCCGTAGCGATCATGTGGCCGTCAAGATGTTCGACGGCGACCAGCAGATAGGTGCGACACAGACCCCGGACGCCTTCGGGTACGTCGAGCTCAAGCTCCCCTCGGACTTCAGCAAGACATCGGTCAACATCGTCGCAAAAGCCCCCCAGTCCGGGATGTACTACGAGGACTCGGACAGCGTCACCCTCGAGATATCCCAGAAGGGCATCGACCTGTACGTGTTCCCCGCGGACACCTGCCTCTCGGCCTCGCTCTACCTCCACATCGCGAGCAGGTGCTTTCCACCGGGCACCTACTTCGACGTGATCCTGGGGGACAAGCTCCAGGGCACCTGCCCGGGGCCTACGTCGCTCGAGAACGGCGGTTCCACGATCCAGCAGGACCCGGATCCCTGGTGCCGGCTGGCCATCAATCCCAAGACCACCACAGGCCCACAAGCAGTGAAGCTCAGGCTCACCGGGGCGAACGCCGATGAGACGTTCGAATGCAAGCTCGGTAACTGCAAGGTGAACCTCGGCGCCACCTGTGCGGGCTCAACATGCACCCACAGCGTTGGTGCCACCCAGAGCACCGGTATCTCCTACTCCGGAGCTATCAACATCGACATCGACGCTGAGCGGACGGGTAACCAGATATGTCCGGGGGACGCACTGCAGTTCTACGTCTCTGTGAGCCAGTACAACCTCGTATGCTCTAACGGCGCCCGCAGCAGCGGTTCCTTCAACTCCTATGGCCGCATATCACGGTGCGGTGATATCAACCTCGCGGGGTCCAATCCCGTGTGCGATCCGCATAAGTCACCCATCATCGACATGGGCGGCAAGGCCGAGAACTACCTCTCCACGAGCAAGTGCATGCTCTGCAAGGACAGCTCGTGCAACTCGGTCGTCTCGAGCCCCGGAGTCATCGCCTATTTGCGGGCAACGGACGGCCAGACCTGCGATGTCTGGCGTCGGTACGGGCACGCTCCCGGGAACGACATCGACTACCGTGCCAACACAGGAAAGACCTATCTCGGCCCCAGGGCACCTGGCGTGTACACCATCTACGTGGACACCGCCACCCGTGTGTGCGACACCCAGGGTAACTTCGTATGCCCCGACTGCGGTGGCGAGGGCGACCGGGCCTGGGGGTGCAACCAGTACTCCGATGGGACCCTGAGCGGGATATGCAAGTTCGGCTCGGCCGGCACAGCCAAATCCGCTGACGGATGGCGTATAGGACAGGGCGACCTCGTGTTCGAGGTGGCCGATCCCCAGATAACCCTCACCGAGGCGCCTCCCATCACCGAGCTGTGCCCGGGGGCCACAATCACTTTCTCCTACACTGTGACATGCTCCAGCCCCGAGGCCGTGGTGTACCTGGACCGCATCGCCGACGACCGCAAGCTGGGGACCTGTAATGCTGGTACGGGTAAGGAGTACAAGAAGGATGCTACCTGCTCCATCCGGATCCCCGAGTCGACGCCCTTCGGCCAGCACAAGATACTTATCGCCCGGGACGTGGACGAGGACGGCAGCATCACCTGCGATCCAACTACATGTGCGTTCGATGAGGAGCGGTGCGAGTGCGGGGAGTTCTACATCAAGATCCAGAAGCCCCAGATCGCTATATACGATCCGCCCGTGGACCTCGACCTGAACGTCTGCCCTGCTAAGGGCGACCCGCTCTACTTCAGGTTCACCAGTCAGTGCACAACCGAGCTGCGCAAGATATCCTTACGCCACGGTGACGACCATGATGACAAGGTGTTCCAGTACGATGGCGCATCTCCGGAATGTCAGATCACCACGGGGACCTGCGGTGAGGGAGCGACCTCGTGCGAGGGCGATTGCAGCTTCACACCAACCGAATCGTTCGGCCCCGACCAGATGACGCGGCCCAAATACGATCTGCTCCTCTTCAACGCGCTCGATGAGCACAAGGGCACCCGACAGGTGGGCATCTGGCGCTCCGCCGACGTGGTCGTGTCCAGCGCCACGGTGACCACAGCCATCCCCGACGGGTATGACGAATGGCCACACTGCTCGCCGGTGCAGAAGATCCGCGTGGTGCTCACCAACCTGGGCGACGGCATCGCCTACCTCAAGAACGGCTTCGACCTCTACGACTACATCCTCAACTACAACCCACGGGAGAACCAGCTCTATCTCGGGAACGGTGAGCCCGATCCCAGCTGGAAGTCCAACTTCTGCACACTGTCGGCCGAGCCATTGGTCTCCAACACCCTGCGGCCCGGCCAGAACCGAATCCTGGTATACCAGGTAGAGTGCAACACCTGGCAGTTCATGCAGTCGTCGTTCAACCGCGGTTTCACGCTGAAGTTCAAGTATCAGGACCTTTGCGAGTGCACGGACTACGACGATGACACGCACACCCGGGTCCTCCCCGGTGACGCCGAGCAGCGCTACTGCAAGCAGGTGAACCGCGACGCTCAGGGTACCTTCGATACGAAGGAGATCACGATCAGCTGGCTGGGCGCGGGCTCGGACTGCCGGCTCTTCAAGGACGATTCCTCGATAGAGGGGTACTGCTCTCCCGACGATGGCGGGACGTGCATGGAACCGCTGGCCAGCGGTCCGTCGCCGTGCTTCCCCGGCCACTGCGGCCCCATCTCGGAATGCCTCTACAACGAGTGCTGCACCGTCAGCGGGGGCGCGGCCAACTGCGGTATATGCGAGGAGTGCGATGTCGTTCGCCATATCGCTGACGCCAACGGATGCGAGGTGGGCGAGGACTGCACCGACCACGCTAACGATTGCGGTGCATGCCCGCTCACGTGCGACAACGGTGTCTGTGATCCGCTGACCGACGGCGACTGTCCACAGGAGTGCCAGGACAACGACGTGTGCGACTTCATCGAGCTTGGTCTCGACCCGCTCCCGCGCGATTGCCTTGCACCCATCTTCGTGTGCGGTGACCACAACTGCCAGTACGAGCGCGGTGAGACCACGGCCAGCTGCCCCGCCGACTGCTGCGGTCTCACCGACGAGCAGGCCGGTGACCAGGTCGTATGCGCCAACGGCATCTGTGACTACTGGGAGAGCTGGCAGTCAGCACCCGACGATTGTCAGTTACCCGACATATGCGGCGTCCCTGATCCGCTCACTGGTTCGCTGGTGTGCGATATGATCCAGGGCGAGAGCTGCGAGAACTGCCCGTCCGACTGCGGCGTGTGCGAGTCGTGCGACAGTGACGGCGTTTGCGAGCCAGCGAAGGGCGAGGGCCCCGAGTGTGCCGACTGTCTCGATGCATCCTGCCCCGACGGTGTATGCCAGGAGGACGAGAAGACCGGTCCCAACAAGTGCCCTGCGGACTGCTACACACCGCTGCCGCCCGTCCCCGAGGCCCAGACGAGCCTCGCTGATGTCACCGATGTGGACGGCGTCGTCCCGGACACCGAGTTCGTGCTCGACGGCATCTCACCACCGCCCGTGCTGGCCCTGCGTACCAACATCGACCAGGTCAAGAAGAAGTACCTGAAGGTCACCAACCAGCTGGGCAGCACAGTGTCCGTCGAGGTGAACGTGTCCACCGGCGTCAAGACCCTGGCGTCCCTAATGCTCTCGGGCCTTGCTCCCGGAGAGTCGAGGATCATCGAGTTCACGGTGACCTCGATCACTGACCTGCAGATCAAGTACGCCGTGTTCGCAGGCGCTCAGCTCATCTACTACGACTCTTGGATCACCACGTCGGTGGAGACCGATGTAACGATCGATGAGGTGACAGAGGATGACCTACCAGACGACGATGCCAAGCAGGAGCTCGTAGCGAACCTCGCGTTCATCGTGACGTGCGAGAACGATAAGTGTGCTCTGAACGTGGACGAGCTGACGTACACGCTCGAGGAAGACCAGACGACGATGTACCGGTACTACGGCATCGACAACCATCTGACCTACCCGCTCGGCCTGAAGGTCGAGGTGTACGATACCGACCACGCACTGCTCAAGACGCTCCCCGACCCGCCCAAGGACCTGGGTGCCGAGACGGACAACCAGTACGTGTTCAACGTGACGAGCGAGGGTATCGCGACCTATTACCTCAAGGTGCGCATCGCGCACTGCGTTGCTGGTGAGTGCCCGGCGTCCCCGGCCGACCTCGAGGCCGCGCTGGAGGACGTCGGCGAGGTCACCGTCTTCATCACAGCCAAGCTCGCTACCGGCGAGACGATCGGTGTGCAGGAGGGCGAGAGCCAGGGCGTGTTCTTCCAGAACACCCAGATGATCCAGCAGGCCGCCATCGGCAAGGACTACATCGAGGCCGTGGTGTCCAACACCGCCGACTCGGAGATGGAGTGCGCCATCTCGTTCGCGTACGAGAAGGATGACGGCACGAAGGTCTCCAACGACCTCGACATGTCCTCCATCGGCGGTTGCCACGTGGAGGCGCGGACCACCAAGATCGTGCGCATCCCGGTGAGCGGACCCGTGAAGGGCGAGCTCATCGTGGAGAGCAAGAACCAGGTGGGTGACGGCACGTATGCCAACAAGGTGGTCAACAAGATCCCGATCACCGTCGGCGGGTTCGAGGCGACGATCTCGGACGCCTGCTTCTCCGATGCCTGCTTCGAGGACGAGAGTTCGGAGGCATGCAAGCAGTCCAAGGCCGAGTGCGATCGGTCCAAGGACGTGAAGGCCAACGTGATCACCACGGGCCCCGGAGAGATCATCGATGTGCCGGTGTTCATCAAGAATCCCACGGACTTCAAGATGCCCGTGTCGATCCAGGTCATCAACGCAGCCGGGAAGCCCTTGGTCATCAAGGATGGTGAGTACTACAACCTCACCCTCCAGCCTCGGTCCTCAAAGTACGTGGTGCTGCCGGTGTCGGGTCCCACGGACTTCACGGTCAAGATCTCATCGACAGTGTGCAAGGGTGATCCCGACCTGGAGAGCGGTGCAGAATGCCGCGATGTGGTCCAGAAAATACCATTCAAGGTCAACCTGAAGGTGGGCGGGTACCGCATGGGAGCCTGCCGGTACAACTGGGAGTGCGTCTCAGGCAACTGCATCACGGCCGTCGGCCGGTGCTGTCGGTCAGGATGGTTCTGGTCGCCGCTCAGGGCCATGTGCGTCGACGACCTGCCGTTCTTCGATCCTGAGGCTCAACTCAAGTCGCTCGCACTCACCGTGGGCTCCATGCACCTCTACCCGGTGTACATCCAGAACCCCTACGCGGGCGAGATCGCGGTGACACTGAGCGTGTCCGGCTCGGCTACCACTCATATAACCCTCGACTGCGGTGAGAACGTGGGAGTCAAGACGTGCACGTACAAGCTGGCCAAGGGAGAGCAGCGCGTCATCCAGGTTCCCCTTATCGCAGGTAAGGTTGGTACCACAACCCTCGTCATCGAGGCGGCCGCTGCCGTTCCGCAAGAGATACGAGCAAATCCGCTCACCGTCAACCTCGTGGTGCTCTCAGGCTCAAAGGGAGGTTCCGATCTGGTGACCGCGCCCGGTACGGGTGTGGTGGAGACGCTGGCCCTGCTGGCACTGGCGGGGGCCTATCTAGGGAGGAAGCGTGACTAGGGTCCAACTGCGCAAACTATAAAACGCCGCGCACCCTTCTTCCGTAGTGGGAGTGCTCATGAAGGCACGCTCGATCCTCTATATCATACTGTTGGTACTGCTGGTACCCTCAGCTCGTGCCATCGCCAACAGCGCGCCTCAATGGGTCATTGGTACCTACTGGCTCTCTCAGCACACTGACGGCGGGGTTACACTCTGTTACGTTGATGATATCACCAGTTACGGAAGGAGCTATTTGGTCCCATGCAAGGTATGGGACGATCCTAAGAACCCGGACATGATCAGGACGCTCGTCTATCATATAGGTGTGTTCGACCTTGCTATGAATGCCATCGAGGAGGATGGGGAGCTCGAGGACTGGGACCTCCACTTCCTTCAGTTCCCGATCCACGAGGGGCGTGTTTGGAACCATACGATAACCAGGACCGGTGACGACGGTGCGCTCTACACGACCACGAGTGCTTATCGTGTGGTGGGTACCGAGAAGGTCGACTACTATACTGGGGAGGAAGCCTACATCATCAACGCCACAGGGGACTATCTTGCCGACCGTGTCTTCCACTATGTACCGTCCAACGACGGCTTTCCCGGATCGTGCATCGCAGATATCTTGAACGAATGGAGCACGGGCCACCTCACCAAGCTGATCTCATATGGCAAGACGCCCATACCGCTCGAGGATGTTGACGTCGACGGTATACCGGACATAGCTGCTCCCATTCTCGAGATTGAGGAGGAACCGCACGAGGGGATGCGCCTTATCGGACGGTTCGTGAACGCCGCTACCGGGGATCCCGTCCGAGGCATGTCCATCTTCTTTCCGGGGGACGATAGGAAGTGGACATCCGATGTCCTAGGCAAGTTCCTCATCCCACTCCCTGACACCATGGGTACGATGCTCATCTCTTTCAGTCATCCAGAGTTCTGTTTCGAGCGCGGCGTCATCCGCGTGGACAAGGGAGAAGATCGTCTGCTGGTTACTGCTGAGCCAGAGGAGGGATGTGATCCTGCCATGATAACGGTCGAGGGTGAAGAAGGCGACCTAGGTGACATCCCGGTATGGCCCCACGCTTCGTACCGTGTCATCTCTGATGTAGAGGTCGGCGTGAGCTTCACGGTCCAGTCCGAATGCACTGGGCGCTTCCAGAAGGGGACAGGAATGCAGTCGCCGGCCAAAGAGCACATCATCACGACCCATGGACAGACGGACCACAAGATCAAGTTAGATATCCGACCACCTGACACGAAGGTCGACGAAACGATCTTCGTTATACCGCACCAGGCGGCCTGCAACATGGTGCTCGTACGTTATCTCGGTGGCGAGCTCCATCTGAGCCTGTGCGGCAATGACAATTGCGAAGCGGGCGAGGACGCCGATTTATGTCCTGAGGACTGCATAGGCGCTGAATGCGGGAACGGAATGTGCGAGCATGGAGAGAGTGCGTCCGCGTGCCCCGCTGACTGTGAAGCTTCAGTTACCATCGACCTTCCTCGCGGGCCGAACATAGCGGTGGGTGAGGACATCGAGGTTGCAGCACGGTACGGTACCGAATCAGGCCAATTAATAGAGGGGACGTGCATATGCTGGTTACGGGAGGTGACGCCAGAACCCGTGGGTGAGCCGTTCGATGGCCATTTCGAGATGGACCTTGACAAGGAGGACGGGACCTATCGGATATCGCTCGAGACCGGCGAGGCAGGAATGTACAAGGTCTGGGTCACATGCTCGCTAGAGGGGGACAATGCTACATCAGCCGAGCGAGAGGTAAGGGTGTCCCGATCTACCAGCTCGCAGCGCCTCAGAGTGACATCTCCGCGTACCAGCTATGGACTGGGGGAGACCGTAAGCCTGCGCATACGTACCGACGGTGCGGGGAACAGTTGTGACTATCGTCTCGTCGTCGAACGACCGAGCGGTGAGGAATGGGTCGTGGGTACGACAGGAGCTGTTGCAAGCTGTCGGGAGCATGGGTGGGGTTTCAGTACTGATACTGCGTTCTCTGAAGGGGCTGGTACGTATACTGTCCGCGTACAGGAGCTCTCTCAAGGTATCGAAGGGTTCCTTCTGCTAGATCACGGCTCGACCGGCACAGATCCGACGGCGTGCTCGGATGATGATCCCGGCAGCGCGACATCTAAGCTCGTACTGGTCCGGGGACACGGTACAATGACGGTCCGAATGGGAGGGGGGACACCTACGTCAGCACATGGTTACCTGAATCTCAGGGATGCAGCGATAGATGAGCCTGTACCTCGTGGGATGGAGGGCGACCTCGACGATGGGTGCATGTACGGCTGTCCGTGCACGAACGACGAGCTCGTTACCGTGGACGATACGACCGTCAGGTTCAGATTGGGTGTTTGCGATGACGAGGACGCCGTCGACTTGACGTACAGGATAACTGGACCGAACCCTGCCGTCAAGGTGTCGCTGAAAGAGGGTGACGGTGTGCTCGTCGGCTTAACTGGCTCTTACGGTGGCGAGACCGCATGGCTACCGTTGTGCACGGAAGCACCACCTCTTGAGATATCCGTGGACCGGAACACGGCCAAAGTTGGTGAGGATGTCACAGTCGATGTCGTCACGCGTTCCGAGGGTGCGCTCTTTGTTAGAGTAACTCTTCCCGATGGTACTTTCAAGGACGTGTCTATGCGCCAGGTAAGGAAGACATGCCAGGAGAGTCCTTGCCAATGTCCGACCGATGAGCAGTGCGCTTGCCCCGAGACCTGCACGTTCACGTGGCGCGGGTCCATCACCATCGATCGCGACGGCCCGAAAGGACTCTACAGGATCGAAGGCACTCTCGAAATCCCCGATGCAGCTGTAGAAAGTGACGAAGTGGCTTTCACTGTGGCAGATAGCAGCGCTATCGACGTCCACGTCGAACTGGACCGGTACATCATCACACCGAGTGAGCGTGTAGAGGCACGGGTATACCTCGAAGAGAACGATCGACCCGTGCAAGATGCCATTGTCGTTGGAACGATAATGGTCGAGGTGGAAGTCGACGACGGTCCGCTCGGCGTAGAACAGACACCCTCTCGTCAGCGTCCGCTCGGGGGCAAGGTGTACTTCAGGAACCGTGTGGACCACTACGTAGCGAGCTTCACGCCCCCAGGACCTGGTGAGTACGAACTCCATGTCGTTGCCACCCTCGATAGCGGATCACATATGGATGGAAATGTCGCCTTCTCTGTAAAGGAACGGGTGGAGAGCGCTCAGTCCATCGAGCGGGAGGCACTTGAAGCAGCACACGCCGACGAGTTCGGGAAGTGTGCAGAGAGGTACATGGAGGCCGCCAGGTATTGGCTCGCAAGGCAGAAGAGCGACGAGGGGATCCACGATGCGGTAAGAGCTGCAACCTGTTTGGAGCTCGACGACCTTGAGGTGGATCAGAGATCCGCAAGATACAAGGAGTTCGCTCAGCTGCTGAGGCGCTCACCATTTAGCAAGGATGAGGCCAGACAGCACGGCAATGTTGCGGTCCTGTCCCTTGTGGCGGTCTTCGAGAGTCTGTCGGGGGACCACTCCAACGCTGCAGCGACCCTCGAAGAGGCGCGATCGGTCCTTGATGACATCATTGGTAAGGTCTGTCCCTCTGACGATCCCCTCTGTGCTGCTGTGGACCCGCTCGTCCTTGATACGCTCGCAACGGTACAACGTATGACGGGCGATATCGATGGATTCCGTAGAACATCGGCTGCGACAGCACATATACTCGAATCACAACTCATCCTCTTATGTGCCGAGGAAGTACGGACCGAGCAGTGCAGCCCTGTCATAACTGGAATCGGATCGGACGAACATAACAATCTCGTGTTCACTGTTGAAAATCCAGGTCCGAACACCTTCACATCTAAATCCGCGCTTTACCGTTTAGATTCCGGGAACCTGAAACAATGCGGTCTGCCCGAGCTCACACTTGGCCCTGGGCGGTCTACACGAGTTATCGCTGAGTGCGAATATGACGGTTCGGACCGAGTTTCTCTTAAAGTGACCTGCCTTCGGTCGCGCTCGAGCTGTACATCAGAAGATTATGTCTTCGGGCTTCTTGCTTTGTCCCGAAAGTGGCTACAAGCGGGCGAACGGCTCCAATCGACGTCCCTGCAACGACAGGCTGTCGATATCGTCCTCAACGAAATGAAGGGTGCTGATTACCCTCAGCAGATACCGATCCTCAAGTTCATCGCGGCCCGTACGCTCGAGTCGATAGGTGATCGTAAGGGCGCCATGGACGCATGCAAGAATGCGAACTCGCTTCTTAACCAGATCGCTGACACATCCAGTGATACTATCTTCTTCTCGTATGGTGGGATGTCCCTGTGCCATCGCATACTGGGCTCGGAGGAAAAGGCTGACGAGCTTCTCGAGAAGGCGGAGCGCTCCCTTGCGACCCTGGACACGGTGAATGCCCACAGATTCAGGGCCGGTCTATTGGTCGCTCAAGGTGAGCACGATAAGGCGCGTGTGCAATGCCGACAGGCGCTCGTCGAGGGACTCGCTGAATCCGAGCTCCATCGGGACCTTATCTTCACATCCTTCTGCCTGGACATCCTGCAGCGAAGTGAGGTCGCAGCGAACACATGCTCACTGCTAACAATCGTACCCGACATCGAGGCCCAATCGATGCTCTCTGTGTTCAGCAACTTCCCTCCACCTCTCTCTTATTGCCATAGAGCAACGCTCATCTCTCCTGAGGACGTCTCGTGCGGTGACGGACAATGCGATCTGGGCGAGACATCAAGGTCCTGCTGTGTCGACTGTCCTTGTTCGCCGGGTATGTGGTGCTCGCGCACTGTGGGGAGATGCGTCCCGCAAACGTCGCTCGAACAGGGTGAGTCCCATGAGCTTGCCAGAGAGCTCAGCGAGCTAGCACGATTCACCCGTGAGCTCGAAGCTCTGGCAGGTAAGCTCGAGAACCACTATGAAGGAATCGGCGATACCGATCGCGCCATGAAGGCACGAACGGTCCGTCCTCTTCTAGCAAGTGTAGCCAAGGACCTCGTGAATGCAGCAAGGGAGCTGCCGAACGGTCCGATCGAACGTGCGAGTGGTGAGGCCGACGCACTTCGGGGTGTCCTACGGATAGCTCGTGCGTCAGTCGCCCGAGCAGTGTCTACGTGGAGGGGAGGATGATGGCGGTCCTTGACATCGATCCAGGCGAGCTCGAGGTTAAAGAGCTCCGCGATGTTATTCACAAGGACGAGGCACCTCCCCCGAGGCCAATGAGCGAGAACAGTCAGAACATACTAATCCTATTTGGGCTCATTTCATTGATCCTTGCTATCGGCTACATCCTCGACAATGATGACGGTATCACGCCGGTACCTACCCCGACACCCTCAGCAATGACCACTATTGATCCTGGTGATGTAAAAGAGCTCGGGGAACGGCTCGAACGTGGGATGATAGAGCTTGATGGAAGGTTGCATTCGATGGAGGACAAACTCGGTTGAGATAAGTGACCATCTAAGATAGAGCATTTACGAACCAGTTTCTATCTTTGTCCTTGGGGCGGGTACTGTCCACTCCCCTTACCATATACCACACCGTGCAGAATAGGGAACCGGTCTATAATAGTCTCGAGCCAGAACCAAGTAAAGATGAGCACAAACAGCACTATTGCTCCCACCTTGAGCACATCGTCGCGATACTGAAGGAAGCTTCCGCCCCACATACCCATTCCGCCGCTCCTACCTTTCAGTTCCTCCATGGTCCTCACATAATGGATGGACCATGAGCTTGCGACCTCCGGCACACGTTCTGCTGGTATGGATATGTGTATGATACAATATACACTCCCTTTCTGTATCGCTGTGATATCGTTCCCCGCTTGTCGCCGCACGACCTCCACTTCAAGGTTCTCGCTGGAGCAAGGTTCGAATCCGCTGAGAAGGACAACGCTCACGGGCTGGTCCGGTGTGGTCTTGATACGCTTCTCGATGCTGGGACTGATCGAGGGTTCCACGTACGCCAGAACAGCGAACACTATGAGCACGGCCGCGATGGCAAGTATTGCGACCGTTAGCAGCCCATTGATCGCGCTCAACCTGCTGCGACGGGCGACCTGGTCGGTACTTACACCCTGGAAATAGGCAGGATCATATCCAGCCCTGCCGCCTGCCTGGCCTGTCGCGCCTCCAACCACTGTCAATCTAATGTCGATAATGATTTATAATTCGTTAAGGTCAGTCGCATAAGAACGGCCCTAGATTGATAATGACCTATCAGGGGGTGAACTACCTATACTTATTTAATAGTTGGAATCATTATTTACCAATATGGAGCGCAAGGTCATGCAGGTCGGCAAATCAAGCCTCGTCGTCACCCTTCCTCGAGCATGGACGAAGAAGGCGAACCTGGTAAAAGGAGCATCGGTCTCAGTTGAAGAGACTCCCTCCGGCGCACTCCTTGTCAAACCTGCCACGGTCGGTCAGAAGAAAATCAAGGAAACGATCATCGACATCTCTCGTTATCAGATCATTGACCTTGAGAAACTCATCGTCGCCCGATACCTATCTGGTGCTGACGAGATCTTGCTATTCTCAGCGACTCCGATGTCACTGGAGACGGTCGAGGCCACGAAGAAGATCATCCGAAGGTTCTCAGGAACCGAGATCATCGAGACAAGCACAAAGCGTATCGTCATCCGGGACATGATCGGGAGCCAACCCGTCCCCATGACCAAGCTACTCAACCGTCTCGACAACATGACGCGCAACTACTTCGACGGTCTCAACACCGGTCTTATGAGCGCGAACCCTGACGAGTTCAGGGCACTGTCGGGATTCTACGAGTCGGACAAGCTCTACCTCCTTCTCCTCAAGAAGCTCATCCTCGCATCCAAATACACTGACGTCGCCATTAGCCTCAAGATTACACTTGGTCAAGCGGTAGTGTACACTCTCGTGGTCAAGAACCTCAAAGAGATCCTCGAGGAGCTCGAGAGCCTGATCAGCGTATTCCTTGGCGGTACCGTCCTGTCGACAGACCACGCACAGGTGATAGCCGGTTTCCTCAAGCGTGCATCAGAAGACTATGTGAACATCATGCGCGCAATGTACAAGGATAAGGAAGAGCTAATCCTCGAAGCGATCCGGGACATCGATACTCTCCTTGAGGAGGTCGAGGAGTTCGATACAAAAGTGGACTACTTCGAACCCGAGCTCCAGCAGCCGATCGAGGACGCGCTCTTCTCAATCAAGACAATCCTGAGGAACACCAAGGCGAACGGCGAGCTCTTGCTTGCACTCTCATCGGAGTGATCATCCCGAGGTGCTCTGCGTCACTTCAATCGTGGTAGCATGGCGCATGCTACACAATCAACTACTTATGCATCTGTAACACTTTCTTCAACGGTAAGTCAATGAAGCAGGATGTTCGAAGGATGGCCGAAGATGAAATCCTGAGGTTCATTTTCATAAACAGCAAGGAAGGTAAATCGATACACGAGGCGAGCATCGTCTATGAGATGCGTACGCTACTCACCAAGAACGCCAAGCTCAAGATCAACGTCTCACAGATAACAAAAGTGATAGCTGACCTCAAGAAACAGGGCTTCATCAACCGGGAGGCTGATGAAGATTTTGACAGGGGGTTCAGGCTCGTTCTGAGCCCGAGCGGGAAGCTCCGCGTAAAGATGGATAAGACCTCATAGGAAAAGGATTCCTGTCTTTATCTTGAACGCCGTAAGATGGAGATTTAAGGCTTGAGAGTAATTCCAATACCATGGGGGTGGCACGACCTCTCATGGGTCGAAGAGATCTCATCGGATTATCATGTGGCGTGCTCCTTGCTGCTACCGCGGCCCTGCTCAGATCGTCCCGTCCCGTGGTAACGGTCAAGCGTGGCGTCCCCGATGGTGACGTCGGTCTCTTCGCTGCCATGAGAGTAAGGCGGAGCATACGGGAGTACACTGGCGAGGATGTGTCTTTGGATGATGTGCAGATGCTCTGCTGGTCGGCCCAGGGTATGACCTGCCCAATAACGGGGTATCGGGCATCTCCATCCGCTGGTGCGAAGTTCCCTCTCGAGGTCTTCGCTGCCGTATCGCGTGGGGTTTATCACTATTGGCCAGAGGCTGACGACCTAAAAGAGCATTCAACACGCGATGTTCGACGCAAGCTCTCGATGGCGTCCCTCAATCAACCCTGGGTACGTGACGCTGCTGTTGATATAGTGCTTTGCGCCGAATACGAGCGCACAACGGTAAGATACGGTGAGCGCGGTAGACGGTACGTACACATGGAGGCGGGACACGCTGCGCAGAACGTCCTCCTTACTGCCGTGGCGCTCGGTCTCGGTGCCGTACCAATCGGTGCATTCGACGAGGACGGCGTGTCCATGGCCCTGGGCATAGAATACCCGCTCGTTCCGGTCTATTTGATATCAATCGGCCACCCGGCCGAAACGAGCTGCGGTACGGAAGGCGAGCAGCTATAAAGGTTGCTTGGGTGGACGATGACGTGCATAGAGACTCGACCGAGGTGAGCATCGATCATGGCTGACGTAGTGCTCGTCCAGCCCATGGTGGAGTTCATGGAGGCTTTGAAAGAGCGTCCTGCGATACCTTTGGGCCTGCTCTCATCTTGCCGGAACCTCCGTGAGGACCTAGACATCGTTATAATCGATCAGCGCGTTCACGCCGATTGGGAGGCAAGGCTGCGGCGCGAGGTCGCCAAGGATCCATTAATGGTGGGATTCACGGCCATTACCGGGCGACAGCTCCTTTTCGCGCTCGAAGCATCACAAGTAGCAAAGGACGAAGGTGAGGTCCCAGTCATATGGGGTGGGCCGCATGCAACCGCCCTTCCGGATATCACGCTCGCACATCCACTCGTGGACATGGTCGTCCGTGGTGAAGGGGAGACTACACTCCCGGCCCTCGTCGATGCGCTTGAGAGTGGTGGGAAGATCGATGTCCCCGGTGTCTCTCTGGTATGTGAAGGGGATGTCCGTCATAATCCGCAACGCGGATTAGTGGACATGGACGACCTACCGCCAGTGCCCTATAATCTGGTCGAGATGGAGGATTATCTCCCCCTCTTCAGGGGAAGGGGCTCCGTTATCTTCGAGAGCTCGCGCGGATGTCCCAACGGATGCGTGTTCTGCTACAATCGTCCAATGTTCTGTGGGTGTTCCAGGTCGATAAGTGCTGAGCGAACGGTATCCCATGTGACCGAACTCCTCGAGCGCTATCCCCACGTAAAGGCCTTGGAGTTCGTTGACATGAACATGGCGGCCGACCTCGAACGGTTCCTGGACATCTTCAAGGGGCTCGCCGACTCGGGGCACGATGTCGAGTACCTCGTCGCTGGTGTGAGGATCGACGCCGTGAACGGACTGACGGATGATGATCTCGACCTATTAGAAACCACGGGGGTCAGGGGGATGCTCTTCGGTGTGGAGTCGGGTTCTCAGCGCGTGCTCGACCTCATCGGTAAGAACATAACCGTCGAACAGGTGCTTGAATGCAACAGGCGATTGCGCGGACGCGAGCTTGGAGCGTCCTTCAACTTCATGCTCGGGTTCATCGGTGAGACATCATCCGATAGACAACGTACGATCGACCTGGCCCTACGGATCCTCGATGAGAACCCAGAAGCAACGACATCGTGCTTCAATCCGGTATCGGTGTACCCCGGGACGCATATGCACGAGCTCGCTCGCAGCACCGGTTTCCCTGAACCCTGTACGCTCGAGGAATGGGGCGCGTATCTCACCGACGTCACGTCGATCATCGCGCGGATGACATGGTTATCCCACCGGGAACGACTAGAGATCGAGCGTGCTTACGTGGCCTCGAATTTCCTGGCCGACACAGCCAACCTCATCGATGATCCAGTGCTCAGGTCGCTGGCAGCCCTGTATCGTCCGGTCGCACGATGGAGGCTTCGTAACGATGAGTTCGGCATGATGCCCGAGGCGTGGATCTATCATACTGTCCGGCGTCGCATGCTCGGCCCGTGAGCGGTTCTCACGCTTCTTTGCATGATGCTTTTTTGTCGTCACACCGTTTCGTGACCGATATGATGGTGCTGGTAAGGGAACGGTTCGGGATGACAAATAAAGCACCCTTCTTCCCATCGAGCGTCGTATGTAGCAATGAGATGCTCTTGATGACGCCCTTCACCTTGTCGTCGAGGGCGATCGTGTCACCGATGTTGATCGAATCGGTGGCCGTGAGGTAAATCCCTGCAAAGGCGTTGGGTAACTGGTCCTTGATAAGGAACACGAAGAGAATCATACCGAAAGTGATCATGAGTATGAGGACGAGCGCGATTATCTCGCCGGACACTCCCAGGATGGCCCCGATGAGGAGCAAGCAAAGGAAGTAGACGATGCCTCGTATGAGGTATCCTGTCACCGTCATGAGATCGAGCTTAATCCTGTATTGTCGCTCGATCGCCTGCATCGGTAGGATGATGAGCCAGATGGGCAGTATGTTCGGAAGGACCTCGCCCATGAAGACCCCGAAGATAATGATCGTTACTGTAAGGACTATCTTTAGCAGGTAGGTGTTCAGTGTATCGAAGAGCTCTCCGATGAACGTGAGCTGGAATATGCCCATCACAACAGAGAACCCTATGAAGAATATCGAAAGCTCAGTCAACTGGATGATGGAGCGATATACCCTGTCGAAGTCCTCAGTAGTTATATGGTCCGAAAGGAAGCTCTCGATGATGACCTTGTCGATGTCTAACCGAACACGAAGGTATCGTAGTAACTTACCTGCGTACCGGATGATGATGAGCGTCAGTGCCAGTACGATAGCTGAAAGGATGAAGGGCCCGTAGTACGTATTGATGAGCTCCCTGCGGAGCTTCGTCAGCAGGTCGACAGGCTCGACGATGCTATTTGTGATGTTCTGTATGGCCGTTTCGCTGTCCACTATCAGATGACCTCTGAATTGATGGCTCGTGAAGTATTTATTAAATATGTTTCCTGGTGGCTTCCACGATGACTCCTCGTCCGTTGACATCGGTCATCCTCGTCCTGCTCATCCTATTCATGGGATGTACAGATCAAGCGCTGGACAGGAAGGGCGGAGTGGCTGAACCCTTACCAAAGCCCTCGCACATCCCTGGCGATGCCTTGTCCATCGGTCTCGCAGAATGTGAGGGGACGAACCTCACCTACGGCCCCGGTTCACGCGACAACTGTCTTTACGAGCTCGCATCAGTTCAGAACAGCACGGCCCCTTGTACGCGAATGCGCCGTATCGAGGGAGCATGGTCGCACGATGCTTGCCTTGTGAAGGTGGCAGAGCTCCAGCAAGATGCACGTGTGTGCACTCAGATCGTGCGAGAACATGGACCCAGCTCCCGCGATAGGTGCAATCTCAACCTCGCGCTCGCGACGGGTGACCATGCATTATGTCTTCTTGTGCCCCAGTCGAACGAGTATAACTCGCGAGACTACTGTCTCATGCGAGTGGCGGCGTTAGTGCGCAATCCTGACATATGTGACCTCGTAACGCTCAGAACGGCGTTCGCGTCAGAGGACAGGTGCCGTGAGCTTGCACTTGAGGGACTTCCCGACGGCCCTCCACCACAGTCCCATGTGCCGTGCACGGAGTGTCGATAAGGCTCACGCATGTCTGACCGAATCCGTTGTGAAGTAGTTGGGCGCCTCGTTGGTGATGAGAATGTCGTGCGGGTGGCTCTCGGCCGTCCCGTGGGGCGATATCCGGACGAACCGTGAGACCGACTTCATCTCTTTGATGTCGGCAGCCCCGACGTACCCCATCGCGGACTTGACACCGCCCATCTGCTGGAAGATGACGTCACCGACGGGACCCCTGAACGGAACAGCGCCCTCGACACCCTCGGGTACGAGTTTCGAGCTATCAGACGAGTCCTGGAAGTAGCGGTCAGCTGAGACCTTCATGGCCCCCAGTGAACCCATTCCCCTGTACCTCTTGAACCGTCGTCCTCCGATAATGACCTCGTCACCAGGCGACTCCCCGGTCCCTGCAAGCATATGACCTAGCATGACGGTGTCAGCGCCGGCAGCAAGTGCTTTAGCGATATCGCCTGAGTAGCGTATCCCCCCATCGGCTATAACGAACGCTCCGTTCTCCGCCGCCACGTCAGCGACGGCCGCGATTGCCTGGAGTTGGGGGACGCCAATGCCTGCGACCACGCGCGTCGTACATATTGATCCTGCACCGATACCTACCTTGAGCGTTCGCGCACCCGCAGCGATGAGGTCCTCTGCAGCCTCGGCCGTGGCTATGTTACCGATGACCAGCTCGCATCCCACCTCTTTCATTATCTTCTTGAACGATGAGACCACGTTCATGTTGTGCGCATGGGCGCAGTCGATGAATACAATATCCGCACCTGCCCGGTCTAGAGCCTTTGCGCGTGCTTTGTCGAACGGACCGACCGCGGCTGCGATGACAAGGTGTCCATCCTCATCACGCGTCGCGTGAGCATGTTCAGTACGTTTCTCAAGATCCTTGACGGTGATTAGCCCCGTCACACGTTTTTCTCCGTTGATGATGGGCAGCTTCTCGATACGATGCTCCTGTAGGAGCTTGCGTGCCCCTTCCATGGAGATCTCGTCATCGACAGTGACTACGTCCTTGGTCATGAGCTCGGACACCGACAAATATGGATCGTCTATGAACCTAAGATCACGAAGCGTCAGTATCCCGATGAGGCGGTTCTCCTTATCAACAACGGGTATCCCGCTAATACCGCGTTCGTCCATTATTCGTTTTGCCTCACCCGCAGAGAGGTCAGGGGGTATGGTGAACACATCCCTGATTATGAATGATTCGTGTCGTTTCGCACGCTGGACCATTTCGGCCTGAATCTTTACTGGCATATTCTTGTGGATGACACCAAGACCGCCAGCTTGTGCCATCGCGATGGCCATTTTCGCTTCCGTCACGGTGTCCATTGCTGCTGATATGATCGGAATCGTACACATCACACGCTCCGTGATCTGTGTCAAGGTCCCAACAGCCGACGGTTCGACCTTTGAGCGTCCGGGAAGAAGGAGAACATCGTCGAATGTCAGCGCAAGTGAACCATCTCCCAGCTTGGATGTGAACGGTCGATCGTCAGCCATATAGTGAGGACAACAGAACGGCTTGAAAAACCTTTGCCTTGGATTGATAATTGTAATTATAAGGTGTATATTTCAACCCTTTTTGAGTTGGTTCAGCCCCTCCACTAGAAATATAAATTACATTGTAAACCTTGACTCTCGATGTTCGACGAGGTCGATGCCCGCATTCTCAAGCGTCTCGAGGATGATGGGAAGACGAAGCTCGACTCCATGGCATCGGAGCTGGGCATCGGACGACAGGCTGTCTGGAAACGGATACATCGAATGCGGTCCAAAGGCCAGATAAAGAAGTTTACTGTGGACGTTGACGCCGAACGTTGCGGTTACAACTTCTTCGCCTTCGTCATGGCCATCACGAAGGAATACAAGAAGAACGAGAAGAAGATACATGAAGCTATCAAGAAGAATCCTTACATCCATTCGGCTTACAAGGTATCTGGTGAGTATGACATCATCATGCTCGTATGCGACAAGGACGCTAAAACGTACGGGAAGAACGTCACACAGAACGTGTTCGGACCTCTCGAACCCTACCTCCGCTCATTCTCTACGGTCACTGCGTTCGAGCCCATTAAAGGTGAGTATCCTCTTGCTGTCGACCGCATACTAGCAGACGTTCTCAAGATCGATGCAGGTGACGTTTCCTCGATAACGAAGGAACGTACGAACGTTCCCGGTTGGAATAACATTGCGACCGTATGGTCGGACCTCCCTGACTACTACAGGCCATCTGAGGAAGTGACGCAGCTCGCTTTCTCCTTTGTATCGTCCTGTCGAAATATCCTTGTCACCGGAGCTTCCACAACAACGTGGATCAACCGCTCCCAGCTCTTTGCCGAGAAGGTCCACGTTATTGATATCTACAGCGCGTTCCTTGAGGCTGCTCAGAAGCGATACAAGAAGACTGAAAAGGTCAAGCTTCATCGTGATGACGCTCGCCGGATGCACTTTGAAGACGGCGCTTTTGATATCGTACTGTCGGAGAGGCTCATACCTTATTTCTCCGATGAAGGTCTTCGGGCGTTTCTAACACAGTCTTTCCGTGTTCTCCGCCCTGGCGGTCACCTCATCATCTGCTCTTCCAGTAATGGTTGCTTCGATGAATGGGTCTCTTTTTCAAAGCACAATGGTGTCGAGTATGCTATAGATCCCGATTCAAAGGTCATCAATTACTCCCTTCTCGCAAAGAAGATACCCTCGGCCGTCTCAAAGAAGGAGAATATCAAAGAATCAGTCGTCCATGAGTTCTATCACAGAGTGTTCGCTTTGCATTGCAGGTCCGCAGAGGAACTAGCATCCATCATCGAGCTCGAGTTCCCCGCGGAGGTCGTTCATCTCGAAGAGGTCGACAAAGGCCGGAACTCATTCATTGTTGCCCGACGCTCCTAAAAAAGTTTATTCTCGCTACCTTAAAGGTTTATATTTCTCTATATTTACTTAATATATAAAATCCTTCACCCTTACTGGGTTTATACTTCACCCCTCCACTCGAATTACGTGCCATATTTTGTGTTACTACGGGTGAAAGGTAAACTTTAAATACAACTATCCGGGCGCAGCTCCATCAGATGATGAAAATGGTCTTGAAAGAGAAACCAAATGAAACGGACCTCATCAAGCGCCTTAGGACCGTTTACACGACTTTCTCCAGGTCCAGGGTATACACAAAAACCCGGAACGAGATGTACAAGTTCATCACTCTGGATAAGCTCTCGGCGGCGCACAGGTCCAAGTTCGGCACGGAGGTGACCCAAGACCAGCTTCTCAGGCTGAAGAACCACGATCACGTGGATGTCAGGATGCTTGGGGAGCACACCTATGTCGGACTGTCTCACGACCTATTGAAGAATAATCACACATGATGCTTTTTTTTTTGACTTCCCCTGTCCCCCTTTCCCTCGCCCTTCCCCGGGGCGAGGGCCCCCCTTTCTTTCTGTTCCCTGCCCGGTAAAAGGTACCTATCTCTAGGAAAAAAGAGGCGTCGATCAATCTATCAGGGATAATTTTACTATACAAGACTCTTTCCGGGTAAGCCCTTCACACGCCGAGCGTGTATCCGGGATTGGGGATGAACTCACCGAGCCTGTGTGCATCAGGAGCATCGAAATAGGGTCCGACTTTGAAGGCACCCTTGATCGCGTAAGCTGGTTGCATCGAACCGAACGCGAATTCGGTCTCCCCGTACATAATGCTACCCACCATCTTACCTTGCGAGACATCCAACCTCCTACCACCAAGAGCCGTGTTCACATCGACTGCCCCACCAACCGGGGCTATAAGGTAAACGAAGCTGTCCTCTCCAGCGAACTTCGCAGGATTCCTGGCGTCAAGGCAGCCACCTCGAAGCGCGGATCCCTCGTTCTTATCATTTCTGTCGTACTGATGGTCCTGTATGTTGTAATGGTCGCCACCCTTGGCCGGTATCCCGTTCTTGAACACCTCATCCGGCGAGAGCGAACAGCCATGGTACACCTCTGCCTTTGAATATGCGTCCGAGTGCTGCTTGCCGAGCTCTTCCATTCTTGAAGTCTGGTACTTCAGGAAAGTGTCGTTAGAGGCTTTGTCCGATGTCCAGTTACCCCTTGTGGGCCTGTTAAGGGTGAGTGGACCCTTGCCGTCCTTCGCGAACTCTCCATATAATTCCGGTCCTTCTACGGACCTGATAATATCATCAGTAGATGATGTGAGCCATCCGTTCATATAATCGAAACCTTTCTCCCCAGTGTACTGGAGCTGCTTCAGGGCATGCTCACCAGTGAGGTACTGGGCGACCTCGTTCTTGGCTTCTTCGCCACGCTTGGCGTCCTTAACGTACCTTGATGCGGCATTGAGTATGTCCATCACGGCTTCATCGGATACAGACTGCCCGTCGATGCCTTCCTGGACCGATCGCTGGACCTCGTCGAACGAGGTGCGATTAGTAGAGAAGTAATCGAACAGGCCCATTGTTACTACTATATAGTAGTTACTTCTTTATATACATTTCGATTTTGCTCACTAAGAACGTTTATAAGCATCATCCGACCAACCATGTGCGTGGGCAAGGACGACCGGAAGCGGGGTATGCTGTCCGGTGGACTTCGGCTTACGTCATGGAATGAGGATGCAGATGGATGGTACTCTCTCGGACTAGCAAATCTAGCCGAAGGAAGGACAGATGATGCCATAAATGCGTTCCGAAAAGCCGTGAAGATTAAACCGGACATTGCCGAGGCTTGGGCAAGACTTGGAACAATCCATCGTGAAAAAGGTAGGTTCGAGGAAGCCATAACCGCATACAAGAAGCTCATAAGATATTCTCCTGAACTTGCTAAGACATGGCGATTCCTTGGCCTGACATATTACGAAGCCGGTAAGATGGAGCAATCGGCACAAGCATTCCGAATGTCACTCATACAGGAACCGGACAATCCAACCAGTCATTACAACCTAGGACGTGCTCTTTTCGAACTAAATGACTTTGAAGAGGCTGAAAAGGAATTCAGAGAGAGCATCAGATTAGGTGGCTCTGATGCTGACACATGGAGCATGCTTGGAATTGTCAACTTGGAACTTGATAAGATGGAAGAGGCCACGTCGTGTTTCGAGAAGGCCCTAAAAATAGATCCGGACAGAGAGGATCTTTGGTATGAACTTGGACGGACTCTCGAGGAACGGGGACGTTTGGACGATGCCATCCTTGCTTATTCAAAGGCCCTTAAACTAAAAGAGGATTTCACGGAAGCATGGGCAGCGCTTGGATCGTGCAAGTACTCTCTCGATAAATACGATGCTGCGATAATTGCCATTAGACGTGCGGCCGAGTTAGAAAACGATAATCCAACTATAGCCTACAACCTCGGTAGAGTAAACCACGACGCGGGGTACCTAGAGGAAGCTGTCAAGGCCTATAAGAAAGCACTGGACATATACGATCGTGATCCAGATACCTGGAAATCCCTCGGAAACGCGCTACTTGAGCTTGATGACCTAGACGATGCTATTCATGCATTCGATCTCTCTCTCGATATCAGGCCGGATGATGTAGAGACAGTATATGCATTAGGGCTCGCCCTCGTCGCTAAAGGGGATATTTGTAAGGCATTGGAACGGTTCGACAGCGCACTAATGCTCGATCCAGAGAACCAAGATGTCAAAGAATCTATCCGGAAGATGAAGACACTTATCGAAAAGCGACAAGAAAAGAACTCAGAAGATACTGCCTTATGATCTCTCTATAGAGATTTTTATGGTATTATCATTTCTTTGTGTTCTGGTAGACTTCGTCCAGGAGCTTCACTCCCTCACCGAAGCTGACGAATGAGAACTCCTTATCATCGCTGAATGCAGGCAGGACGAACTTGGCCGAGGCCCTGCTCAGTTCTAGTCTATCATGGAATCCTCTATCGAAATTGTCCTCAGCAAAATTATCGAACTTCCTCTCGACATCCGATATTATATTCTTGAAGTAGTCGTCAAGGGAGCTCTGGTAATCAATGTTACCATCCTTCGCACTTGCTGATTCAATCTGAGTGTAGTTGCACGTTGTTGTCGCAAGAAGGCGTCCAACATCTGCTGCATAATCACCGAACCGCGTCTTCTCAGGATCGATCAGATATGTCCGTCCAGTCCCTTGATCGTAATGTATATTGCGGGCGTGAAGGTCACCGTGGGTAAGTGTCGCGAACGGAGCCTTGTATCGATGATTGTGCTTTTCGAGCTCTTCCACCATTTTGAGGGGATTGGTGTATTCCTTTCCGTTGATTGCTATCGTGTCGTATTTCAGTAGGTCTGCGATCTCTTCATGCTTTTCTGCGCTCTGTTTCACCTTTCGCGTTATCTTGTCCAGATAATTATCGACCGGGCAGGCGCTCATCTTCGATCGCTCGTAGCTCTTTGCTAGTTCATCAACGGCTTTTAACGTTCCCGTTCTACCTTCTTCCGGTTTCTGAGTATAGAGCTCGTGCAGGTTGGGCGATTCG
Organism: Candidatus Undinarchaeales archaeon; assembly: GCA_030753015.1. Taxonomy (GTDB): domain Archaea; phylum SpSt-1190; class SpSt-1190; order JASMDC01; family JASMDC01; genus JASMDC01. The sequence goes on along the minus strand of JASMDC010000008.1, from coordinate 31,981 downwards.
ATGTACTCCATCAGGAAGGAGCAGCGGTCATCGCCTTCCTTCTTTGAATAGAAGACCTTCGGTACAGCTGCAGGATTGTACTTCTCCCATTCACCGTAATTACGGACCTCACCAGCGATCTCATCTAACGGACCGCCCTTGTACACGGCCTTTGTACCGTCCTCGAACTCGACCATGCCAACGTTTGCGCCGCTCAGGCCATCAGAAAAAGGGGAGTAGGAGGAAGGCCGAGATGCGAAGACACCCTTGTCTACAGCCTCATACGCAATGTCGGCAACATAACTCTCCATGAGAACACCGGACGAGAACGACTGATAGTATTATTGTTCTCCAGCTTTATATATGTTACCATTAAAGAGTAGTAACATCCCCCCTCTTTGGGAAGAAACATACTTACGTACAACGATAGTTGGAGAAAACTATATAAGCAGCCTGATCCGCGTATTTTGGCATCCCTCACAGAGGGATAACTGGGGACAGTCGGTTATGCAGTTGGATTACACCACTTGCCCTACTGATGGGGACCTTGATCAGGTCAAGGAATCAGCATACAGGTTGCTCACAGAGCAGCGTGTCACCGTCGATGGCCACACGTTCACGACCCCCAGTGTGAACCACGAGGGCTATGTCGGTCGACAATGGTTCTGGGACTCCTGCTTCCAAGCCTATGTGCTTGCTGAAAGAGAGCCCGGTGTAGCAAAGGAAGAGGTCCGGTCCATGCTGGCGAACCAGAGTGCTGACGGGTTCATCCCTCATATGAACTACTTCAACGGGGATGGACAAGAGGTACCTGAGGGCTTCAAGGACCTCGTAGACGAGTACTGGTCCTCGCCCTACCATTCCGACATGGTCCAACCGCCGATCATCGCAATGGCCGTTGAACGCATATACGATCGAACAGGTGACAAGGAGTTCCTTAAAGAGGTCCTTCCCCAGCTGGAGAACTACTACAAACACCTCAAGGACGTCCGGGATCCGGACGGTGATGAACTGCTGTCGATATACCATTCCTGGGAGAGCGGATGGGACAACTCACAACGGTGGGACTCGACGTACGGTGTGACCGAAGGTACCCGTGAAGAGATCGGAAAGCACAAGATGAGGATATTCAAGGAGTGCCAGGAACAAGGATGGGACGAACGAAAGATCCTTACGAATGGCAGCTTCGAGGTGAAGCCCGTTGACTTCAACGTGCTCTACGCAAAGAACGTAAAGATCCTCGCGAGCCTGAGCAGAGAGATCGGAAGGGACGACTCATGGCTCGAAAACCAGTCAGCAAAGACAACGGATGCCATCTTCAACACAATGTACGATGGTGACAAGTTCTGCGACATACTTTCCGATGGAACACTCTCGCCTGTAAAGTCGGCAGCGATGTTCTACCCGATGCTCCTCGATAGAAAGTTCGACTACTCAAAGATGATAGACGAACATCTAACGAACACCGACGAGTTCTGGGCACAGTACGGCATATCCACGACATCGATGGACAACGAGAGTTACGATCCCGACACTTATTGGCGTGGTAACGTCTGGTTGAACGTCAACTGGTTCGTCATGAAGGGCCTTGAGAACCAGGGAAGGACGGACCTTGCCAAGCAGGTCGCACATAAGACGGTCGACCTCGTGAAAGAACATGACTGGTGGGAGCACTACAACCCAGAGAACGGCGATGGCGGAGGCGCGAAACCGCTCGCATGGGACTGCGTCGTCTATGACATGGTGGAGCTGCTCCAGGACCGGCCCGGCCGGGCCTAGGACGTAACCTCTTTAACCTGATATCGCATGTTATCTAATGATGGAGCACGACTCTGCGCGTAAAGTCCTCTTCATTTGTGTGCACAATGCCGGCCGATCGCAGATAGCTGCTGCGTTCTTCAACCGTAATGCTCCCGAAGACTATATCGGTGTGAGCGCCGGGACCGAACCAGGGGACCATGTCCATCCCGAGGTCGTTGAGGCCATGCGCGAGGTAGGGATCGACATGGCCCAGGAACAACCAAAGAAGCTCACGGAAGAGATGACTGACGGTGCTGAACGTGCGATCACTATGGGTTGTATGGACGGCATGTGCCCACGGACAGGACTACCAACAGATGACTGGGCACTTCCTGATCCGAAGGGAAGACCGCTCGAAGAGGTTCGTGCGGTACGGGACGAGATCGAACGTAGAGTGAAAGGACTTATCGAGGATCTTTCACATTGAGCTTCTAATTGATCCCAAGAGCCCAGGCGTCCATTTCCATCGTGTACATGCCCGGTTCAGTGAGCGCTTTCAGTCGTTCGTGGACATCGTACCCCAGCCTCCGTTCCATCTCCGAGACGGGAGAGAAATCGTGCTTCGTGTACTCGAAGGGATAATGATAGGTGCTCGGTGACTGGGCGCATGCATAAGCGAACTCTCTCGATGTGGCCAGGATGGCATGGACCTCGTCCGGTTCAACAACCAGGGCTTCGCCTGCTTCAAGAAGGTGGTAGTCCATCGTCCCCTTGTCCTGATGGAACACACCGATGCCCACGCGCCCCTCAACGACGACGTATAGCTCGTGAATGCCTGTTATGTCCGAGCTCTGGACGTACTGATGTACCTTGGGATGTCTGTGTATGCTCTCGGTCGGTCGGTTCTCGGGGATGGGTACCATATCGTTGGGATCACCATCCTTGATCCTTCCCGATGTCATGTAGGAGAATCCGAAAACACCGTCGGCGTTGTCCGGTCGTGAAGAGACCGCGTCGTTGGTCCACTCAGTAGAACCACCAGTGATAGCATTCCGACGCCCGGAGAGGTCGTAGACACCGATCGAGTCATCGCCCCTATAGCCACTGGTGTTCATAGGATCGCCTTCATAGCGCCCCCACCATTCAGGGGCCTTGGTGGTCATGGCCAGGGGGCCCATGGACCCGGTCTCAGGTACGGAGTAGAAGAACCGCGGGGACGCGTCCTTAGAGACCACAACGGTCCCGGCCCCGTCGAGCAGATAGGTCCCGGTACCCGAGATTACGGCCATGGAAGAATCCGGAGGATTGAACACGAGCGTTTCCCCATCAGCACCGTTCTGAGCGACATCCTCGAGGTAGCTGTTAAAAGAACGCTCGCCCACGTAAACGGACAGCGAGCCGCCCGCTTCGTTCACGATGGTCAACGGATGTTCGGTGATGTCGTACCGGTCCATGTCACCACGTTCGGGCCGAGACCTGATTTAGGCATATATAAACCTGCCTTAGGTGCCGGCGCGTGAGTCCGTATGACGTGATGCTATTTGTCACGGCGTAAGCCAAAGGATGGTTATAAAAGGAGGACGATGGTCGCGAGTCTCTCAGGTGGATTACGAATGATCGATAATTACGAACGGATCACCATGCCTTACTCACTTGACGTGAGCTCAGCAACCTACGATGTCCTTGGGGCCATCGGCGAGCAGACCGCTGAAGAAGCTGGTCTGGAGAAGGGATTCTCGTGCAACGAGACCTATGACGAGATCTACGCTGGACACAGGCACGTCACTGTCCATATCGATGGCGGCTCGGAGTCGGACGCCTACCATGCCCTCGAGGAGCTGGAAGGGAAGACTGGCTCACTGGGCATCCACGCGAAACTCAAGGGAGAGCTCAAGATACATTATCACAGTGCTGATTGGGAGGTCATCATGACCACGCCAGTCTCCCGGGACGAGCAGAGCGGGTTCTACTGGAGCAACACGCGCTGTGTGGACCAGCACTCCTTCGAGGTGGAGGAGTACGGCGCGCTCCCGGAAGGTAGGCTGACCGATACGATCGACCGTCTGCAAGACGTGGCATCCGTCAAGGAAGCATTGGACACGGCCGGACGCGAGAAGGTCGCCTACGAGCTGCTCGACAGCATCGCAGGGTACGCCGATCCCGAGGGGAACACCGCAGAAGTGTTCGGTCTCAACGAGGGAAGTACGTTCGACTCCTACCGCACCCTCCTCGATACAGAGGTCCAGGGCCGGAAGGAAAAGATCGATGACGGCTTCTTCGGCAAGATCCCTCTTATCGGAAAGTACATCAAGGACCGCCAGCTCGCCAAGGTCGAGGTCCTTAGGGAGCGGAAGGCGGATATCATCGACCAGCTCGAGGGATCGCTCGTAAAGGAGGCCTGAGAACATGCTCGGTATCATAGATCGCACATCCATGCCCTACGAGAGCGATGTGAACTACGGTACCTACGGTATGCTCGGCGCCATCGGCGAGCAGGTCGCCAAGGAAGTCGGGCTCGAGAAGAGCTTCACGTTCAACGAGACAACCGACGAGGCTTTCGGCGGCGGGCTCTACCGGTGTGACACGGTATGGGGTTCGACCCGCGGCGATGTGTACAAGGAGGTCAAGGAGCTCGAGAACAAGGCCGACGAGCTTGGCATCCATGCGACGTTCGAATCCGGTTTCACTACCCGCTACACTATCCCCCGGTGGGGTGTGGTGAAGACCGAGAGCGTGTCCAAGGACGGAGAGCGCGGTCTCTTCTGGGGTCACTTCCGGTACGTGGACCAGCATTCTTTTACGGTCAACGAGTACGGTGCGCTCCCCGAGCGTTTCGCAGAGAAACTGGATCAGCTCGAGGACACCTCAGCTGTCAAGGCCTCTGTGAAGTACATGCCACTGGACGTCATCGCCTACGATCTCATTGATCACCTGGACGGTTACGCCGATCCTACCGGGAACACGGCCGAGATACTCGGGCTCCGGGACCATGAGACATACGCAGGTATGCGTGAGCTGCTCCAGCTCATGACCGACAGCGAGCACCAGAAGATCAACAACAGCCACGTTGGCAAGGTCCCCGTGATTGGTGACCGCATAACCGCCAAGAAGCATGAGCAGGTCTCCCAGGAGATGCAGCGCAAGTCAGACATCATCGACAGGCTCGAAGAGTCCTTGGTCGAGTAGATAAACAGAGACAGGACACCCCGCCAATTCAGCGGGACCACTCTTCTTCTATTATTATAGACCGTGAATCGATGCCGATATGGTCCCGTGCGACCGTGCGTCACCGTGTCAGCGGTCGCGCCCAAAGACATGTTTAAATAGGGACCACCCCCTTGTCCCTCACAGGTGACAACAGACATGCTAGGCGGACTTGAACGGATTAACATGCCCTATGAATTCGACGTGAGCCGGGAGACCTACGGAGTCCTTGGCGCCATCGGAGAGCAGACCGCCGTCGAGGCTGGTCTTGAAAAGGACTATTCCTTCACCGAGTCCTATGATGTCATGCACGCAGGCGCGCATCGGGCCGAGGTCAATCACGAAGGATACTCCAAGTGGGACGTCGAGGGCGAGATCAGCAAGCTCGAGCGGTCCTGCTCCGAGAAGGGTATCCATGCTAAGGTCGAAGGTGACATGTCCCCCGGTTATCGGACCGTGCACTGGGAGTTCGTAAAGAGCAAGGAGACCTCCCGGGAGTGCGAGAGCGGTTTCATGTGGCACAACGACCACATCACGAAGGAGCACTCCTTCCAAGTGAACGAGTACGGGGCGATCCCCGAAAAGCTCACCGGTACCGTGGACGCTCTCAAGGACACCTCCGCTGTTACCGGGGCGCTGTACGCCGCCGGGAAGGGGCAGGTGACCTACGAGCTGCTGGAGAGCCTCTCCGGCTACGACAAAGCCGAAGGCAACACTGCCGAGGTATTCGGCCTGACCGAGGAGGGTACCTACGCAGAGCTTCGCAACCAGCTCGACGAGGAGGTCTCCGAGCGGAAGGCGGCCATCAAGGGCAGCTGGGTGAACAAGGTCCCGCTCGCCGGTAAGATGGTAAGCACCTACCGAACGGGCAAGGTCGAGATCATGCGCGAGCACAAAGCCGAGATAATCGACGGCCTTGAGGAATCGCTCCTCGCCTGAGGACAGCGCGAGCCGAACGTGGGGGGCCGTAACAGCGGTCCCCCACATCCTTTTCTTTTCGACGCTGCTATGGCGTCATGTTTTTATTGCTCAACCATCTTATCTCAACCAGTATGCCACCGCGCATAGACAAGAACCGATGTCGGGGAAGCGGCGCATGTGCCGATGTCTGCCCCGGATCAGTGATCTATGTCGCGGGCGCGCAGGCCCTGGTCGCGGATCCTGACGCGTGCACGGAGTGCGAAGCGTGCGTCCGGGCGTGTCCCGTCCATGCCGTCGTTCTTGAACGGAAGGATCCCTGGCCCAAGCACGTGCTCATCGTGTACGACAGGCCCAAGCGCAAGACCGAGAAGCTTGCGCACCACATCGCAGCGGGTGTGAAGGAGTCGGGGTGCGAGCCACATCTTGTCACCGCGGACCGGGCGTCCATCCCTGATGTGCTTCTAGCCGACGCCGTCCTCGTCGGATCTACGAGCGCCATCGAAGGTCTCTCCGAGCCGACTGCGCAGTTCCTCGGGAGCCTGCGGTGGGAATCGCGGCACGGTCGACCCATCGGCGCTTTTGGTACCTACAAGTACGAGCTCACCTGGGAGTACCAGATCATCTCGAACGATGCGCGTCAATGGGGGTGGGCCCCTTTCCCCCACGAGCTCTGGATGAGCGGGGCCGATGTGGAAGCACGGTCGGGCGATGCCTTCAGGTTCGGACAGGAGTTCGGTCAGTGGGCCCAGGGTGTGCTGTCCTAGGCCACACTTCTCTCCCAAGGGTATCTTTTAGAACGGGACGGTGCGGGTTACGCTTCGTTAGGTGACAGCTCATGTATGATGATCTCGAGACGGCCGGATATGCCTCCGCTGACGCCACGGACCAGTACGCCACGAGCGAGGATCTCAACGCGAGCAACGAGCCCGGTTTCTTGAGTAAGTATGGCCTCTTCCTGGGCATCGGTGCCGCCTACGTCGCCACACACGACGTCAAGCTTGAAGAGCACGTCAAGATGACCGCGAACTTCTCCTATCTGAACAACCACCTCTCAGCGGACGAGGCCAACTCCATCGCTGAAGTGGCAGAGAAAGCCGTCGAGGGCCAGTGGTTCGGCGATGTCGCAGAGACAGAGTCGGACATCTATTCCCACGTCTCGAAGCTCGCGAACCGGGACGGCGCCATCACCGGGACCGAGGCGGGCCTGCTCGAGCGGCTGGCGAGGCTGCGATAGTGACCCGCTAAGACCTCGGCATCAAAAGCGTTTTAAAACTGCACCCCAATAATCGTGGAAGGGATAGGTGGCCTCTTTTATATCCCGTCTGTTCTTTCTAGAACGGACCGTAGCCACCCTTCCATATCCGCGTTCATCCTCCTGACGCTCCTCTTCTCCCCCCTCGCAATAGCCCTCGAGTGCCCGGACGACATGATGAGCTACTGGACGCTGGACGACCAGTCCGCGCCCGGCAAGGACGCAGTGGGCAGCAGCCCCGATACTACCAGGGGCCTGGCGGGCAGTGGTACCAGTACCCGCAGCAGGGACAGCAGTGGGGCCAACAACCGGGCGGACAGCAGCAGTGGAGAAGGTAGCCGGGTCAGTAGGAAGGCGATCACATGTACACATCCATCGTAATGCATGACAGGCCGCACGGTCCGACCACGAGGGCCGTTTCCCTGTTCATCCTTGCCCTGTTCCTGGTCTGCGCCTCCGGCGCGGGGGACATCACGCTTGCGGGCACGCTGGAGGGGCACGACGGGACTGTGCATCCCGCTCACCTTCAAGATATTCGACGCCGTAACACCCGGTATCGAGGAGATGGAGGAGCTGAAGAAGGGCAATTCGGCCGTCGCCATGGTGCTCACCGGCATGGTCATCACCCTCGGTATGGTGGCCCATGCAGTGCTGTCGCCCTGAGGGTGACCTCAGTAAAACACCCTCCCGGTCCTTGGACCTTGTGATCATCGGTCAGGGGATCGTATCACGGCAACGATAGCGGTGAGAAGAAGGACGATCATGACGGTCCGCACGACAGGCGACACCATCCCCCGGCCCTCCAGCGCCGCATAGATCGCTACCAGGAAGAAGAGGGCGGCAGTAGGGTCCATCAATCATGACGGGATACGACCATCGTCCCCTGTCATCCGGTAACGGATCCGTGAATCAGTAATTAAAAGCTATCAGTATCTCAGATCACCATGAGTGCCCCACGGGCCATGATAACGATCATCCTGCTGATAGCATGTATCGGGTGCACGTCACCCGGGCTCCAGGTAACCCAGTTCGAGCCCGACGAGGGGTGCGACTGCTCTCCGAACACCTGCTGCAGGTTCATCGTTACAGTCAGCAACGATGCCCAGAACGAGAAGGCAGGCACCATACTCTGCTCACTGGGCCGTGGGGGGATGGTCCATCCCGGTGAAGGGAACGTGACGGTCGCTGCCGGTCGGACCGAAAAGGTCATCGTCGATATCAAGGGTGCAGACATGGACATGGGCGAGGACGAGGGGGAGCTTGCGTGCCGTGTCAAGAGCGCAAGTGATGTTACCTCGCACGAGGACGAAATGCAGGATGGTCACATGGAATGAACCACCATGTACATCCCATGGTAAGCGCGGTCAGGAGCATCAGGTTTATAGGATTTAGGCCAGGACCACTGCTCGAGGAGAAGCCGTAAGGAGAACGAAAGGATATCGATGGGGGAACGAACATGAATGGTCCGAGCGCATCCCTGAGCACCTTACTGGTCATCGCCTGCCTCATCCTCGTGGCCGGGTGTACCTCCGAAGATAAGTTCGAGGGTGACTATCCAAAGATCGCCACCGTGAACACCACCTCAAAGGTATCGCCAACGCCCACTCCAGGGGCTGGTGCGAACGGTACGACCGATGAGCTCATCCCCCCCATAGAAGGGTGCGGCAAAGGGAACACCACGAGACCAGAAGGTTGTATGGTCGTTCCCGGTAACGGAACGACCGAGGCACCTGCTCCCGATATGATGGAAAACGACACTGTACGGCCCGAGGAGTTGGCCCCGGATCAGGAGGAGCTTGCGGCCCTCGGCCCATACCCCGATTTCATCACCAGCAACGAGGACTACTTCATCACCCGCATCGGGAGCGTTCCCGAGATCGACCCGTCCACCTACCGGCTCTCCATCACGGGCCTTGTGAAGAACCCCCGAGAGTTCACCCTGGAAGAACTGCGTGCGCTGGACCTCGTTGAGCTGCCCCTCACTGTGGAATGCATCGGGAAATCACCCAAGGGGCCCGCCATCAGCACAGCGGTGTGGATGGGCTTTTCACTGTACGACCTCCTCGACTCCCTCGGGCTGGATAAGTCGGCCACCGGCGTGAAGTACCGGGCCGCTGACGGCTACTACGCCTCCCACCCGATGGAGCAGGTCAGGGACAACGGAATCATTGGCGCTCTCTACATGAACGGCGAGGTCACACCCCCCCTTCACGGATTCCCCCTGCGGATGCTGAACCCTGGCTATTACGGCGTGAAGCAGCCCATGTGGGTGACCGAGATCGAGGTCATCGACGGACCGATAAAGGACTACTGGGGGGACGGGGGATGGGACGTATCTCCCCCGATGGCAATCGACTCCACCATCTTCTTCCCCGACGACGGTGTTGAGGTGAAGGTGGGTGACGTCCTCGAGATGGGAGGGGCAGCGTTCGGCGGTACGCGTGTGGCACGGGTGCAGGTCACTGCTGACCGAGGAAGGATCTGGCACGACGCCGAGATGGTCGGAAGAATGGACGTGGACAACGTGTGGGCGTTCTGGAAGGCGGGGATCATCTTCCCGGCGCCGGGTGACTATACGGTGCACGTCAGGGCGACCGACATCAACGGCAACACCCAGATTGAGGACGACCCTGTCAAGTACGACGGCAACAGCGACTGGCCCATGCTGGAAGTGCAGGCGACCGAGTAGCCAGGAAATGGAATGGTGCTCCGGCCGGGATTTGAACCCGGGTCAATGGCTCGAGAGGCCAACATGATTGGCCGGACTACACTACCGGAGCATCCACACCGAGAGCGATTTCCTTAATAAAGCTATCGCAGCGGTGGAATCAGTCTATTTTCTCGAACGACTTACCGAACCGCTGCCAAACGGGCTCGAACTCCTCTTCGACACGTGCGGTCCAAGAATCGAGGCCCTCAGGTGTCGTCGGGTAGGCCATGTAGAGCTCCTTTAGCGCCTTCATACGCTTAACTGCGAACATGAGCGAGCGCATGAGCGTCGGATGGTGGAGCCCGCGAAGTCCGCGGATGAGCTTTTGTGCGTTGGAGAGCTCTAACTTCCCGTTCTTGTCTATGGCGAAGAAGTCCTCCTCGGTGAAGAGGTTCCCCGAGCATCCGAAGTCGAGGTCACGGTTGGATAGAGAATTGAGCATGATGCGGAACACGTCGAGAGCTGCGTGACGCTTGCCGATCGCGGTCTGGTACTCGTGGTTGTAGCCCCAGAGGGCCTTGTACGAGACATCGTCTTGGGCGAGCGCTTCGGCGGCCGTGTTGGCAGCCATGCACCCACCGATCATGGAGTATCCGAGCCCACCGCCATGGAGCGGGTTCACCTGGCACGCAGAGTCTCCGACAAGGAGGAAATTGTCCCCGACGAAGGAACCCACGGGCTTGCGCATGGGAACGATGCCGCCGCCCTTGGCGATGACCTCTGCTCCATTGAATATCCTGTCACGTTTGATGAACCTTCGGTACGCTGCCAGGGGGCTCGTTCCAAGCGACATGGTGAGGCCGACGCCAACGTTGACGACCGTATCCGACTTGGGGAACACCCAGATGTACCCACCTTGTGCGATGCTCCGGTCGAATATGACCTCGAGTATGTCGGGCTCGTCGATGGGCTCCTTGAGCTTGAGCACCTCCCTGTAGCAGATACCGAGGTCCCGTGGATGGATCCCGCGCTCGCGGCCGGGGAACTCGATCGCCTTTCTGAGCGTGGCGGTGACGCCCGATGCGTCCACGACGATCGAGGCGCGAATGGCACGTTCCATACGTGTGATCTTGTCCTTCGTCCTAAGCCCGACGATACGACCCTTCTCTAAGATGGGACCTAGTACGAGGTGCTTGTCAAGGAGGTTCGCGCCTGCATCGACCACATCGTTGACGAGCCGTTGACCGAACTCGTGCCGATTGACCGTGTACCCGTCCTCGTGGACCTTGACCATGCGTGTCCGCGACGGGCCGATCAGCTTCATACCGGTAATAATCTGGCCGAGCTCATCGCCGCGTGGAGGTGTGATATCTGCTTCCTTCTCGAGCCGGTCGAAGTGATACCTCGGTACCGCATCGCCGCATACCTTCTCGCCGATCCGTGCGCGTGGTTTGGTATCGACGACACAGACGGAGAGTCCGAGCTTCCGGGCCCTGATGGCAAAGGCGGAGCCGCCCGTGCCACAACCAACGACGACCGCATCATACTGGTTGCCCGGCATTATCTGTAAGGGCCCAACGAACCTTTATCAATGTATCCCCGGACGCCGCAAACGCCATATGGCGAGCTCTTCGAAGTCGAGTCGTTGAATCGAAACGATATCGTGCTCGAGACCGGTCTCACGGATAATTGCTCCGAGCTCGTCGAATCCCATGAGCGATGATGTGACCACGAACGCCTCACCGTTCTCAGTAAGCTGGTCGGGGAGCGCGCTCAGGAACCTAGCTATGACCTCACGTCCCGTGGAACCCCCCGCCCATGACCGTGAGAGCGGGTCCTCACCGGGTTCTTCCGGGAGGTAGGGCGGATTGAAGCAGATAAGATCGAACTTGGTGCCAACAGCGGTGAGAAGGTCACCGCACACCACTGCGCAGTTGTCCGAACCGAAGCGGATGAGGTTCTCCCGGGTCAACCGTGCCGCGTCCATGCTGATATCGATTGCTAATACAATGTCAGAAATCCGTGATAAGGCGACAGTGACGTACCCGGAGCCGGACCCGACCTCGCAGGCACGTCCGACCCAGGGATGGTCCGAAACGGCTTCTGCGAGAAGCTCGGAATCCTCTCTGGGGCTATAGACGTCAGGATGTCTGGCCCACTTCGCTTCCCCGTCGCTCACGGCTAGAGGGGCACCACCTCCACTCATAAAGGTTACTTCACATCCCGTCGACATGCTCTGGCAGTTCCTTAGACCGGACGCTGCTGTCGCTTTCGATGATCCCGGCGTGAGGAAGGTGCTCGGTCGTTACATCGATGTCGCAGAGGGAAGGTCCCGTGCTCGATGGCTGCTGGCGAGGACGGTCGAGATCGATCCCGAGGCGGCCTCGGCGAAAGAGCATGCTCGTGGCCTCAAGGAGCTGGACCACGTTGTCGCTGAGGATATCGTATTACCTACAGCATCGTTCTCCCTTCTGGACCTGAAGGCGCGAATGGCTGCGGAGCACTACGCGTCATGCGCACTGTGCGAGAGACGGTGCTCTGTCGATCGGAACGTGGACCGTGGCGTCTGTGGGGCCGGTACGACGCCGTTCATCTCGTCGGCATTCGTCCACATGGGAGAGGAGCCGGAGCTCGTCCCTTCGGGAACCGTGTTCTTTTCCGGATGCAACCTCAGGTGCGTGTTCTGCCAGAACCATGACATCTCGCGAAATCCATCGGCCGGAGAACCCGCGGACACACAACGCCTGCGTGAGGCGTTCACGGCGCTCGTCGACCGCAACGTGCGCAACCTCAACGTCGTGGGCGGCGATCCGATACCGCAGCTCCCGGCGATACTCAAGGCACTGACCGGTATGGACGAGAACGTCCCTCTCGTCTGGAACTCGAACATGTTTCTTACGACAGAGGCCATGAACATCCTTGACGGGCTCGTGGACGTATGGCTCACGGACCTGAAGTACGGGAACGATGACTGCGGCTCGCGCCTTTCAGGTATCGAGCGGTACTTCACGGTGGTGACCCGCAATCATCGCCTCGCATCGCGGCACGGTGAGCTCATCATCCGGCATCTCGTGCTCCCCGGCCACCTCGAATGCTGCACTCGACCTGCTATGACGTGGATCGCTGATGAGCTCGGACCGGACACACGTGTAAACGTCATGGACCAGTACCATCCGGACAACCTCGTGAGCAAGAACCCTGAGCGGTATTCCGGGCTCCAGCGTCGACTTACGAAGAAGGAGTTCGACCAGGCGGTCGCCCTGGCACGAGAGGCAGGTCTCACGAACATCCTCGTGTGATCCTACTTATCTCATCAACGTCCCTCGCCGAAACTTATTTATCGACAACAGTCCTATGATGATGTGGTGCCTTTTAGGTCCTTCTGCAAGAGCGACGTGTCGTCGAATCGATGAGCAGGAGACCACCCGGGCACCGGACATGGCCCGCCGCGAGGGTTATCCTGTGGAGCACGCCGACCGGCATTCGATGAAGCAAGGGGGTTAGTGTGACGGGCCACATCCTTCTCATTCTTTTGTTGGGAGAGGATACCTGAGAAGTGCAGCGATGCCGCCGAGCCCTTCGAGCCGTCGTCCACCCTCGTGTTCGGAGCTGACGATAATGACGTCCCCGCGCTTCTGGGCGGCGTCCTCCATGAGCTTGTCGAGATCGTCGCCCTTACCGCTCGCGTTGGCGTGCCTGAACACCTCGTCCGTAACAAGGAGGTGGCTGACCGCACCGCATTCAACAGCGTAGCGCACATCGTCAGTACCGTACGTGGCGAGATCATCCTCCTTTGAGATGCTCGACATGAGGCTCTCTATCAGACCCATCTCCATGGCGACCCTGCTGTCCGCGTAGAGCTTGCCGACGGTGCCGCGCTTGATGACCTCGTTCACGCCAGTCTCACCGGCCGAGCCGATGCCCTCCACATGCGCCCGGTCGTCAGGACGTTCCTTGCGGAACACGGCTGCGAGCTTATCCTTCGCCCAGCCCGGCCCTGCGATGATCGTACCGCTCGGTTCATGCGACTCGATCGCTTCACCCATGGCCTTCACGACGTCTTCATAGAAGTTTAGTTCCTTCGACGTGTATCCATCGGGATCGTTCCGCTTCGACGGGAGGTTCGTCGCCACTGTCGCGAGCATCCGCACACCATATGCATGGACTAGCGCGATGGTCGCCTCACCCGGTTCCACGATAGCGACGAGCACCTTCTTTCGGAGCTTGGTCGCCGTCTGGACGCGCTCGAGGTGGTACTTGCCCCATCGACCGGGTTTGACGAGGGTGAACACCGATCCATCCTCGAGCCCGAAGGTGTGGTACGAGCCAAGGGACGCGTCCGGCGGGCCTTCGGTGATGGGTCCTGAGACGCGGAGGATGTTGGCGAACTCGTGGTACTCGATGCGCTCGACGGCTATCTTGAGGAACATTGGGCGCTTCTCTCCCCTGGCCTCATCCGGACCACGAGACTGCACGCGCCTGAAGGTACGACCGGAGAGCACATCATGGGGTTCGATGACGTGATGGAGGTGCCAGAGGTCGTCGATGTTCTCCACCAGGAGCTTGAGCATGTCATGCTTTAGATCACGCCTGAGGACCTTCACCTGCTTTCACCTCCATCCTTGAATATCACAGACACTGCACCTATAAAAAGGAACATCACACTCTTTTATTAACGGTACCGAATAATGGCGCTCGAGGGGATACGAAGGGACCTGGTTAACGCGGGCCTCCTGCTCCTCGTGTTGTCAATCCTACTCGTATTCCTACGGTTCGGTACCATGGTCCCGGACGATAACGTCGCCCTCGCGTCGCCCGTACCGACGCCTGCTGTTCGTGAACTACCGGACGAGGAGGATCCGGAGGACGATGTCGAGCGAGATCCTTCGACGGGATTGATACTCCGGACGACCATCGGCCCCATCGGATCCGAGTACACCGTCCGATCGGTCTCGGTGGACCTCGAGGCGACACCACCCTCACACCATTACGAGGCGTACATAAAGAACAAGGGCGGTGCTGTATCCCTTCTTACCATGACCGGACCGCTAGAGGTCTCCCGCGGTGTGATGACAGAGAGCGTCCACAAGGCGCATTTCACCCTGTCACGTGAGAACTTCGACCAGCTTATCGGCAGCCGGCTCAATTTCACGGTCCTCTCCACCAACCGTAACGGTCGGCTCGTCATACGCCTCAACGACAAGGTCATCTGGTCACAGGTCACCGATACTGGTGAGTACGGCATCGATCCTCTTCAGTTCGCACATCTGCTCAAGAACGGGGAGAACCGGATCGACGTCGACGCGTCCGGGAGCGGATGGCGAGTGTGGTCCCCGACCACCTATATCCTCTCCGGACTGACCCTAGCCAGCAGGAAGGGGCAGGTTGTCAGCGACAAGAAGCGCTTCGCCCTCTCGCGACGGGAGATCAAGGGATGGGTGAAAGGCAGGCTCGTGTTCAGCGTCGGCCAGGCGGACCCGACAGGCGAGCTCAGTATCGCTATCAACGACTACATCGTTTTCACGGGCAGGGTCCGCGAAAAGACCGCGCCACCGTACACGATCGACTTCTCCTTACCACGGAACATGCTCCATACGATGAACACAATCACGTTCTCATCCGGAGAGGGTGGGAGCTATCATCTTGGTGACATCGAGCTTATCGTGTTCTACTCGCCCAAGGTCGCCCCTGAGGCGTCCTACGAGTTCAACCTCACAAGTCAGGAGATCTACGAGCTGAAGCGTAACCAGCGCGGACTATCCTTATCGCTCGACGTGAGCCAGGCAAAAAAGCGGAGCTGGCTGACCGTGTATATCATGAACCGTGAAGGGAGCAGGTCAATAATCAAGGGAGAAGCGGAACAAGGAAAGGTAAATCTACCAATAAACCCAACATATTTAATATCCGGACACAACAATATTCAACTAGTCTCAAATGGGACGGTGTATCTTGGGACCCTTGAGGTGAGAATGATATGAGAACTGATAGGATTACCGCTATATTTGTCATATGTACTTTGGTGTTTTTCGCAGGGTGCGAGAAGGTGGACAGTGAACCGAAAGTACCGGGCTCCGGTGGTAGTTCGGGCGGCTCATCGACCGTGAAGCCCGGCGATCCTGTATCCGTTGGCGAGGCCGTCAGCGTTTCCATCGAGCTCGACAAGGATAGCCCGAAGCCAAAGGAACGAATAGGCATGACCCTCACGGTGAAGAACGGTCTTCTCGATGATATCGAGGACGTGAAGGCCAAGATCCTATCGAATCCCGCTAACGTCGATATCACAGACAGGGAAATGCTCAAGACCGTGGACTCGACATTGAAGAACGGCGACGACGGTGACGCCAAATGGCGTATGACGGTCAAGGACCGCGGCGAGTTCGTGCCTGATAACAATCCCGAAGAGATCAAGGTGCGGACTACCTACTCGACATCCGTGCATGCCGCCACGAAGTTCGGCATCGCGGACACTCCAGATGGCGGTACACGCGATAAGGCCACTTCAACTTCCTCAATCGTACCCGTTACCATCGAAGTAGATCCGAGCATCATCCCGCTCGACAAGGATGAGGAGGTCGTCATCGACATCAAGGTGCTCAAGGGAGCTGACGAGACCAGCGGTGTCCTCCTTGACAGCATCGAACAGATTGTGATAGAGATCCCCGATGTCGGCGACTTCGACACACCTACGTGTACGTACGAGGACCAGGCAGAGACAAAGACCTGCTCCTTGTCCGGTGGTTCTATCACTCTGGAGGACGTCAAGTTCCATTCCGAGGAGTTGAGCGTTCACATCGTGCTCCCCATGAAGGAATCCTCGCTCAACGAGATGCGTGGTACTGAGCGCTTGGTCCGGGTCGGCATCAATAGGATTAAACTCTACAAGGATACGACGATATCGTTGTCGTACGACCTTACGGATTGAGGTGACCTAGGATGGCATCACTGAAGGACATTGGGATAATCATGGTCGTGCTCTGCGGGCTGTTGCTCATGGCAGGATGCACTGATCCCACGGGTGGCGGAGGTACGGGCACGGGTAGCGGTACCGGTACCACTAAAGGTGGTATCTTCGCAGGAAAGGTAGAAGTGACGTCCTCCGTCGTGCCCTCCAATCCCGAGCCCGGTGACCGTATCAAGCTTAAGATCTCTGTCAAGAACGGACTTCTTGACGCTATCGAGGATGTGAAGGCTCTTGTGCTCACGGATCCCGTGAACATGGAGATTGACAAGGGCAACATGTGGAAGACCATCGCCCTCAACATGAAGAACGGCGACGAGGACGATGAGAAGTGGACCGTCGCGGTAAAGGCAAAGACCGATTTCGTTCCCGCCATGAACCCCGAAAAGCTGAAGGTGCGAATCAAGTACAAGACATCTGTAAAGGCCGCCAACACGTTCAAGATCTCTGATTCCGCTGACACGAAAGAGAGCGGTTCCACGACTACTGAGTCCGAGATCGTCCCAATCGTCATCGAGGTAGATCCGCAGGAGGTCCCCCTCGACAAGGATGCCGAGGTGTCGATCGAGATCACCGTCAAGAAAGGCATCACCGATAACAGCGGTGTGCTCGAGGACAAGATCCCCCAGCTCATCATCAATGTGCCCAGGGCCGACGACTTCGACCTCGCCAAGAGCACGTGTGAGTACGAGGATGCCACGTCTACTAAGATGTGCAAGATTCTGGACAACAAGGTGACGCTCGAGAACGTCTCGTTTGACAACGACGAGTTCCAGGTCCGGATCATCCTCCCACTGAAGGAGAGCTCTCTCAGCAACCTCCGCGGCACGCAGAAGGCCATAACGGTCTCTCTCGAAGGAGTCTGGCTCTATCAGGACAGGGACGTCGAGGTGTCCTACTCCCTGACAGGGTAGAACAGGCAGAACCGACGGACCGCGACCCCGGGTAAGAATTTAAAGCTTCGGTACCCATTCGCGCCCGATGCATCGGGCACGCCTCCTGTTCGCTCTTGCGCTGGCGCTCGTTACACTCTGCGCATCGGTCGAGACGGTCGACTCCGTGAGATTGTCAGTAAAGGCCATGAAGGGCGCCGTCATGGCTGGCGAAGATGCGACCTATGAGGTCGTGGTCGAGAACCGCTACAATGGTTCAATGGAGATCGTCCTCACGCCTAAAGGCTCCCACCCCACCTGGGTCCGGCCAAGTATGGACCATTCGTTCACATTGGCATCTGGCGGTCGCAGGGGGAAGAATATCCTCAGTATCCTCCCACCCAACGGGACGCGGTCTTATACCTATGCGTTCTCCGTTTCAATGATAGCTCGTCATTACAATGCGAGCCGCAACCTCGTCGCTGAATCCCGTTCTGAGGACGAGTTCTATGTCCAGGTCCTCCCGCCACCACCTCCAGAACCGACCCCCGAGGTCATCGAACGAGTTGAGGTAACAGTCGTCGTTGTCACGCCCACGCCCACGCCTGTTCCAACACCAGAGCCGGTGTTCAATCCTTCGCTTAGCCTTTCGCTCCGTAACCCCGGACCCTTCTATCCCGAAGAGGGTATCGATATCGACATTATCGTCGAGAACGCCGTTAACATCGAAGTAGGTAGTCTCGATGTCGACGTGCAGATAGTTGACATCCATGGCGATATAATCCCCCCCATCATCAGAAGAACGCCTGTTACCGTGCACAAGGATGGTGGGACATTGAGCGCCTCTCACTCGGTGACGCTCGAACGGGACATCGTCCCCGGCGACTACACGATCACAGTCTCGGTCATGGCCGGAGGTCTCACCATTGGTCCAGAGAGCCTTGGTTTCACAGTCGGTATCAAGAGCGGTGTAGATGTTTTCCCAGTCATCGAAAAGGAGATGATGCGTAAGAAGACGACTTACAGGTTACGCAACAAGGGTAATACGCCCACGGTGTACCCTGTTCAAGAGCGCATCCCGTGGTACCTCGACATCTTCACCATTGCAGAGCCCCGTCCTACCCGCAAGGTCTCTGAACGTAATGCTTACCTGTACGTATGGGATGTTTCCCTCGATCCTCTCCAAGAAGCAGAGGTACACATAGAAGTGTCATACATTCCCTTCCTCGCTGTGACCGTGGCTATCGTGCTCGCAGCAATCTTCGTACTCCAGACCAGCAGGGCGCTCACGCTCGAGAAAGAGATATCCATCAAGAAGAACAAGAGGGGTGAGGAATATGCGTCCATCTCGATCCACCTGCGCAACTTCTCTGAGCGTGCTATCGCGAACGTGAGCGTGATCGATCGTGTTCCTCTCATGGCAAAGATCTCTCGTTCGTTCCCAACGCTCAAACCGACCACCATCCAACGAGGTGAACAGTGGACCGAAGTGATATGGACCGTCGAAAGACTGGAGCCGAAGGAGGAACGTGTGTTCTCTTATTCGATGACGAGCGTCATCGAGGTCATCGGCACCGTTGACCTTCCCCCTGCACGGATCCTCCACAGCCGACCTGATGGGAGGAAGATCGATATTGAGTCCAATCCCGTATCGTGGGAAGGCGCTGCCGAGGAGTAAGCTTATTTAAACCTATGTGCCCTCGAAATGTCTGCCAGTCCCGCCGTAGCTCAGTCTGGCAGAGCGCTCGGCTGTAGGCGAGCACCATGCGTGCTTGCTGGTAGCGGGTGTTCGTACAGCAACCGAGATGTCCCCAGTTCAAATCCGGGCGGCGGGATACAGAGGGGGAGGGATTTTCCCTCCTTCTCAACCTTATTCTCCTAGAGCCTTCTCCGTACTTATTTCTCATTGCTCATTATCTAATTGGGAGATAATCACCATCGTGATACTACTGGCCCGTGGGAACGTATAAATACAGGTAAAGGGGCACGTTACATCATCATGCTGTACGGAGGACTCGATGAGCTCGAGCCCGAGGGTGAGGATTACCTCGAGCGTAAGCTCGTCCCGTACTCCGATAAACCGCATCTCATCACGGCCGCGGTCTCCGCGTCGACCTATGCCGAGAGCAAGGACGGTCTCATCGACGAGCTCGTCGACGACGCATCATCGATCGTCGGTAAGGACGTCGATTCAATGGCCTTCGGCGTGGACCTCAAGCGTATGTCCACTTCGACCTGGGGCAACGTCGACTGTGTGTACACAGATTCCGAGGGTGAGCTCGGGGTCATCAGGATCTACTCCCACATACCCAAGGACCGTGACCTACAAAAGGACATGAAGAGGATCTCAAAGCTCGGCCTGAGCAACGAACCCATCGCATTGTATCCGACCGGTGAGGATGTGGAGCGCCAAGCCGAAGGCTACCGCGTCGTCGGACGGTCTGTCAAATGGGACGAGGTCGAACAAGCTGGACAGACGACCACTCCAACCGCCCGACCCTATTCAGTCCAACAGGTCCGAGAACGAGTGGAGAGCTCCGGTGGCCTCAAGCATCACCTGGGTGAGCACGATTCGTTCATCTGCATCGATGACGCCTACAAGGAGCGCATCGGAAAGGACTGGTACGTACGCATTGCAGCGGTCAGGTTCGAGCGCAGTGATGACCTTAAACCCTATGCCCTCGGTGACCACGACGCCTTTGCAGAGAAGAAAGCACAAGGCGAGATGGTCCAGTACGACCTCATAGTATCCAACATCGATTTCGATCCACATGTCGAGAGGACAGCGCTCAAGGCGATCGAGGAGCTCATGCCCGAGTCCGGTGCGGACGTGTACGCCTGCAACTTCTTCAAGCCGACGCTCTCGGACAAGGGACTGGACATACAGTTCGGGTCAGGTCACCATGCCAATAAGTATCGCCCCTTCGTCAAGGTCGCTGATATGGCCACCAAGTGGGAAGAGGATCCTCTGCGGGAGCCGACCGATTTCCTACAGGACCTCTCCACCTACTGGCGCGCTAACAGGGACCATGGTGCCGAGGACGAGTTCGAGCTGGACGGGCATGATGTAAGGGTTTCGCGGTCGATCAGACGGCGCCGATAACGCATGCCTACCCGGCGGTCACTCATCATAAACGTCCATACCCAGTACGTACCGTGCCATGCCTGCTGCTGTAGTGACGGTGGAACCGAACATCTTGGGGCGTCGAACGATCCGTGATGCATGGTTCGCCAGGGTGTTCGGCCTCACGTAGAATCTGATATACGACTCCTTGACCGCGTCCTCGATCTCCTGAGGCGTTATCCCGATGACATCCGAGTCCACGATAGCGTTGACCTCGTCACGAGGCACATCGAGGTCGTCGTTGTCGAAGCCGACCTCTTTCGCGAAGGGCGTCCCGATGTACGGTGTCGCCGTGGAGAACATGACATAATCCGTACTGAGAGATGCCGCGAAGTCAATGGTCTCTTGTACGGTCTCACGTGTCTCTCCGGGAAGACCTAATATGAAATACATGCACGCATCGATGCCGGCCCGTGAACACGCCTCGACGGCCTCCTTGACCACGGCCGTGGTCTCACCCTTGCACGCACGTTCAAGTATCGCATCGGAACCTGACTCGGCTCCGATCGTGATATGCCTGCACCCCGCACGTGACATCCGCCCCAATATATCGTCATCGAGACCGTCCGCTCTGCTGTTGCAGGCCCACTCGATACCCATGTTCTCCCGGACTAGCTCATCGCACAGATCGAGAACGAACCGTCGTGAGGCATTGAACGTATCGGAGTACAGGATGAAGTGGCTCGTGCCATCGGATTCATGCACGTAGCGTATCTCCTCGACGATCGACCTTGGGTACCTGTCGCGTGTCCGTGTACCGTTGACGATTCTCGAGGGACAGAATGTGCATTGGTTTGGACAGCCACGCCCCGTGAGCACCGAAGTTGAGATGTCCCCTGTGAAGAGGAACCGGTACTTGTCCCGTTCGATGAGATGTCGTGCGGGGTAGGGGAGCGCGTCCAGGTCCGGACGAACAGCATCGGCGCCGTGTACGATCCTGTTGCCGGAACGGAGGGAGAGGCCTGGCACTCCGACCAGCTTTTTCCCGCTTACAAGCCGTTGTGTGACCTCGGCGACGGTCGACTCGATCTCTCCACGGAGCACGATGTCCGCTCCGTCGGCCAGTATACGGTCCGGCCTTGTTGTGGCGAGTGTGCCCAGGGCCGCTACAAGAGTATCCTTCCTCTGTTCCTTCACGGCACGGACGAACTCCATGTCCATGGTGTACGACGCGGGCGAAACATTGACAAGAACGAGGTCGGCGTCAATAGCATCGGCAGGTATCGGACCGTAGGCAATCCCGTCATGCACGCTGACAGTGTGACCTTGGGCCTCGATGACCGCCGCTGGATAGAGGAGCGATAACGGTGTGAGGTGGATAAGGGGCAGGAATCCCCTCCCTGCGCACCTGCCTTCCTTCGAGATACAGTTCGGTGTGGGCGGCGGAGGATTGATAACGGCAACATCGAGCGTCATGGGTACTCATCCACGTCAGAACCGAAGAGGCCCATATTCTCTTACCCGGAAAAGGTATTTATAGGAGATACAAAGCTTGCCAGTGCCGTGGAGGATGGATACGAGGTACCTGGTATTCGATACACGGTCTCCTCCACCATCGATCCAGACCTCGATTCCGGTCTCGCATCACTCAACGCGGAGGGATTCGAGGCCGAGATCATCCCCTACCACCTCCCGGACGGCATGGATCGGGACATCTACTCGATCCATCTACCCTTCCGAAACATCCATCTGACGGACCCTGACCCCGAGACCCGTGAGATGAGCGTCGATGCGATAAAGGCCTGGCTCCACGTCTATGCCGGGAACGCCGAAGTGGCGGTGCTCCATGTCGAGGGTATGCCTCCAGAGGGTGTTGACTATATTGAACGAAGAGAGAACTTCCTTTCAAGTGCCCGAGATATCCTCGACACCGCTCGCGAATGCGGCATCGATATCGCTATCGAGAACGAGGTCCCATTCCTCCATGGATACGAGACCGCATACACCGCTCCGTGGGAGCTGCGTGGCATCATCAAGGAACTCCGCGATGAAGGGTACGAC
>JASMDC010000008.1:0-9270 GCA_030753015.1 Candidatus Undinarchaeales archaeon | reverse complement strand
CTCCCATACACAATATAGGGAGGGTGGACAATGGATACCGACGATTTGGAACCCCAACAACAAAAACCGGCGCCTAAAAACCTGGAAGAAATGTCGATCGAGGCGCTGGGCGAATACACCATACACGTGCACATGCACGACAACGATGGAAGGTCCGATCTTCACCAACCTGTCTCCGGCAGCCTCCCCGATGACGTCTACCGCCAGGTGGCAACGCTCCCTCATCTCAGGGTCGTTGACATAGAGATGCGGGAAGGGTACACCATCGAGGACGCCGTGGCGTCCAGAGAGCATCTCGAACGCTATTTCTGAGCGACCGTTCCACCAGAGGCCAACGACAACCTTTTATACCACGCTCTGTCTCAGGGTCCCCATGCGGCCCGAGCCCTGGGCCAATGGCACGGTGTAACGCTGATGGCAAAGAAGGACGATACATCCGATTCGACGTTCGTACCCGTTGAGAAGACCCTCCTCCACATAACACCCGAGAAGCGTAAGTATGCCCTCGAGCGATGTGAGTCGTACAAGGAGTCCATCGCCGACTATCTGGCGGTCAAGGACTCGATCCCGACCGGGCGAAAGCTCGCAGCTCAGTACGTGAAGAACAAGAAGCGCATCCTCGACGTGCTCGGTGGTACGGACGACGACTGGAAGGACTGGCGATGGCACCTCCGCAACACCATCAGGAGCGTGGACCAGCTCGTCCGTATCATCGACCTCTCCAAGGAGGAACATGGACATATCAGGGATGTCGAGGAGATGTACCGCTGGGGCGTCTCTCCTTACTACGCCAGTCTCATGGACAGGAAAGACCGTAATTGTCCCGTACGTATGCAGAGCATCCCGATTGTAAATGAAGTGCTGGATACCACGGTCGAGAAGGACCCGGAGACTGTCCTGTACAATTCACCGGCCCCCCTAATCACCAGGCTCTATCCTGACCGGCTCATCATCAATGTCACCAACGCTTGCGCCATGTTCTGTCGACATTGCCTCAGGCGTCGGCACATCAGCCATGAGAACCTTCTCTACTCCAAGAAGGACATATCCATGGCACTGGATTACGTGCAGGAGCATGAGGAGATTCGGGACGTGCTCATCACAGGCGGTGATGCGTTCGCGCTTACGAACGAGCGTCTTGATTGGATCCTCGGTGAACTGGATGCCATCCCTCACGTCGAGATAAAGCGTCTTGGAACTCGGATGCCCTGTGTGCTCCCCATGCGTGTCACCGACGACCTGTGCGAGATGCTCTCCACGCACGACCCGCTCTACCTCAACACACAGTACAACCACCCGAAGGAGATCACCAACGAGGCCGCCGAAGCTTGCGACAAGCTTACTCGTGCAGGCATCCTGCTCGGGAACCAGAGCGTGCTGCTGCGTGGCATCAACACCGACCGTCATGTGATGAAGAAGCTGTGCCAAGAACTCCTAACCATCAAGGTCAGACCATACTACATCTTCAACTGCAAGATGCTCGAGGGAATCCGACATTTCAGGCCGAGCATCCAGGACGGGTACAACATCATGGAGTACCTGCGCAACTACACATCAGGCCTTGCGGTGCCCACCTATATCTGCACACTACCCATGGGCAGGGGCAAGACGCCTGTAATGCCCAACTACCTATTGAACATCAACGCTAACGGCAAAGCACGGTTCCGCTCGTGGCAAGGTCTTGTAATGGACTACGATGATGAGAAGCGGGATCCCGATTACATTCGTGAGTGACGTCAATGACCGAACAGGATAGCATCACTGTCCCGCAATCGGTCGTTGGACAGTTCAAAGCGATCCTTGAGAAGGAGCAACAGCAGTACATCGAGACGCTCAAGAAACTCGTCGACATACCCTGCGGTTCCGATATGGTCGAAGGCGTTCAAAGAGTCAATGAGCTCATTGAGCTGAGGCTTAAGGCCCTCGGAATGACCGTAAGACGTCACTCTGCGCGAGGGTTCGGCGACCATCTAGTAGCCACCAACGGCATGGAAGGTAAGCAGATCGTGCTCGGAGGACATACAGACACCACCTATACGGACTACACTCAGCTGCCCGCCTTCACGATCAACGGTGAGTACGCGATAGGCCCCGGTACGAGCGATATGAAGGGCGGTATCGTCGTCATGCTCGCTGCCCTGGAATCTCTGAAGGCAGCGGGACTAATGGACGGGCTTGCCATCACCGTTGTTCTGAACAGCGATGAGGAGCGTGCTTCAACGACATCACGGCCTCTCTTCAAACCCTTGGCCCGTAACACCGAGCTGGCCCTATACTTCGAGTGCGGAGGCCCCAAAGGCGAGGTCGTCGTCTCACGACGTGCCAAGGTCGCCTACCAGCTGGATGTCCAAGGAGTAGCTTATCATGCGGGATTGCTCCAATCGTTCAAGACGAGCGCCCTCGAGGAGCTCTCCCACAAGATAATCGCTGTGGAAGGTCTTAACGGGAAGTATCCAGGGACGGCCTTCAACGTGGGACGAGCATGGGGAGGAGAGGCCAGGAACACGGTCCCATCTTCTGCTACCGCTTTAGTGGACATCTGGTTCTGGGATCCCGCATCAGAAAGAGCGATCAAGGAGGACATGGAGCAGATATGTGCAATCCCGACCGTGACCGGTGCCCAGAACTCGCTCAAGCTCACGAGCTTCCGTCCAGCCTGGCCCGAGAACGAGGGGACAGGCTACCTCCTCGAAAGGATACAGTCCGTGGCCGCAGCGCTCCGACAGAACGTGCAGAAGGAGCGTCGTACCGGTACGGCTGACTCGAGCTGGTTCGGAGCATCCGGAGTCCCTACACTGGATGGTCTTGGCCCCATCGGCTTCGACGATCATACTCCTCAGGAGCGCCTGTACCTACCTTCGCTCTTCCAACGTTCCATGCTCACTGCGACATTGCTCGCTACATATGTCTCGTACGATAGATCGAACTGACCTTGAGGTGAACCCTATGCACATCGCTATCGTCCGCAACACGCCCGAGGCGCGACGGCTTCGCCAGCTCGGTATGCAGAACAAGGAGTACTACAAAGAGGAGGATATTGAAGCGGTCAAGAAGGCCTTGAGCGCCAGCGGCCATGACGTAACAGTGCTCGAAGGTGACGTGGACCTGATCCCTCGTCTAGAGAGCCTCCTTTCTTCCCTTGAGGATCCAGCCGACCTCATGGTGTTCAACCTCGCCTATGGCGTCCAGGGGGAATGCAGGTACACACACATTCCATCGATACTCGAACTAGCTGGGATCCCCTATGTCTGCTCTGGGCCCAGGGCACATACCATCGCGCTCGACAAGTACCTGGCTAAGGTCGTTCTCAGGAGCGCCGGGCTCCCTACACCAGCCTTCCAGCTATTCAATACACCTGATGATGTGTTGACCGACGAACTGGTCTTCCCGCTTATCGTGAAGCCCAAGATGGAGTCCACGAGCTTTGGTATCCAGGTCGTCGAGGATGAGCCTAGCCTGCGAAAGGCCGTAGCGGCCATCATCGACGAATACCAGCAACCCGCCCTTGTTGAGCGGTTCATCTCCGGTATGGAGGTCAACTGTGGTGTGCTCGGCAACGATCCTCCGAAGGCGCTCCCTGTGCTCGAGATCGACTTCGGTAACATGAAAGGGACGTCACGCATCCTCTCGTTCGAGACCAAGCGTGACCGTGTCGCAAGTCACGTGTGCCCTGCGCGCCTCTCTGACGAGCAGACCGAGAACGTTCAGGACCTCACCGTCTCGGCATTCCAGGCTCTTGGGTGCCGGGATTGTGCACGTGTGGACTTCAGGATAGATGATGACGGCAATCCATGGATACTCGAGCTCAACTCAATGGCCGCTATCCACCAGAGCGGTTCGTTCTACGACGCATGGAGCACGCTCGGGAAGGACTATCAGCAGCTCATCCAGGCGGTGCTCGTTTCCGCGGTGGATAGGTACAGGTAAGATCCCGGCTTCTAAAGAAGAGTATGTGACCAAAGATGACATCATACGTGTTCGATCCCCGTGCAATCCTTTACATAATCCCTTTCTTAGTCTGCACGCTCTTGGGCGCATTCCTGCTGAAGAAGAAGCGTGATGAGGGCTATGTCAGGCTCTTCGCGCTCGCGCTCTTCCTCGCCGCACTCATCTGCCTCTCTGCAGCGATGCTGGTATGCAGCCAGGACCTCTCCACCTGGCGACTATGGTTCGGTGTGTATATAATCTCGGACGTCTTTTCGGTCTCTGCGTTCCTTCACTTCGCATACGTATTCTGGGAGAAGGGGATTGTCCTCAAACACAGGAGATACCTTGCTGTCTACATCCTTCCCACCATCGCTGCCATATCCATGGTCTTGGTACCCGACATGGTTATCGGGGATTCAGTCATAGGTTGGGATGCATCGTTCGGTGCGTTCTCACCGAGTCCTGATTCATACTTGATGCTGTTCATCTTCGTTTACGTTCCCGTCATGCTCGCTCTGGTGTTCTCGACGTTCTTCCGTATGTTCAGGCAAAGGGACGACATCGAACTCCGACGGCGATCTGCATACTTCGTGCTCTCCTCGTTCGTCCCGTTCATCACTTCGTTCGCCCTGTTGGTCTATCGATTCATGTTCAACACATCTCCCGGGATCAATCCCGTGCTGATGACGTTGCCCATCTCGTTCGGTATCATTGCATACGGTATCGTCAAGGAACGCTTGTTCGACATCGACATCATCGTGCGCAAGAGCGTGCTCTACGGCATGATGACGAGCATCCTCACCCTTGTGTTCTTCGTCGTCCAGGAGCTCATGGAGGACCTCGTCTCGACGACGGTGTTCGCTGGAATGCACCTGTCCAATGTGGTATCTGCCGGATTCGTTGTACTGCTCTCCATCCCGGCCCGGTCCCTGAGCCAGAATCTCACCGACAAGCTCCTCCCGAACGGTGGACGATCCCCTCCAACGGACAACAAGAAGAATGCCGAGCTGTATCGAACGGAGCTTGCCATCGCGTGGGATGATGGTATCCTCACGAAAAAGGAAAGGAAGATGCTTGAGGCGCTCAGGGCGGCGCTCGACATCACAAAAGAGGATCATGAGAGGATGGAGCGAGATGTGAAGAGCGAGGCTGGGATCGAAGAAGACCGTGATCCATGAACAGCATGCGAACGGTCGCTCCTGAAATAGGGTTTTATTTCTTGGCAGGTAGTCTACGTCTATGCTCCCCCGAGTCATTATCCATAACGCGTCGAGCATCGATGGCCGTATCACTGGTTTCATGCCCAACCTTGGTGTATACTACGGGCTGGTCCATCAGTGGGGCGAGGATGCCACCCTTGCAGGGGCCGATACGATCCTCGCGGGCCCTGAGCTGTTCGGTGAGGAGGTCCCACCAGAGACTCCTGATGACCTCAAACCATGGAAGATCGCTCCTGACGATGATCGACCGCTCCTTGTCATCCCTGACAGCCGTGGACGAGTGCGCATGTGGCATCATCTGCGGAACAGCGGCATATGGCGGGATGTTGTCGCACTTGTGTCAATGTCCACACCGAGAGAATACATAGACTATCTGAAAGAGCGGAATATTGCTACAATCGTTGCTGGGGACGATCATGTCGATATGTGCGCTGCTTTAAAGGAGTTAAATCAGCGTTATGGTGTGAGAATCGTGCGCATGGATAGCGGAGGTACCCTCAACGGTGTCATGCTCAGAGCCGGTCTCGTGGACGAAGTGAGCGTTCTCGTCCATCCTTGCCTGGTGGGTGACACCCAATCCGCGTCGATATTCAATGCAGTGGACCTGGAGAATCCCGCTGGGATCATCAAGGCCCGTTTGCTGAAGGCAGAAGAGCTCAAGGACGGCATCGTGTGGCTGCGGTACGAGATCGAGATCTGAACCTGTTGAAGGAAGGAACCCCATTCTCTCGGGATCCCTGTCGCTATTAAACCGTTCTAGCCCTGGTAGTAGGGTTCCTGTCCCTGCTGGGGGGGCTGCTGTCCTTGCTGGAAGGGCTGC
Source organism: Candidatus Undinarchaeales archaeon (assembly GCA_030753015.1). Lineage (GTDB taxonomy): Archaea > SpSt-1190 > SpSt-1190 > JASMDC01 > JASMDC01 > JASMDC01. The sequence goes on along the minus strand of JASMDC010000008.1, from coordinate 3,303 downwards.
TGGTAGCCCTGCTGAGGCTGTTGGTAGCCCTGTTGAGGCTGTTGGTAGCCCTGCTGGGGAGCGGCAGCGCCACCAATGGCACCCATCTGCTGCTCGGCGATGTCTCCCACAATAGGGAGCTTGTACCACTCATGCGAGTAGCCCTTGTACATGAGGAAGAGCCACAGGATGATCTGGAACGGTATCAAAAGGAGAAGTACGAGCCAGCCGAGGATAGGGATTATTCCCAGCACACTGGAGAGGATGAACATAGCCACCCAGAGAATGGTCGACTGCATGGCGTGGAAGCGCACGAACTGGTTGTTCTTCTCGATGAGCAGGAAGAGGATCCCTGTGATAGGTCCCAGTAAGTAGGCAAGAGCACCCCCGAGGTTCTCAGTGACGCCAAGGGCCGTTGGGGTCTGTTGTCCGTTAGGCATGGTCATTCAACACCTGTAATGATGCATCGTACTTCTGTTGGCAATTATAAAAAGCTACGCCAAGAGCGGGACATGCTGCTCGGTCTCCTTAGACTATGATGAGGACCTTGACACATACGCCCCTACACACGGATAGGACCGTGTTTCGTGTACGGGCCTCCAAAATGTAGCGAGGTTGAATCCAAGGGAGGACGCAGGCGGTACCGATTATCCGTCATAGATGAGAACCGGTCCATCCGGGGGAGGGGCCGACCATCTCTCGGCGAGAGCGCCTACAAGCGGTAGCTTGTAACGTTCCCCGAGGAACGCCTTGTACATAGCCCGGACGAGGAATGCGATCGCCATGATTACAAGAACGTTCATGGCAATGATGACACCGATGGTTGCACTAAAGAATTTGATAATCTCATCCTCGTCCAGAGCATTGATGGCATCCATGTCCAGAGCCTGCTGCGAAAGAGCGATGATGAGGGTGATAGGTATGAGGAACACGATGAGCATGAGGGTGATCGACGCAAGGATGGACTGAATCGCATGGAACCTCACGAAATTGTTGTTCCATTCCTTTGTGAGGAAGAATGTGGCCGAGACGGGGCCCAGAGCATAGCACAGGACCCCTTCGATGTTCTCACCGAACCCGATCTCTGTTACAGGGAAGGCATCGTCCACGCTCGGTGCCATCATTAATTGGGGGCTAGGGCACCTTTAAGAAGCTTCCCGCTCGGGCGTGTGCCCGGCCCAATGTTAATGTCTTACCAAGCTATTTAAACAAGGATGAAGTGTGTGTGTCTTGATAGATATGGGAGCGCCCAGGGGAAGGACACGGGCCTGTACCTGTACGCTCATTCTCCTTCTTTTGCTATCGTCCGGGGCCACTATCGCGCCTTTGTGTTCGGGTGCGATAAGTACGGAAGGTGCGGTGGACACCGAGGCAGATTTCACTCGGGTGGCCGTCCGCCAGACATATCGCCATGCAGGATGCATGCCTGGCAAGTCCTTTAGCGGGTGCTGTCGTGAGCTCGAGGGCAAACCATGCAGGGAGGACCTGGTGCAAGATGCTGCTTGCTGTCAGGACCCTCTTGAACCGTTGAACAACGGGGCAGTCGTCGCGTTCGCGATCTCTGGCCAGACCCCGTTCAGTTCCGCGGTGCTCAAGCTCCATCACGCGTGCGCTGAAGCCGAGAATGACATCTGTACACCTGAAGGTAAGGTAACGCTATACTACTGCTCCTTCGGCTCGTGCAGTATACCCAACGTCCGTGAAGCGTGCATCGACTACTCCCTTGGTGACACGGGAACAGGCTGTACGGGGGACGGGTGCATCATTGAACGTGACGTATCAGATGCGGTCGCATTCGCACACAAGTCAGGGTGGCTGACCATCCTTTTCCACCTAGAGGCGTTCACACCCACGCATTACTACTCGTGGCCCTCGCTCCCGGACCTTCCTTGCTCAACGGGGGGCGGGGAATGCACCGCTGTCGATTCAGCACCCTTCACCGGTATCCACCTCCTCACCACGAGCACCATAGGTCCCGAGCTAATCATAGAGCGAACATGCTCGGATGCCAGCGACTGTCACCCGTCAGGCGACGCTGACTGCATCGATATCGTCGGGAGTACAGGCCTCGTTTGCTCCTCTTGCGAGGACAATCCGGGTGCGACCTGCAAGGACGAGGGGGGACGGGTCGGACGATGCTGTGGTGATGAGTGCGCGATAGTTCCCGGATCGGTCGTCGACGTGAACAGCAACGGCGTTCTCGACTCGGGTGTGGATGGTTGTGGTTCGGGGAAGTGCATCTCCGCCTATGAATGCATCACTGATGGCCCAGGCGGCCCGGCATGGCGATGTGCGTCAGAGGGAAAGCAATGTTGCGGCGAGGGCGACAACGTCTATGGATGTGATGACGCAGGGGAGTGTACTGCTGCCGGTGGTGTACAGGCATGCAGCCCGAACATCTGTATGGCAGGTTCATGCAGTGTGTCTTGTGACTCGGACGGTGACTGCGCGGACGGTTTCGAATGCGTCTCATTGGAGGTGGGGAAGAAAGCATGCAAGAAGAGCTGCACATCCTCGTCCGGTTGCAGTGCTTCGTATGCATGCCTCGATGCGAACGATGACGGTACCCTCGACGTCTGTGACCTATGTAAGGTCGATGGTGTCCGATGCGACGCTACTACTGGCACGGGCTACTGTTGTGACGGCGCATGCCAGTCGACCTCCCTTGGAGACATAAACGGCGACCATCTGCTCAACTCGGGTGATGCATGCGGTTCAGGCTCGTGCTCAGGTAAGGTCGTATGTGGGAGCACATGGGTATGCTCGAGCGAAGGCGTAACCTGCTGCGATGGCCCCGGGAGCAAGGGTACATGCTCCGAAGGTTCATGCGGGAGCGGTAAGTCCTGCGGCCCGTACCCATGTACGAACGGGGTCTGCTCCGATGAGTGTTCGGACTCCGATGATTGCCGATATCAGACGACGTGCCTTGACAGGCTCGGGAGCGGTACGCCGAGCGAGTGCGGTTGGTGCACAGATAACACGGGAGCCATCTGCGTTACGGACGATGGTGCTCTCGGACTCTGCTGTGGCGGTTCCTGTGGTACGACCATGATATTTGATGGACCGTGCGAGACCGATTGCCAGTGCGCGTCAGGGCTCTCATGCAAGGATCCTGGAGTATGTAAAAGGGCAACTGGGATGTCATGTGACAATGATGAGCAATGCACATCGGGTTGTTGTGCTGACGGTATGTGCCTTGGATCCCAGACCGTTGCGCTTGGGGACGTATGCAGCGGAACGTGCCAGTGTGAAGGTGGTCTCACGTGCGCAGATGGACTGTGCAGGAGCGGCCTTGGACGGTCATGTACGTTCACGACCGATTGT
>JASMDC010000089.1 GCA_030753015.1 Candidatus Undinarchaeales archaeon | reverse complement strand
GAAGCCATCAGGACAGCTCTCGCCGACCGAGAACGAGGTCGGCTCGCACGCGAACGCGTGCTCGAGCGCTTCCCGCATACCAAGCGCCGCGATGCCCTCCTGGCGGCCGTGGGAAGGCTCATCGAGCGGGGACGATGACCGCTTCTGCAGTGGGGCTACCCCTGCAAATCCGCTTCTGGACGCCCCGCGGACCGCTCCCTCACGACGGCGCGGACCCGGTCCGCCAGCGCGACGAGCTCGCTCCGCGTGGCGGCGACGTACACGAGGGCGAACAACGCCGTGCCCATGAGGCCCGATCCCGTCCGGGCGGCGAGCCACATCCCTGCGACGGTGCCGACGGCGGCGACGGTCAGGGGCCGCGCGGCCACTCCCGGCGAGAAGCGGAAGTACCGCGAGGCGACCGCCATGGCGATGAGGGCGTTGGTGAGGCTGCCGGCCAGGAAGCCCAGGGCTATCCCCTCGATGCCCTGCACCGGGACGAGATGGTACCAGGCCGCGAGGCTGACCAGGAGGCTGAGCGCGCCGCTGGCCCCAGTGACGTGTATGTGCTCGGTGCCACCCAGCGTGTTCAGCGCGGGCTGGGCGATGACCGTCGCCAGCGTCGCCAGGAGCAGCAGGCGGAAGGTCGCGACCGCGGGCGCGAACGCCGGGGAGTACACCGTCGATATGACGAGCGGAGCCGCCACGTAGCACGCTCCCCCGATGAGAAGGGTGACGAGAGCGGTGAGGCGGGTGGCCTCCGAGAGGATGCGGTCGATGCGCTCCCTGTCCCTGGAGCCGAAGGAGAAGGACACGGCGGGGGCCAGCACCGTGTTCACGGCCCGGGGGACGAAGTGGAACACGGACTGGAGGGCGTAGGCAGCGGCGTACAGACCGGCGCGCTCCATGGGGAGGTAGGACGAGGCGATGATGATCCCAAGCCGGACACGGGACATGGAGGAGAACTGGCCGATGATGTTCCTGCTGGCATAGTGCGAGAGGTCGCCTAGGACCGGGCCGACGCGCGCCCGTACGAGTGTCAGCCGCTCCCGGTGCTCGTGGAGCGCGACGACGGTGAAGAGGGCGTAGGCCACGGCGAAGGGGAGGGGGAGGGGCAGGCCGCGCCACACCACCGCCCCGAGGGTGATGAAGAAGCACACTGCCAGCGCCGCCTCCAGCCGGAGGTACCGCTCCACACGCTCGGTGGCGTAGAACATGCCCCGGGTGAGGAGGTAGAGCGGATGGAGCAGCACCAGGGGCAGCGCCGCGGCGAACAGACTCCCCGCGTCTTCCACCCGTCCGGCGAGGTTCGGCAGGAGGGGCGTCAGCGCCCTCGCCACGTCGTCGAGGCGGGCGTTGAGGAGTGCCCAGAGCGCGAGCCCACCGATGGCGACGATCGCGAGCGACATGCCGAAGGCCGTCCCCATGCCCTCCTCGTCCTCCCGGCCCCGGTACTCCGCCACGAACTTGGTGTTGGCGGGGACGAACGACGCCGAGAGCAGGGCGGACACGAGGAGAGCCAGGGATATGGCGAGGTTGACGTCGCCGAGCACGGCGGGGCCGTGGAGCCGGCCGACGACGGCGTTGAATCCCAGCTGGACGAGGCCGATGCACATCAGTCCCAGCGCGGTGAGCACTGCTGGCCACAGCACCCTCCCTCGCTCCTTTTCCGTCATGGCACGCGCCTCAGTGGGTGCAAAGATACATTAATCCACGGGTGGCTGCCGACCCGCCAGTGGTTTTATAACGATTGGCGGCCATGCTCCCGCCAACCATGGCGCTCACCTGCCGGGCGGTCGTCACAGCTGCGTTCATTCTGCTGGCGCTGGTGGCGGCCGGCCGCGGCCCGTTCTCACTCGAGCCTTCATGGTCGCCAATCCCGGGCGTGCTCGCCGTCCGCGTCACGAACCACGGCGACGCGTGCATCTGCTCGAGCATCACCTACGACGAGCGCATCCAGGTGGGGCTGGAGGTGGAGCGGGACGATGTCCGTGAGCCGGTCAACGTCTCGACACTCATCGACCGTCAGCTGTGCCCTGGCGACACGAGATCGGTCCTCGTCCCCGTGCCCTTCGCCGGCGGCACGGTCACGGCCGTCCGCCTCGTGCGCACCCCCCCGCTGTCGGAGGACGTCGTCTCCATTACCGAGGAGCGGGAGCAGACGATGTCCTTCTCCCACGGCCCGCTGGCGATGGCGGTCGCCGCAGTGGGCCCGTGGCGCATCCCGGTCGCCGCAGCGGCGCTGGCCATTATCATCCTGGCGCTGCGCGCCGGCACCTCCCGTCGATGGCGCACGCTGCTGTGGATCGTCGTCCTGGTGGTGGTCCTCGCGTCCCGGTGGAGGATGCTCACCTTCGTTCCCGTGCCGCATCAGGACGCCGCCTTCAACCTCCATGAGGCGAGCGTGGTGCGTGACACGGGGCACTACGCACCGGTGGGCGAACGTCTCCGTATCGAGTACATGACGGGGTTCCACTACCTCATGGCTGCGGTCATGTTGCTAACGGGGACGGCGTGGGCTGTGCTGATCGTGCCCGCGCTGACGGTGCCGGTCATCGTGGTGCTCGTGCGTCGCCTGGGCCTCCCGCCGCTGACCGCGCCGCTGGCGACGCTCCTCATCGGGACGCAGACGTCCCACATCATTATGACCACCACGACTATCCCGACCACCATGACCCTGCCGCTGGCGGGCGCTGCCGTAGTTATGGCCCTGTCTGGGGGGACACCGACGGCCCGGACGCTCGTGCTCACGCTTCTGGCCATCGCCGTCGGCCTCTCCCACTCCGGCGGCTTCGTGTACCTCTACCTCGCCCTCTCGTGCACGGGGGCGTGGCTGTTCTTCCACGACAGAGGACGGATGACATCCATCGGGGTGGCACTGGTGACGGGATCGCTCATATGCCTTGCAGTCACGTATTTCGATCAAATGCTCTTCCGACCCGGGTTCCTTGTAGGCACCCTCG
>JASMDC010000088.1 GCA_030753015.1 Candidatus Undinarchaeales archaeon | reverse complement strand
CTCTACGGCGAGCGCACGACACTGGAGGAGGAGTTCAGCATCTCCCAGCTCGTGACCGCAAACGCCGAGGTGAAGAAGCAGCTGTCCAAGGTCCCCGACATCACCTCCTGGAGCATCGTGTCCATGGAGAAAGGAAGTATTAAGGGGGAGGTGGATGCCAGCAGGCTGCAGTTCCTCGCGACGTGGGTGGTGACGCTCGAGCCGACCACGGCGTCGGACAAGCGCGTGAAGGCCGAGGTGGACACCCGCATGCGCTCCGTGTCCTCCATGGACCTGTGCACCGTCCAAAATGGGGAGGAGGACTGCAAGATCCTCTATGAGGCCGCGGACGACCAGGCCGACCAGATGCGGAGGATGGCCCAGGCCTTCGGTAACCGAATGCGCGGCAGGGGCGGTTTTCGTGGCGGTGGCGGCATGAGTCCCCACTAGCGAGGGTATTCACGTGCTATACGCTGCCTATTATGCGGTGAGGTACATCTGGAGCCGAAAGCTCCGCAGTTTCCTGACCGTGCTGGGTATCGCCGTCGGGGTCGCCGCCATCGTGTCGCTTTTAGCCATCTCCGAGGGGATGGAGGCGCAGGTGATTGCCCGAGCGGAGGTCATGGGGATCAACAACATGATCGTCAGCCCCATGGCAGGTGGCGTCTCCTTCGACGAGGACGATCTTGCGTATATCCTGGAGATAGAGCACGTGGACACGGCCACGCTCATCTACACCGCCTCGGGTCAGGTGCCCCCCCATGTCCGCAAGCGGGCCGAGCGCCTGTCGAAGGAGGTCCGCGGCATCGAGACAGCGTCGTCCGTGACTCTGGTGAGCATGGACCTGGAGGCCCTCCAGCGCATCGTGACCCTAGAGATGCAGGACGGCGGCTATCCCACAACGCGTCTGGGCACTACCCTCGGGGCAAGGATCGCCCGGGGCCTGGTCTCGTCCTCGAACAAGCTGGAGGGAGTGGGCGGCAGGCTCCAGCTCGCCCGCGTCGGCGCCGGGCAGGGCTCGAAGGGCAAGGCCGCTACCCTCAAGATCGAGGGAGTCCTCGCGGAGGTTGGCAGGGGTTTCGACATCGGGTTCACTGTCGACAACTCGGCCCTCGTGTCGGTGGAGACCTTCAAGAAGGTCACCGGGGATCCCTCTCCCACGGCGGGATTACTGGTCATCAGGGGCGACGACTTTGAGAACGTGGACCTGGTGGTCTCATCCGTGGAGGCCTACTTCACCTCGCGGGACAAGCAGGTCAATGTAAAGAGCGCCAAGTCCCTGGTGGACTCCCAGCAGCAGGAGATGTACACTATGCAGATCTTCCTCGGGAGCATCGGGGCCATCGCCCTGGTGGCGGGGTGCATCGGCGCCATCAACACCGTGCTCACCTCCGTGCTTGAGCGCACCAAGGAGATCGGGATGATGAAGGCCGTGGGCGCGTCGTATAACTACATCCTCATGCTCTTCATCCTCGAGTCGGCGGTGTTGGGAGTGCTCGGGGGCATCACTGGGAACTTCATCGCCATCGGGGTGTCCAGCGCCCTGAGCGGCGTGCTGGGCGGCGGCTCCAGCGGGATGCTCCGGCGCCTTGGCTCCGGTGCCGTCATCTCCAACGAGCTCATGGTCTTCGGCTTCCTCGTGGGTCTGAGCTCCTCCCTGCTCGCCGGCTACTACCCCGCCAAGCAGGCAGCAAAGATGGACACCATAACGGCACTGAGGTACTGACCATGACGCTCATCGAGACCCATGGACTGAAGAAGGAGTACCTCATGGGCTCGGTGGTCGTCAACGCCCTGCGGGGCGTGGACGTCAAGATCGGCAAGGGGGAGTTCGTAGCCTTGGTGGGCCCCTCGGGCTCGGGGAAGAGCACGCTCATGCACCTCATCGGGGGTCTGGACTTCCCCACTGAGGGCACGGTCACCGTGGACGGCGAGGACCTATACGAGATGAGCGAGGGCGAGCTTGCCCACTTCAGGGGGATCCGGGTGGGCTTCGTGTTCCAGTCCTTCAACCTCTTCAACCTTCTCTCGGCCCGGGAGAACGTGTATTTCCCCATGCAGTTCTCCGACATCCCCTTCGGCGAGTGGGGGGAGCGGGCGGAGAAGCTCTTGGAGCTTGTGAAGCTGCGTGAGTGGGCGGACCACAAGCCCACGGAGATGTCCGGGGGCCAGCAGCAGCGGGTGGCCATCGCACGGGCGCTGGCCAACGATCCTTCCATCCTGCTCGCCGATGAGGCCACGGGAGAGCTGGATACCAAGACATCCATCGAGATCATGGAGCTCTTCGACCGCATCCGCCAAGAGCGTGGGACCACCATCGTCCTCGTCACCCACGACGCGGAGATGGCGGCCATGTCCGACCGAAGGATCCACATCGTGGACGGCCATGTCGTGTCGGACACACCGAACCCGTCAGGCCTCAAGGGTCGCAGGGAAGCGGACAGGACCGGAGAAGTGGACGAAGAGGAAGGAATCGAGGGGCCGAGAGCCGGGGAGGACGCGACCACGACCGGTGATGACGTGGAAGGATCATCCACTGGAGCGGTAGAGGGTACCACGAAGAAGGTGAAGAAAGGGAAGAGGTCCAAGACAAAGAAAAAGCCGACCAAGAAGGCCAAGCGCCCATCCAAGAAGAAGACCATCAGCGAGGAGGAAGCGATCTGAATGGCCTTGCAAGAGGCGGAAGGCAACGCTCCAAGCGACGAACGAGGTGAACAGGGATGAGAACAAGGCCAAATGCGAGCGTACTCCTGATGATAGCTCTCCTTACGAGCATATCCCTTATGCTGTCAGCGACCGCTCCCGCCTTGTCCGACACGGTGACGCGCTACCAGATCCTCTCTTCGGACATCGAGGTGGGGGACCCTGCGTTCAGCACCTACCCGACGGCCGGGACATGCTTCCTGATGAAGGTGCCGGCTACCAACAACGGCAACACCGAGGCCGACGAGATCGTGTTCAACCTGACGGTCGAGGAGCCGTTCAGCTTCGACGGCGA
>JASMDC010000087.1 GCA_030753015.1 Candidatus Undinarchaeales archaeon | reverse complement strand
ACTATGCCTGCGTGTCCGGGTGCTGCGCCGATGGTGTATGCGTCGACGAAGGAACGCTACCCGTGCGTGACGCGTGCACCGAGACATGTCAGTGCACAGTAGGCCTCGCCTGCCTCGAGGGCATCTGTCTCGTGCCCCTTGGTGGGCCGTGCGCTGCAGGTAACGAGTGCGAGCTCGGTGTGTGCGTGAACGAGACCTGCGTCTCACGGGGCGATAAGGGCCTCGATGATACTTGTGCACTGGAGAACGAGTGCTCTGACGGGCTAACCTGCATGAGCGGGATCTGCCTGTTCAATCTCGGTAAGCTGGCCACATCCAGTACCCAGTGCGCCTCTGACTGTGCCAGCGGTGGAGTGTGCATCGAGCCGAAATCCATCGTCCACCTGAGCCTGTGCGATGATCCCTGTGCGTGCCAGCAGGGACTTGTCTGCAATGTTATCAAGGGCGTCTGCCTTCGTGATGTGGGCGGTTCCTGCGATGCCCACCGTGACTGTGACGGGGGCTGCTGTGCGGCCGACAAATGTGCCGCCGCCGGGGCCGCGGAGGTCGGTAAGTCCTGTACTATCGACTGCGAGTGCACGTCATGGGTGTGTGCAGGCGGGAAGTGCGCTTCGGCGCGCCCGTGCGCGACAGCGGCCGACTGTATGGTCGAGCTTGAGCGAAAGTTGTGCGTGGACGGAGTGTGCAAAGCGCGGTGCGAACCGGAAGGCCTGCGGTGCGAAGGCTCCAATGTCACAGGTTTCTGTTGCGCGGGTTCATGCCTTGGCCTCGTTCCAGGTCTGGCCGAGAGCGTACCGTCCGGAGCCTGTGGAGAGGGGCCGTGCACCGGTGCTCTGAGCTGCCTCGGAGGCACATGGGCATGCTCCTCGATTAATCGTACCTGCTGCACTCGGGACTGGCGGGGAACATGCTCGTTCTCCGGAGTGTGCGATGCTCAGGAGTCCTGCGAGGACCTCTGTGAGGAGGACCTTGCCGTCGGCCGAGCGTGTGACAACGGTAGCTGCGTGGAGACCGAGCGCCAGAACTGCACATCTGACTTCAAGTTCTGCCGGGAGGGGGCATGCTCGGGCTGCCTCACAGATCCCGAGTGCAGGCTGTTCAACACGTGCGAGGACACGGTCCACATCGGCTATGCATGCTTTGGGGGTACATGCAATCCCCGTGAACAGGACTGTCGGTACAACTCCCTCATCTGCAAGCCTGGCGGCTGCACCGGGTGCACGACTGACGAAGAATGTTCGACGCTCTACGGTCTCGAGATCACCTGCGATTCGCTGCGCCATCGCTGTCGTTCGCTCAACTGTGCGGTGGACGACGACTGCACGAACATCTGTGATGAGAACACACATATCGAGTTCCTCTGCCATGACTTCATGTGCAAGCGAGGTGACGAGGTACCATGTACGGGAGGTGACGTGTGCGCCCTCGCGGACTGCGGTGACTGCAACCGTGACCGCGACTGTGTCATCCATTATGGAATGGACTTCACCTGTCGTGACGATGTGTGCAGGAGGACCTGCGGTGACGGCCTTTGCGAGCCTACCCGTGGGGAGGACTGTGTCCGCTGCCCCGTTGACTGTGTGTGCAACGCAGCCGTATTGTGCGATCCGACATCAATAATGACCGACGAGATGGGGTGCGTGCCGGACTCAGATGCCGACCGATTCCCTGATGACCAGGACCCGGACGTGAAGACCGAGGGCGAGCCCTGTCTAGAACCGAAAGATTGTCATCCCATATGTCGACGTGGCGAGGCGGTCGCGCGCGCATGCATCGGTGGCATGTGCGAGGTCACCGAGTACGACATATGTCACGAGCGCAATCAGGTATGCGACGACAGAGTCTGTGCACCCTGCACGGACGACGACGGCTGCCGTGCTCTTTACGGTCCGCTCTACGTGTGCTCGGACAAGCTCTGCCGCCGTGACATCGATGGTGACGGTGTCCATGACGAGGCCGATGGCTGCCCTCGCGACGCCCTCCGCACTGAGGGGTGCGAGGGGAACGAGACCTGTAAGATCGGAACCCGTGACTGCAGGACATCTTCAGCGTGTACGTGCGCGGAGGGGATGATCTGTGATCCTTTCAGGCCAAAGGCCGATGATCGGGGATGCGTGGCTCCGCAATGTGGTGACGAGATCTGTGACCGGCCGCTAGAACGTGGCCTGACCTGCTGCACCGATTGTGGCTGCCTGCGTGGCGAGCTGTGCGACGAACGTACTGATGTGTGCATGGCCGGATGCGGTGACGGGACGTGCGTCCCCGTTGAGTGCGGGTATTGTGCGGACGACTGCTCGCCCGCAACATGCCGGAACGACGTATGTAACCGTGCCATCGGGGAGAATGCCGAGAACACTCCTGACTGTAACAGCTCGGTGGAGATCCACGCTCTTCTTCGTCATGAGGTGGCGGATGCCGAATCGATCGAGCTCCCGCTCCAGATCAGGAACACGGGGAACGTCCCGACGAGCTTCACGGTCCACCTCAGAGCAGAGAACGCTCGTCTAGGGCTGCGTGAGGTTGCCACTCCGGTAATCCCGCCGGGCAAGGCTCACGGATTCATGCTCAACCTCCAGCTCACGTCCGGCTCAGGTCCTGCATCGGTGGAGGTTCGGGCCGTGTCGGACAGCGATCCGTCTGTGAACGCCATTCAGACCGTAGTTGTGGAACAGTCCACGGTCTCCTATCTCTCCCGAGCGCTCAGTGGATCGATCCTCACAGAACTGCCCCGGAACCAGATGGTCGTCGCCGTAGTGGTGGGTACATTCCTGGCGCTCTGGGCCCTTGTGGTCGTCCTCGTTGTGCTTGTCAAGGTCGGCACCCGAACACGCCGTCCAAAACCGCTCACTGAGTACCCCGATGGTAATGCGTACGATTCCTACTATGCTGCGTCCAACAATCCATCTGGTGCGGGTTACCCTTCAGCGGGCTACCGTACGGGTCAGGGACCGCAGTGATACGATAGATCCTTACGCCTCTCGCCACACCAGGAAACCAGTGACGAGGTTCAGAACGGCCACAAGAACACACACGGCAGGTATCCCCCAGAACGGGATGAGGAGGGCCGAGATGATCAGGGCGCCCACGCACGAGCCAACGAGGTCCGCTGCATAGAGGGCGGACGCCGTCCTCGCGACGTCACCGGAGAAGTGGAGCGAGGCTGCAAGCGGGAACTCCATACCCACGAGAACGCCGACGATGAGGTTGAGCAGCGGGAATGCGACATGCGCTATGAGGGGCGCCCACCATCCCCATGACGCCCGTGACATCACGGTGAGCACAGGCACGATGAGCAGGGCGATAGCTGCGATAGCTACCTCGAGAGCAATGAGCTGGCGCCGGGTCCGGGATCCTTCCATCTTGTTGATGTGGTTCGAGCCGATGGCGAGCCCTGCCATGAAGGCAGTGACAAGGAGCCCGAGACTGCTGTACACGTACCCATGGATGAGCTGGAAACCGACGACCAGCACGACCGCAAGCGCAGAACCCGCCAATCCTGTCGTTAGAATGGCCATGGGCACTGGCCGTGTGCGGACGAGCGC
>JASMDC010000086.1 GCA_030753015.1 Candidatus Undinarchaeales archaeon | reverse complement strand
CTGCCGTATGTCAGGAGGGTGCATGTGCTCGTGCTCCTGATACGACCGGTCCTGTGGTCACTGACACCGGCTGCACGACCGTCGCCGACTGCGGTGGTTCGGACCATCACTGCGAGGGTAACACGCTTGTGCAGACCGTGTGCTCACAGGGTTCTTGTGTGCTCGACTTCCGTCCGTGTGAGAACTCGTACTATGACAACGGTCCAGCCGTATGTCAGTCCGGTGCCTGCGCCCGCGCCCCTGATGCGCCCGTACCTACCACCAGTAGTGGCGACTGTACGACTGTCTCCGACTGTGGTGGCTCGGACCACCACTGCGAGGGTAATACTCTCGTGCAGAACGTGTGCACCCAAGGTTCTTGTACGCTGGACTATCGGCCATGCGAGAACTCGTACTACGATAACGGCCCTGCAGTATGTCAGGAAGGTGCTTGCGCGCGGGCCCCGGATTCGACCGGCCCTGCCACGGGTGGTGGCTGTACGACGGTCGCCGACTGCGGCGGACCGGCCCATCACTGCGAGGATAACACGCTTGTGCAGACTGTGTGCTCACAGGGTTCTTGTGTGCTCGACCTTCGTCCGTGCGAGAACTCATTCTACGACAACGGCCCTGCCGTGTGCTCGAGCGGTGCATGTGTCAGAGCACCTGAGGTCACGTCTTCGTCAGGCTGTACGACTGTCGCTGACTGCGGCGGGTCGGCCCACCATTGCGAGGGTAACACTCTCGTGCAGAACGTGTGCACACAGGGTGCTTGCATGCAGGACTTCCGTCCGTGCGAGAACTCGTACTACGATAACGGTCCTGCCGTATGTGAGGAGGGTGCGTGTGCTCGTGCGCCCGATACGTCCGGTCCTGTGGTCACTGACACTGGCTGCACTACGGTCGCCGACTGCGGCGGCTCGGCCCACCACTGCGAGGGTAACACGCTGGTACAGACCGTGTGCTCACAAGGTTCTTGTGTGCTGGACTTCCGTCCGTGCGAGAACTCGTACTACGATAACGGCCCTGCCGTATGTCAGGCCGGTGCATGCGCTCGTGCTCCCGACACATCCGGTCCTGTGGTCACTGACACCGGTTGCATAACCGTCGCCGACTGCGGTGGCTCGGTCCATCACTGCGAGGGTAACACGCTGGTACAGACCGTGTGCTCACAGGGTTCTTGTGTGCTCGACTTCCGCCCGTGCGAGAATTCCTATTATGATAACGGCCCTGCAGTATGTCAGAACGGTGCATGCGCTCGTGCCCCCGACACCGTCGGTCCTGTGGTCGATGATACCAGCTGCACTACGGTCGCAGACTGTGGCGGTTCGGCCCACCATTGCGAGGGGAACACTCTCGTGCAGACGGTGTGCGCTACCGGCGAGTGCAAGCTCGACTTCCGCCCGTGCGAGAACTCGTACTACGACAACGGCCCTGCGGTGTGCCAGGCCGGTTCGTGCGCGCGAGCACCCGATACAGCAGGTCCTGTGGTCGATGATACCAGCTGCACTACGGTCTCCGACTGCGGTGGCTCGGCCCATCACTGCGAGGGTAACACACTGGTGCAGACCGTTTGCGCATCGAGCGAGTGCAAGCTCGACTTCCGTCCGTGCGAGAACTCGTATTACGACAACGGTCCTGCGGTGTGCGTGAGCGGCTCATGCGCTCGTGCTCCAGACACCGCCGGTCCTGTGCTCGATGACACAAGCTGCACTACGGTCTCCGACTGCGGTGGCTCGGACCATTATTGCGAGGGTAACACGCTGGTGCAGACGGTGTGCGCATCAGGCGAGTGCAAGCTCGATTACAGGCCGTGCGAGAACTCGTACTACGACAACGGCCCTGCGGTGTGCCAGGCCGGTTCGTGTGCGCGAGCACCCGATACAGCTGGACCTGTCACCGGTGATGGGAGCTGCATCACGGTCGCTGACTGCGGTGGCTCGGCCCATCACTGCGAGGAGAACACTCTGGTGCAGACGGTGTGCGCGTCGGGATTGTGCAAGCTCGACAGCCGTCCATGCGAGGACTCCTACTACGACAACGGTCCTGCCGTGTGCTCGAGCGGCGCATGTGTCAGGTCATCCGACAGCACGAATTCCTCGATCAGGAGGAGTGCACTCGATGCTCTCATCCTTGCCACGACTATCAACTACCCGGACGCTATCGTGGCCGAAGCGGCCGGTACGAAGATGGGTGTACCCGTGCTGTTGACGCCGTCCGATGCCCTGCCCGAGGACGTGGCGGCCTTCATCGCCGAGGAACGACCCGAGAAGATCATCATCCTGGGCGGGACGTACGTGATCAGTCCCGCCATCGAGGAGAGCCTCACCGCGGACGGTTTCGATGTCATTCGCCTTTGGGGCATGACGCGGTTCGGTACGGCGGCCGAGCTGGCCACGTACTCATGGGACGCCGGTGTCAACGAGGCGGTTGTGGTATATGACCGCATTGAAGGAGCAGAGGGCGACGAGCATGCTCAGCTGGTAATGGCCAAGTCCCTGGCCGCTGCCCGGGTCGTACCCATCCTCCTCACCTCCAACGAGGAGCTGTCCACCGCGACCAAGGAAGCGCTAGAGGAGCTCGGTGTTGAGAAGGTGACCCTTGTCGGCACCCGATTCGCGGAAGGAGTCCTCACAGCGCTCAAGTATCTCGGTGCTCACATCGATGTGGTCACCGGCGAGACGGTGGAGGAGGTTAACGAGAAGCTCCAAGAGGAGGTCGTGGAGGAGCTCCAGAAGAGCCTCCCCGATGAGGAGCTCACTCGATTGGTAGTCGTCGCCGCCGGGACGGATTACCGGGCTTCTATCACGCTCACGACCAGTACCGAGGCGACAGCCTCTATGGTACTGCTCAATGAGGGTCAGATCCCGGGCGTGGTCTCGTTCATCGAGAAGCATGGCATCAAGGAAGTGACGGTCATCGGCATCCCGGAGCTCACCTCCAAGGTTGTCGGCGCTCTTCTGTTGATCGAGGGCCTCGAAGTGAGGGCCCTTTCGACCAAGGATATAGAGAAGGGTGTTGTCGACCGCCTCAAAGAGCGCAAGGGCACCTGGAATAAGGAACGCAGGAAGAAGATATCCGACCACAAGAGGGAGCTCGCCGAGCGCGGCCATGAGATGCGCGGGCGTACCGAGCATGCGATCGAGAAGGCCACGAAGACCATCACGGGTGTAGTGTCCGCCCTTGACGAGCTGAAGGCGGCCGGTGTCCCCGAGCAGTATCAGCCCGTCCTCACGATGTTCTCAAAGGAGGTCACCCGCGCCCAGGATCTTGTTGAGCGCGCACGGGCGATGGTCGATGATCCAGCCGCGGACGGTGAGGACTTTGCCGAGGCCTTCCATCTCCTGAAGAAGGCGGAAGGTGTGGCCCGTGAGGCGAAGTACAAGGGCATGAAGATGATCGCCAAGATTGAGCGTGACCAGCGTGAGCTAGAAGCAGCCAACAAGCGGAAGGAGCGCGATGCCATGGCCGAAGAGTTGCTTGGCGATATGGAGACCAAGGAGAACCTGCGCGATAGGATCCTTGGGAAGGGTGAGCGTCTTGCAGAAATTCGCGAACGCGTCAAGGAGGACCGCGACCGTGGTGCGCCCGGAGAAAACAGGTTCGGTCCGTCCCTTGAGGGTCGTGAGATCGGTCCGCGTTTCGACAAGGACCGGTTCCGCAAGAAGGACCTCTCGAAGCGTTCGTTCGGCAAGGACT
>JASMDC010000085.1 GCA_030753015.1 Candidatus Undinarchaeales archaeon | reverse complement strand
GAGCACGAACACCTTGGCGCCCATCGGTCATCGTGGGCACGACAACGGTTAAACGTGTTGCGCTGTCAACCGACCCGGCCCAGGAGCTTGTCAAGGAAGTAAGCGTACACACCCACGCTGCCCGCAAGCGACCGGAGCGATGCTAGCACCGGGGCGACGAGCAGCATCGACGGCTCGCGACGTGAGGCCCAAAGGCCCAGTGGAAGGTTGGACGCTAGGAGCAGCCCCAAGCCGATGGCGGGCGCGGCGGTATGGATGGCGGCCGCGGGGAGTGAGAGCACGGCCAGGTTCGCCAGGATGAACTGCGACTGTGCCTCGTACCCCGTGTAGGAATCGCCATTGACGAACTTATCGATGTTGTGCAGGTAAATGAGCACCCGCCAATAACCGCGGTAGAACTGCTGGCGCAGGTAGGTGCCAAGGTCAGCAGGGTGGTGATGGCCCACACGTGTGGCGTCGGTGAAGATGAGCCGGCCCCCATGCTTGTGGAGGATGAACGCGAAGTCGAAGTCCTCGCCGCTAGCTTTGCGGAAATCCGTGCTAAAACCGCCCGCCGCCAGGAAGGCGTCGCGGCGGTAGGCCGTCGCGTAGGTCGCCAGGGTGTCCACATCCTTTCCCAGGTACCGCTCTTGCCGCCGGGCGATCTCGTGGTCTACGAATCGCGCCACCAGATGCTCGGGATTAGCGGGGAAGTAGCCGCAGGACACGCCTACCACGTCGTCGCCTAGGGCTCCTGTAAGGATCGCCAGCCAGCCGGGGAGTGGGACGCAGTCGGCGTCCAAGAACACGATGACGTCGGCCTCGGTCGCCTCAACACCACGGTTGCGGGCTGCCGCGGGTCCTTGGTTATCTTGTTCGAGCACAGTCACCCTGTGGCGAGATCGCTCTGCAAACTCCCGGGCGATGGCCGGGGAGCGGTCAGTGCTCCCGTCGTCCACGATGATCACATCGACAGGAGGATGGTCCTGCGCCTCCAAGGCGTCGAGGGTGCCACCCAGACTCTCCTCTGCGTTGTACACAGGGATGATGACAGCTATGTCGGCGCTCGCTCCTCGTCTTCCTCCCGCAGGGAGAGGTGCCAGACCCCCTTTCATGAGGTTGCGATACAAATCGTTGACTCGCAGGTACACCATCAGGCACAGCAGGAGCGAGGTCACCGAGGCCACTGTGAGGAAGGCGTCGAGGGGCCGGTTGAACGCCAACAGCGTCAGCACCTTGGTGAAGTGCTCGGGGAGCAGTGTGATGTAGAGCAGCGCGCACAGCGCCAGCACCAACAGCAGCGTACTGGTGTCGGTACGGTCGCGGCGCAGCCCCGCTAGCACGCGGACGAGCGCAACGACGAGTACGATTGTCCCTATGATTTGTACCAGCATCATGATATGAACCTCCTGAGGAACAGGTCGACGGCGATGACCTTGGATCCGTCAGCATCTTGCCCTTCCACGTCGCGCACCTTCCTGCGGGATGGAATGCACCACCACATTTATGTGTTCTGCTCTCCCTTCCATCCCCGTGGATTGCGGACGGTGTGCCCTGGGGATCGCAGCGGTGCTCCTCCTCCTAGCAGTCCCTGCTCTGAGCGCGAGCGACGTGTGCGTGACCATCGCGGACGTGTCGGTCGAACGGACGGACATTTGGGCCTACCAAGTGGACACGCTCACCGTAGTGCTCGAGAACGGGTGCGGCGGACAGCGCGAGGTGGAGGTGCTGGCCAATCCCAGCGGACGGTTCACCATTCTGGGCGAGCATACCGTACACCTCGTCCTCGAGGAGCGGCGTGAGCTCGTCTTCACCTTCTATCCCATGAGCGGCACGGCGGGTCCCACTCATCTCCCGGTGGTGGTAACGGACTGGACAGGGGACGATGTGCGCATGACGGGAGCCAAGGCCGAGCTCTACGTCGCCAATCCTCTGGCCCAGTGGTGGTACGCCGCGGCGGTCCTGTGCGTGGGACTTGCGTACGTTCGACACCGCTGGCTGATCGGCCAGCTAGAGCCCAGCCCCGTGCCGCTTGCCGCGGGCATCTGGCTCATCCACCAGGGCTACCTGCTCGCCACCAGGCACGGTGCCATCGCGCAGCTCGTGTCCGGCGGCACGGTCATCGATGACTTTGTCGTGTGCGGCATACTCCTGCTCGTCGGCGCTCTGCTGGTGGCCTTCGGCCGCTCCATCGCCCGGACCGTGCTCCAGCATCCGCTGGCGCTGGTGCTCCCGCTCTACATCATGGCCCGCATCGTGCCCACCTATGCCTGGGCCTCCCCCGACGCGGTGGCCGCGTGGAGCACGCGCTCCCTCGCCCCGCTCCGCGAGGAGGCGCTGTTCGTGCTGGCGCTCCCTCTCTACGTCCTCGGTGAGCTGGGCCGGCTGTACCCGCTCCACGGCACTCATGCCGGTCTCGTTCTCGTCGCGGCGGCCTACCCGACCATCGTGTACTGGCGCTGGTTCGCCCATCTGTGGCACGTGACGGGGTCCGACAGCCCGGTCTCATGACCGCGCGGCGAACACCCGGTACGTCGGGTTGGCATGCACCTCGCGGTAGCAGGTGGCGGACAGGTCATTGACGAACTCATCGTACCGGGCTATCTCCTGGAGGTGGAAGATGCGGTCTATGATGACGAGCGGCGGCTCGGGCAGTGAGCACAGGCCGGCTATCCTCGCCCTGTCGAACACGGGCGGGAAGCGGTTGGGAACCACCAGATCCTTGTCGATTATGTCCACGAGGGTCGTGGGGAAATGGTAGATGAGCACCGATGTTTCGGGCCGCCCGTCGAGGAACCGCGCCACGTCCCGCACGTCGCCGGGTGGCTGGTGGGGGAGGGCGTGCTCCGCGCCCAGCAGGGTCCGCTGGTGGACGCCGATGAACGCCAGGCGGTCCATGTGACCGGCGGCCAGGAAGACCGCCGCGAGTAGGAGCAGCGCGCGCCCGAGGGCCGGTGCTGCTCCGGCCCGCTCGACGATGACCGCAAGCCCCCTCCCTGCAAGGAGCGAGATGCCCGGCAAGGCCACCAGGAAGAGGCGTAGCGGATGGAACCCTGCCGGCGAGAAGCCGAGGGAGGGGAGCCACCACAGGAGAGCCGGGATGGCAAGCAGCACGGGCAGCTCGAGAGGCTCGTCCCGCACCACGATGAGGATGAAGGCGCCCACCACGAGGAGGAGCAGCGGCGTCCCGCCCAGGGTCGCTTGGTTCATGTACCTGGCATCCGCGCCCATGAGGAGAACGGCGAGCACGACGAGGCCGCCCTCGTACGCCCCGCCCCAGCGGTGGAAGATGAGAGCGGCCGTCGCGAGGGTGGCGAGGCGGAGGGGCGTCAGGTCGGCCAGGCCCGCGTACCCGCCCGCACCGCTGAGTACGAGCACTACTAGGGCGCCGATGAGTAGGGCCAGGGGCCGGAGCTTTTCGCGCGCCGGGGGGCCGACGTAGGTTATGGCTGAGTAGGCCGCTGTCATCGACACTCCGACCAGGAGTGCGTATCGGAAGAACAGCCTGTCGTAATTATCGAACCATGTGAGCACGAAGAGAGCGACGAGAGCGAGGCACGGGCCTATCGCGCGGGCGCGGGACGGTGTCGTGAAGATTAGGTAGAGCCACGTCGGAGCGAGCATGAGCGCGAGGTACACGATGCCCGCGCTGTGCGACAACGCGATCGTGAGGATGATGAGCGAGAGCAGGCCCGACCGCGCTGTCGAGGGCGGTAGAGCGACCGCCAGAGCGACCGCCACCATGGCCAGCGACAGGCTGATCAGGGTGGCCATGGGCTGGGCCGTCATGGTGACGTGGTACGGATGGAGCACAAGAAGGAAG
>JASMDC010000084.1 GCA_030753015.1 Candidatus Undinarchaeales archaeon | reverse complement strand
GCATAATCCATTATATGCTTATACGCAAGACGATACTTGCTCAGGATCCCTCCGCTTCCGTTCCATCCTCCCCTCCATCGCTCTCTGAGGGCGATACGAGGTGCCGGTAGCGCATATACACCACAATGAACGGGACGACTATTGCGAACCTGACCGCGAGAAGGGCAGGAGCGTTCAGTTCCAACCGACCGGCCATCACCATTACCGTGAGCGCAAGGAACCGTATCCCACGGCCGGCTAGCGTTATGGCAAAGAACCTGACCAGGTCATACTTGATAACACCTGCTGCCGCGACGGCCACGTCGATGGGCAGAGGCGTTGCGGAGAACACGAAGAGGATGAGGGGGAAGTCATGCGTCTCTACCCGTTCGACGAACGAATCGAGACGTCCGGCATCGATCACACGGTCCGTCAAGAGCTCCCGCGACCACCGCGCCAGCGCGTAAGTGAGGAGGGCGCCCAGCGGGATAGCGACGGCAGAGATGATGAAGACGGTCACCGGATCCAACAGGCTCAGTGCCACGATAAAGAACGCATCGGTCGGTATCGGTATGATCGACCCGGATAGCGCCATGACGACGAAGAAGGACAGGTACACCTGGACCATAGAGCCGCTCGCGATCAATGCCGTGAGCCATGCTCGAGGATCACCGAGCCCGATCATTGTCCTCCAGAGGGGCCCGTGCGTTTATATGTATCACCTGGACGCCGGACCGGGTCCATCCCTCGTCCCGCTCGAACCAAGATGACCATCGATAACCGAAACGGCACGTTCATCCTCGATCGCGACACAGGCATCACGGAGCCTCGCGAGGATGACACTCGTCAAATCGGGCTCGATATACGTGAAATAACCCCGGCCCCACGGTGTCTGTTCGGGAGATCCATCCCCCGTGTACACATCCCAGAAGGGTATCCTCGCTGCAGCGTCCAGGTATAATGATGTGGAAGACTTGCCGACGAGCACTTCCCATACACCTTCTTCTTTCCCCCGTATCGTGGGCGCAGGACCGTCCAGTACCTCCTTGGTGTGGATGAAACCGAAGATATATCGCTCGTCCTCTCCGACCGTTGGTAGCCGGGAGGTGAGGAACGCGATCCCGCCTACACGCGCATTGTGGAGCGTCTTCGGTCGACCGTATACACGGCGGTTTTTGGGGATCTGGATACCAAAACGCCAGGACCTGCACGCTATGCTCTCGAAGCACGGGAAGTCATAAGTCGACAGGTCACCGTTCGTGTAGGCGCGACAGTCTGTTGATTTGTTGGTGCACCACGATCGGGCCGCGGCCAGGTTGGTACCATGAGCGTCGTCCGTGCACACATTGCTATAGTCGCTGTCGTTGTGCTCGCATGCAAAGACTACATCCCCGGTGGCCAGCACTTCCTTGCGTCCAGGCCAGAGAAGCTTTCCCTTAGAATCGAATTTCATCTCCATATCATTTCACCGTGCTTTTATGTTCCGGACCATGTCGGCCATCGACCAGAACGTGTACGAGCGGACCATCCGCCGGAGGCATCGGGAATAGTCCCAGCTCGTCCGGTACGACCCATCGGGCCGCAGTGTGCTCCCGCAACTCCATCTCCCCTTCGAGCCATGTGACCCGGAAGGCCAAGAGCTCGATGGTCATGTGAGGATATGAATGAGTGTTACGGTTTATCAGTTCTTCGACCTGCACATCGATAGCGAGCTCCTCGGCCAGCTCACGTCGAAGGCAGTCCTCGGGCGTCTCTCCCGCCTCGACGGTGCCGCCCGGGAACTCCCAGAGACCGCCTAGCGATCCATCATCAGGTCGACGCTGGGCGATGAGGAAACGTCCATCCCGCTCGATGACGGCGGCAGTGACTTTCACGACGTGCCCCTTGCCCATGGTACTAGCTGATAGGGAAACACTCAAAAGCTCTCCGGTCTCAGCCGCCGGCCGCTCCAGAAAAAGCTCTTGCTAGGATGAAAAAATCACAAAAAAATGGTTTGGTCCGCCCCCGCCCATGATCGGACGGGGGCTGGAAACCTTCAGTTCATTCTACGGGACTAGAATGAGTTGCGCCGCTTCTGGAAGCAGTCCCGGCAATAAACAGGCCGTGAACCATCAGGTTTGAACGGAACCTCCGTGTCCTTTCCACACTCGGCACAGACAGTCGAGTGCATCTGGCGAGGAGGTCGATCGCCGCCGCCACCCCTACCTCGGGGGGGGGACGAGCCGCGCCTCTTCTGGAAGCAATCTCGGCAGTAAACTGGCCTGGACCCGTCCGGTTTGAACGGGACCTCGGTCTCTTGACCACATTCCGCACACACAACGGTGTGCATTTCTCTGTTGCCGCGGTCGAATCCGCGATCGTTATCAAAATCCTCTCCCATTATTTTCCAACTCTTTGGGAATTCATTACTCGTATCGAGTGACGGTCAGATTCAACCTGTCCTTAATATAGGTTTCCATTGGGCAGGTCATTTCCCGAGGATTTCTCCACGTATAGAATGCAATGGAGAGGGAGGAGCCATCAATATCGCGGTGGATCACGCGTTCTTGTCCTTTTCTACCGCCAGCGTGGGACCGATGGGCTCACTATGATGCTCTGATGGTATTAGGCCTGCTGCCATCGCACCGGTAGTGGCGAGCACAAGACCTGCCCATTGGGACGCGCTCGCGGGTGTGCCGATGAGGGTAAAGAGGACGAAGCTGACCGCGGGATAGGTCATGATCATGGTCGTTGCTTTCGTGAGATTGATCTTCGAGAGGGCCACGTACCAGAAGGACAGGCTCATGAAGTGACAGAACACACCGGTGACGACCAACCTCGAGAGAGCGGTCGGGTCCAAGGGCGGTATCCGTGCACCCGGTGATACGAGGACGATGGAGCCGATGAAGAGGAATGCTGTGCTGTAGAACAAACGAGCGTAGAGGACGTCGAACGGCTCATAACCGGAAAGGCGGGTACGATAGGTGAGATGGGCGAACTGCCAGGACAGGGGCACGAGAAGAGCTACAGGCCAGATACCTGCGAGTCGGACGGGCTCGCTCGCGATCGCGAGGTACGCACCAGCGACGACGAGGAGGGCTGCACCGATGTTCTTGGCACCGATACGCTCGTTCAGGACCACCGGCCCGAGCACGAGGGTATAGACGATCTCGGTGAGCAGTAGGACCGATATGGTCGTCCCGGGCACACCGGCATCGGCGAGCCACGCGATGAGGGTGAGAGGCACAACGAATCCGAGGATGCCGATTAGCATGAAGTACATGACATGGGGACCGCGCACCACGAGACCGAGCTCGCGGCCAGTGACAGCATGCCATACCATACATGCAAGCAGCGCAGGGACGAGCGTCGCAAGGGAGAAGGTGATCGGATGGAGCCCGGCCTTCAGCTCATAGGTGAGCACGGGGAGGAGAGCGGCGCCGAGCACGCTGGCGACGACAGCGAGAGTGCCGACGGCCTCGTCCGAGAGGGGCATCGTTGGACCGGGACTAGGTAAGGGATTAAAAGGCTTCGTTGGAGCGATGTTCTTACTTTCGGTCAAAGGATATGATAGGGTGTTCTTCAACCTAGCTGTCGCATTTGCAGCATTCCCCGTCCTGGCCGGACCTGTTCCTCACCTGATACGCTCAGCGGTCCCCTAGCCCGAGATGCACGATTGCATGCACCCGTTGATGTCCGACGCAGTGCGGCATTTGTCACGGCACTGGGAGATGGGATCGGGCCCGGTGCTTGAGTCCGGTTCATCCGGACCGGCTACCCTCTCATGACGCTTGATGCAGAACTGCATGCATGCCTCTGCGTCCCCCTGCCCCCTGCACTGGTCACGGCAGAGGGTGATGGGATCTGGACCGGATGGTTCCGGCGGTGCCCTGTCGCACACCCTACCGCATGTGTCGTGGCACTCACTCGCGTCACCCAAGACCCGCGGACAGCGACCTTCGCACACAGAGCACGGATCGCGGTGGCACGCATCCTCGCATATCCCG
>JASMDC010000083.1 GCA_030753015.1 Candidatus Undinarchaeales archaeon | reverse complement strand
AAGAGAGGGCACACCGTCCTCGGGATTTCCGATCAGGATGCTGATGTCCCTTGGACGCACCATACAATGGAGTTGTCATCCGACGGAAAGCTCCAAGATGGTGTACAATCAACGGCCCCTGATGTCCTCATCCATCTCGCGTTCGTCATTGGTGATGATGTCGTCGAAACTAGAAGTGCCTCCGACGTAAATGAAGAAATCACTCATACTATCCTTAAGGCCCTCAAGGACACAACCTGCGATATCATATGCGCGTCCACGTGCGCCGTGTATGGTGATCGCCCTGAGGACTGCACTACACGAAGCGCACCTGATCCGAGAAGCAGGTATGCTCAAGACAAGCTCACTGCAGAAAGCCTCCTCCGGGGAGAGGCCAAACGCTCCGGAAGGGGATTAAGCATCCTTCGCTTGGGTAACGTGTATGGCCCGGGGGACGAGAGGAGCGTCATCGCGAAGATACTCCATGCGGCTAACGACGGACGTCCGTTCACCATCTTCTCAGGAGAGCGGATCCGCGATTATGTGTACGTTGACGATGTCGTTTCCGCTTTCATCACCGCGGTTGAGCATCAGCCATCTGGAGTACACACACTTAATGTCGGTACAGGCCACGGAGTTGATGTTCGGAAGCTCATCTCCATCGTGCGAGATCTCACGAAGAAGAACGTACTAGTACGGGAGGAGGACGGACCCATGGATTACGTTGAGCGTTGTGTCCTCGACATCGGAGAAACGGCCCGGATCCTCGATTGGTATCCTACGGTGTCTCTCGAGGATGGGATTCGCTCTCTCTGGAAGCACCTAATCCGTATTTGATACGTTCTTGCACCTTGCTGCAAGCGTGCGGTAGATGTCCACTACACGCTCTGCGTTCGCATCCAAGTCCTGAGTGCGGAGTATATCCTCTCTACCGAACATACCCATGGCACGCATGCGCTCAGGATCTTCGAGGAGGTTGTTGATCGCTTCCGCCAATGCGAGGGGATCCTTGATAGGGACGATGTGCCCGCTCTTCCCCTCCATGATAGTGTCCCGGGCCCCGCTTACGTCTGTCGACACCACCGGCTTGCCCGATGCAAGGGCCTCAACTAGCACGATGGCCCGGCCTTCATAGTTCGTGGGCATCACGAACAGATCGCAAGCATCGAAGAAGGGCGCCACGTCCGGGACATGGTCCGTGAACACTACGTTGTCGCCAAGCCCATTCTTCCTCGCTCTAAGTTCCCATTCGTCCTTCAGCGGGCCGCTACCCACTAAGAGGAAGAGCGTACGAGGATGTTGTTCCAGAACGCTAGGGACCGCGTCCAGAAGGTTGGGGATGTTCTTGGATTCCACCATCCTCCCAACAAAGAGCACAATGAAGTCATAGTCATGGTACTTTTCCCGAATTTCGACTCCGTCCCCCTGCCCGAACCGTGACGTGTCAGCGAACACGGGAACACGGAACACTGAATCCTTCGTACGACCGAACTGACGGTACATCTGTTCCTCGATCTTAGAGCTGTCAACACGCACGGCATCGGCACGGCGAATGAGGAACTTCGCAAGGAGGTTGTACACCCTATAACGCCAGAGCTCGGCAAGCCAATACGGATTGTCGATGAAGTCACCATGGACATCCATCACGACGGGGATACCAAATCGCTTGCCTAGCAAGTAGCCCACTAGGCCACAGAATAGTGGATCTTGGCAGGTGATGATGTCTGCTCCTTTGGCCGTGAGGAGGTTGCGACCGATGCGGTATGCCGTTATTAAGAACGACAATCGTGAGCAGCGTGTGGGGTGTACGAACACGTTCTTGGAAAGAACTCGCTCGGCATATGTCTCCTCATCAGGTGTGTACGTTATCATGTGGAGGTTCCCCAGGTGCTTTCCGTAAGCCTGGAGCCGGGTCCTCACTTCACCGCGTACTGCCGAGTTCGTGGGTTCGCTCGCGGCGCTTGGGTCCCAACTGATCATGAGAAGGTTATTTTCACGCATCCAAGCACCAAAGACAGGGGTCGCTTATTGTATATTTTAAAAGGATTGTGAGAAAAGGCTCATGCGAATGGTGAAACAGAAAACACCAGGAACCCACTTGAGCCTCTGCTCGTCTGGGCATAGGATTACCGCGCGTGAAAAGTTTTTCCAATCCGGGGAATGAAGCCAGAATGCGATTACTGATGCTTACGCCACGGGTGGATCTGGACCACGACAACCACGGATTCATCCACGATTGGGTCGTTGAGATAGCGAGCAAGATGGAGCGCCTCCATGTGATTTGCCTTGAACGGGGGCGGGTGGACCTTCCTGACAATGTGGAGCTCTCCACATTGGATACCGAGGGACATCGCGTGAGTAAGTTCATTCGCCTAAACAGGATCCTGCTGAGCTCTGCACCACATGTAGATGGCATCTTCACACACATGTTCCCCGAGTTCCCCATCCTTGTTGCCCCCTACGCGCAGTTGTTCCGAAAGCGCCTGATAATGTGGTACACCCATGGTTCAACGCCGTTGAGCCTAAGAGTCTCCCTTGCTCTCGTGAACCACGCAGTTACGGCGTCGCGGGAGAGCCTTAGGCTCGAGAACGAGAAGGTCGTTGTCATCGGGCATGGCATCGATACTAAGAAGTTCAGGCCGAACGAGAGGCGGGGAACTAGGAGACATCTCACCCTTCTAACTGTCGGAAGAATCGACCCAATTAAAAGACTCGAACGCGTTGTGGAGATTCTTGAGAACCTCAGAAAGCTGGAGAGAACCGACGCTTATCTGAGGATCGTCGGAGCCCCTATGGAAAACACAACGTACTTGGGAGAACTCAAGGAACTTATAGACGACAGGGACCTCTCTGAGTATGTTGAGTTCGGGGGCCCGGTCCCGTACACACGCATCGAGGAGGAATACCAATCCTGTGATATCTTCCTAAGCATGAGCGATACAGGAAGCATCGATAAAGCCGTCCTCGAAGCAATGGCGTGCCAACTCATAACCATCACATCCAATCGTGCCTTCAAAGGCATCCTCCCGAAGGAATGCGTCGTCTCCGATCTGGCTCCTGATGAGATCGCCAGGCAAATCTCAAGAATGGCGCATAGAAGGGATACAGGTACGACTCAATTAAGGGCTACCATTATCAAGGAACACTCACTCGAACGACTTACGGAGAGACTCGTGAGTCTGTTCCGCTCCGGGCGAGCGTAACCTATTTGAAAGAGAGGTGCAAGGGCCATCAAGAACCGGTTTGAGGATACTCTATGTCATCGAGGCACGGTTGCCAACCGAGAAAGCCCATGGGATCCAAGTCGCCAAGACCTGTGAAGCGCTTGCTGAAACGGATGCAGAGGTCTGCCTCGCATTTCCTCGGCGCTATCAGGTCAATCCAGAGCTAAAAGGTAAGGACCTTTGGGAAGCATATGGTCTCAAGAGGAACTTTAAAGCCGTGGGGCTCCCATGCATCGACTTACTCTGGTTGGAGCATTGGCTTCAAAGGCCGCTCTTCTTTGCCTTTCCACTCCTAAACCTTTCTTTCTCATTATTCGTTCTGCCATACGCGCTCTGGTCCAACGTTGATGTTGTGTATTCCCGGAACTTCCTCTCGTTGATATGGCTCCTGCCCGTCTCAATGATCTCGGGAGTAAGATTATACTATGAAGTACATGATGTCCCATCAAACCGCCTCATCCATTCCGTTAAGTGTCGTCTACTGAAATTGACTGCGGACGTAGTCGTCATCACCGATGGGCTTGCCAATCTTTTCGAGAAGGCGGGTTTCGAACGCGAGAGACTCCTCGTCGCCCCCGACGCTGTTGACCTCGATGAATTCCACATCGAAATCCCTCCCGACGAACTGCGCCGTGAGCTTGGACTTCCCATGAACAAGAGAATAGTCTGCTATACGGGCAACTTGTACCCTTGGAAGGGCGTTCACACTCTTGCACTCTGCTCTCGATACCTTCCGAACGATGTCCATGTGCTCATCGTCGGCGGAAGCATAGGGGACCATAACATATCTCCCTTCAGAGAGTTCCTTGAGCAGGAGGACCTCGGAAACGTGACCATGACGGGTCACAGACCACACGCGACCATCCCGAAGTATCTTGCTGCATCTGATGTTCTCGTTCTTCCGAACTCGTCGGAGGCGACAATCTCAAGGGAATACACCTCACCACTCAAGCTTTTCGAGTACATGGCATCAAATACACCCCTTGTCGCAAGTGATCTCCCATCGCTCAGGGAGG
>JASMDC010000082.1 GCA_030753015.1 Candidatus Undinarchaeales archaeon | reverse complement strand
CCTGAGCATAGCCGTCGACCGATGAAACCCGTGTCACCGGTAACGATAATCCGCGCCATCCTATTTACCCACTATACGGTTGAGGAATCCAAGTTGTTGGACCTCTCGGTTGACCGTCTCGTAATCCTCGCAGCGTCCGACATCAATCCAGTACCCCTTGAACTCATAGGGGACTACCCGCTCTCCGGACTCGATGGTGAGGTTGATGAGGTCCGTCATCTGGGTCGGTCTACCGCGTTCGATATGATTGGCGACCAACCTGTTCAGTCCATAGATGCCCGTGTTGATGTAGTAGGAGAACGTCGGCTTCTCGCGGACGGTGGTGATACTGTCACCGGGTTCTGAGAGCTCCACCACACCGTACTCGAGATCGATATCCAGACTTCGAACGACCATCGAGACGTGGGCGCGTGCGTCCACGTGGTGCTTGAAGAATGCGTTGAAGTCCAAGTCGGCGAGGATGTCGGCGTTCATGACAATGAAGTCATCATCAAGCTCCTCCTCGAGGTGAGCGATGCAACCGGCAGTACCGAGGTACTCCTTCTCCATGAAATATGAAATATCAACACCGTACCGGCGACCCGCTCCGAAGTAATCCTGGATGAGCTTCGCCTTGTAGTTCAATGCAAGGATGATGTGGTCCACACCATGCTCCGCAAGCTGTCGGACGATGACCTCGAGAAGCGGCATATCTCCTACGGGGAGCATCGGTTTCGGCATAAGGTATGTGAATGGTCGTAGCCGTATGCCTTTACCACCTGCGAGAAGGAGGGCCTGCATGCTCGCTCACACCGCGTAGATGTCCGGATTATACTTATGCAGGTAGTCGCCGAGCCATTCGATGGTCGCTTTGAGGCCTTGGTCGAGGCTATACCCGGGTTTCCAACCGAGCTCCTTGCGGGCGAGACTGCTGTCACCGCACAGGCGCTGGACCTCGCTCTGCGCGGGTCGAACCCGCTGGGCATCGAAAACCAACTCACTCTTGCTGTTGGCCAGCATGACTATCTTTTTCGCGAGGTCGCCGATGGTAATCTCTTCTCCCGTGGCAAGAACCACGATCTTTCCTTTGACCTTCTTCATCCTCTCCCCCGCAAGAACGAATCCCTTGACTGTATCCTTCACGTAGACGAAGTCTCTGGTGGGGCGCTTGTCACCGATGAATATTCGTTTACGTGAGAGGGCTTGGACGGAGATGGCCGGTATGACCGCGCGCGTCGACTGTCGGGGACCGAAGGTATTGAACGGGCGGACCGTCGTGGCATTGATATCGTAGGAGCACACATAGCTTTCCACGAGCTTGTCGCAAGCGATCTTGCTGGCCGCGTACGGCGACTGCGCCTTGAGCGGATGCTTGGCGTCGATAGGCACGTACTCGGCAGTGCCATATACCTCGCTCGACGAGGTATGTACCAGACCGGTCACGTCTGCGTTCCGGACGTTCTCAAGGACGTTGAGCGTGCTCTGGACGTTGTTCAATAGGACGTCCCCGGGAGATTCGTACGAGTAGGGGATGGAGATGGAGGCCGCTAGGTGGAACACAAACTCGATATCCTCCAGAGCCGCTTTAACCTTGAACGGATCCCGAAGGTCGCCATGGACAATCTCCAGGTTTGGATTTTTCCCCACATATTCCAGATTACCTATATCAGAACGCGAGTTGTACTTCACGAGTGCTCTTACGCGGGCACCCCGCTTAAGCATCTCCTCTATTAAGTGGCTTGCGATGTAACCCCCGCCGCCGGTGATCAGAACACGAGTCTCGTTCCAGTCCATGGGATACCTATAACACTGGATAATTAAAAAATATGGGTCTGCTCACCGTTGGCCAACGAGTTCTTTGAATAGTCCCTCGAGGACCGATACGTTCCGTTTCCAGTTGAAATGGGTTGCAAGAGACGTTCGTGCTCGCTCCACAATCCGCTCGCGCCGTGGTGCGTCCTCAATGAGATGCTTAATCCGGTCGGCGAGCTCGCTAGTGGAGCCTAATGGGAAGAGATAACCCGTGACGCCGTCCTCGATCGTCTCCCGAGTGCCCTCGATGTCTGTAGCCACAACGGGAATCCCCAGCGCCATGGCCTCAATGACGACATGGGGTAATCCTTCGTAGCTAGAGTTCAACAGAAATGTATCAGTCCCCTTCACAATGCTAAGCGTGGCATCGTGCTCAAGACGTCCGGTGAACGTGATGTTCTTGCCCAAACCAAGCGATTCAACAAGTGCTTCCAGGCGGCCTTGCTCGGGACCTGAACCGATGATATAAAGCCTCGCTTCAGGAAAGTCAGTGATAAGAATACTCATTGCTTCGATGATGCCATCGATGTTCTTCCACGGAACGAAGCGACCAATAGTGGATAGTCTTGGATTCCCTGATAATGCAGCCTCTGGTGTAACCCGCGCATATGCGTCTAAGTCAACAGCGTTGAGGATTACGTGTATTTTTCTGCGAGAAAGACGATAGTGCTTAACTAGCAAATCCATAAGGTAGTTAGAGGGGACCACCACGAGGTCGGTGTGTCTGAGCACGAATCCTTGCACTCTTCTGATGAAATCATAGTACAGTCCAGCATCGGGCCTCTCAAGGAACTTATCAAGGAGCTTTCTCGTCTTACCTGTGACGTAGGCGGGTTCCCAGGAGAGGTCCCCCACATATTTCACGACAGAAGTTAATCCTCGGTAACGAGCGGTTATTAATGAACCGAGCCCAACGTCAACACCCCCCTGACTATAGATAATATCGGCATTCTGTGAATAATGGACGAGCGTGCTTAACAGCCTCCTCTGACGTCCAAGCATCGTACCTACTAATGAGACCGGTACGACATCCACTCCCGGTATATTATCTACGGGCCCCCGAGAGAATGTGACGACAGTCACAGAGTGTCCGCGTTTGACAAGGTCTCGTGCGAGCTCTGCGGTGTAAGTTGCTGGCCCCCCGATCTCGGGAGGGAATATGGGTGTGACGATGAGAATTCTCATGGTTCTAGATCACCATCGCGACAATGATTATTCCCCATGAGCGACCAATACGCGTGCTCCACGCTCTCCGTGATAGTCTCCCAATCATATGTGGATCGTATCATATCCCACGCAGTATCGACAATTCTTACATAGAGAGCATTATCGTGAACGAGTTCAAGAATGGCATCCCTGAGACGTGGTGGATCCCCCGCGGGGACGAGCATCCCTGTTCTTCTGTTCTTAACAAAGTCGATGATGCCGCCCGAAGGGCACGTGACGACCGGTACACCAACCGCCATCGCTTCGATGAACGAAACACCGAATCCTTCTGCAATTGAAGGTCTTACAAAGATATCGGACCTAGCGAGGAGCTTGGGCACTTCGTTGTGGGGGATAGTGCCTATGAACTCGACAACATCGCTCACACCGAGTTCTTGAGCAAGTGTTTTTAGCTCGTGCTCAAGCGGGCCGTCGCCTGCGAGGGTAACCCTCACGTCGATCCCCTCCGCCGTCAGGAGTGCTATTGACTCGATGAGTACTTCAAGACCATTGCGTGGGATGAGGGTGGAAGTACTGACGATGTGAAATTGCCCATTGATTCCTTCTCTCCGTGTAGCCCTGCGCGCGAACTGCGTAGTGTCTACTCCGTTTGGGACGATGGTAGTGGCCTTTGCACCCAGCTCCAAGCACCCTTTCTGGGAATAGGTACTGACTGCTGCGACTATATCGGCGTGACTAATAGCGTTCCGCACGAACGGCAGGAGAGAACGTTGAATGAGCGATCCCGCATATCGTCCCAGTAGTGGTACGTTCAACACAAGTTCTTCAAGATAGGCATAGGGATTTTGTACCGTAACGTAGACCGGGATATTATTACGGGATTTCAAGCGTGTACAGATTGTTCCGAAAGGAAACACCTGTTTGGCATGAAGGATGTCCACATGGTGGTCACGAAGGAAATCCTCGACAGCCTTCTCTGCATAGCGCATATACAAGAGACTCGCCAGGTTTGGTAAGCGGGGATAATGGATGGGATGAATATAGAGCTTCTTTTCCTTGAAGATACGGGATATGCGATCATCATTCCCCACAAAAAGGTGCACCTCATGCCCTCGTTCTGCGAGCCGTCGGGATACTTCGACGATGTGAACTTCAGCGCCCCCGAGGTCGTCGGGATCGAGGTCACCGGCGATGATGCATACAACGAGTCGTTTCATATCCGGACAGAAAACGATAGGTAATACCTATTTAAAAACGGTTATCCTGAGAGCTCGATAATTCATTTCGAGGATGTGCGAAAGAGTGCAAGGGGATAAACTGGACGGCTCTCAGGCAGACAACGCATTATGGGATGATTACTATACGAGTGAGAGCTCCGATGAGATATTCTGGCATCATGAGCGCGATATCCCGCGATTAGCACAAAAGTACAACGTCGATAACGCATTTGGACGGTTTATTTGGCGATGTACTGAGCACCCCGTACGCACTTATGAGCTCATAGATAGCATAGATGGATTACGCATCCTTGAGATTGGTTGTGGAGAAGGAGGATTCTCGGCGGGGCTGATTATGAGGAATCACGAGCAGCAGTTCATCTTCTATGCTATCGATTATTCTCCGGTTGCTCTCATGCATACGGAGCAGAAGCTCCGCAGACTTGGGATTCAAGATCGGTGTCTTCTCGGCACTGCAGATGCAATGAACCTGCCCTTTCGTGATAACGCCTTTGATGTCGTGGTTGCTCCTTCGGTAATAGAACTGCTTTGTTGCATAACTAACCTTTTCTCGGCTCCAATCCCTTGTCCTCTTCGACAGTCAGGTCGACCACCCAGTT
>JASMDC010000081.1 GCA_030753015.1 Candidatus Undinarchaeales archaeon | reverse complement strand
CATGGAGATCGTTGGGATGGAAGTCGCTTCTTTGCTTATCAAAACGAGGGTTTCAAGAACGAACTGTCAAGAGCGGGAAAGGACGCCTCCACCCCATGTTTATTTATGTGGGGAGGAGACGTTAAATCTCCAATAATAGGGGATTATCTTTTCACCAAGGCCCGACATTATCTGATGGTTTGGTTGGAAAATTAATATAGATACTCAAATACAAAAGTTCCGAACGTATCGTTTAAACATAGGGGGATCTTTCGACATAGTGTATTTCGCACACGCCCCATTGATGTTTCCTTCTCCCTTCTTCCCCGTGCGTGTTTAAAGATCGGCGTTGCCCCTCCTCCGAAACCCAACTTGAACTTGGCATGGGTAGAGCCCGACTCCGAACTCCCGAAATCTATCATGTCAATATCGCCGTTACACGCATCTTCAATAGCACGGGAGTACAGGCCATCATTTGGGGCGAGACGCAATGCATCAGTGAGTGAGGCGTTACCCCACACATGCATGACCCGGTTATAGATGAGACAGACTAGTCCGGCAACAAGATCGCCATTGTGATACGCACCATAGAATCTCATCATATCCCTAAGTGACCGTTCCATCGCGTTGTAGAACCTACGTGTGAGCGGAGGGTAACCAAGACGTTTCATCGTGGTGAAATAGACCGGTAAGTAGTCATCGGGGATGGTGTCGCTACGTTCTACCGTTATCCCGCTTTTTCGGGACTTACGCACGAGGTTCCGGGTCTTTCTACCCATCTTTGAGGTCCATATATCACTGAAGGGGGCGTCAGTTCGAAGAACGAAGGTATCAGCGTAATGGTTTTGAGAGAGTCCTTTGATTATGAAATTATCTGTAGTAGAGACTTCCACGGGGATTTCCCGCTCCTGCATGTCCCGGACGACCGCGTTGGCGAGCCAGTTGCGGGAAGCCTCGTTCTGGGCGATGACGTTGCAGTAGTCCGCGAAAGGGACCGCCACGAACCGCCCCCGGGGAGTGAGGACTCCCCCAAGCAGGGCTTGGATCCTACGTTCTTCATCACGTGCAACGAAGCGCGCCGGTTTATAGCCATAGGCCCGCTGGAGCATCTCGGTCCAGTGTGTTGTGTTGAAAATCCGTCCCCCGTTCCCTACAACGAAGGCGTCCCAATCCTCTCTATTGCTCGCCGTAGCCTCAACGAGATGGAGTCCCTTCATTTCATGCTCCCCTCCTTTGGGCCAGGATTGTCTTTAGCGTCGAGAGGATATAATCGATATCGGTCAGCGAGTATGCTCCGCTGATGGGGAGGTTAACTATTGACTCGGCTATGCTCGCGGCCGTAGGGAAGTCGTTGGGAAGGATGCCGAAGGCCTCTTGTACCCCCGGTTCCGCGATGACGGGATCGTGCCAGATGTGGTCGCATACGATGCCCTTATGCATCATGGCATCGACTATTCGGTATCGTATCGAGGCGTCCTCAATGAGCACAGGCACGTTCATCCAGGACATCCCGTCATGTACCCGTTGCGGAGTGATCCCTCGGATGTCCTTGAGCCTCTTCAGGAACAGCCGCCCGACCGCTTCTCGCCGATCCACTTCCTCCAGTGCCCGATCAAGATAATGGGTAAAGAGCGCCAAGGGATGCGCCGAACATGCCGTAACCTCCACGAGCCGCTCATCGAGCAATGCACCCTGAGTCCCGTATCGATGCATGAACCGAACGGCTGAGCGCTTTATCCGTTTAGCGGTAAGAGACTCAGAGACATCAAGGAGGTTGAGGAGAAGCGCCCACTCCATGACTCCCATCCCCGAGGGCATCGCGGGTGGTTCGACGGCGATGTCCGGATTGTTGACGACAAGGAATGCGCCGGATGTGTTAGGCAGGGTCTTGTACATGCTGAAGAGGGAGAAATCACCGAAGGTTCCCACGGGACGGCCATTGTACCGCGCGCCGAGGGCATGGGCACAATCCTCTACGAGAATGAAGCCATGCTCGTCCCGGAGCTCGAGAAGCCGGTCCATGTCGCACGGATTGCCGAAAGTATGGATGGCTACCACCGCTTCGACATCCTTGGTCAACGCACGTTCCAGCTGATCAGGGGAGATATTGAAGGTCCTGGGATCCGCGTCGACGAATACCGGTTCGATGCCCTCGGCAAGGCAGAGCGCGCCGAAGGACCGACACGAATAGGCGGGGAACGCGACCTTCCGGCCTTTCAATCCGAGTTGGCGGAAGAGGTGCTGGAGGGCCGACCTCCCGTAGTTGAAGGTGAGGATATCGGTACCCGGGAACAGCGGAGTCACCTTTTCGAGGAAGGCATCTTGGGCATTGTCACCCTGCGGGCAGGATTGCATCGCTGACAGGAGCTCGGGCAATTTCACACGGGGATTGACGGTGTACCTCACGGGCCCACCTCGCGAGCGAGCGTCTCCATGGTCACGGGCTCGAGGTCGAGCAGTTTCTTGAGCGCCCGGATGAACTCCCGGAGGTGCGAGATGTTGGCCTTTCCGGCGTAATCGAACCCAGGGCCTGGCGTGCGCCCGTGGTCGATGTACTCCCAGGGATGGGAGAGCATCACAAGATGGGGGGGGATGCCGTGAAGCACCTGATACGAGAGTATTGAGCGGGCTAAAGCAAGGGCACCATCGATGCCGGACCGTGTCAGTGTGGAGGTCTGGAGGTACTCAAACCGTGCATGGGGGATGGGTGTTAGGTGGATTCTAGGGCAAGGGTCCGCGGAGACCGGTATCTGGACGAGTCCTTGTCCACGTGAGCGCAGCGGACGCGGCTCCACGCCGTGGTATGCGGCCCCCGACGAGTCACATACGAATCCCGAATCCTCTAGGATGTCGAGCGTCCCCTTGTTGGCGACCATATAGGGAGCACGGAAGGACCGGGGGCGCTCTCCAATCAGCTCCTCAATTCGATTGATATCCTCATCAAGATACTCTCGCTTCTCACTCCTCGTCAGGATGCGGTCGTCCCCGAGCCACCAGCGGGCATCACCCCACACTTCGTGCTCTTTTCCATGATATCCCAATTCATGACCGGCGGAATGAACGCTTTCGATAATCCTTGGATGTCCCGTGAGCACGGTCTGCTGTACGAAGAACGTCGTAGAGACATTAGCTTCTTGCATGATGTCGAGTAGGGGAGCGATCCCCTTCTCGATACCCTGATAGTAATCGAGATGGTCAGGAAGGCCGAAATCCTGCTCCATATCCACAGTGAGGGAGAATAGGACCTTATCGTGGACCTCTTTTAGAGGGGATTTCGATTCTGCAAGATATCTTGAGAACTGGAGGGGGACCCAGAGGGGGTTGCGCGGATCATTGATGGCGTCGAGCACCTTGGTCAATCGGCGGGCAGGTCGTATCATCCTCTGTATCGGCTTAAGCGGCAGATTATTTATTCGTTTCCCGGTGCGTCGAAGTATCGTTGCAATGAGATAATAGGTACTCCTGTTCTTTTCTTAGTGGACCCGATAGTAATTCTGTTGCGGGATTTCTGAGCTTGACCGGTCACACTCGATTCAGGTCAGGCGTTATTTAGAGGATTGGGATCTTGATATCGGAGCACCTTCTAGGAAAGAACGCGAGTGAGGTGTCATCACCTCCCATCACTCATTTAAAACCTCACATAAGTCCCATCAATATGCCCCTTCATCCCTCCATCGCCTCCGGTATCGCGGAGATACTCTCCCGCCTGCAAGACGCGAACGTCTCCTTTGCAGGCCAACGGATACTGATCACGGGTGGCGCCGGGTTCCTTGGCTCATGGATGTGCGATGTCCTCGTAGAGCAGGCCGCCGACGTAGTCTGCCTGGACAACCTTACCTCCGGCCTCGCCTCCCACGTCGCCCACCTCCACGACCGGGACAACTTCACCTTCGTCCAGCACGACATCTCCAAGCCGTACTATCCCGAGGGCGAGATCGACCTGATCCTACACATGGCCAGCAGGGCTTCTCCCATGGAGTTCACCGAGCACCCCATCTCGATACTCAAGGCCAACACTCTTGGAATCTGGGTCGCCCTGGGCATCGCCAAGGCCAAGGGCGCACGCCTGATGTACACGTCCACGAGCGAGGTGTACGGTGATCCGGACCCGCGCTTTGTGCCCAGCCCGGAGACCTACAACGGTAATGTCAATCCCGTGGGCATCCGCGGCTGCTACGACGAGTCCAAGCGATGCGGAGAGGCCTTCGTCATCGCCTACGAGCGCGAGCATGGACTGGATGCGCGCATATCACGCATCTTCAATACGTACGGTCCGCGCATTCGTAGCGAAGGCATCTACGGCAGGGCGCTACCTCGCTTTATCGACCAAGCGCTCTCCGGTAAGCCCATCACAATCTTTGGTACGGGCGAGCAGACGCGCTCGTTCACCTACGTCGTGGACGAGATAGAGGGACTGCTGCGTCTGGCCGCGGCCGACAACGCCAAAGGCAAGGTCGTGAACATCGGTAACACAAAAGAGCGTTCCATCCTCGATCTGGCCAACGTCGTTCAAGCGGCCGTCGGCACCGACGCCCCGCTCGAATTCGGGCCGCTCCCTGATGACGATCCCTTGCGACGGTGTCCCGACACTTCGCGGGCAAAGGAACTTTTAGACTGGCAGGCGCGGACGTCCCTCGAGGACGGGCTGGTGCAGACCGTCGAATGGTTCCGCGACCAGCGAAGCTGAAATCCGACAGTCTAGCGACCTACGCCCCGCTTTGAGACCTCGTAGCAGAGGACCGTAGCGAACAGGGAGGCCGGGCGGCGGACGAAGCGTGGGCGGAAATGGCTCCCCTGTACACGCCTCACTTTGAGTCCGAGCTCATCCACCATCTCGATGAAATCTGTCCTCGTCCAGAACCGTATGTGGCCTGGATCGGTGATCGGGAAGCGTCCCTTGATGAGAAGACGGAGCCTGTCGAGGATGAACCCGACGTTCGGGACGGTCACGAC
>JASMDC010000080.1 GCA_030753015.1 Candidatus Undinarchaeales archaeon | reverse complement strand
TTCTTCCTCTTCTTCCTCTTCTTCCTCTTCTTCCTCTTCGGTCTTATCGACCGTCTCGTCCTCGAGCTCCTCCTTTTCCTTCTTCTTTTCTTCTTCCTTTTCGAGGACCTCCTCTTTAGCCTTCTTGTCAACCTTCTCCTCGGAGGTGGTCTTCTTCTTGGAGCTCTTGGACTTCGTTGAGGCCATTGTTGCCTTTTTCCTGAGTAAGTTTTATAAATACTACAGCAGCCAAACCCTTCCTGCCTGTTAAAAAGGCCGTGTCTCACTCCTTTTCGGTCGCGGAAAACCGGGGTGGAAGCCCCTGCATGCCGGAGCTTTGACACGCATAGGATGCTTAAAAAAAAAGTCAACGGAAGTGAACGGACATGCCGAAGGCTCATCATCCAAGGAGAGGATCGCTGGCGTACTCGCCTCGTAAGAAAGCTAAGAGCGAAACGCCCGCCATCCCATTCTGGCCTGACAGTGATAGTTCAGGGATTCTTGGGTTTGCTGGTTACAAGGCCGGCATGCGTCATGTGGTCGTCATCGACAACCGCAAGAACACCCACACCTCTGGTCAAGAGGTGCGCGTCCCCGTCACTGTTTTAGATTGCCCCCCCATGATCGTGGTGGGATACCGTGCTTACCGGGCCACGCCATACGGCCGTCAGGCCGTTAGCGAGGTCTGGGCCTCTAAGCTCCCCAAGGACCTTGTCCGCCGTACGAAGGTAGGCAAGGGCTCCAAGAAGGAGGACCTTGACAAGCGTATTGAGGAGATCGCAGAGATAAGGCTCATCGTGACGACCCAGCCACGCATGGCCGGGGTGGAGAAGAAGCGCCCCGAGGTCATGGAGATGGGACTGGGCGGGAGCCTGGAGGAGAAGCTAGCCTTCGCCAAGGACAACATTGGCAAGGAGGTCCGGATCTCGGACATATTCTCTGAGGGTGACCACATTGACGTCATCGCCGTCACTAAGGGTAAGGGTACACAGGGCCCGGTGAAGCGATGGGGCCTCAACCTGCTTCCGATCAAGAGCGAGAAATCCCGCCGAAAACCAGGTAACCTCGGTGCCTGGACCCCGACCAGGGTTGAATGGAACGTCCCCCAGATGGGACAGATGGGTTACCACCGGAGGACAGAGGTGAACAAGCTCGTTCTCAAGCTCGGTGACAAAGGTGAAGAAGTGAGCCCAGACGGTGGCTTCATCGGTTATGGTTCTGTGAAGAGCGACTATGTCGTCCTCAAGGGGAGCATCCCCGGCCCGAGCAAGCGCCTCATCCGTTTGCGCTTTGCCAAGGACAAGGGCAAGGTCGAGGCCCCCGAGATCATCTACTTCAGCACGAAATCGGCACAGGGGATAAGGTAAATGGCGAATATCTATTCTATCAAGGGCAAGAAGGTTGGAAGCGTGGACCTCCCCTCCCAATTCTCCGAGCCGTTCCGGCCCGACCTCATCAAGCGAGCCGTTGTGGCCACCTGGTCTCGGACGAGCCAGCCCTTTGGGTCCATGCCGCTCGCTGGACAGACCTCATCGGCAAAGTTCATCGGTCGGCGCCGCAAGTACGGCACCACGTACGGCTACGGTGTCTCGCGCATCCCGCGTACCATGGTCCGCGGCGGCCGCCGTGTGGGGCCTGCGCGTATCGCGCCCCACGCCGTATCAGGACGTCGGGCACATCCTCCCAAGGTCTATAAGGTCGGGGCCGAGCATATCAACTCCAAGGAGCGGCGCAAGGCCATCCGTTCAGCCATCGCGGCCACTGCTCTAAGGGACATCGTCATCGCCCGCGGTCACCGCATCGAAGGTGTGAAGGATCTCCCGCTCGTAGTGGAGGACGCCCTCGAGAGCATCGCCACCACAAAGGAGCTCATCACCACGCTCGAGAGCCTCGGGCTCGTGGACGAGCTGGAGCGCGGGGCCATCAAGAAGATCCGTGCCGGCAGGGGCACGACCCGCGGCCGGAAGTACAAGCGCCGCAGAAGCGCGCTCATCATCATTGCTAAAGATGAGGGCATCATGCGGTCCGCGGCCAACATCCCCGGTGTGGACGTTGCCATAGTTAGCCAGCTGAACGCCAGCGTCCTGGCACCCGGCACCCACCCAGGCCGCATCACTGTGTGGTCCAAGGGGGCCATCGAGACACTGGGCAAGGAGGACCTCTTCAAGTATAGGTGAGCGCCATGGAGTTCAACGAAATCATCCTCTACCCCTTCATCACCGAAAAGGTACAGATGAAGGTGGAGACCGAGAACAAGCTCGCGTTCATTGTCTTACGCGCAGCGACCAAGCGTCACATCAAGCAAGTCATCGAGATGACGTATGAGGTGAAGGTTGTAAAGGTCGATACTACGATCCTGCCGGACGGTAGGAAGAAGGCCTTCGTGCGCCTGCACCCCGACTTCCCCGCCATCGATGTCGCCACGAGACTGGGGGTGCTCTAGATGGGCAAGCGACTTATCCAGCAACGGCGTGGACGCGGCAGTCAGACCTTCCGTTCGCCCGGACACCGATTCCGCGGTGCGGTGAAGTACGCTCGCCCAGGCGAGCGCACCGGTGTCGTCCGTGACCTCATAGACGATCCTGGACACACCACGCCTCTGGCCGTCGTACGGTTCGAGGACGGCTCCAAAGGACTCATGTTCCCCCCGGAAGGGCTCATGGTCGGTCAGACCATTGCCATGGGCGCGAAGGCGTCGCCCGTGCCGGGCAACGTCCTCCCTCTGAAGAACATCCCTGATGGGAGCCCGGTCTTCAATATCGAGAACACACCCGGGGATGGTGGCAAGTTCGCCCGGGCCTCAGGGTCCACGGCCTTCCTCATCACCCACGGTGACGGGAAGGTGACCCTTCGGCTCCCCTCCAAGCGATTCAAGGTCATCAACGATCAGTGCCGAGCAACCATCGGCGTTGTCGCTGGTGGTGGCCGGAAGGAGAAGCCCTTCGTCAAGGCCGGCACCATGGCAATCGTGCGCAAGGCCCGGAACCTGTACTATCCGCGTGTCTCGGGCGTTGCGATGAAC
The DNA here is from genome assembly GCA_030753015.1 of Candidatus Undinarchaeales archaeon. Taxonomy (GTDB): domain Archaea; phylum SpSt-1190; class SpSt-1190; order JASMDC01; family JASMDC01; genus JASMDC01. The sequence continues at coordinate 1,967 of JASMDC010000080.1, read as the reverse complement.
CCCTCCGACCACCCCTTTGGTGGCGGTAACCACCCGCACCCCGGAAAACCTAAGACGGTCTCCCGACACGCGCCCCCAGGGCGCAAGGTGGGAAGCCTTTCGGCGAAGAGAACGGGAGCGAGGCGATAAATATGGTACGCAAGTTCAAGTTCCAGAACATGGAGGCTGAGGAGCTGTCCACCAAGCGCGTGGACCAGGTCCTTCACATGCTCTCCTCCCGTGCACGACGGAGCATCAAGCGCGGGCTCCTCTCGCGCCATCGCAAATTCCTTCAGCGGCTGAAGGTGGCGCGGGAGAACCCGAATGTGTTCCTCAGGACCCACTTGAGGGACATGATCGTCCTCCCCGATATGATCGGTATGACCATCGGAGTGTACAACGGCAAGGAGTACGTACGCGTCTCAATCGACGCCGAGATGGTAGGCCACTACCTGGGCGAGTTCGCCCCCACGCGCAAGCGTGTGGAGCACTCTGCCCCGGGTGTCGGTGCTACTCGCTCGAGCATGTACGTACCGCTCAAGTAGGTGAATGTGATGCCAACGACGAGATACGCCGATGTGCCTCGAACGGACAAGACCGCAAGGGCCTTTCTCCGGGAGGGGCGGACATCGCGCAAGCAAGCCTACGAGATCTGCAATCTCATCAGGGGCAAGCCCGTCCAGAAGGCCAAGTTCATCCTGCTGCGCGTGCTGGATATGAAGCAGGCCGTCCCTATGCGCCGCCACAACGGCGGTGTCGCCCACCGCAAGGGCCAGCTCGGTGGCTGGGACGCTGGTCGCTACCCTCAGAAGTGCACTAATGCCATCCTCAGCCTCATCGAGGAAGCGGAGGCGAACGCCGCCTACAAGGGACTGGACACGGACCGACTCATCATCCGCCATATCAACTCCTACGGCGGACGCCACAAGCGCTGGAACCGTGGATCTATCGTGTTCGGTCGAAGGACCAGGCACCGTGAACGTGCGGCCAATATCGAGGTCGTACTGGAGGAACGATAATCATGGGAATCGAGAAGCAGCTCGTCGCCGAGAAGGTCAAGGAGCTCCAGGTCAAGGAGTTCCTTAACGACAGCCTTACTCGTGTGGGGTACAGCGGTGCTGAGATCAAGCGCACGCCGTTGGGAACCCGCATCATCCTGAACGTGCTCAGGCCAGGCCGCATCATCGGACGCGGTGGCCACAAGATCAAGGAGCTGACCCGCACCCTCCAGCGGAAGTTCAATCTGGAGAACCCTCATATCGAGGTCCGCGAGGTCGAGGTCCCGGAGCTCGATCCGGTCATCCAGGCCAAACGCATCGCCTCGAGCCTTGAGCGCGGTTTCCACTTCAAGCGGGTGGGCCACAGGGCACTCAGCAAGATCATTGAGGCCGGCGCCCTCGGCGCAGAGGTGACAATCTCCGGTAAGATCCCCGGTAAGCGGGGTCGCGTCTGGAAGTTCACAGGCGGCTACATCAAGCACTGCGGTGAGGCCTCGGACGTCTCGATGGAGCGCGGCTTGGCCGTGGCCTACATGAAACCCGGTGTCATCGGCATCCAGGTCAAGATCATGGCCCCTGGTGTGCAGCTCCCGGACGCCATTCTCAGGACCGGGAAGAAGCCCACTCCGATAAAGGAAGAGCCCGGTGCGGACAAGACCGAGGCCAAGAGCGAAAAGGAGGAGACCTCTAATGGCGATAGCCAGAACTAGAGAACTGCGGGAAATGTCCTCCGAGGACCTCTATTCCAAGCTCGACGAGATCCGCTCGGAGCTGAGCAAGGAGCGGGCGAACATCGCCATGAAGGGTGTTCCCGACAGCCCCGGCCGCGTCCGGGCCCTCCGGCGCACGATCGCACGCATCCTCACGATCCAGAACGAGCAGGCCAACTTACCGGCACCTTCTCCGAAGAAGGAAGCGGCTAAGAAGGCGCCCGCCAAGAAGGCCGAGCCAAAGAAGGAAGCGGCTAAGAAGGCGCCCACCAAGAAGGCC
>JASMDC010000007.1 GCA_030753015.1 Candidatus Undinarchaeales archaeon | reverse complement strand
TATATACAACCATGCAGATTTCCCTTTCGACTCCATCCCCTCCCTCTCGTAAGGGGACTTCCCGTCGAAACAAAAAAAGAGTTAAAGCTGACCGGTCCCACGGGGCAACATGGCGCTCTACGAGTTCGAGGGCATCGCACCGACTGTGGGCGACTCCTCCTTCGTACACTCCCATGCTGACGTCATTGGCGACGTGGTCATCGGCGAGAACTGCTGGATCGGTCCCGGGGTCCGCATCCGTGGTGATACCGAGCAGATCGTCATCGGCGACGGGACCAGCATCCAGGACAACTGCGTGATACACACCCGTGACGGGATGGGTTTAACCGTCGGCTCCGACGTCACGGTCGGCCACTGCGCGGTCCTGCACTCCTGCACGATCGAGGACAAGGCGATCGTCGGCATGGGCGCCATCGTCACCGACGGTGCCGTTGTGGGCTCGGGAGCCATCGTGGCGGAGGGGGCCGTGGTCAAGGCGCGCCTAGAGGTCCCTGCGAACTCCATCGTAGCCGGAGTTCCCGCCAAGGTCGTTGGCGAGGTGAAGCCCCACCAGCGCGAGAATGTGCTCATCGGTGTGACGCACTACATCGACATGTGCACACGCTACAAGGAGAGCATGCACCGGATCGACGAGGGCTGAGCGGTCGCGGACAGATTCGTGAACTACCCCTCTCCAAGCGGAGGGGCTTCCCGCTTCGACGCTGTTTCCAGCTCCACGGGCACATCGGGCGGTCCCCACCCTGAGCGATTCTTTATATTGATCGCAGCGTTCAGAACTCCTTCCGTTACCAGACTGGGTCGAGGCATCTGCACATCCACGTGCACGCGTACCTCTCTATGAACGCTCCGTGTTATGAGCATCCCTCACCTTGCCCCCGGAAGACCACGAGCCCGACCGATCAGCCAGCATTCTCAGCTTTGCTCATCGTTGGCAGGATTCAGGTCTACAGGACGCGACTGTTGTCGCCCTTGTTCAATGATCGTCCTTGGCTGACACCCCCTATAGGTAATAGGCAGTTCATCATTATATACCAAAGGGGGGTGGCATGCCGGTAATAGATTATTAGACATACAATATGCATAATACACTTACTAGTGATTCCGATACTGATGTTGGGATTGACCGTTCTTCTTCGGCGTGTTCACCCACGTTCCGTGGAATGCGATCCATCCAACGGTCGGAAACACGTGGGATTTCTCGCTCGAACATGTTCTAAATATTATATACAACCATGCATATTTCCCTTTCGGCTTCATCCCCTCCCTCTCGGAAGGGGAATTCTCGCCGAAACAAAAAAAGAGTTAAGGCTTGACCCGCTCCATCCGACCATGACGTCATCCGTCGCGCTCGCACCCGAGGAGGTGGTCCGACTGAGGGCCGCCCTCGAGAAGGCGGGTATCGCCACCCAGGGCGGATGCTCCCAGTACGAAGAGCTGCGGGTGAAGGACGGCGCCATCTTCCTTGTCCTCTACACATCAGGGAAGGTGGTGTTCAACGACAACGAGGCTACGCGCGAGCTCCTGGACCGCGTGCTCGAGCGCGACACCGATGACCGGCGCAAAGTGGCCGGTTCCGATGAGGCCGGTAAGGGCGAGTGGTACGGTGGCCTGTTCGTCGCTGCAGTGGCCGTTACACCGGACATCGCCCAGGAGATGCGGCTCGCAGGGGTGCGCGACTCAAAGACCCTGGACCCCCGGCGCAGGGAGGTGCTGGCCGGCCGGGTGCGAGAGATGGCGTCAGCTCATGAAGTGCTCGCCATCGATGTGACAGACTATAACAACCGGTACGCAGCGCTCCGGATCGAAGGCGGTTCGCTCAACCACCTGCTCGCCTGGTCTCATGCCAAAGTGCTGCGTGCAGTGCTGTCCACGGCCCCCGAAGAGCGCTGGCGTGTCGTCGTTGACCGCTTCGACGAGCGCAAGACGGAGCAGGCCCTGTCCTGGATCGACCGGTCCCGCGTAGAGCTCTCGCAGCTCGAGGGAGCAGAGTCACGGGAGCCCGCGGTAGCGGCCGCCAGCATCCTGGCAAAGGACGCCTTCGACCGTTCGGTCGCTTCGCTTGAAGAACGCTACGGTGTGAGCCTGCGCGGGTCGAACCCGAAGGACGTCCCGCGACAGGTCGTGCGCAAGGTGGGCAAGCACCACTTCTCCAACGTGGCCGCGTGCCTGAAGCCACCCGCCGCCCCCTCCCAGGCATCATTATCAAGGTGGTCCTGATGGAGCCCGAGGTGCTCGTGGTGGGCGCAGGGCCCGGCGGATGCGCCACCGGCCGTGCGCTGGCGGAGGCGGGACTGCGTGTAACCGTCGTCGAGGAGCACCAACGCGGCCACCACAAGGCTTGCGGCGAGGGCGTGCTGGCCACGACATTCAAGTCCCAGGGATTCGAGCCGGGAGCGCCCTACGTCATGGGCGCAGTTGACCGGTTCTCGGTCACCGTGCACGGCTCTTGCGTGTACGATAGAAGGTACCCGGACGTCCTGGGCTACACGGTGGACCGCTCTCTGTTCGACGCCCATATGGCCCACGAGGCAGAGGCTGCTGGCGCAAAGGTCGAGTTCGGTACCTCGGCCGGGGGATTCACCGCCACCGACGGCGTTATCAACCGCATCGCGCTCCGCAGCTCCTCGGGGAGCACGCGCACGGTCCGGCCGAAGATCGTGGTCGGTGCCGACGGCGTGGCCTCTCGTGTCGGCCGTACCGCAGGCCTCGCCGGCCCGCTACCGCCCAGCGACCTTGCCATATGCGTCCAGACGGTGGTGCACGGACCGGTCGACGAAGGCCACTCGCGCATCGTGCTCGGCGACTTCGCCCCCGGCGGGTACGCCTGGTCGTTCGCCCGCGGCCCCCGCTGTGCCAACGTTGGCGTGGGAGTCGATACTGAGAACGCCCGCGACCTCAGGGGCTATCTCGACGCGTTCCTCGGTTCGCAGGACGACCTTTCAGCGTGCACCAAGGACGAGCTACGCTTCCTCCCCGTGCCCTGCGGCGGGCTCGTCCCACGTCTCACGGGCGGGAACACGGTGCTCGTGGGCGACGCTGCGCGCCAGAACGATCCTGTGAGCGCCGGAGGGATACTTCAGGCCGTGGACGCCGGACGCATGGCGGCAGGGACCATCGTGAACGCCGTGTCGGCGGAGGACCTCGGGCTGCTGGAGGAGTACGACCGTGTCTGGCGCAAGGCGCACGGCGGCCGGTACTCCTTCTCCATGCGCCTGAATAAAGCCGTTCGTCGTCTCCCGCTGCGCCTGCTCGCGCCAGCAGCGAAGGCCGCCTTCAGCATGGTCAAGGGGGACGTTTTCGCTATCGGACACGACGACGAGGAACGGATGAGCAACGCCCTGGGACGCCTCGGATAGCACTTAGAAGGAGCACTCGTCCCAGCTCTTCTCCTCGATGCGGGCAGCGATGAAATCGGCCAGACGCTCGAGGAACGGCCTGTCCACCACCAGCGACGTCTTGATCCTATCCCCGTGGAAGCTCAGCACTGGTCCGCCCCGCTCGGGATCGTCGAACAGCTCCAGCACGGGTCGTGTGTGCATTGAGGCCTGGATGGTGCCTGTGTCCAGGAACGCTCGCACCTTGGTCACCAGATCGCACGCCAGATCCCGGTCCAGTTCCACTCTGATGGCAGCAGGCCCTGGTGGTGCTATGACCAACCCGATCAGGTCGGGGCGTGCCCGGGAGGAAACTGTCGACATGGCCAGCGAGATCCCTGTCGCAGGATTGTCGTTGGGCGTGTCTGTCATGAGCGGGTGATGGCCGGCAATCCGTATAAGGCTATCGGGAGGCGGGACGTCCCAGCTCGAGACGCACCACGTTGGGCCAGGGAAGCTCACGTGAGCCGATGCCGACACCCGACGATTCTACCGCCAGCTCCGGGCGGGAGAAGGTCGCCAGCTCGGCTAGCAGTGCGGCACCAGTCGGTGTGAGAAGCTCGGTGCCGGCGTCAGGACGACGTCGGTACGGCACTCCGGCCTCGTCCAGTATGTTCCTGGTGGCGGGAGCGGGCACGGGAAGCACACCGTGAGCGCAGCGGACGGTCCCGGAACCAACAACGAGCTGGGAGGCATGGAGACGTTCCACCCCGAGGAGCTCGAGCCCCAGCACGAACCCGACGGTGTCCACGATGGAGTCGACGGCCCCCACCTCATGGAACCTTACCGCGGCGATGTCCGTGCCATGTGCCCGTGCCTCGGCACGCGCCAGCCTCCGGAAGACCGCGATGCTCCGTGCCTTGACCTTGACCGGTAGATCGCTCGCTGTGATGATGTCCTCGATGTCGGTAAGGTCCCGGTGGGGGCGGTCATGTCCCTCGACCACCACGTCCAGGAAGGTGCCCTCGACACCATGGCTATCCCGTCGCTCTACAGTGATCCCCCAGCCACCCACACCGAGGGTGGCCATGCCCTCGTTCCAGCCGACGAGGTCGAGCCCGGCATCGGTAAGTGCGCCCAGGAGCATGTTCCCGCTGGCGCCCGAGGATATGTCCACGTAGGCGACACGGTCCGATGTCACACGTGGAGGGACCACCATCGTCGCACCTTCTACGGCCGTTGTATAAAAATGTATCAGTGGGGCTACGGCGACCTGATATCGGGAGGATATGATACCAGTAGATTAGGCGGTCACGGACCCTACATATCACCCGGCCATCAGGGCCGGTACGATCCGGTTCAGTCCATGGGAGACCCAGGGTCCGGAGAGGTTACCGGTCCGATGGGCGATGAGCGCAAGGAGCACACCCTGTACAGCGGTGACCAGAAGGAACGGCTGGCCGAAGTGCTGCGGGTGGGCCAATATGAAGGAGGTCGTGGACACGAGGAACGCACGGCGCCACGAGGTTCTTCCGGCCAGCCACACCATCAGCACACCCCGGAAGTAGAATTCCTCGGTGAACGCCTCGAGGAACATGAGCATATGCCACAGAGCGTCGGGCGCGGGACGGGGTGTCGACGTCACGTACACCAGCACGAGCGTGACCAGTGCAGCAACGCACCCGAACACGAGGCTCTCTGGTAATCCTGCGCGTCGGACGCCGGTCGTCTCTGCGAGCTCACGCACACTGCAGCCCTCGATGATGTACAGCGCCCCGGCGGGAAGGAGCACGAAGACCAGCGTCTTTCCCAGGACGTAGCCAGCCGTGCCGTAGCCGGCCGACAGGCCGCCCACCAGGGGGTAGGCTAGCATCATGGCGGCACCGCACAGTAGCAGCCAGGCGGCCGTCCGCATCTCGCGCTCGTCACAAAGGACGTTGTAGAGGAGCAGGAGGACGAGAGGTCCCGGGAGAAGGGCCAGAGGATTGTCGGGCAGGAGCAAGGCCATGTGACGGCACCGTTAAGACCGGACGCCGATAGCATCCTGGTAGAGCTGGTGGACGTTCCGGGCGACCTCGGCCGCTTCCGTGTCGTCGAGCCCGTCGACTGTGATGCTCATGGTGCCGTTCTTGACGGACACGCCCGCTTCCCAGCTGTCGGTCGAAAAGCCCATTGTGAGGCTGGCCATCCGGCCCTGGGCGTCGAGGAGGTAGCTCTGGCTGATATCGAGCTCGAGGGCTGACGCTTCAGCCACCCGTGTCTCCTTCGCGTGCTGCTCGGCCTTCACGAACCCGTCGCTGTAGGCTGACATCTTGGCGGCCGTGGCCTTCTGCTCGACGATGTCGGAGTGCCCCCCTGCGGCGAGGATGGCCGCGGCCATGGGATCGAGCGTGTTGTAATCAGCAGGATCGACGGTGATGCCCTGGGCCTCGAGCTCTGCTGCGAGAAGGGACTCGACGTCGTCGTAACCGTCCTTGGGGAGGTAGATTCCGCCTTCGGAGGTCGTCCCCGCGGCAGGCCCGTAGGTCGTCCCGGCGGTATTTCCCTCCAGGTCATCGCCACGCCACCCGGTGTAGGTGGGAGCGCTCGCCCAGATGTTCACCTCGGTGGCGGCGGTCGCCTTGCGGTCGACCTTCTCCATGGCGGCAGCGAGCATCCGGGACCTGGCGGCCTCCCTGCGCTCCTGGACGTAGTCGCCGTTGCCCTCCTTGGTCCACTGGTCGGCGAGGAGCGGATTGATGTCGCCGTAGTCCTGGAGGTTCGTGCTCACCCCGCTCTCCTTCACGATGTCCTTGAGGTAGGCGTCGAGGTCGCCGTCATAGGTGAGGATGCCCCCGTCGGTGGTCCCGGTCTTCGGGTCCCCGGCGGACTGTTCAGGCAGGTCGAGGAGGTAGCCCGTGGAGGCGCGCTCCTTGGCCTTCTGGGCGAGGGTATCGAGGTCGGTCTCGTACCCGGTGGGGAGGATGAGCCCTGAGGGCGTCTCGGTGAACGCCTGCGGTTCGGACCCGTAAGCGAGCTTGAGCTCGCGGGTCAGCCCGGTGTAGCTGCCCTCGGTGAGGATGCCGTCCACGGGAAGGTCGATCGTGTATGTCACTGGGCCTCACCCCCGAGACCGTTCTCGGCCACGTCGCGAAGGGTTCGGCCCTTGTCAGCGAGCTCGCGGCAGACGTCCACGAAGCCCTCGGAGTAGTAGCCCTGCTTGGAGAGCACTTCGCGGTTGCGCTCGCCGATCACCGACTTGAACTGCTGTGCCCAGTCGAGCTGGCTTTGGATGAACTCCCGGTTGTGGTCAGGGAGGTCGAAGGGGAGCGAGATCTCGTCCAGTGAGTAGGTGGAGAGCTTGCCAGTGAGGTTGGCGGCCACAAGATGGTGGGACACCCAGTTGCTGACGTATTCGAACGTCTCCTGGTCGGGCTGGGCTTTGAGGAGCGCTTGGTAGGCCCCCACTTCCGCCACTCCCTCGACCATCGCCTCGTTCGCGGATGAGAGGTCGGAGTGCAGTTGGTCATGGAGCGCGTGGATGGACTCGTGGATGATTAGCTCGTCGGCCCGCAGGTGACCGGGCGAGTCCATGATGCAGTACTGCCGGCCGCGGAACCGAGAATCCGCCTTGTAGAGCGCAAGGTCGGTGCGCGCGATGTTGAGGTGCGAGCAGTCCTCGCCGTCCTCGTAATGGGACTTCTGGTATACCGTGTGATCGGTCTGTGTGTCGAGGGACAGGTCGACCTGCTCGCCCTTGTATCCGAGAGCTTCCTCTGCCAGGGTCCAGGCCTGGTCGTAGGCCGTGGTAAGGGCTGCACGCTCTTGTCCCTCAGGGAGGTCCTCCCTGAAGTTCAGGAACACATCATACCCGTCCATCATGCCTATCGGCCCCCCCGGTCACTTATTAATGTTGTCATTGGGGGGTAGTGAATATCGTGGCCAATGGACGGTCGGGGTATCCGTGCTAGGTGAAATCGATGATCACGCCGTTGTACCGATCGGCCTTGGTCAGGGTTCCTAAAAGCTGGTCACGATCGAACACCCGGACCCGACGGTCGTCCACGGTGACCCTGTTGCCCCGGGTGAAGAGCTTGTGCTCCTTCTGGGGAGAGAGCACCTCGCACCGCTCGTAGAGGACCTCACCCCCCTGCACGTTGCCGTGAAGACGTATCCCCTTCCCGACGCCGAAGTACAGCACCGGGACCCGGAGGTTCTCCTCGATGGCACGTGCGTATCCCTCCTCCTCTTCCCTGATGATGGCAAGAAGCCTGTCGGCGAACGCCACGGACCGGGCGCAGCTGAACGAGCAGGGATAGTGAGAGATCAAGGCGAAGGGGACCGGCATCGATAGGTCCAGGTAGTGGGTTAGGAAGGAGGGCTTGCCCGGTGTGTTGCCATATGCGACACGAGCATAATCGCATTGAGCGTCCCTGCGCGCCTTCTGGAACGATTCGATGCAGCACGACGGGTACCCCAGTGCCCTGCCGAAGTCGACACACCGCTCTTTATCCAATCCTCCCCCGAACCTGTTCATCATGGGTGCATGGACCTCGTGATCGATGTCCCGGGTCCTCCTGGCGATATCCTCGTCCCGGGAAACGTAGAAGTATACCTCTTCCTGGGGATGCCTTCGAAGGGGGCTGACCGCGTAGTCGAATGGATTGTCGGGATTGCGGACCCGGGCGAACCTCGAATGATGGACCACACAGCCCATCGTGCCAGCAAGCTCCTGTATCTGTCCGAGCAACCTGAAGGGCCCCTGGACGCGTGCGCAGGGCTTGAGCCCGTGGGTGACCGCGATGAACTCGTTCAGGCTGTTGTCATGGACATAGCGGGGCTCGGTGAAGAACAGGCCGTACCTTCTGACGAACTCCGGTGACAGGTGCTCCCTCTCTATCCTCATCGGCACCATCTGGATGCCTGCCGGTCTATAAAAAGATACGTCCCAAGCGGACATGTCGGGGTGCGGGGATCCCTTTCCCCAAGGGAAAAGCCTATATACGCCGGACCTCGGCCCGGAGGACCGTGGTCATCGAGACTGCTGTGGACCCGGGCCTTGAGCATGGCACCTATCAGGACATGCTCGACCGTATCGACGGGTACGACGACGCAGCAGTCCACGTACGCACCATCGACGGGTACATCGATGACCGCTCCCTGGTGAGCAGCGCCGGGAATCCCATCTCGTTCGTCGACCTCACCTATGCAGAGGATCCTGACAGTAGCATCGTCATAACCGCTGGTCGTCACTCGGACGAGCACGGTGGCCCCGAGGCCGCAGTCGAGCTCGTGGGGCGCATCCTCGCATCCCCCGGGATGCAGGAGTACCTTAGACATGGCGAGATAACCATCGTCCCCGCCGTCCACGTGGACGAGTACGCCAGGCCGGCGAAGGACCGCACGTACAAGCTCGATCTTTTCGGTGCCTACGCGGTACCGATCCCCCCCTTGAGCCTAAGGGGTTGCGACGGGTGCCGTAACACCGGTCATGATTCCTATCGCGAGAAGGGTGTGTTGCCCGACTACGAGGGCAAGTTCTCCACCTTCGACCAGCGCTTCGTCCTCGATGACGAGGCCGAACATGGGTACGTTCGACTTGATGACGAAATGATCTCGAAGGAGGCCTACGCTGTCTCGCGCCTCTTGGAGGAGAAGAAGGCCTCTCGGGACGAGATCCTGTTCACCGCCGATCTCCATGAGACGGACCGGAAGAACTTCAACTTCTGCACCATCTACTTCGATGAGGAGAACGCTGATGTCGTCCGCACCATCAACGAGCGAGTTAAGAAGCGATTCCACTGGACCCATGATGACGTGCTCAAAGACGATGCAGGCACGTTCTCAGGTTTCGCCCATGCTCTTGGCATCGACGCCTACACGACCGAAGGAGCACCGTTCAAGTTCCATCGACGCCACTCGATGGCCGAGCGCGTCGAGCAGCAGCTCATCGCCCTGGACGAACTCTTCGAGAACTACGTCCTTAAGGAATGAGGCTATTCTACCGAATCGGATGGCCGCTATCAGATGTCGGTTCAAGGTTATCCGTTCACCCTCATTGATCCATGAAAAAGGAATTAGTGAGGAGGGCTGCCGGACGCCTCCCTCCTCAGGTGTAGGTGTTTGGTCGGTTAAGTATGGGTGGGGTATAGGGGATATGGGTGCCCGTGGTGATCGAGAACGAGTATCTTCGACTTTTTCACCACCATGCAGTAGTAATATGGTGTTCCAAGTATAAAGGAAAATAGCACCACCACAGTGGTGCTCTTCCATCCCCCAAGGGCAAACCATATTAACCGACCACCCCGCCACCCAGCACCGTGGCCATCGAGACGGGGATGGACGGCGAGCTTGCGCATACGACCTACGCCGACATGCTCGACCGCCTTCATGGATACGACGACCCCGCCGTCCACGTCCAGACCATCGACGGCTACCTCGACGATCCCTCTCTGGTCAGCGACCAGGGGAAGCCCATCTCCTTTGTGAACCTCTCGTACACGGACTCGCCCGACAGCACGATCGTCATCACCGCAGGACGCCACTCGCCCGAGTACGGCGGTGCCGAGGCCGCCATGGAGCTGGTGGACCGTGTCCTCGCCTCTCCCGAGATGCAGGCCTATTTGCAGCACGGCGAGGTCACCATCGTGCCCGTGGTCCATGTCGATGAGTACAGCAAGCCCGCCGATGAGCGGATGCCCGGCTTCAAGATGGTGGGATACCACATACCGTCCCCCGATTCGTACAAGCGGTACGACGCGTGCCATAACTCGGGCCATGAGGGGCACTTTATTGATCCGAAACCTCCCTCGTACGAAGGCGAGTTCACCCACTATGACCAGATCTTCGACGCTGAGGCCGACAAGGGCGGTTGGGGCGGACCACCGTACCGCGAGCACACCGCCATCCCCAAGGAGACGTACGCCGTAGCACGACTCCTCGAGGAGAAGAAGGAGCAGGGGAAGGTGCTCTTCGCCGCCGACCTCCACGAGACCGACGCCGACGGATTCGAGTACTGCACCCTCGTGTTCGACGAGGAACTGAAGGGGACCGCTGACGCCATGGATGCCCGCGTGAAGGAGGGCTATCCCACACAAGGCACCCAGGTCAAGAGCGGTCTCAACACGTTCTCCGGCCTCTGCAACGCGTACGGGATCGATGCCTACACCACTGAGGGCTCACCCCGGGACGAGTGGCGGCAACGACCGCTGGCCGAACGCGTCGAGCAGCAGCTGCTGGCACTGGACGCTCTGTTCGACCACTATTGCTGATCATTCTACTCCGGGGAGTCGATAATTGTTTCCGGAGTTATTAGCTTGTGTCCGATTATGATACGGTAATCAGTTAGGAGCATTTTTTGCAGAATTTTAACTGATTACTTTATCATTTTGAATTACTCAACAACCTCGATAGCCGAAATGACGCCGCATAATATGCATTATTGCGGTGTGGGCCGATCAGGTTAATTCGGATCGAGAAAGGGAGGTCATCTCAGGCAGTAGGAGCGATAACTGTTATGTGCCTCTTACTGTCATCTGGAGGAAAGAGCGACGCCGCATAACCCACTGATACGATACCGACTGACCTATATCCGGACGAGCACCTGCAGGCATCTCGTCAAAGGGATTGGGATCGGGGAAAGGTCCTATTTCTGATGCTTGATCTCGTAGTGAGCTTGCACCAGACCGGAATCGTACCTTTTTACTGATCGAAGGTCCAGCTGGTTCTCATCGCTACCCCCCTTGAACAAAGGGATCCCTTCTCCAAGTATTGTCGGTATGATCGAGATGATGAGCTCGTCGATCAAGTCATGTCTCAAGAAAGCATCAATGACTTCTCCCCCGCCAACGAGCCATATGTTCTTGGTCCCGGTCGAGTTGATCTTTTTCATACTCTCTTCCATGTCCCCATTGACGAACGTTGCGTTCCCATCGTTGCCCTTTCTGACTCTGGAAAAGACGAAACAGGGTTTATCGCGATAATATTCCCCGAATCCCTTGTACGTGGTGTTTCCCATCACGACCGTTCCAACTGAATCATAGAACTCCTTGTAGCCGTAATCCTCCTCCGTGTTCTCATACGGCGAAAGCCAATCAACGGACCCATCCTTTCGTGCTATAAACCCATCGAGGCTTATGGCAATGTAAAGGATGATCTTTCTCTTCATATCTGTCGAGTAAAAAATAACCTTAAAGAAGCCCTTGGTTTGCAGCCGGCCTCATGGATTATCTCCGATCCAGCTCCCAGGACCGTTGAGGCAAGGGAAAGACCTATATACGGCCGGGCCGGCCGCGGACCACCATGGTCATAGAGACCGCCGTCGACCGGGACCTGGAGCACGGCACCTATGCCGACATGCTCGACCGGCTCAACGGCTACGATGACCCTGCCGTCCACGTCCGTACAATCGACGGCCACCTCGGTGACGACACCCTGGTGAGCGACCTCGACGGGTCCATCTCGTACGTCGACCTCACCTATGCAGAGAATCCTGACAGCACGATAGTCATCACTGCCGGACGCCACTCGCCCGAGTACGGAGGTGCAGAGGCAGCAGTCGAGCTCGTCGGCCATATCCTCGCATCACCCGGGATGCAGGAGTACCTCAAACACGGCGAGGTCACCATCGTGCCAGCCGTCAACGTGGACCAGTACACGGTACCGGTGGACGAGCGCAAACCCGTTTGGGATCCCCAGGGCAACGGGATCATCCGGCGGTGGAAGTGCGACGCCGACCGGAACACCGGCCATGACACCTACCTGGCCGATGGCAAGGCCCCCTCCTACGAGGGGCAGCTGGACTACTTCGACCAGAGCGCCGTGGTGGCCATGAGCGAGCCGGGATGTCTCCGGGAGCTGCCATCGAAGTTCATCACACGGGAGACCTATGCGGTGGCCAGGTTACTCGAGGAGAAGGTCGCGAACGGAAAGGTGCTCTTCACAGCCGACCTCCACGAGACCTGCAAGCCCGGTTTCAGCTACGCCACTCTGGTGTTCGACGAGGGACTGCAGAAGACCGGTGAGGCCGCGACGGCACGGGTGGGCGAGACCTACCCGGTAAAGGAGACAGCGCTGATGGAGGGCAGCAAGGGCACGTTCTCCGCGTTCTGTACAGCTCACGGTATCGACACCTACACCCTCGAGGGCTCATCCTTCGACGGCGACGGGCCGCGACCGCTGAGCGAGCGCGTGGAGCAGCAGTTATTGGCCCTGGACGCCCTGCTAGACCACTACATCGACACGGGAACGGAGGCGTCGTGATACATGGTCATCGAAACGTCCGTCGACCCGATGCTCGAGCACCACACCTACGGCCAGATGCTGGAACGGCTCCACGGGTACACGGACGCAGCGGTCCACGTCCGCACCATGGACGGGTATCTAAAGGATCCTGCGCTTGTGAGCGGTTGGGGCTCCCCCATCGCCTTCGTGGACCTCTCGCTCACCGACGATCCCGATAGCACCATCATCATCACCGCAGGCCGCCACTCGCCCGAGTACGGTGGCGCTGAGGCGGCAGTCGAGCTCATCGATAAGGTGCTCGCGTCGCCCGGGATGCGCGAATACCTCGAGCACGGCGAGATCACCATCGTACCCGCCGTCCACGTGGACGCGTACGGGCTCCAGCCGGAGCAGCGGCCGGCCATGTACATACCGGAAACCGGAGTCTACCTCGACAAGGAGGACTTCGCCCAGTTCGACGCCGACCGGAACGACTGTCATGACACCTACCGGTTCGATCCTGCGACCCCGACGTACCAGTGCGAGCTCAACTACTACGAGCAGCTATTCGAGGATCCCGAGCTCGACCCGAACGGGATGGCCTGGCGCAGGACGTTCCCCCTCATGACCAGAGAGGCCTTCGCTGTGGCGCGGCTGGTCGAGGAGAAGAAGGCCACTCGCGAGAACGTGCTCTTCGCCGCCGACCTCCACGAGACGCCCCGAGAGGACTTCACCTACACCACCATCGTGTACGAGCCTGAGCTGGTGCTGGTGGCCGAGGACGCGGCCAAGCGCGTGGGCGAGAAGTACCCGACACAGGCCTCCCTCCTCCACGACGACGATTGCACGTTCACCGGATTCTGCAACACACTGGAAATCGACGCCTACACCACCGAGGGCTCGCCCTTCGACGGTACGCGGCACAGGTCCATGGCAGAGAGGGTGGAGCAGCAGCTGCTGTTCCTGGACGCGCTGTTCGAGCACTACCTCGGGAAGGAGTAAGGGCACCTACCTTTTCCAGATGTAAACCAGTATCGACGCGACCGCTGCCCACACCGCCACACCACCGGCCAGCGTCTGGTTGATGGTGGTCCGTGTGTGCAGATGGTATACTGTGGCAAGGTAGGCGAAGTAGGGTGCCAGCGACCACATCCCGAACACGATGACGTCGCGGAACTCGTCGGGAGTGTTCGAGGTGCCCACGATGTAGTGGCTCATGAGGCCGAACGTGGGGAATAGGGGGAGGAGGCCGGCAAGGTAGTAGTGCTCGGTCCGGGCGAGGAGGGTGATCACCACCACGAAGCCACCACCGATGATGCCGCGGACGAGGAGGTCGATCATGGCGGAGGAGTGGAAGGACGCCGGACATTTAAGGATTGGTGTGGTCCAACCCATGCGGGGAAGGGTGGCTTGGTCGATTGGACGTGATCATGTGAAACGTCAATCCGTCTTGACGTATGGAAAGATCGCTGTAATTGAACTTGTGATCGCCCTCGTGATCATAGTTCTCTATATCCTCCATCTGGCCTCTCTCTTTTCAGCAGACGTAAAGACCCTTATCCCCTACCTGGACAGTGAAGAGACCGAGGCGCGAAGGATTGCCGCACAGAAGCTGGGCGACAGAGGTGACGTGCGTGCGGTCGAACCGTTGATACGAGCCCTGCATGATCAGGATTATTCTGTTAGAGAGGGAGCAGCGAGGTCGCTTGGAGTGATTGGTGACCCCCGTGCCATCGAACCATTAATCGATGGATTGAACGACGATAATGTGTTCGTCAGAATTGAACGCGAGTCAGCATTGCTCAAGATAGGGACACCAGCGGTCGAAGCCTTGATAGGTGCATTAAACCACGACAGTCCATACGTTAGGCGGTCAGCAGTATCCATCTTGAATGAGATAAACGACACCCGTGCATTCGAACCTTTGATTTCCTCGATAGGGGATGAGGATTACATTGTCCGGAGGGATATCGCACGGGCACTGGGTAAGATCAATGATACCCGGGCCGTTGAACCATTGATAGGTGCGATAATGGACAAGGAGCCAGTGGTCCAAGAAGTGGTGATAAATTCCCTAGGCATACTCAAAGATTTCCGTGCCATTGAACCATTGAGCGCAGCATTGCCTAAAGTGGACGGTCTTGTCGAGGATGGCATTATCAAGGCCCTAGAAAGCATCGGTCCCCCTGCCGTCGATGCCTTGATATTGGCATTGAATTCTACAACAGCAACAACCCGTCGGGAATCGGCAAAGGCGCTCACTCGTATGAACGATACTCGTGCCGTCGAACCCTTCATCATAGCACTGGGCGATAGGGATAAGGATGTCCAAAGGATCGCGGCATATGCATTAGGAATAAGCGAGGATACTAGAGCGGTTGAGCCATTGATCTCTGCGCTTAAGGGTGTCTATTTGTTTCATTGGGACGAAGTCCCAGGGCTCGGTGAGCAGCGGATCAGAAGAACAGTGAATGAGACTCTAGATATCGGATGGGTGGAGACCGCTCATATTGAGAAGAACGAGAACAACGAGGTCCTAGTTATCATCTCTGGGGATAAAAGGATACAGATCTCGATTCGTAAGGAGCACGGTACTGCGATCCTAGAGTTTCCGAACGGAGGAAACCGGTTGCTGGACTATAGACATGAGAACGGCAACCTTACTCTATATTTGGATAGAGGCGAAAGTTTCAAGGTAACTGCATTGGATGCATTAAGTAGCATTGGAGACTCACGCGCAATCGAACCCGCCATTAAGGCTCTGAAGGACAGGCATTACGATGTACGATGTACGGCCGCCGATGTGCTGGGCGCATTCAATGATACCCGGGCCGTGGAACCCTTGATAGCCTCATTGGAGGAAGGACGATCGTCCTGCCCGAATAATGTGGCCTCGGCGCTTGGTGTGATCAAGGATCCAAGGGCTACACTACCACTGATAAAGGCTGGCATGACAAAGGTAGTCGAGAAGATCGGGCCTCCGGCTGTAGAACCCTTGATCTCTTCCCTGCGAGATGAGGATCCAAAGGTACGGATGCTCTCGGCCTTGGTGCTCGGTAACATCCAGGACGCTCGTGCCGTTGATGCCCTGGAAGAGGCATCGAGTGACGAGGACGAGAGGGTCCGGGTCACGGCCGAGGACGCGCTAAAAAAGGTTCAAAGCAAGGAAAGTATATGACGCACCTCAGTGGTTGTGCGATCTCTCAAGCGCCTCTCCGCTCGGTTTAAAAGTCTGCTCGTTATCCTACACTCCGCTGAGCACAATGGTCAAGGTATGTGTCATCGGCGCGATCAACTGGGATATCAACTACTTCGTGGACCACCTGCCCGCACCGGGCGAGGAAGTGCTCGTGGAACGGAAGGACACATGCCCCGGCGGCACCGGGGCCAATGTCGCCACCGCCGCTGCCCGGCTGATGGCAACGGGCGAGGTCGCCATGCTCGGCGGCCTGGGCCGTGACGATATCGCACAAAGCCAGCGGACCCTCATGGCAACGGAGGGCATCGACACCGAAGGCATCCTCACCCTCGACGCGGAGTCAGGGCAGGCCCACATCACCATCGATGCGAAGGGCGAGAACACCATCGTCACCGTCATGGGGGCCAATGCGCTTGTCACCCCCGAGAACCTGCACATACCTGCCATTGAACGGCTCCTGTGGGAGGCAAAGGTCGTGGTCATCACCGATCCACCCTTGGAGTCGATACCGACCATCGTCGAGCTAGCAGGTGACGCTGTCCTCGTGTGGGACCCAGGCGTCAGGGTGGCCGAGGCAGGATCCTCGCTCCTGAAGCGGATGGACTATCTCGTGCTCAACGAGGTCGAGGCGAAGGGCCTGAGCCCCGAGGTCGTCCAGCAGACCGCCATAATCGAGAAGCTGGGAAAGGCAGGCTGTCGCTTCACAGGCTCAGAGGGAACCATCGAGGCCCCGGGTGTCGACCTGGCCGCACTCGAGCTGGAGGTGGTGAACACCGTGGGGTGCGGCGACGCGTTCCTGGGAGCTTTCGCGGCATCTATTGCCAGTGGTCTCGATGTCAATGAGTCCCTTGCCCGGGCCAACCTCGCCGGGGCCATCAATGCGTCCCGGGCCGAGACCCGTGGTTCGCCGACAGCAAAGGAGCTCGATGAGGCCCTGAACCCGCCCGAGGAAGAAGCCTGAGCAAAGGGCGCGGCCCTAGCGCCGCTTCATGGGCTGGAACTCGTCCTCGGTGCGGACCTTTTGCATGAAGTCCGCGGTCTGGCCCATGAGGATGTACCCGACGATGTAATCTGGATCCTCCATGGGGGCGGTAAGGTGCTCGAGCTCCGCAAAGATGCGCTCCTGCTCTGACCGGTCCATGGAGGTGAGCTCGGAGCTGGTGTATCGCTCGACCCCGGGGATGTCGTCGTAGAGCCCTTCGGCGTAGGCGCTGCCCTCGAGCCGTACGAGGGTGGCGGGAAGGACCCAGTCCTCCATCCGGTGAGTGGGTATCTGCCCCTCCATCTTGAGGGACATGGGGAACTCACGATATACCTGCTGGAGCTCGCCGGGGGACATGTCCTCCAGCTGTGCGAGGGTGTAGATCGTTGCCGGTGCGTCGAGGGCGTACGCGTCCATGGATAACGTGCGGCCTGCCGACGGTTATTAAACCTTGACTTGGGGGATAGCGCCCTTTTTCCAGGGGGATCGCAGGGATCCTACTTCATACGCCGATGCTGTCCTCGGTGAGCAGCTTGCGCTGGAAAGCCGTCCGCTGTCCCATGAGGATGTACTCGGGCAGCAGGTCGGGATCCGCGCTCGGTCCGGAGACGCATCCCAGCTCGTCGAAGAGCTTGGCCTGTTCGGTGCGCTCCATCCCCGTGAGGTCCTCACGAGTGTACCGCTCCACACCGGGCACGTCGTCGTAGAAGCCCTGGGCGAAGGCATCGGCCTCCAACCGGACGATCGAGTAGATAAGATCCCCGTTGGAAAAGTCGCTGGTGGGAGCATGGGGCCCCTCGTCACGTACCGGCAGGTCGCGGTAGACGTCCTGCAGCTCGATGAAGGACATGGGCTGCAGTTCAGCGAGTGTATAAACATGAACGCCGGGGGCGTCGAGCGCGTATGGCTCCATTGACGGCGATGGGCCCGGGGGGCGCTATTTATACCTTTCCCCGGGGCGCTCCTGCGAGATGGCGAACGCCGGGACACAGAGTCGGGGCCAGACCAGAGAATTCACGGTCGCCGACCGTCGCACATAAAAAAGCTCATGGCTTATGTGTATGACAATGCGGCTGACGCGGAGCAGCGAGGACTACCTCGAGGCGATCTACCTACTCATCCAGGAGAAGGGGTACGCGCGGCCCAAGGACATCGCTGCACACCTCAGCGTCACCTCCCCCAGCGTGACGGACATGGTCAAGCGCCTGACCGATGAGGGGCTGGCCGTCTACGAGCGCTACGGAATGGTCACGCTCACCCCCCGGGGCGAGAAGATCGCCCGTGATATGAAGACACGCCATGACACCATCGCCAAGATGCTCCGCATCCTCCTCGTCCCGGACGAGATCGCACGCAAGGACGCCTGCGAGATCGAGCATAACCTCGACCCTGCCACGGTCGAGCAGTTCCGCAACTTCGTACGGTTCATGGAGTGCCTGCCCGAGGAGCCGAGGTGGGTCCAGAACTTCAAGGAGTACTGCCGCACCGGCGTCGCCCCCAAGTGCAAGAGGATGAAGGGATAGTAGTACGTGATCCCTACTGTCAGACCTGAGCGCCGATCTCGAACTCCTCGATTCGCCGGAAGGACACCTCGACGCGGTCATCGACCACGTCGTCGCTGTTGACATACATCGTCATCCTCGCCGACTCCACGTAGGCGTCCGGGTCCAGGACGAGCGACTCCATGATGGCCTCCATCCCTGCGTCGTCCCTTGACTTCAGGGCCTCCTCGATGAGGGGGACGTAGACAGCGGACACGTCTTCGCTCTCGAACTTGAGCTCCACGGTGATGGTGTCGTCGCCGTCCATGTCCTTGAACGTGTAGCCGGTCCAGTTCGGGATGTTCCAGCCCTTCTGGAATTCGCTCTCGATGCACACCGGCGCGTCCATGACATACCCGTCGCCGTCCTCCAAAAGGTCGGCGCCGTAGATCCGGTGGGTGGTGGTGCCCTCGCCGAGCATCCCGCCCAGATCGCCCAAGGGCATCGTGAGGGTGCTGTACGCCGGCTCCTCCACCTCGTGCTCGACAGGCTCGCCGACGCCATCCCCGCCCAGAGGGATCGAAGTGACCGGGCCGAAGGAGACCAATGGATGGGTCTTGTAGGATATTGCAGCGCACTCGTCGCTTGAAAGTGACCGTGAATCGTACAGATCTTCACCGTCGTAAATCTCGATCTCCATGGGGGGTTCACCTGGATGAGGGCATCGGGCAGGGGGGCTTGGTTAAATGTGTACGCTTCGATCCAAGGTGTCACCACTCCGCAGGGACAGGTAAAGGGAAGGTTTATGAACCGGGCTGGGGGCCGTGCGCCCACCGTGACGGAATACGTTGTCTCCAACATCGATCACACCGTCCCCCAGTACATGGAGCTGCTGCACAAGCTCGAGCTGGTGACCGACCAGGACTCCGTCCATACCATCAATCCCTCGACCGCGGAAGCGAACGAGCTCACTGCCACTGATCCCGAGGACCTCATGGCCCTATATGACGACGTCGTCTTCAACGATGGACCGGTGATCATGCTCAACGGCTCAGGCACCTACCACCACCTCACCTACGGAATGTGCCGTGGGGCCATCGATAAGCATGAGGTGCCGTACACCATGTTCCACTTCGACAAGCATGGTGACTCGCGCCCAAGCGCAGGATCGATCGACTGCGGGAATTATCTTTCCAAGCTCACCAAGGACTCCCCATACGCCACCAAGCAGGTGGTCATCGGCGCCGACTCCATGGTCGACAACGGCAAGTGGATGGACACCGAGGTGCTCGACAAGGGCGCTGGTATCTACCCCTACTCGGCAGCGGAGGCCCGATTCACCAAGATGGACCACGAGCCCGACGTGGACTGCGTCTCGAAGCAGTACGACGCGGACAAGCACTGGGTGGACGTGAAGTGGCACACGGTGGAAAAGGAGGGCATCGACACCATCGTCAACCGCGCCCTCGACCGGACCGAGACGGATGCTGTGTACATCACCGTCGATCTCGACGTCCTCAGCCCCGAGTACGCGTCCACCGACTGGTCCAACGGCAAGATGTCGCTTGACGAGCTGCTGGACGCCATCAAGCTCATCCGCGAGGAGAAGCAGGTGCTGGGCATCGACATCACCGGTACCGACCGGAGCCTTGAGGAATCCTGCTGCCACACCTACTACTCCATCGCGGCCATCGTCAATGAGGTCACCGACGGTCCGCACGACCGCGAGTTCTTCAAGGACAACATCAAGACTGAGCGCGGGATCCTGCGCACACTGGGGATACTGCCATGATGTCCTATCTCGATCTGGAGCGTACGGACTGGGACTCCTACCTCACTCCGCTCCTCGACGGTGCCACGGACCTGGGCGATGCCATCACCGGGGACGTCCGGGAAGGTCAGGCCGATGCGCTTGGAGCCTACGAGCACGTGCGCAATCAGCGGCAGGAGGCCGTAAAGGACATGCTCGACGCCCATGGGCTCACGTACGATGTGGAGCAGTTCTACCACGCCACGTGCGGGCCCGCGTCAAACATCGTTGCCACGCTCCCTGGCGGGGACGCGGGAACGGTCTACATCAACGCCCACTCGGACTACATCGCCGGCACGGGTGCCGAGGACAACGCCTCCGGCATCGCCGTTGCACTGGCCGCCGTCGACCGGCTGCGCGGTCGCGACCTGCCCTTCACCGTAAAGCTCGCCGTTTTCGACTGTGAGGAGGTGGACGCTGGCGGCTCGCGGCACTACGCGCGGACGCTGTCACGGGAGGAGCGGGAGGATGTGCTCGCTGTCATCAACCTGGACTGCGTGGGCGCGGGACCCGACCTTGTCATCCCCCGGGCCACCTACGACATCGTCCGCGGTGAGGGCTCCGTCGATGTGGACGCTGATCTCCACGCCCGCCTGGTCGATGCAGCCCAGAAAGGCGGGTATGAGCCGGTCACGGCCCGGTTCTCGACGTTCTACGCCGACCACGGCCCCTTCTGCGAGGAGGGGCTGGCGGCTGCCACGATCGGATCAGCCGTGATGCTCGACGAGGATGAGGTCGATCCCGACTTCGCGAGCGTCGTACACTCACGTAAGGACATTGGTACGTCCCTGAACGCCGCATACCTGGACCGCACCCTGGATATCGTGCTGGGCACGGTCGAGGGGCTCGTCACGGACGTGCGCTGAACACCGCTCTCAGTGCACACCTCCGAAAGGCAGTTAAGGGTCTTCAGCCTTATCAATTACTAGGATGCACGACGAGGAGCCCGTGGACGAAGCGCGGGAGGCCGAGGCGGAGGAAGATCACGCCGGAGCGGCGGACGCGGCCCGGGAGTACGAGGAACCCCAGACCGGCGATACCGTGCCCGAGGTGACTGCGACAGGAGACCAGCAAGGTGAGGAGTCCTGGACCGGGGAGGACGTCGCGGAGGTCGTGGGGGAGCTGTTCCCCGACGACGGTTCGGGCGATCTGAGGATGGGCGCGGGTTTGGGAGTGCTGGCGGTGGGCGAGTTCGCCCTCATCGGCGTGGCCTGCCCCCTGTGCGTGGTGGGCGCTCCCATCCTGGCCGGGACGGGCATCGTCAAGAAGATACAGCGCTGGCAGTACGGGATACCTACCGAGTGACCCACCATCTGTTTTAGGTTCACCTACACTGAACCCAAGGTAAAGTTTATTATGCGGCCAAGAGTCAGTGCGGTGCATCCATGTACGACCTCATCGACGAGGAGCGACCGGCCACTATCCGTGTGGGCCTCATCCGGACCGAGACCTCGTCCGATCAGTACTTCATGCTTGCGACCGAACCCTACGACCAGGGGCGGGTGGAGCACTACATCTCGCTCATCGACAAGTACCTCGACGAGGACATCGACGTCCTGGTGGCCCCGGAGTACACGTTCTTCGCCGGTCGCCCCCTCACCGTCGAGGAGAAGGACGAGCTGATATCGTCCATGGCCGAGCGTACCAAGGACCGGGACCTGTTGCTCCTGCCGGGCTCCTACGTCTGGTGCGACGACCAGGGCCTCCACAACACGCTGCCGGTCATATACGGCGGCGAGGTCATCCGGGCGTACGACAAGAAAGTGGACGGTGGCGACCAGAAGATCGCCGACCGTTACTGGCGGGATTTCGTGCCTGGGACGGAGAGCGGCGTGATCCCCTACAAGGACCTGGAGCTGGGCGTCGAGGTCTGCGCCGACCATTTCAAGAGCAACGGGCGCGGGGGGGTGTCGAATCCCGGCCAACTTCTCACCGAGGCGGGCCCCGACTCCCTGGACCTCCAGCTCATCGTCTCCTGCGGGATGTCGATTCATGAACGGTCGCTTGCTGTGCGGGAGAACGGGTACGCGCTCATCTGTGACGGGAAGGAATGGGGGCGTTCATGGCCGTCCGTGGAGGTTGTGATGCGGATGCCCGATACGGACGGCGAGCACCATACGCAGCTTATCGATCCCACAGAGGTCCACGACGACCTGCACATCTATGAGCTGTCACTCAACAAGTGAGCCGTACCCATTATCGAGCGTGCGCAACCCTGCCAGGGGGAACAGAATCTTTATAAGCCGACCGCAAGGCACGGCGTCTCATCCATGTCCGCGTACGACCTTGACATAGGTGGTCCCGAGGAGCGGCCACGCACGATCCGCGTCGGCCTCATCCAAAAAGAGACATCGAGCAAGGATTTCGGGCTCCCGGAGAAGGGGCCCTACGACACCCACGGTGTGTCCGTTTACGAGGGCATCATCGAGCGTGCTCTCGACGCCGACGTCGACGTCCTGGTGGCGCCGGAGTACTTCTTCCTTCCGGGCCGGCCCCTCTCCCCCAAGGAGAAGGACGAGCTGGTGAGCGGGATGGCCGCACGGACCAAGGGCAAGGACCTCCTGCTCCTCCCCGGTACCTATGTCTGGCAGGACAAGGAGCACGTCCATAACACGCTGCCTATCATTCATGACGGGAAGGTCGTCCGCGACTACGGGAAGATGTTCGACGGTGGTGAGGCCGACATAGCTCTTGCTTACGGCAGGGAGTTTGCGAGCGGGAGCGAGGACGGTGCGTTCACCTACAAGGGCCTCGATATGGGCGTGGAGATATGCGCCGACCACTACCAGGAGCATGCATGGGGCGCGGTCCGCAATCCTGGGTGCCTTCAGGCCGAGGTCGATGACGAGGGCCTCGACCTCCAGCTCGTGGTCTCCAGTGGCATTACAATCCATGACCAGGCACTGGCGGTGCGCGAGGGCGGGTATGCTGTCCTCTGCGATGGGTACGTGCCCATGGTGCAGGTCTACCGCTATGCTCCCGATGACGACGGTCTCCTCACCACCCACCGGGTCGAGCCGGTGGAGGTCCGCGGCCAGCTGCACATCTACGAGCTCGAGATCGGCGCGTAGGTATGTCGCCGAGATTCACATCCCGAGCTCCTGCAGATCATCCTCGGTGAGGGTTACATCGCGGATATGGCTCTGTGCGTCGTACTCGTGAAGGAAGGCGAGCACCCGGCCCACGTCCTCGTTTCGGATGATGAGGACTGACTTCTCGGGCCTGACGAAAGGAACGTCCTCGAGGAATCCCGCCCGGCTGTAGGTGTACTTGCCACCGTTGGCCCGGTCGTTCCACCCGTAGAACCTCCGACAGAACCGGTTGCGTTCCTTTAGTGGGAGGTGGTTGAGCTCGTATATCACCAGCTTTCCGGTGACCATTGAAAATGTAGTGTACGACATAGTATAACCGCTTCTATTACGACCGCCGGTAGTAACGACCGAAAAGGAGGCTCACCAAGATGTACGGGATCGACCTTGAATCGGACAGATACGCGGCCACGGGTCCACTGGACACTAGAGCCTATTCCCAGACGGAGGATCTGAGCAGGGTAGACAAGGCCGGGCTCACGGCGATAGGCTACAGTATGTTCGGTGCCGCATGCCTTGCTGGGTATCTCGACGCGGAGTCGCACTGGGAGGACGATCGGGGTAACCGTGTGTACACCGATGACAAGGGACTATCGGGCACGGACTACTTCAACAAGAACGAGGGCGGCGAGTACGTTCACCTACCTGATGATGTGGTCCACAAGGTCGCCGACAACCTGCGGGCTGAGCATGAGCTCGAACTTGGGATCGGGATGGCCGTGGGCTTTATCGGCGCCCTCTACCCGGGTTTGACGTGGATAATAGACAAGTGATCGCAAAGCATCAAGAGGTCGATCGAGGGCGTACGGTCGTGCGGCCACCGGACCATTGGCCGCTGCGTCGAGCCTCAGTTTCTTCGATACGAATTCGTGCACCTGCGCCACAATTAAGATCGATATCTACGGCGATTTAAACCTTCGTCGCCCCCGAGGGAAGGTTCTTATATCTATGGTTCCCCCCTTCCTTAATGGTCTATGAGGGCCTGAACCAGTGGGAAAAGCAGAAAGCATTGGAGAGAACCTACCGGAAGCAGGTGAGCGAACGGATCCAGACCCAGAGCGGTGAGTCCGAGTACGTGATCAAGCGGCTCAAGACCGGAGTCCAGCTCATCTACTATACCCGGGAAGGCGGCAGATGGCGACCCGAGGACCGTGTCTTTATCCCCGACGAGCTCAGGGAGGAGCTGTTGGAGATACTCTCACGTGTCTGGAACGCTGAAGCGAACAAGTAACTGAACAAAAAACCGCACGCCGAACGCCACTCCGAGAACTCATAGGAGTGGGAGTATTTCTTCGCCGACCCTCTACCCCACCAGCTTCCCGATCCGCGGTACGTCCTCCGCCGTGGCGACCACGACAACGTCGTCGCCTGCCTGGATCTTCGTCTTGCCGTGTGTGATGATGACCTTCCCCTCGCGGATGACCGCTACGAACAGGAAGCCCTCGGGGAAGTCGTCCTGGGCGGCCAGCTCGGACACGCTCTTCCCAGTGATGGACGAGCCCTCGGGCACCTTGACTATCAGGAGCTCGGCCTCACCTCTGGCCAGGCTCGCCACCCTGCGGACGGTGGGCTCCTCGATCTCAAGCATCATCTCGTTGTAGAGGATGTCGGCCCATCCCTCGACGTGGTGGGCGCCCGCCAGCCGGAACACCTCGTCATAATCGGGATCCACGATCTTGGCGACTATCTTGGGGACCTTGTAGCGTTTGCCGATGACGCACACGGCCACGTTCTCCAGGTCCTTGGGCAGGACGGCAACGAGGGTATCGGCACGGTCGATACCCGCTTCCTCCAGCACGGCAGGCCGCTCGGGCGAGCCGTTGATGACCAGGGCGCCCGACTCGGCGCGCACGTCCTCGCACTGCTGGTGATCCTCCTCGACCACGACGACGTCGTGGCCGTTCTCGGCGAGCCCTTTGGCCAGCTTACGGCCCAGCAGCCCCGCCCCGACGATGATGACGTGCATGGTTCAGTTCACCTTGGGAAGCCTTTCCAGGTCTTGGGATCGGCCAGGACCAGGAGCGGCAGGATCTCAAGCCTACCTGCGAGCATACCAAATATATAGGTTAGCTTGACGGCGGCGTGGAGCTGCGTGCCCGCAGGCACGTACCAGGGCCCGATGTTGCCCAGCGCCGAGAACATCCCGCTGGCCGCCTCGAAGGGCCCCATGTCCCCGTGGAACGCCAGGGTTACCAGGGTACCGACCAGCAGCAGTGCCAGGTAGAGCACGAACATACCGGCGATGCGGGTGAGTGCGGACTCGGGCACGGGTTTCTCTGCTACCACCACGGGCGCCACCGCCCGTCGGGGGATGCGCAGGCGGTACAGCTCGCGTCGGGCGAGCTTGAGCAGGAGCACGAACCGGGCCACCTTGAGCCCGCCGCCAGTGGAGCCCACGCACCCGCCAATGACCATGAGCACGAGGAACACCACGCGCGACACCGCCGGGAACGTCCCGATGTCCCGGGTGGCGAAGCCCGTTGACGTGAGTACGGACACCACCTGGAAGGCGGCCTCCGAGCCCTCGGTGCCGGTGGGTGCGGTATGCCAGCGCAGGTCGCTCCACACCAGGAGCGTGGTGAGCACGATGATGAGGACGTAGGCCTTCAGCTCGTAGTTGCCCAGGGCCCGGCGCAGGTCCTTGGTGAGCGCCAGGTGAATTATGGCGAAGTTCACTCCGCCTAGGGCCATGAAGAGGATGATGGCCGGCACCACGGCGGCGGGGTACGCGGCGATGCTTGCTGCCCGGGTCGAGTAGCCGCCTGTGGAGAGGCATGTCAGCGCGTGGGCCAGTGCGTCGAAGGGATCCATCCCGAGCGCAGCGAACGTGACCGCCGCGGCCACGGTGAGCCCCACGTACACCCACCACAGCCCCTGGATCGACGAGATCAGCCCGGGGCGCAGGCGCCCGGCATCCACCTTGTGTGTCTCTGCGGCAAAGAGCTGGAACGCCGCCGACGAGCCGGGGACCACCACCGCCAGGAAGAAGGTGAGGATCCCAAGCCCCCCCAGCCACTGGGTGAGCGCACGCCACAGCAGGAGGCTTGCAGGAAGGGCGGCGGGATCGGCCACCATGGTTATGCCCGTGGTCGTGAATCCCGAGACGGCCTCGAAGTACGCGTCTAGAGGGGTCATGTGCCCGACCAGGTAGAACGGGATGGCCCCCACGCCCGAGACCACCACCCACGAGAGGGTGCACACGGCCATAGCCTCCTGGACCGTGGGGGCCTCGATCACGAGGTGCCGGGACACGGTCCAGCACAGCAGGGCCAGGACCGCAGCTACGATATGTGCCGAGACGGTGTACCATGGCTCGCCCGCCGCCGCCCCCATCAGGGCGGGGACGAGGAGCGTGGCACCGACGATGCGCAGCACGGCCCCCAGGTAGGCCGCGATGACCCGCACGCGCATGGCACCATCCTTGAGCGTTTCCTTTATATCAATTGCCAGCCATTAGAGAGCACAACGGGGAGGGTTTCAGTGAACTTCAAGGTCATGGGAGGGTTCATCCCCATACTTGAGGCAACGCTCGAAGTAGGGGAATCCGTCTACTGCGAGGGCGGGGCCATGATCTACAAGGACCACGACATGGAGTTCGAGGCCAGCGTGAAGGGCCTGTTCGGCCGCGCCGCCTCGGGCGAGACCGTGGCCCTCAACCTCTACACGGGACCCGGTACCCTGGGCATGTCCAAGTCCTCGCCCGGCGATGTGCGTTACGTCACGCTCGAGGGCGGCCAGAAACTGGACGTGAGCAAAGCCGCGTTCCTCGCGGCGGAGAACACCGTCAACCTCTCGATCGAATGGGTCACTGAGCTCCTGGGCGGCGGGATCGTCAACAAGATCCTGGTCGGACTGTCGGGTGTCGGACTGGTGCTGGAGAAGATCCAGGGCCCTGGAACGGTGTTCATCCACGTCCCCGGCGACTGCGTTATCAAGTACCTCCAGCCCGGTGAGAAGCTCGTGATGGACGAGAAGCATTTCCTGTTCAAGGACAGCACCGTTGCCGTCACCCTGCGCAAGGTGGGTGAGGGGATATTCGACACCCTGAAGAAGGGCCTGCTCGGCGGTGAGGGATTCTTCCTCTTCGAGCTGGAGGGGCCCGGCTACGTGGGCATCCACTCCATCAAGAGCATGTTCATCATGGGACGGTCCATCCCCTATTCACGGGCCAGGAGGTTGAGGCTGATTTGAACATCCGCAAGATCGGCGGATACACGCCCATCCTCGAGGTCCAGCTCAACGAGGGCGAGACCATCATGTGCGAGGCAGGGGCCATGATCTACGCATCCTCCTCCACACATATGGAGAGCATGGTGGGCGGCCTGTTCGCCGCTATCAAGAAGTGGCTGACGGGCGAGACCATCGCCGTGAACAAGTACACCGGTCCGGGCGTCATCGGCCTCTCGGCCTCCTCTCCCGGGATGATAAGGGAGCTCGACCTGGGCCCGGGGCAGTCCGTCGACGTGTGCAAAGGCGCGTTCATGGCCGGCGACATCACCCTCTCGTACGGCATCGAGCGGGTGTGGAAGGGCATCCTCCCCTGGAGGTTCCTCTTCGGTGGCCAGGGATTCTTCTATCAGAAGCTCACCGGACCCGGAAGGGTGTTCGTCGTGGTGAAGGGGGACCTTGTCGAGGTCACCCTGGCACAAGGACAGAAGATGGACCTCGACCAGGGCTACATGGCCTACAAGGACCCATCGGTCGATGTGGACCTCACCAGGATCAAGGGGCTGCGCAAGGTGTTCATCGGGGGCGAGGGGCTCTTCCTCCTCACCGCCACGGGCCCCGGCAAGGTGGGCGTCCAGAGCACGGGGTGGTGATGGGATGGAGACACGTATCATAGGCCATTTCGCACCCGTCATGGAGGTCGACCTCTACCAGGGCGAGACCATCGTGTGCGAGCGCGGAGCCATGCTGTACGAAACGCCCGACATCCACTCCGACGCCGTTCTGGGGATGGGGTTCTTCTCACGTCTGTTCACCGGCGAGTCAGCGGCACTGGACAAGTACGAAGGTCCGGGCACCGTCGCCATCGCCGCCGGCAAGCCAGGGATGATCAAGGAGCTCGACCTCCAGCCCGGCCAGGCCATCGACATCGCCCACTCGGGCTTCCTGGCCATGGAACCTACAGTGCAGTTCTCCATCTCCCTGGCGTCCCACAGCCTTATCAGGCTCATCGGCATGGCCAGCTTCGCCCGCGACAACCTCATCTTCCAGAACCTCACGGGACCGGGGAAGGTGTTCATGCACGTCCACGGTGACTACGTCATCACGCGCCTCGAGCAGGGCCAGACCATGATGATCGACCAGGGGTACCTGGTGTTCAAGGACCACAGCGTCGAGCTGGAGCTGGTCAGAGTCCACGGCCTCGAGAACATCATCATCGGTGGCGAGGGGCTCTTCCTGCTCCAGGTCACGGGGCCGGGGTACGTGGGCATCCAGTCGATGAAGGGGTGAACAAGGACATGGTGCTGTACACACAGGGCGAGCAGGGCGGGACGTACGAGCTCCACCAGCCCGAGTACGACGGGTTCCGCTCCGTTGAGGAGTACACCCAGATGCCGGGGCTGCCGGCCTCCGACTCGTTCACCGTGCCCGGGTTCGTGCTCAACTACTACATCATCGTCTACTTCTTGGGGATGCAGCTCCACAAGCCCACGCGGATGTTCAGCGGGACGAAGCTGGTGTTCCCCTTCCTCTTTCTGGAGTCCTCGGTCGTTCTAGGGCTCGCCCTCCTGCCGCTCTGGCTGCCGCTGCTAGTCATTTTCATAGCCCTTGCTATGCTGTGAGCACGGTCGCGGGTCCACCGACGAGCGTACGCGAGAGTTGATCCTATCCGGGTCCCATAACGATTGTGATAACAATCGTTATATACCTGGGACGCCTAGTATTCTAGTAGGAGCGAGAGTAACGAGGTGCGTGAGATTGAGGTCAAGTTATATCATATTAGCTACAGTCTTACTAACGGTCTTGGGGGTCGTCCTTGCGTCCGGCCAGGCATTCTGGACGGAGGACTGGGGTTCGGGCCAGGGCAACGGTCTGAGTCTCTTCATCGTGGAGGAGACTGCCGTAGAGGAAGAGGCCGTCACCGATAGACCACTGCTGGTGCTCGTCGAGAAGCCTAAGGAGGAGAATGCGGGCGAGCCCGCCGCGATGGTCATCACCGATGACCCCCCACCGGTGCAGTCCGCTGACACGGATTCCGACGATGGACCGGAGACCGATCACGTCTTCGACGCTCCGGCACCGGTAAATCCAGGGCTACCCGGTATCGTCCTTTCGTCATCCAGGATGGGCCCGTCCACGATCTATGAGCTCTTGGGCGTGGACGGTGTGAAGCGCACGGTCATCGTGAGCCCGCCCAAAGCAGGGATCGATGCCGCTCCGTCCGCCAAGCCCACTTTCAAGGGGCGAAATCCCTGTGGCAGAAAGCGCCGGCGGCATCACAGGCATTGGAAGAAGCACAAGTTCCGCCACGGGCATTGGAAGAAGCATAAATTCCATCCCTAAGGCATGATGAAGGCCGCTGGAAGCTAACGCGACTCTTTCCATGCACGTCCGCAACGCAGGCACTTGTAGAACTGTGTCGGCGGCTCGTCGGGGCGCCGGGTCTGGAGCTGCCAGGTCATCACACCGACACGACCGCAGTTGCGGCAGCGTATCTTGAGCGTGCCCATCTTCTTTGCCATCTCCTCCACGTCGATGACGGCGATCTCCTTATCCCGGTCGTCGGGGACCGTGCGCTCTTCCACATCCTTCCCGCACTTCTCGCAGCGCAATTTCCTGACGTCGCCGAATCCCACGAGCAGCAGGTCGCCGCCGCAGTCAGGGCAGATGCCGGCCTTCAGGAGCTTGGGGCGGAAGGGCATCGTCGATGTATGGACAAGAGAGGTTTATGAGGGTTTCGGCAGCGAATTACAGCCCCCTCAGTCGTAAGTAGCATCGGAAAGAAAGGTTGGGACACAGGGGCGCCTTCTGTGGCACCGTTGCCGGCACCTCTTCAGGCGTCCCTGCAACGGCCCTTCCCCGTCCGCGACCGGAGCCGCGTTCGGTTCTTGACCGCTCCGCCCCGCGACGCCGAAACGCCGCCGGACAGCCCTGCCGGGCCTCGGGAGCGGGGATGCACACCCAGACACCGTTTCCGGCACCCTTCGGGCATCCTCGCCGCGACCTCCCGTTCCCCGGAACGTACGCCCCGGTTCTTTTCAGGCCGCGTCGCTGTACCTTCGCTTCCACGCTGATCCAACAACCCACCGGGTCCCCGATACGCGACACGTCCTCCCGAGCACCGTTGCCGGCACCCCTTCGGACACGCCCCGCCACGGCCCACCCTTCCCCGCGACTTGCGCCACGGAGCAACGGGCCGCACCTCCCAACCGACGCCGAAGCGCCGACCGGCCGGACCGGAGCCGGTACCAGAAACGTCCTCCGAACGACCGTTGCCAGCCGCCCTTGCGGGCATCCCTCGCAGCGACCGACCGTTCCCCACGGCTCGCGCCGCGGTTCACCGCCGATCACGCCGCCCCACAGCGCCGAAGCGCCACCGGACGACCCGTCGGATCCCGAGAGCAGCACCACCGTACGCAACGCCGTTGCCAGCGCCACACGGGCGTCCACTGCCGCGGCCATCCGTTCCCCGAGACTTGCGCCCCGGTTCTTTTCAGGCCAACCCGCCCACCAGCGCCGAAGCGCCACCGGGCGGCCCGCGGGACCAGGACCGCCTTCACGGGCACCGTCACCGGCACCCATTCAAGCACCCCTCGCCGCGACCGTCGCACCTCCGCGGCTTGCGCCACAGCGGTTGTCGG
The DNA here is from genome assembly GCA_030753015.1 of Candidatus Undinarchaeales archaeon. Classification (GTDB taxonomy): domain Archaea; phylum SpSt-1190; class SpSt-1190; order JASMDC01; family JASMDC01; genus JASMDC01. The sequence continues at coordinate 96,222 of JASMDC010000007.1, read as the reverse complement.
CCGCACCACCCGCCAGCGCCGAAGCGCCGCCAAGCGGCCCGGGGTCGGTGCCAGACATACCATCCCAAGCGCCGTTGCCGGCACCCTTTCAGGCATCCCTTGCAGCGACATCAGCGCCCGTCAGCTTGCGCATCAGGGCCCCTCTGCCGCGCCGCCCAGCACACATCGAAACACACGCCGGACGACCCGCGACTCCTCGCCGGTTCGCCCCGAAGGGCGCCTAGCGAAAGGCCGGACTCACCGCTATAGTGGATTGAATTTTAAACCTTCTGGATTAAGTGCGCGGCCTCACTGCATGGTTCTATCGAGGATGTATCGGCGGGGGGGGCGCACGTACAGGTCTTGCTGGACGCCATCAGGAGGAATATCCCTCCCCCGCCAGCATCCGGAGCGTCTGGTTCCTGACTTCCTCGAAGGAAGGGTAGGACGCCATGAGATCCCGCATATCTCGCTCCCACCCCGTCCCAAGCAGTACTAGCCTATCCTCGAACGCCCCCCTCTCGAAGACGATTCCCAGTGCCAAGAGCTTCCTATCCACCAGCTCCCGATCGAATCCGGTCCCGCCCGAGAGCAGGAACCACATATCGTAGAGGTCTCTCGGTTTCGAGCGTTTGAAGATGGCATGGACCTTCTCCGCGAGTATCTCTGCGAGGGGCATGACACGGGTCATCAACAGCTCGAGGCCGTACTCGACGGGGGGCGTGAGCCATTTCCGGACCGGCGGCATCAGCGGTGGATTGTCGAAGCTCATGTCAAGCCGTATGCTGTTAGTGTGCGGTCTGTCAGTGATGAGGCTCCGGTACTTGAGGGACAGCGTCATCCCCTGCTTTCCCGTCATGGTCATGTCCTTGACCTTCGTGAACCGCACCTTTTCCAGTGTTATGCCGTCGAACGCGCGATGGATCGCACCCCTCAGCCCCTCGATGTCACCGATCTCTCCTGAAAAGTCAAGGTCCGACGAGAAGCGGTAGCCGTCGAAGTACGCCTTCCTCAGGCATGTACCCCCCTTGAAGACGAGGGCGCGGGCCTCACGGAGTCGTGAGAGCCCGATGAGCGCGACCGACAGGACGTAATCCTTCTCGGCGTTCCCGAGGTTCATCCCATACCGCCGCGCCGCCTCGACAAGCGACTCCCTGCTCCCGATGCTCATGACATGACCTCGTCCAGCCCGACGTTGATCCGAAGACCGAACTTCCCGTCGTACGGCCCTTCGGCCGGGCCCCGGGGATCGAGTGGACGGTATCCATCATATCCTTTCTTGACTACTCCGGGTAGTAACTCTCCCAGTCCGAGGTGGTGGAGGATGTACGCGAGCCGCCTCTCTACGGCGCTGCTGTCCATCCTGTGCAGGTGTCGCCCCACCCGCGCCCAGTCCAGCTCACCTGCATGGTCCCTCACCACACGTGCTACCTCGCCGATGCCCCCGCAGTGCTCGGGGTGGAGCAGTGAGTCGAGCACGGCCTTCTCCCTCGTCGCCACTCGTACGGACCTTCCCGAGAGCATGACGGCACGGTGCCCGAAGAAGAACCTGTCCGCCAGTGCCACGAACCGGTACCAGGTCCCCTGGAACGCGCGTTCCCGGACAGGTCTCCTGACGGCCGCGGTGACGACAGTGCCGATGCGGGCGGTCATCCCCCAGAAGCGCAGCGCTGAACCGAACGAGACGTACGCGTCACGGGCGAGGACCGGTACGAGCGAGAGCTCGTGCACGGCCCAGTCACGATGCCTGAAGGGAACGAGCAGGTAGACACCCCGCTTGATCCTCTGGACGCGGCCCTTGGCAGCGAGCCCCGACAGCAGGTTCCTGACAACCTGGTGCGAGGTGTCCGCGAGGACCGACCGCGCGTCGTCGACAGTGAAGACGTCCCGTCGCTCACGCTCCAGTGTCGAGAGGAGCTCGACCTCCTTCGATCCAAGCGAAATATTTTGTTTCAAGTAAATAACCGATTAGATTATTTACGCAATAATAGTATATAAGGTTTATGGAGTTCAGTCATGCGTTCTCCGACACATCTTCACGATATCTGAACATGGTAGATCGACATCACGGCATACTCGGAGAACGATCCGACGCTGAAAGAGAGTGTACAGCTCAGCATCATCCCGGTGGATGTGAACCTGACGGCACCCTCCTTAGGAGTTGTCAACGATCCGTTCAACGTGACGTTCTTCATCAACAACACCGCGAACACGACTCTCACATTCCTCGGCAACCTCACGCTTTCCGACGACCTGAACACGACGGACGCAACGGACCTGAATTTCACATTGGATCCGACAACCACGTCCTATAATCAGACGTGGAACGTCACCGCGACATCCTATGGCTCCGGGACTATATGGGTGAACCTGACCGCGAACGGGACCTCGGAGCTCGGATTCGAGCGTCGCATGTCCCTCACACAGCTCAACGTGTCGGCCACATACGATCCGCCGCAGTACGCGAACCACAATGCGGTGATAAACGTCACGACGATGAGCCTGAACGGCTACTTCTCCTACGCCAACCTGGTCCACAACGTCACCATCACGGGGGATGACAACAGCACCGTCCTGAACGCCACTGACGTCACCGTACACGCGAACCAGACCTACAACTCATCCATCGAGTGGGACACCACAGACTTCTCTACAGGAACGTACAACGTGACGATCCAGCTGCTCCTGGACGTGACTGAACTCGCCACGAACACCTTCAGCATGACGCTGGTCCTCAAGCCCGGCATCTACATCGATCACTTCGGGTACGGTGTCAATGACACATTCAGCCACGTCTATCCGATCTCGGGGGGTCTCTACTCTGCCGATGCCAACGACACTCTGGCATGGTCGTTCTACTTCGCGGACAGTCAGGGAGGCTACATCTACTGGAACCAGACCACTGTCGACCATGTGCGCGTCTACGAGTGCAACAACTCGAACGGCACCGACTGCTCCATAAACTACAACTTCACGACTACGGGTACGAGGTACAACACCACTGCTGGCTACGACCTACACTACTTCGACGACCGGTTCTTCCGCGACGAGGAGAACTTCACAACACCGATGAACGAGTCGAAGACCTACCTCCTCAGGGTGAACGCCAGCTACAGCTCGACCAGCTACCAGACCGATGTCCAATTCAACGTGACGGACGCTCTGAACACCACGGCGGAACTGAACATCACCGACAGCACTATCCCCAACTCCACCATGAACGTCACAGTGCCCTTCAACTACACCGTAAACGGCACGCTCACAAATGCTACAAGCTCCACCTTCGTCCGGCTCCTACTGCGGCGCGACGACGACAACGAAACCTGCAACAAGTGGCTCTATGGCGATCGCACATGCGTCACCAACAACGAGACCAACGAATCGTGGAACTGCACAGTGGAGGACAAGCTCACCGAGGTGGACAACGGTACGTTCGAGTTCTTCGTCGAGTTGCCTAACTGCACGCAGGTCAGCGGGTACAACCTCGACCTGCACCTGCTGCTGGACGATGCAGGGAGGAAGGCGGCGATGGATAACGAGACGATTTCCGTAACATAGATTACGTTCAAGCTCCAATAGAATAATCATAGAGGAAAATGGTAACTCAAAAAGTGTCTGTAGGAAATAGCAGCAGTAATTCAAAAGTAAAAAGATTATCTGTTCTATTACTTCTGTTTCTCTTCTTGAATTGTACCACGCCAGATCAAAATGAATCGAAAGGGAACAACACAGTAGAGAATGAGACAATCACTATTATTCAGAATGATACCACCGATCGTCATAATAATAAGACCACAACTGGAGACATGTCACTCAAGGGTGCACAAATGGGTTGTCTCAAAGAACTGAGTAATTATTGTCGTGAAGCTCTTGAGAAACGGGAAAACAACACTAACTTTTGGCCATGTATTGAATTAAAACAGATGCGGCCACATGACGATGAAACATGGATGCGCATCATGAAGACAAGGGATATCGATCAATGCCGATTGGGTATCAGGAATAAATGGGACCTTCACAGAGGATACCCCTGCATTTTCTGTGCCCTCCGTAACAGGCCCGATCCATCTCTCTGCCGTTCTGCCCAAGATGTCTTTGCTAGACGGCTCTGTTATCATGCATTAATTGATATTTATTTAATGGATAGTCGAGCTTCCATTGAAAAACGTAAGAATTGGATTGAGTATAGTGATGATCAAAGAACGTTCTCCTTGGCTGCAAACGAAGGATTCACAGTGCTGCAAACATGCAATGAAATAGCTGATTCAGGCATTCGAGACTGGTGCCTTTTCTTCTATGTGACAAGAAGACTTGATTGGAATGACTGTATGGATATTAATGATATATATGTTCGTAATAAATGCATTTTTTCGATCTCTAATGAACATTTTTTCGATGATCCTTCGATCTGTCTCAATATCCAATCATTGGAATATGTCCATGATTTATATGGGATGGACAGTTACAGGGACTCTTGCATAATTAAGAATTCTATTAATACCTACGATTACACTAACTGTAAGTCCGTTGTAGACTTGATCAGAAAACATGAGTGTTATACGAAGGCCATCAGCTCTATTCCAGGATATGAGCACTGCTCAAGGGCCTCGTATATCAGGCCTAATAAATCATTTGATGATTGTATAGAATTTATTTCAAAGATTGACGGGCATGAGTTCTGTATCCACTTTTCTGATAATTCAAAACGGGAATCCTGCTATATCGAGTTTGCCCTAGAAAAAGAGGATGTTCTTTTTTGTGATAAGAAGTTCACAAAACAGGATTATTGTCTGGACCTTATCAACGATAAACTTATTCAATTTCTGAATACCTCCTCCGGCCCACAGAAAATCCGCGATATCAGAACGAGATGCAGCGAACTCTCTGACAGGCTGCAGAAAGACTTGTGCTTCTTCATAGTATCAAAAGACCTAGACAGGAGGATGACAGGAACATACATAAGTGAACTTATGCTCGATGAAGACAAAGGAATCGATGTGTGCGATTATTTCATCAGCCGAGGACCTGCTTCAATGAGTGATTACATTCACATATTCCATCCTGATAAACGATTGGCTCAAGCGCAGCCGTATGAAGAAAGAATATATCCATACGTGCCCTCTTGGCTTTTCTCGGGTAGAAAGGTCGGTGAAATAGGGGTCTTCACAGACAACTTCACGGCATCCACTGGAGAAAGAAATAGATTTCGTATCATCATCCCACCTGATTGCGACATTCCACAGAACATCACTTCACCACTACCCGACTCTGCTATAAAGATCGCTGTCCCATTCGACTCCAAACTCAACATCTGCAACCTCACCCTTCTCTGGGACTCGGAGCCCTTCCACCCCTGCTGCCCCTTCTTCCGGGCGACGACGAACGACGGCATCGCCCACCTCTTCCGCGTGGACTACGAGTCGGTCGCCAATGGCACCATGGAGGTTCGCAAGGAGATCGGCGGGGTGACCTTCATCGCCCGGAACGACACCCGTGTCGACTACGATGCCATGACCGCCGAGCTGTGGGTGGTGCCGCCAGAGGGCTGCGACCTCTCCGCCGCTGCCTGACCGCCCCCATCCACAGCACATAAAAGTCTACCTTCCTTCCTGACGGGAGGAGGGTGACGGCTGGCTAAACCGAAGCAGAAGGAGACGCCCATGACCCGGCAGTACCGGGAAATGAAGCGGCAGTACCCTGACGCCGTGCTCTTCTTCCGGATGGGTGACTTCTTCGAGACCTTCGGCGAGGACGCCGTCAAGACCAGCAAGGCGCTCGACATCGTGCTCACCTCCCGCAACCGCGGCTCTCCACAGGAGACCAAGCTCGCCGGGTTCCCCCACCATGCGCTGGACAACTACATCGGCCGGATGCTCAAGGCCGGGCACAAGGTGGCGGTGTGCGAGCAGCTGGAGGATCCCAAGAAGGCCAAGGGCCTGGTCAAGCGCGGTGTTATCCGCGTCTACACCCCCGGCACGCTGATGGAGGGCTTCCTCCTCGACGAGAAGGAGAACAACTTCCTGGCCTCCGTGTCCGCCGGTGGCGGTTCCTACGGTCTTGCGGTCATCGACATCTCCACCGGCGAGTTTATGGCCACCCAGTTCGATGGCGACGACGCGGCAGTAGAGCTCAACGCCGAGCTCGTCCGCCTGGGGCCCGCCGAAGTGCTGGTCCCCGAGTGGCTGCGGCAGGACGAGGCGTTCGTCCGACTGGTCCGGGTGCAGTCGGTGATGCGCCTCTCGGAGTTCCCTGACGCTCACTTCGCGTTCGAGCGAGCGTACGATATCGTGCGCGATCACTTCGGCACGCTCACCCTCGACGGGTTCGGGCTGGAGGACAGGCGCCTGGCCGTGTCCTCGGCAGGTGCTGCGCTGGTGTACATCCGCGAGACGTTCAAGGGCACCGGCGAGCACATCCGCACACTCCACCCCTACTCGACCGACGACGTGCTGGTCATCGACGCCGTCTCCTCCCGCAACCTGGAACTGGTACGCAGCATCCGCACCAACGACACCACCAACACCCTCCTCGAGGTGCTGGACCACACCACCACGCCCATGGGCGGCCGGCTCCTGCGCCGGTGGCTCCTGCGGCCGCTCACCGACGTGGCCACCATCGGAGGTCGTCTTGACGCCGTGGGCGAGCTAGTGGAGCAGCAGCTGGTCCGCGACGACCTGCGCGACCTGTTCCGCGGAGTGGCGGACCTGGAGCGTCTGGCCACCCGCATCGTGTCCGGCACCGCCAACGCACGGGACCTCGTCTCGCTGCGCGATTCGCTGCTGACGCTCCCGAGTATCAGGGAGCAGCTGGCCGGAAGGAACGCCGCCCTCCTCGTCGAGGCAGGAGAGGCACTGCCCGATCTGGACGACATAGCAGACCTTGTCGCACGCGCTATCGTGGACGCGCCTCCCAACGCCGTGAGGGACGGGGGTATCATCCGCGAGGGGTTCGACTCCGACCTGGACGAACTGCGGTCGCTGTCACGCTCGGGCAAGGACTGGATCGCCACCATGCAGGAGACGGAGCGCAAGCGCACGGGCATCAGATCGATGCGTGTGGGATTCAACAAGGTGTTCGGCTATTACATAGAGGTCACCCGTCCGAACCTCGAGCTCGTCCCCGACAACTACATCCGCAAACAGACGCTGGCCAACGCCGAGCGGTTCATCACGGAAGAGCTCAAGGAGTACGAGGCCAAGGTGCTCACCGCTGAAGAGCGGTCCGTGGCCCTGGAGTACGAGCTGTTCTGTCGGGTACGCTCACAGGTCGCTGAGCGAGCGGCCGACATCCAGGACGCCGCCCAGGTGCTGGCCCGTATCGACGTGCTTGCATGCCTCGCCCAGGTCGCCCACGACCGCGGCTACAAGCGACCGCAGGTGAACGACGGCGACCGTGTCCGCGTCCTCGCAGGTAGACACCCGGTGGTGGAGCGCACCATCGGTCGGGGCGGGTTCATCCCCAACGACACCCTCCTTGACTGCGGCGAGAACCGGTTCCTGCTCATCACCGGCCCCAACATGGCCGGTAAGTCCACCTACCTTCGTCAGGTGGCGCTCGTCGTGCTCATGGCCCAGATGGGTTCGTTCGTCCCGGCACTGGAGGCCGTCATCGGCGTAGTGGACCGCATCTTCACGCGCGTGGGGGCCCACGACGACCTCGCCTCGGGCCAATCGACTTTCATGGTGGAGATGAACGAGACGAGCAACATCCTTCACAACGCCTCGTCGCGCAGCCTGGTGCTCTTGGACGAGATCGGCCGCGGGACGAGCACGTTCGACGGCCTGGCCATCGCGTGGGCGGTGACCGAGTACCTCCACTCCCACCCGGAGAAGGGGTGCAAGACCCTGTTCGCCACTCACTACCACCAACTGACCGTGCTCGAGGACGAGCTGGCGGGGCTGCGCAACCTCTCGATCGCCATCAAGGACGACGGGGGCCGGCTTGTGTTCCTGCGCAAGGTCGTCGACGGACCGGCGGACCGCTCCTACGGTATCGAGGTGGCCCAGCTGGCCGGGTTCCCCGACGATGTGCTGGACCGCGCCCGGGAGGTGCTGGGAACGCTGGAGGATCCGGACCACCCCGGAAGTCAGGCCCTGGCCATCGGACCGCTGGCGCGACCCCCGCCCCGTGCACCGCCGGAGCCGGTAGGGGAACCGGAGCCCAGGCCCAAGCAGGCGTCCCTTGTTGAGTTCACCGGGGGCGCCACGGTCCTGGACGAGCTGTCCGACCTCAACCTCAACGAGATAACGCCCGTCCAGGCGCTTAACAAGCTCGAGGAGCTCAAGCGTCGGGCACATGGTGGTGGCGGCGATGACTGAGATCCAAGTGCTCTCTGACGTCGTGGCGAACCAGATCGCTGCGGGCGAGGTGGTCGAGCGGCCAGCGTCGGTGGTGAAGGAGCTGGTGGAGAACGCCCTGGACGCCGGGTCGACCCGGATCGAGGTGCGCGTCTCCGACGGAGGTAAGGAGCTGGTGGCCGTACGCGACGACGGCCGCGCCATGACCGCCGAGGACGCCGAGCTGTGCTTCGAACGCCACGCTACGTCCAAGCTCGTCGCCATCGACGACCTGCGCGGACTGGGCACCCTGGGATTCAGGGGCGAGGCGCTGCCCTCCATCGCCTCGGTCGCCCTCGTGCGGCTGGTCACCTGCCGCGATCCGCTGGCGGGAGCGACAGAGGTACGTGTGGAGGGGGGCCGGACGGTATCGGTCCAGCCCACAGCCGCCCCCACGGGCACCGAGGTCGAGGTGCGGGAACTGTTCTTCAACACGCCCGCCCGGCGAAAGCACCTTCGCGCAACGGCGACCGAGCTGGGTCACGTGACCGAGGTGGTGAACGCCGCCGCCCTGGCCAACGCCGACGTATCCTTCAGCCTGGAGCACGGAGGGCATACCCTCCTGCTCACGCCGGGGTCCGGCGAGCTCGAGGCCGCCGCCATGGCGGTCCTGGGCAAGGACGTCGCCCGGCACATGGTGACCGTTGACGATGAGCGGGACGGGGTGCGTGCGTACGGCCTCATCGTGCCCCCCGATGCCCCCGCACCACCCGCACGTCCCCCCTTCGTTTTCGTCAACGGCCGGCCGGTGCGCATGCCCCTCCTGCGCCGTGCGCTGTCCGAGGGATACAGGGGCACCCTTCCGCCGGGCAGGAACGTACCGCCCGGCGTGCTCTTCATCGAGGTGGACCCCGCCGAGGTGGACGTGAACGTCCATCCTTCCAAGCGGGAGGTGCGGTTCGTCCATCCGTCCAGGGTGTCCGACGCCGTAGCCGCCGTCGTGGCCGACGCGCTCGCAGCGCGGGCGCCGGTGTTCCGTGCTGCCGGAGCGGGGATCCCCCTGGCCCCCTCGACACAGCAGGAGCCATTACCGGGGACAGTAGGCGCTGACAGGGCGGCCCGTGGCATCTCACGTCCAGTAGCAAGGCCCGCTGCGAGGAGCGCTCCGGTCGGTACCGATATCGGGACGCGGCCCGGCCAGGTCCAGGCGGTGTTGGCAAAGCCTCGGGAGACAGCTCCGTCGGGCCGGACCGACACGCCCGTGGAGGACCTGCCCCAGCAGGAGCGGTTCGATGGACGGTTCGCAGGCCTCATCTACATCGGAGAGCTGTTCGATACCTACCTGCTCTTTCAGGGACGGGACGAGCTGCTGATGGTCGACCTCCACGCGGCCGCCGAGCGCACCAAGTACGAGGAGCTCGTCCGGTCGCACGCCGATGGCGACGTTGGAGGTCAGGAGCTGGTGTCACCCCAGGTGCTCGAGCTGGGACCGCGGGAGGCGGTGCTGCTGCAGGACCGACTGGACGAGCTTGCCGGGCTCGGCCTGGCCATCGAGCCCTTCGGCAAGAACAGCTTCCAGGTGAGCCGCGTGCCCGTGGTGCTCGGCAGGACCACCGGTCCCGATCAGGTGCGTGCGCTCATCGACGACATCCTCCGGCTCGGGAAACCCAAGCATCGGGAGTCGCAGGTGGACGCCATCCTCAAGATCATGGCCTGTCGCGGTTCCATCAAGGCGGGCGAGCGCCTCACGCCCGGCCAGGCGGAGGACCTGCTACGCAAGCTCCTGCGCTGCGAGCATCCATGGAACTGCCCCCACGGCAGGCCCACCATCGTCGGCCTCACCCGCACCCGCATCGAAAAGGACTTCAGCCGGATCGTGGGATAGGTAGCGGACCGCAGCCCCCTGCGGATTCCCATTGATTTATAGATATGTAGGGACATGTGCCCTGGAAGGGGGGCTGGCCCATGGACAACCAGAAGTCGCTCACGAAATCCAAGATCATCTGCACCCTGGGACCCGCGACATCAACACCCGAGCAGATACGGAAGCTGACAGAGCTCGGGATGGACTGTGCACGCATCGATTTCTCGTGCGGGACGATCAACGAGAAGCTCTCATTGTTCAAGAACGTCAGGAAGGCGGACGATAGCATACCGATCATTTGCGAGCTCCAGGGACCCAAGATCAGGATCGGCAAGATGCAGAAGGGCGGGGCAGTCCTCCATGCGGGGAACAGCATAACAATCACGAACAAGGACGTCACCGGTACAAGCGAGAAGATCTCAATCACAAACAAGGACCTCTACGAGGATCTGAAGCAGGGCGACCTGTTCTACATCAATGACGGTATCGTGTGCCTGAGGATAGAGACCATCTCGGAGGAGGAGATGGAGTGCACGATCCTATCCGGTGGGTTCATCTCCAGCAGGATGGGCGTGAACACGCCGTCGCTCGTCTTCCCGTTCACGGTCCCGACAGGGCAGGACATACAGGACCTCTGGGTCATCGCCGATCTCGATCCGGAGTTCGTGGCTGTGTCCTACGTGGACACCGAGAGCGACGTGCTCGCTGTCAAGAAGATCCTGATCGAGCGCGGCAATGACGGGATCAAGCTGATCACGAAGATCGACCGACCCATCGCGCTAGCAACGTTCGACACCATCCTTGAGGTCTCCGACGGCATCATGGTGGCACGAGGCGACCTGGGCGTCGAGATCCCCCCGGAAGAGGTGCTCCCCTACCAGAAGGAGATGATCAGGAAGTGCAACATCGCGGGAAAGCCGATCATCGTGGCCACCCAGATGCTCGAGTCCATGGTGAAGTCCCCCATGCCCACAAGAGCGGAGATCTCCGACGTGTTCAACGCGATCGAGGACGGCGCCGACGCGGTCATGCTGAGCGCCGAGACAGCATCGGGCGAATTCCCCGGTGAGGCCGTGGAAATGATGGAGCGGGTGATACGTGTGTCCGAGGCACTGATCCCCCAGAGGGATCCTGACAACTACGACTCGGAGCACGAGACCACATCCGAGATGATCGGTCACTTGGTGTACTCCGCATGCAAGAAACTGAGCGACATGCAGTGCAAGAACGGTATGATCATCTGCCTCACCCATAACGGCTACACCGGGCGGATGGTATCGAAATACAGGCCCTCGTTGCCCATCCTCGGGATCACGTCCCATACTCGGACCGCGAGGGAGATGAGGCTTGTATGGGGTATCGAACCACTCCTGATACCGGGACTCGAGGGATCCGAGGATAGCCTGACCCTGATTCGAAGGTCCGTCAAGGCCTGTTTCGAGAAGGACCTCATCGAACATGACGAAACGCTCATCATCGCCGCAAACATGCTGGACCGTCCCTCACAGACGAACATGGTCGCAGTATTCTCTGCTAAAGACATCCTGAAGGACAAATAGCCCGTCCATAGTCAGCCTAATCCGCACGCGAATCGAGAAGGACTTCTCGCGGATGGTGGTGTGGCCGTGTCTGGCGATGAAGGGGTGCCATCATGTCAGGGTTTATGTTACTTAGTCGCATAAATTTTATATACTAGGTGACATATGCGCCTTAGTAACATAATTTTTATATACTAAGTCACATATAATATACCTATGCGGTACGAGGACCATCTTAATGCCTATCGGGAGCACAGGCTGGCCATCTTCGAATGGGCTTTGAGGGTCCGGGGACTGGTGAATGCCCAGAGGATCGTCGGGCTGCATGCTTCACGGAGCGTCGTCGAACTGCTCTCAGCAGACCTTCACTTGAAGAACCTGATCACTTCAGGGGCCCAGATCAACCATCGCTGGTTCAAATCTAAGACTGTTCTTGAGCGGCTCCCGACATTCCCCGACAGGGAGGCTGTCGTGGACCTCATGGTGGAGTTGGAGGATCAGAGCGAGAATCTCGCGTACGGTGCTCCCAAGGAGCAAGGAGATATCGAGAGGGTTCTCGAGCTCTTCACTAACATAGAGTCCAGGATACTTGGCCTTGACGGAGGGTGGTCGGATGAACAGGTATGACCTTCTTTCCTATGCATCGAGCTTTGTGTCGTTCCTCATCAAGGATCCGGCTATCGGCACCGCCGTCCAGCGAGTGCTCGTGTTCGGTTCTGTGGCACGCGGCGACTTCGACGAGGAGAGCGACATCGACGTGTTCATCGATATCGAGGACGATGGATACGAGAAGAGGATACGTGGCCGGCTCGACCTCTTCGAGGCGTCAGAGGATGCAAGGAAGCACCATCTCGAGGGTATAAGGAATCCAATCTCGCTCCGAGTGGGTAGGTTGGAGACCTGGGAGTCCCTGCAGTCGGCCCTCGCGGAGTCGGCAGTCACCCTCTATGGACCGTCCAGTGTCGTCCCGAAGAACATGGAGGGGCAAGGATTGTTCGAGCTCGACCTCGCCGATTTGGAACGTGCAAGGAAGGTGAAGCTATGGCGTGCCCTCTACGGTTACTCGCAGAAGGTGGGTGAGAAGACATACACGTCAAAGGGCAAGGTAGAGATGCTGGGCGGCACGAGGCTTGGACGGGGCGTGCTCCTCGTCCCCCTGCGTTCCTTAGGAGGGATGACTGGTTTCCTGAACGGTGAGGGCGTCAGGTACAACGTCAGAGAGGTATGGCTACCCTGAGCGCCCCTCACTCCGGGTCCGCGCAGCACCTGAACCCGATACCCGGAAGGCTGTACCCGGGCTCGGCGCCCAGGGCAAGGTTGAAACATCCGCGTTCCTCCGACTCGCCGGTGCCCCCGTACCGGCCGCCGCCCCGAAGGAAGGTGTTCCCCCTGGCGACAGAATTCCTATAGAGCGCATCGTGGCCGTACCTGGTGGGATTCGTGCCCATGAGCTCCCCTATGGATCCGCCCTTCCCGGTCCACGAGTCGTCCGGCACCCGTGCGTCCGTCCACTCCCAGACGTTACCGATCATGTCGTGGACGCCCGCATCGCTCCGACATTTGGATCGGCTGCCGGTGAGGAGGCCGGTGTCGTTCGCGACCGGTCGCGTGGCGCACCCGTACTGCTCATCGTCCTCCTCCTCGGTGAGGCCGTAGCGATCGCCGTCCAGGTTGCATGCCGCCACCCACTCGAAGTCCTTGCACAGGCGCTTGCCGGCCATCATGCAGGCACGCTGGGCGCCGTTCCAGGTGATATCGGTCCACGGCCTCCGTCTAGGCTTCGACTGGGCCCCTCCGCGGGGACCGCGCGACGCTTCGTACAGGTCGATGCAGAAACCGCCGCACGAGCCGATGAACACCATCCCCTCGGGACACTCCCCCTGCGGGGCGGGACGTCCGGAGCACACGGGATCGAGGGCCGTCCAGATGTCGGTGTACGGCTCGAGCAGCTCCCGGGGAAGCGGTGTCGGTGGGGCCTTGCTGGCACCGCGGCGTTTTATCGGGATCGCTTCTACGGCATCGTCCTCCAGCAGAGCGGCGGGGATGCACACCTCGAAGTAGGGCCAGCCGTACTTGGCGTCACTGGCAGCAACGAACATGTCCCGTGCCCGACACGGATGGAGCGCGCACAGATCCTGGCGTGGGATGCGGTCCCTGGGCGGGGCCGTGCACCCGGGGTCGCTCCCGGGCGTGCACCCGTTCTGGACGTACCAGATGCACTCGGTGGCGTCAGCGGGATCGTCCGTGTCCGCATGGTCGGGCGGAACGCAGTACTTGGGATCCTCATAGATGTTCCAGCTGCCGCCGAAGGTGAACGCGCACCGGAGCGCGCCGTTTCCCCCTTGTCCTTCCTCTAGCAGGTCGACGAGCCCGTCCGTTGAGGGCAGGGGCGGGATGATGTTCACGAGCGCGAACCACAGAACCACCACGATAACGCCGATGATTAGCAGGTTGACGAGGTTCTGGTTCCCGGTCACCTGCGCTGCAGGGCCGTCGTCCGGCATTACGCTACTCATCTCCCTTGACAGTTGACGGTCCCTCGAGCTCGAGACACCCTGACAGAGCATCCTCGGCACCTTCGGCCCGGTACGCGAGCCGTCCCCGGTGGACGACCGCGAGCGGTGTTCGCGGGTCATCGATGTTGGCGAGCACCACGTCAGCTGGCCGGCCCTCAGCGAGCACCCCTGAGTCGAACCCGAAGACGTCCGCTGGCGTGCTTGTGAAGGCCGGCAGCACCCGCCAGTACTCCTTACCGGTCTCCTTGCAGGCGGCCAGTACGCGGCCCCTGATGGGGTCGTGGTGACCGGCGCCGTAGTCGGTGGATATTATGTCGGCAGCGCCCTCATCGATGAACCTGACGAAGGTCTCCAGCTCGTCAGTGAAGCCCTCCCGGGCCGAGTTGAACGTCGAGGCGCCGGCGTACGTGGGGTACTTACGCCGCTCCTTGATCGAACGGACCCAGGCCATCGCCTCGTCGGGCGGGATGGCGGGGTGGTTGGTATGGCCCAGCACGAGCACTCGGGGCAGGTCGGCGATCCTTTCGATGACACCCAGGGAGGGTAGCCCCGTGTGGACGAGCATGGGAGCGCCGGTCATCTTAGCCACCTGAGCAGCATAGCGCGTGCTCTCCATCTCCTCCTTGACCGCAGGTCCCAGCCGTTCGACGATGTCGCGCCGAATACCATCCATTGACCCGACCGGTATGCCAAGGTCGGCTGCCGCCTCCCGGTACTTCTTGAGCTCCTCAGGGCTTTCCCGGGGTATGAGCGTACGCAGATCGTACAGTGCTTTCTTCAGTCGCTCCCCGCCACGCTCCCCCAATACGACGCCGCACCGCGCGCGGACGATGTCGGGGATGATACGGTAGGCGGCAACACCACCGAGGAATGTGGCGCCCGAGCCTACCTCTCCCACACCGATCACAACGTCGGGATGGCGCCTGATCTGGGTCTCTGTGTCCAGGAACCTAGCCTCGGAGAGCCCGCGTCCGTCCACGCACCTCGCCGCGGCCAGGGCGTGGGGATTCACGTTGGAGAGTGTGTAGATGGAGAGATAGGGGAAGGCCCGGCGTACAGTACGCACTGCGACGGGATCACAGAAGTTGTCCGCCGATATGATCGTCCCGGTCCCCTGCCGGAGGTGTATCCGGAGGTTCTCCAGGGTCTGCTCGGGCACCGGGGGCTCCGAAGCGCTGGAGAAGAGCGGCGTGCCGGGGATGATCCCGTGGGCGTGGATGTTGACTACAGCGGGCTCGGCCATGAGCTCGCACTCACCTTCTGCCCCTGGTGTTATCGAGGTGATGGTCCCGTCGGGAGCGAACGTGATGCTCGAGGCTCTCGGAGGATTCTCCCCCGTACCGTCAAGAAGGAGGACATTGTTCAGCGTCCAGACACGTGGACCGGGACCCTCGCTCTCTAGTAGAACTGCTTGACCGTTTCCTTCCACTTCCGCACCCCGGATCGCGATATCCCCATGGCAGCGAGCGTCCTGCCTTCCTTGACGATGCGCTCCATACCGAGGGCGATCACCTCGTCGATGACGCTCTGGTGGACGGGCACGTCCATATCAAGCGCCTTGCCCAGCGACCACATGGGAACGACCCTGGTGGGGAGCTCCTCGGTGAGGTACCGGTGGGTCAGGATACTGGGCGCAGGCGACACCTCGGGACCCCCGTAGTACGGGGTCTTACGATCATTGAGCATCTCGTGGAGCGAACGGCGTCTGCCCTTCTTGTCGGTGAGGGCGATGTCGTACGCCCCGTTAAGGAAGGTGCGGCACGACTTTGCAGGCTCCATGCCCAGGTTGACCGAGATCCGGGCCCTTTCCTTGTCGAAGCGCTCCATCCGTTCCGTCATCTTCTTGGTGAAACTGAGGTAGAAGTTGAATGGGTTCCGATCGCCCCTGGCGACGGCCATGATCTTGCTCACGTTGCCGAGCATGCCCAGAGCATGGAAAGCGGGCGAGTCGTGAACACCCTCCTCCAGAGGATCGTTGCAGGGCTGCAGCTTCGTCGGCAGGAAGAACGGCTGCACTTTCGCCATGTTCTTCTCCATGGGCCTAATTGGGACCCCGGTCGCGAGCAGGTTGTTCTTCTGGCGTTTGAGCAGGGAGGTGACCGTTCCCTCCTCGATGTTCACGAATGCTTTGCAAGTGATACCCAGCGTCTCAGTGCCCAGGATCTGCACTGACCTGCGGACCTTCTGCTGGCGCTTCGAGCCGGTGTCCTCGTGCAGGATCTTCCGTGCGCAGAGTGTGCCGCCCACGCCGTCCGAGTGGATGATGAGGTAAGCCCCTTCCCGATCGATGTGGGGCGCAAGGCTACTGACCAGACTCCGGTGGTGATGGGCGGGCGTGAGTATGTGGATGTAATCTGCATCGGTGACCGCCTCAGCGATGTCGTTGGTGACCTTGGGCAGCGTTGTGATCTCATGGGTGCTCTTGATCTTGGCAGCGTCCTTCGGGTTCGCGATCTTGAATGTCCACGATTCTGCCTGCTGCAATACATCGAGGCGCTTCTTGAGCCCACCGGCAGGGGACTCGAAGAGTGTGAGATTCTTGGTCGGTACGACCTTGTTGAGGATCCAGAGGAGGGAGAACGTGATGCCGCCCTGTCCTGCACCGATGACAGCGACCTTGCCTCTCATGGGACGGGAATAGATGCCGTACTAATAAAAGAATAACCGTGGCACCACGCCCGCGGGACCGTTGGGAAAACACCCTAAAAAAACGTCGAGATATTTAATAACTGCTTGACTCATCCTTGAGTATGGGAGTTCGAGGAAGACTATCGATCGTACTGCTCGTAACCGCCATCATCGCGCTCGCTCTGGCCCAGGGCGCCGGCACCAAGGTGCTGCCCCTGGTTGTCCAGCGCTATTATGAGCCTGGCGAGACCATGGAGGTCAAGCTCGCCTACTTCGATGATTCCGGGCTCGTGACCGGTGAGTCAACCATCATCCAGCTCACTGACCCGCGAGGCCAGGTGATGGACAAGCGGACCATCACGCCCTCGGGACCCACTGCTTCCTACACCTACGAGATACCCATGGGAACCCCGCCCAACTACGAGGACCCGTGGTTCGGCAGCTGGACCATGACGGCCCTGATGGGCGATTATATGAAGGCGGTCTCCTTTGATGTGCGACGCCAGGTCGGCCGCCGATACAACCGCGGTCTGTACGAGAAGGAAGCGTACATATCCCAGCATCCCTACGCCAACGATGCGGCCATCATCATCTCTCCCCGCTCGTCCGTGCTCCCGTCCGGCATCGACACACCGCTCCCGGTCACCGCCGTCCACCGTTTCGGCGCCTACCGTGGTGTGATGATCGTGCGCGTGTACACCGACACCGAAAAGGTGTTCGAGGAGTTCACCTGGGTGGAGGAAGGGACCTACGTACCGTCAGTGAACCTCTCCCCCGGCTCTTATCACGTCGTCGCTGACATATTCCCTGGCGAGGGCAGGCGCACCCAGGCCACGAGCCTCACCGTTGCTCCCGCGATCGTGCTCGTCCCCACACCCGACCGGTGCAATGTGTTCGTTGTGGTGCTACTTGACCCGGCCACCATGAAACCGGTCCAGGGCGCCTCTGTCACCGTCAACGGCGTCACGCTCACGACCAACACGGCCGGACACGTGCTCTTCCCCAAGGGCTCGGTCTCCTCCGACCAGACCACCATCATCTATACGCTTCCCGACGGTAGGAACGGGAGCTACAAGTTGGGCACCTACTCATCCTGTTCATCCTCGTCCTGGACCGACATCGCTTTCGCCACCGACCGGCCCATCTACAATCCGGGCCAGACAGTGTTCTTCCGGGGCTACTCCTGGAAGTGGACGGGCGAGCGCGTGCTCCCCGTCTCCCAGAAGATCAAGGTCACGCTCCGCAGCAACCGGGGGTTCACCATCCTCGAAGAGACCCTGACCAGCAACGAGTACGGCATCTACGACGGCCAGGTCACCCTCCCCATGAACATCGACGAGGAGACCTACTGGTTCAATGTGGACGGGGGCAGAGGACAGCAGATCGAGGTGAAGTTCTTCGAGAAGAAGCAGCTGATCAGCGAGATGGAGCTGGACAAGGAGAACGAGGGCTACGATCATGGCGACGTGGTCAAGGGCAATGTCTCCCTGCGCTACTACTTCGGCAAACCGGCCTCCAACAGCGACGTGGAGCTCACCGTATGGTGGGCCGCTCGCGAGCCGGGAAGCGGCTACTACGGAGGGCGCGTGTACTACGACGAGCCCATGTACTACGGGGGGGAGATGGACTACTACGAGCCCATGATGGCCAAGGAGATGGCCTACCCCGGGATGGTGTCGCCCCGGGGCGGCGGCCCGGACCTTGTCAAGCTCCAGGTCTACAAGCGCATCAACCTCACCACCGACACCGACGGCGTGGGCTCCTTCGAGGTACCGCTGGAGGAGCTGAAAGGCACCCACATCGTGGTCGAGGCCCATATCACCGATCCCGCGGGCCGTACCGTGGACCTCTCCAAGAGCGCCAAGCTCGCTCCCGAGGTGACCGTGAGCGTCGCCATGACCTACTACCCGGGGAACGAGACGCTCCATCTGACGGCTACGAGCAAGGGCACTGACGCGTCGAACCTCCGATCAATGACGATGGATCTCACGGGCGTCCCCCCTGACGGTAAGCCCGAGGAGATCACCGACCTCACACTCGATCCCACCACCGGTTCGAAGGTCGAGCAGGACTTCACAGTGTCCCGTGATGTCGCCCTGAAGTACATGTACCTTGAGGGCGAGCTGGGAGTCGTGGACCGGTACGGGCGCGCCTGGGGCGCGTTCGGCCAGGCCGTCTCGGGCAAGTACGAGCTCACCCTTACACCACGGCTTGAGGGGGAGAAGGTCGTTGCCGAGCTCACGCTCACCGACGCCCTCACCGGTGAGCCGGTCAAGGACGATGACATGCGCTGGTCGTTCAACGGCCCCATGGCAGGGCAGTCGGTCGGCATCCATATACAAACGTCCTCCGACGGGACCGAGACCATCGGCGTCCCCGTCCCCCATCATCCCGAGGGCCTCTACGCGATATCCGCCACGGCCACCATCGGCTTCAACGAGGAGACAGGGTACGACCGGGGGCTCACCCTGACCGTCCAGCGCCCGGTAGTGCTCGGCACCATCCGTACCGCACGGCTGTGGACCCTCACCCAAGAGGTGGAGCCGGGTGACGAGGCGCGGTTCGTCCATCAGTTCGAGGGATTCGCTCCCGATGCCGTCATCATAGAGCGCCACTACATGCGCAATATCCCCCTGCGGACCGTGGTTCGCAATGTGGGCGACGGCGGTAACTTCACGGTGAGCATCCCAACGACCGAGGACGACCTCGGTGGAGTGGGACTGGCCGTGTTCGCTGTCGGCACCAACGGGATCACGTACCCGTTAGGTGGCCAGGCCCGACTCAAGCTCAAGGGGCTGAGGACCACCATCAGCGTCGACCGCGAGGTGTACGAGCCCCGCGACGAGCTCACCCTCACAGTAACGGTCACCGACAAGGAGGGCCGGCCCGTACCGAACGCTGCCGTGGGCGTGAAGGTCGTCGACCAGTCGGTCATCGATGCGTCCGAGCGCGGTGACGTCGTGTCGCGGCCACTCTCCCGCTCCTGGTCCATCACCTCGAACGCCAACTTCCAGAGCAACATGAACATGCGACGGATGTACGGTACACCCGTCAACGACCCCACAAAGCTGGAGTCGAGCAGCGCCAATCCCGCCCGCGTCAACTGGGACCGCGGCGATTACATGCAGCGCAACAAGGGACGCGCGCTGGCAGGCGGCAGTATGGCCCTGCCCGGGGCACCGAGGGCCGCCCCCGCCATGGAGATGGAGGCGGGCTTCGCCAGCGCCGACATGGCGGACGAGGGCATGATGATGGCAAAGGAGTCCAAGGCCATGTCCCTGAGCGCCGGCGAGACCGCGGATGTGCTGGCGACGGTGCAGATGCGCACCATGTTCCCCGAGACATTCCTGTGGGAGCCGTTCGCCCTCACCGGTGAGGACGGCACATTCACCACCACCGTGATGGTCCCCGACTCGCTCACCACCTGGAAGGCGGCCGTGTACGCGTCCACCATGGACGCGCGGTACGCGGAGAACGCCACTGATTTCGTCTCGCAAAAGGAGTTCTTCATCAAGCCCTACTTCCCCGCCTCGCTCACACAGGGCGACAATACGACCATGCAGATGACCGTGCACAGCTACCTGGATGGCGACCTCGACGCGCTCGCCGGTCTCAAGGAGGAGGAGTGGTTCGACCTGTTCACTCCCAACGCCGCCACATTCACCCTCCACAAGGACATCCCGCAGTCCGTCTCCTGGCGCCTGCGGGCCCGCACGCCCTTCTACCAGAACCTCACCTTCTTCGCCACTGCCTCCACTTCCGACGGGACCGAGCTCACCGATGGTGTCCAGAACCGCATCTGGGTCCGACCCAACGGTGTGCCCTGGGAGGAGACCGTGTCCGGTGACACCGACAAGAAGGAGGTGACGTTCACCATCAACGTGCCCAAGGAGGCCTACGACATCTCCGTGCGCGGGTACGCCCGGTTCGGCTCCGAGTCGCTGTCCATCTATACCGGCTCGGCCCGGGTGGACGGGTACTCCTATCCGACCACCGAGGTCACCGCATCCAAGATCATCCCCACGGTACTCTCCCACGAGTACCGCGCCAAGCTCAAGCTCATCACCAGCGACCGCTGGTTCAAGGAGCGGGTCCGTGGCCTTGCCCTTGAGCTTGTGTTCATGCGCCACGCCGACGGCGGCTGGGGCTGGTGGAAGAAGGGCCCTTCGACCACGTACATGACCGCCTACGCCCTCCGGGCGCTCTCCACTGCCAAGCGCCACGTGCTCGTGGACGATTCGATGGTCTACGGCGCCGTGAACTGGCTGACCAACCACGCCAACGGCGACGGCTCCTACAATGGCACCCAGTGGCTCACCGGCAACGATGCCGGGATGACGGCCTATGTGCTCATCTCCCTGGCCGAGGCGGGCCAGTCCGTCCCCGGCGAGGGTATGAACTTCCTGCACCAGAAGTGGATCGCTGGCGAGATCACAGATCCCTACACAATCGCTCTGTACGCCCGACTGCTCTCGCACACACGCGACGCCCAGGGCGACGAGCGGGCTGTTGTGAACAAGCTGCTCTCCCTGCTCAAGGAGGACGATCCCTATATCTTTTGGAGCCGCGGGTATTCGCTGGGCGGGCCCGACGAGACCACAGCGCAGGCAGCGATGGCGCTTCTGGAGCAGCCCGCCTACCGCGACACCGCGAAGGCCGCGCTGAAGTGGCTGCGCGAGCGCAATCCCTGGGAGTTCACCACCACTGCCGACCAGATCGCCTCCCTGGCCGCTCACCTGCGGCTGCTGGAGATCGAACCCCCGGTCATCCCCGATATGAACGTCGAGCTGTACGTGAACGGCGAGCGGATCGACTCGGTCCATCTCGAGGGTATCTGGGGCATGTCGGGCGAGCTGCGCCTCACTGACTACCTGCGCCATGGCGAGAACACCATCCGTATCGTGCGTCGCGGGAAGGGTAAGCTGTTCTACGACGTGTGGTCCACGGCCACTCTGGGCGGAAACGTGACCGCTGCGTTCGAGGTGGGCGAGCCCGCCTCACCGGGTGTGTACCCTGTTAAGATGACCCTCACCCCCCACGCCGACGTGGCGGTGCCCGCGCGCATCAGCATCGAGCTGCCCGTGCCCGACGGCGTCGAGGTGCGGCCCACGCGCCGGCTCTACGTTGACAGCCTTCCCGAGCCGCGGACCTTCGAGCTCTACTACGTCACCGACCGCGCCGTCGACCGGCTGGAGCTGGGGACGGCCAAGGCCGAGTACGGCCTGGCCCGCGGTACCAAGGTCGGCGGAAAACAGTTCGAGAGTTGGGAGCTCCCGGTGCTCACCGACACCCAGCCAGCCGGTACGGGCCCGGCGCTCACCGTATCCAAGAGCGCCTCCTTCGCCACCGCCGGCAGGGACCGGGTGCACGTGACCCTCGTGGTCCACAATACCGGGAACGATCCCGTGACAGGCGACCTCTACGACTTCGTGCCCGCAGGACTGACCGCGGCCGGATCAGAGGACAAGGATCCCGACCTCGCGCTGCACTGGCCCGTGGACCTCGCTGCCCGGGGCAGCACCTCGGTCACCTACGAGCTCTACGGCGAGCCCGGGAAGTACAAGCTCGACGCCGCCGTCGCGTTCACTGATGATGGTATGGTGTCGTCCGAACCGGTGGGTGTCGTGCTGGTCCGCGGCGAGGACATCGTCGTGCTCCGCACCTACGACACCACCGTCCCTGATCCCGGGGACAACGTCAATGTATCCATCACCGTCACCTCGGGCGTCCACCAGCACTTCGTTGTAGTGGAGGAGCCAATCCCGCCCGGTTTCACCGTGACCGGGTACGCCGACGAGGGCGGGTCGGTGCGCAAGGTCATAGTCAAGGCCGACAAGATCGTATGGTTCCTCGACCACACCAGCGACGTGGGCCTGTGGTACGAGCTGGCCGCCACTTCCGAGGGCCGTGTACAGGCCGCCGGAACACGTGCCTATCCGCAGTTCACGCCCGAGAACGAGGGCTTCGCTGACGAGGTCGTGCTATCCATCGGCCAGGATGCCCCCGAGCCGGAACCTGTGCACGTTGTGGAGCTGCCCTACGCAGAAGGCGTCGTCGTCGAGGATCCGCAGCCGACGGCCAGGCCCGTGACCACGCCCGGTCCGACGACCGATGCCACACCGAAGCCCACCGCTGCCGCCACACCGCGGCCGACAGTGGACATCCCCGAGAACCCCGCTGCCCGGGAGGCCTACTACCGGAACGCCATGGCCACCATCGACAGCGAGGCCGCGAGCATCGAGGATTCCGAGGTCCGCTCCCGTATCTCGGACCTGAGCAGGATGCTCGATGCTGCTGTGAAGGCCGGCGACCACGACAAGGCGAAGTCGCTCATCCAGGAGATCAACGGCATGCTCGACGAGGCGTCCGGCGTCCCGCCGGGCCCGGACGGCATACCCCAGCTCAAGACACTGCTGGCCGTCGCATTCGTCATCGCTGCCCTCTTCGCCATGTCGATGTTCCGCAGCGGCAAGGGCGGCGGCGGTGCCGGACTGAACGCCATGATACTGGTGTGCCTTGTCGCGGGCCTGGTGCTCGCGGCCGTTCTACCCGACGCGCCCGCCACCGCGATGACGCATGTGGACATCACGGAGCGTGAGCTCTTCGTCAGGCCCAGCCTCTCCATCAATGTGGGCGCGCCCGAGGACGAGACCGTCGCCCTGACGTACACCATGGACCTGTCCATGGTCAACCGTCAGGAGACACCCGTGGAGGCCATGTCCTTTGTCATCGACCAGTCCGGGCTGACCCTCATCCCCCAGAATCGTGAGGACTACACCGAGAGCACCTATTCAGCCCCCAACGGTGGCTCCATCATCACCGTGTCGTTCAAGACACCGGTGTTCATCGGCGAGGAGCGTTCCGTGTACGTCGAGCTGAAGGGCGAGACCCAGCTAACCGATCTCGAGACGACCATCAAGACGGGCTTCTCCACACCGGAGTTCTTCCGCTCCTACAACGTCCAGCTCACCCTGGCCAACGGCATGTCCCTCAACCGGACGAGCTTCGCCACCGCAAGTACACGGGAGAACGAGTGGAACCCTGACTGGGCCCAGTGGAGCGAGACCTGCGCGTACGGCGAGGGTGAGGAGACGCTCAACGACGACCAGTGCTTTAGCGACATGGTAGGCATCACCGCCACCCTGCGGGCGAGGCCGGTCACCATCACGGACGTCGCCATCAAGGACATCCTGAAGCGCGACCTGAAGCGGACCCGCACCTGGACGATCACCTACCAGAACATCGGTCGGAAGTCCGTGGAGCGGCTGCCCTTCGACCTGGGCTCGAGGACCACGATCGCTACGAGCGGCGTGTCCTTCGACAACGGCGAAGCGGTGCTCGCAACGCCCCTGGGGTACAAGGACACCATCACCATCGAAGCCCGTGAGAAGACCGCGTCCCTCGGGTACGGCCAGGCAACCCTGGAGACCACGCCTGACGAGCTCAAGCGGGCCATCGCTCCGGCGCGACGCTACAGGGCCCATGTGGAGGTCCATGGCCTGACCGTCGAGTGGCAGAACGGCCTCTGGAATGCCGACCGCGAGGAGGAGAGCGGTGTCATCACCTTCGACATGACGGCCACCAGCCCCATCACCTACTCGTTGCGGGTCGTTACGTGACATCCTCTCACCGATAATTCGGTGAGCTTCCTGCTTCATCGCCCCTCCCAACGGAGACGGCTCCACAGGCCCTACCCCTCTGCCCGAGGGTGAACTTGTCCCGTATATTGATGGCGGCATTCAGATCCCTGTCCATCACGAGCCCGCACTCGGGACATCTGTGCGTCCTCATGGACAGGGACTTCCTTACGAACGCGCCGCATTGTGAACATAGCTGTGACGTGTTCCTGGGGGGTACCAGTTCGACCGACTTGCCGGCACTCTCAGCCTTGCACATCGTAAACTGGATGAGCGTCCCCCAGGACGCGTCTGCTATCGACTTGGAAAGATGATGGTTTGTGAGCATCCCGTTGATATTAAGGTTCTCAAAGACAATGCGATCAGCAGAATCGACAAGGCAGCGTGAGGCCTTGTGCAGATGGTCTCGTCTCTGTCTTGCGATCTTCCGATGGTGTCTAGCCACTTTGGCCCGTGCCTTCTCTCGGTTCTTGCTTCCCTTCGTCTTCCGGCTCAGCCGCCGTTGGAGCTTCGCGAGCTTCTTCTCCGAGCCACGGAGGCATGTGGGAGGCTCGAGGATCAATCCGTCAGAAGCGACAGCCAGGTTCTTCAGCCCGACGTCAACGCCGATCGTCTCTTCGATGGCTATCTTCGGAGTGTCCTTCAGCTCTGATACGATGATGACTGACCAGTCGCCGATGTCGTCCCGCTTAAGCGTGCACATCTTGATGACTCCCTCGATGGGACGATGCTGGAACATACGCACCTCGCCTATCTTCGAGAGGGAAAGCCGCCCGCTCTTGATCTTGAAACTCTTCACATGCTGGGGGTAGGTGAAGGACTTGTACCGCCCCCTCCCTTTGAACCTCGGATACCCCGGTTTTTTCCCGTCCCTGATCCTGCGGAAGAATGCGTCGAACGATCTCTTGATACGACGGGTGACGTCCTGCAACACCTGTGCGTTAACCTGTGCCAGATGATCGTTCACCTTCTTCATCTTGACTAGATTGCGTTTTTGCTCGAAGTAACTAATCCCACCCCCCGTCACCTCGTAAGTCACCTTTCTCTCTGCAAGGAGTTCGTTGTAGAGGATACGGCACGTTTCCAGCGTCCGCTCCAGACGGCCAGTCTGCTCCCTGTTCGGATACAGCCTGAACTTGTATGCCCTTCTCATCCTCGTTCACTCTCTTTAAGAGACGTACTAACAAACGCTCGGATTGTGCGTTTCCAGTCCCCCGTCTTAATAGACTGAAGGTGATTTATTGGTATATAGTCATAGGGGGCGGCGTGCCAGTACTCTGGCAGTCTGCATATCCCGATGACCTCTTGGAGGGCACTCGCAGTGACAACAAAGGCAGTAAGGAGGGTGCATTTAGGTCAGGAGCCTGTTTGACGGATGGCGATCCGACGGACGGACCGATCCCGTACAACGTCGAAGAGTATAACCACGCACGTCCTATAGATATATCGATGCCGAGGTCCAAGGACGACGGCGAGGAAAAGGGTGATCAGGTGCCTGAGGAGCCCGTCACGGGCGTCCGGGACGGCTAGAGCTCCACCAGCTCGCGCTTCTCCCGCCGGGTCATGCGCTTGATCTCGGCCTCCCTGCGCAGGGCCTCGCTCTTGGTGGCGTACGCCTCGGAGAACACGATGGCGACCGGGAGCCGACCACGGGTGTATCGGGCTCCCTTCCCCTTGTTGTGGACGCTCACCCGGCGTTCCAGGTCGGTGGTGTAGCCCGTGTAGTAGGTACCGTCAGCGCACTCGAGGATGTACACTTTATGCTCGTGAGCGGTCAGGGCCGATCAGCTCCCTACAGGTACTGGGACGGGTGCTTCCCGTCGACCTCTACCACGACGACGGCGTCCGAGTCGATCCAGTGCACCTCGCCCTTCTCATCGCTCACGGCGAGCACTGTGAACTCACCCTTGTCCTCGGTGGGAGAAAGGTTCCCCAGCAACATCCCCGGCCGCGCGGCCTTGAAGGCGCCGAACCCCGTGCCTAAAAGCACGAACCGCGCTCCTGTCTCCTTCTCCTTCACGATGATGGCCATGGTACCACGTCCGTTCCTGACACACTATAACGGTTCACCTTGATAAAGCCGTCGGCACACCAAGGGAGGCTATTTAACGGGGTTACCATGACAGTTTTTGCCAAGATGGACGGGCAATATCTCCCCACGCCGGAGAATCTGGGGTACGTGCGCGACCATCTCGATAGGTTCGGCAGCTTCCCCGAGAACGAGATGATGCTCGAGCGGCTGGCCGACCAGGGTGTCCGCACCGAGTACGACCAGAACTTCCTCGACCACGAGCTTGTTGAGCGATGCTACATGGACGAGCAGGGGATGGACTACGATACGGCTCACGAGCGCGCACTGAACGACCTCGGTGTGTCGCCGTACGCCGTCTACGACACCAGCGTCGTCGCGGCACTGCCCGAGCACTTCAATGACAACTGGTACTCCTTTCACGGCATCGAGCGCGAGGTCTAGGGAGCGAAAGCCGGGGATTCCACGAGTTCACGCGCTTTCCTGAGACCTATGGCTTGATCCACCTTCTTCTGGAGCTCATTGTCCTCGGTCACGAGATCGCACAGATGCTCCTCCGCAAGTGCGACATGGACTGCATCATAAAAGGAGATGTCGTGTCCGGTTGCAAGACTGCTCGCCCTGCTAGAACGGACACTGTCCAGCGGTACGAACGTGATGTCGAGGAGGAAGAGCTGCCTCATGTGCTCGCTCCCATCGTCGTCGGTGTCACGCAGGTGCTTCCAGAGGACGTTCCCCACCTCGCTCACCGCTAGCTGCGCCGCTAAGAGCTCAAGGTCGAGCATGTGGGCGAGCCCGATGAGGGCGAGCGCATCCTCCGTACCGCTCTCCTCGATGAAGAGCTTCGCTAGTACCGACGAGTCCAGCACCAGCTTCATCGCATATCACGGGCCTTCCGGACGAGCTGCTCAGCGAGTTCCCCCTTCGACGGTACGCGATGCTTCTTGATCCATACGAGTGCCTTGCGAGACCGTTCCCGCCTAAGTTCCCTCTCAAGCACGAGCTTGAGGTACTCGCCAGGGGCATATCCCAGGTCCTCGATCTCGCGCTTGATATGATCCTCGACCCGGACCGAGATAGTGACGCTCATCGTGAAATCCTATGTTTACTATATGTTTACAAGTATATATACATTTCGTAAACGTGTGACTTTCCAGCTGGCCACTAAGGACAGTTATGAATGTACTTGCGCATCCTCCGGGTCAGACCTCACATGCCGAAGGGGGTCGGTCGTCCCGTGTCATCCAGGTCGTCAGGGACCTCGTCCCCGCCGGTGACCAGCACGACGAGGCTGCACAGGGGGAGGATGTCTCTCGGGTGACCGAGCAGGGCTTCGCCGCACCCGAGCCCCAGCAGGACCTTCTGGGCCCTCGTAGGAGCAAGGTCGGTCACGAGATCGAACTGGACCAGTGCCAGAAACGGGTCCAGAATGTATAGAAATGGTATGAACTCGAGGTTGAACGTGTTGAGGATATCGATAACCACAGCGAGGAGGAACCGGGTCGCAACCGGCAACTCCTTCCAGATTCCCGAAACCACGGTGCGTTCACCCCGGATTACTAGTAAGGGGGCTCATCCATATAAGCATAGGTGTCAGCGGCCTCAGCCGTCACCCCGGGGCCGCCCCTTCTTCACCGTCCGCTCCCATGCAGGATCCTCGCCGCCCGCAAGGCGGTTGGCGATGAATCCAATAGGGACGAGGATGGACATGTAGAAGTCCAGGAGCGCAGTGAGCGGGAGGTAGAGTATCAGGCCCTGCTTGTACCCATAGATCCGCATGTAGACCAGGTATAGGAGCACGGTCACGAGCAGGAGGGCCGGATAGGGTTGCCCCTGTCCCAGGAGCATGGCCACGAGCGCCAACAGAGCCACCAGGGGCATGACTATGTCCAGTCCCATGAGCACCACATCGACGATGCGTCCCAGGTAATAGGGGTTCCCGCGCGCCTCGCTGAACGCGCTGAGGTACTCCTTGATCGCACCGCCGCCCCATCGCTTGCGTTGGCGAAGAAGGGTGTCGAGGTCGTCGGGCACCTCCTCGGTGGCGATGGCGCTGCGGACGTACGCCACACGACGCCCCGGTTCCTCGTAGAGCCGGCGCGTGATGTAGAGGTCCTCGGCGAGCACCGTCTCGTCGAATCCGCCCAGCTCCTTCAACAGCTCCCGTTGGATGGCGAAGTTGCGTCCGGGCACGGGCACGAAGAGCTTATGACGGGCCCGGTGGGCGTAGAGCCCGCCGTAGTACCAGGCGTACTCGAGGGACACCAGCCGGGTGACCCAGGTATCGGTGTGCTTCGCCGAGAGGATGCACCCCACGGCCACGGCCGATTCGCCCCGGGCGAGGGGTGCCACCAGCGAGCGCATGGCACCGCGCTCGGGCACGTTGTCAGCGTCGTAGACCACGAGCACGTCCCCGGTCGCGTCCTCCATGGCCTGGTTGAGGGCGTGCGCTTTACACGACCCGTCCTCGGCCTCGGGCACCGTCGTGATATGGTCGTGTTCCTCGGCGAACGACCGGGCGATCTCCATGGTGCGGTCCTTGCCGTCCCCGACGATCACAAGCACGTCGTGTTCGCCAGGGTAGTCGAGCCGTGCGAGCGCCTCCAGTGTCTCGGCGATCACCGCCTCCTCGTCGCACACGGGTAGCACGACGGTGACCGAAGGCCATGTCTCCGGTTCCGGCTGCTGCTTTGGTCCGCCCGACAGGTGGGAGACCACCTCCGAGATTAGCAGGATGGCGTAATAGGTGCCAGCGACTACAAGGAGGGTCGTGAGGGTCACGGGAGGGGCACCGTCGGGCTACAGCTTTATATGCCTGCCTCTCAGGGCCCGCGCGGCCTCAGGCCGTGACCAGGTACCCGCCGATCACCATGGCATCCAGCCCGATGCGCTTGAACGTGCGGATGGCATCGTACGGTGTGCGCACGATGGGTTGGCCACGGGAGTTGAACGATGTATTGAGCACCACGGGCGGTTTGCCCTCCTTGGCGAACCGCGAGATGAGCTTGTGGTAGAGGGGCGTCGCCCGCCCGTCCACGGTCTGGAGCCGTGCCGAGCCGTCCACGTGGGTCACGGCCGGGATCTCGTCCCGCTTCTCCTCCCGTACAGGATAGGTAAGGATCATGAACGGCGATGGATGGCCGCCCTCGAAGTACTCGGGCAGGTGCTCGATGAGCACCGACGGTGCCAGCGGTCGCCACATCTCCCGGTTCTTGATACGGTTGACGCGGTCGTGCATCTCCGGGTCCGTGGGATCCGCGATGATCGATCTCTGGCCAAGGGCCCGGGGCCCGAACTCCAGCCGCCCCTGGAACCATCCGATGACCTTGCCCTCGGCGATGAGCACCGCTGCGGTGCTGGCGGGATCGTCGACGGGTTCTCCGGTGAGCCCCTCGTCGGCCAGCGCCCGGGCGATGGCGACGTCGTCGTAGGACGGGCCCAGGGCCGCGGAGATCATGGTCTCGGCCTGGACACCCTCCTCATAGCAGAGCTGGAAGGCGGCGCCCAGTGCCGTGCCAGCGTCGCTGGCGGCGGGCTGGACGAACATACGGTCCACCATGGGCGTGCGCAGGAGCACACCGTTCATGGAGCAATTAAGGACCACTCCACCGGCCAAGCAGAGGTCCTTGTATCCGCTGGTCTCGTGCAGACAGTCGACCATCTCGATGGCCACGCGCTCCAATGCCTCCTGGAGGCTTGCAGCGATGTCCTGATGCTCCTTGGTGGGCTCGCCCCCGTACCGGATGTGCCGGGCCAGCTCGCGCACACGGTCCATGCGGATATTATAGTCGTGGTGCAGCACCTCGACCATCTTGACGTACTCGGGCCTCGGCGTCCCGTAGGGCGCCAGCCCCATGGTCTTTCCCTGACCGAACCGTCCCAGCCCGAGGATGAGGGATATGAACGTGTAGAGGATGCCCATGGAGTTGCTCTCGGCGATGTCCTTGACGGGCTCGATCTCCCCGTCGCCTACGAACAGTGAGGTGGAGTACTTCTCCCCGGAGCCGTCCATGACCAGGATGTTCGCCTTCCCGAACCCGGACGCGCGGTAGGCGGAGGACGCATGCGCCAGGTGATGTCGCACGATCTCGAAATCGAGCCCCATGCGCTTTTGCATGTACTTGCGTTCGAGCTTCCGGCGGTTTATGAGGGCGTTGAACGTGGTCCAGTACGCGGCGTTCCCGACCGCCTTGATGAGCGGCTGAGGAAGCCGGTCAACGGCGCTGAGCCAGGCAGCTGGCGGGTGGAGCATGGTGGCGGGGAACACCTGGTACCGGTCGAACCGGGGCACCCGGAAGTCGTTGTACTCCATGGTGTACACGACGCGGTCGATGTCCGAGAAGTCGCCGCCAGTGACGTGCTCGATGGCGTTGAATGGGAATATGTCGATGTGGCGGCGGTAGGTGAACCGCTCCTCCTCGACCGCGGCGATGATGCGACCGTCCTCCACGAGGGCCGCGCTCGAGTCGCTGCAGTCGTTTATGGCCAGGATGCGCATGGTAGTCTCACTTTCACGTCTCTAATGTTTCAGCCACTGGGTCAACAACCACGGGAACCGCGGGCTGATGCACGCATTGGGGCACAGCTCCACACAGCACAGGCACCGGATGCACTTGTCGTAATCGAACCGCACCCGGTCACTGACCGTGATGGCCTTTACAGGACAGTTGGTCTCGCACGTACCGCACCGCACGCACGCGGCGTCGTCGCACATGGGCTTGGGCACGGTGAACGGGATGAGGAACCCGGCCTGGAACACGGGCCAGAGCCGGTAGATGAACTGTGAGGGCAGCCGGACCTTGGTGGTCTCGGGCTCATCGCCGAGGAGAGTGTAATCGGTAGTGCCCAGCCCCAGCTCCTTGGCCACCTGCACGGTCACGAGCTTGTCCAGGGGGATGCCCATGATACGAGCCAGCACCGTGTCCACGGCCACCGGGTCTCGGCCGGCCACGATGTAGCCCAGACGGATGCTCTTGCCAAGGTAGTTGGGCCCGTTCCCCTCCAGCCCGACCACGGCATCGGCCACCACCATGTCCGCAGGACACGCCTTGTTGATCGCTGCCACCGCCTCGGCGAAGGGTTGGATGGTGTTGGCCCACTTATGGATGAGCTGCTTCTCGTTGCCAGGGATGAGGCCGTACATGTTCTTGAGGGCCCCGGTGAGGATGGTGACCATGTGGGTCTTGGCCTTGGGCATGTTGATGATGTAGTCGGCGTCCACGGCCGTCTTCTCCAGGAACACCGTTCGCTCCTTCCCGCCGAACTCCATGACAAAGGGGACCGGCGGCTCTTCTCCGAACCGCATGAGGTGGAAGTCCTGCCGCTCGCTGATCTCCTTGAATCCCGTGACCTTGAGGAAGTCCTTGAGCCGCTTGTTGGCCCAGGTACCGGGGGAGTCGCCCACAGTGAGCTGCCCGCCCAGGCGCTTGACCTCCCCCACCACCGGCTCTACCACGGCAGGATGGGTGGTGACGGCATCGTCGGGCCGTCGGCCGATGAGTAGGTTGGGCTTGATGAGCACCTTGTCGTCCTTAGCGATATCGAGCCCGCCCAGGAGGGAAAGTGCCTTGCGCACCGCGGCATCGGCGTCAGCGTAGTCCTTGCACCGGACCACGGCGACCTCGGAAGGGGGCATCAGACCAACCATCCTGTCCCAAGGATTTAAATGTTCCCCGGTGCAGTTCCGCCACATGGCGTCGCCCGCCCCCATCCCGCTCTCGCGCCCGGTCATCACCCAGGAGATGAAGGACGCGGTATGCCGCGTGCTGGACAGTGGACGGTTCGTGCTGGGTGACGAGCTCGCCGCGCTCGAGAAGGAGTTCGCCGCCTACATGGGCGTCGATAACGCCGTCGGCATCTCCTCGGGCACCGACGCGCTCCACCTGGCCCTCAAGGCCGCGGGTATCGGCCCGGGTGACGAGGTCATCACCGTCCCCAACACATTCATCTCCACGGCCCTGGCCATCTCGTACTGTGGTGCGTCGATCCGTCTCGTGGACGTGGACAGGAGCTATACCATGGATCCCTCCAAGTTGGAGGCGGCCATCACTCCCCGGACCCAGGCGATCATCCCGGTCCACCTCTACGGCCACACCTGCGACATGAACCCCGTCCGCGAGGTCGCCGAGCGGCACGGGCTGTTCCTGCTCGAGGACGCCTGCCAGTCGCACGGCGCCACCTACAAGGGCGCTCGCACCGGCTCGCTCGCTGACGCGGGCTGCTTCTCGTTCTATCCCTCCAAGAACATGACGGTCGCCGGCGAGGGCGGCATGTTCGTCACCGACGACGATGGGCTCGCCGAGAAGGTGCGCCTGCTCCGTGCGTACGGTGCCAACGCGGGTACGGGGACCGCTGAGGTCCTGGGATACAACGCCAAGCTGTGCGAGATGTACGCCGCCATAGCCCGCGTCCAGCTACGGATGCTGGACGGTTTCAACGATGCCCGCCGGAAGAACGCCGCGCTCTACGACAAGCTGCTCGGCGATGCAGTGGTGACACCCCGGGTGCACTGGGGCACTCACGTTTACCACCTATATGTTATCAGGCATCCCGACCGTGACGCCCTGCGGGCACACCTCGAGGGGCGCGGCATCTCCTGCGGCATCCACTATCCCGTCCCACTCCACCGCCAGCCCTGCCTGGAGGTCCCGGGCTCCTTCCCCGTGACCGAGGGGTTCGCGAAGGAAATTCTCTCGCTCCCCATGTCGGCCGTCCATACTGCAAAGGAGATCGAGCGCGTGTGCGCCGAGGTCCTGACGTTCGTGAAGGATGCCTGAGCGCTGCCTGGAACTGAGACTGCTCAGAAAAAAGTTAGAAGCGGCCCCCATGACGAGGGCCGCGTTCCATATGCCTACTTCGGGAAGTACTTGGCGACGTTGGCCTCGGTGAAGCCCGCTTCCAGGAGGGACGACCGGATCTTGTCCATGGGCATCCCCTGGGCCTTGCACTTAGAGATGTAGTCTGCGATCTCGTCAGTGCCACCACTCCCCTCCTCCTCTTCCTGGAGGACGTCGGGGATCTCGGTGTGCCGGCTGATCTCGTCGGCCAGATTGGTGACGATGCGGTCCACGAACAATGCTGCCAGCAGCATGAACAGCGAGAACCCGAATGTCGAGAACACCAGGCGCTCGCCGGACACCTTCCTACGGCACTTGCGGTCCTTGGCGTAGCAGAACTCATCGACACCGCACGCTTTGTCCACGTCTTCCGGGGCGAGCTTCGAGATATCCGTCGTGATACCGGGTACACAGTCCTTGTCCGTGACCACGTTGGCGGCGAAGGAGTAGAACATCCCCACGACCACCAGCGCCAGGCCGACGAACGCGACGACCGCGATGATCTGTTGCTGCTGACTGAATGTGTCCATGGGCCCGTAGACGACGCCACCGATCTTGTTGATGGTATCGGCGGGAACGAAGGTGTGCACCAGGATGATGATCACCAGGAACACAAGGGCGAGCCCGGAGAACAGGCCGAGCTCCTCTCCCTCACCCTGGCCGAGGGTCAGGATGAAGAACGTGAAGATCGCCAGGAACGTCAAGAGGCACAGTGTGCGCAGATAGAAGTTGTAGTTGCGCAGCTTGCGCTCGAACTCCTCGTCAGCTGTCACCACCGTTAGCAGTCCCGATGCGGCCTCCGCCATATCGCGGATCTCCGACAGCGCCTTGGAGAGCAGGATACAGATGACCACCAGCAGGATCGCACCGATCGTCTGGAAGGCAGATACCCCGTAGAAGACCTGGAACGGAGCGAACTTCAGGAAGAGGTAACCACCGACCGTCCACACGATGAACGCTATGAGCAGGTTTATAATGAACTTCGGGAATGAGTCCCAGATCTCTCGCACGGACTCGACGAATATCCTTCCCGAGGTCACGCCCGCTTCGATGGCAAACTTGCCAATGGCGAAACGTCCCTTAACCATGGTGTCAAAAGATTGACTTAATCCTTTATATAGAAATGTGGCTCGCGACCACTTGCGCCTTACTTGACCTGCTTGAGCAGTCGTATGGATGCGATATTGATGGCCACCTGTAGGTTGGTCCATGCCTTTCCGGAGTTCCCGTGGTCGAGGGCCTCTGTCATCTTCTCCATGAACGCCCTTATATCATAGAGGTGGGGACGCTCGTTGATGTTGAGCTCGATCTCTACCTCCAGGAGGGTCAGGATTAGGCTGATGGTGTGGCGCACCTTGCGCATGGCCGCTCGCCGGGAATCGCCTTCCAGGTCGCGGATGATCTTGAGGAGGATGAAGATCCAGCTGAGCCTGTCGAGGATGCGCATGTACTTTATCACCTGGATACGGCGGGGGAGCACCAGGTTGTACTCCTTGTCGTCGGTGAGGACGACCACGGCGTCGATGTCGATACCCTCGTGGCAGGAGCGGTCCAAAAGAGCCTCGACCTCATCGTCGGCCATGTGAGGGTACTCCGAACCCAGCTTGCGCACGAAGATGACGCTGTCCACCACGCGCACCTCCTCGGGGTGCATGCTCGAGCGGATGCGGTCCAGCGACTTTTTCGAGAACCCCCCGAACACTTCCTCCTCGGGGCTCATGGTCCCACCCACTCGAGTATGTTCTGGCCCAGGATCATATCGATCTTCTCCTTGGGCAGGTGGAGCGAGAGGGCGATGTCCACCACCGCCTCCAGCGCCGAGGCCATGTGCCCGTACGGCGTGTCGGAGCCGTACACCACCCGGTCGGGACCCACCGTATAGATGAGCTCATAGATATCGTAGATGGGGGCCACCGAGGTGTCGAAGAGGATGTTGTGGGCCCCCTTGAGCGAGTACACCACGCGGACGATGTCCACGTAGGCCCCGTGGGCGAGGATGATCTTGAGCTTGGGGAACTCCTTTATGATGTTCGTGAGGGCATCACCGATCTTCATGCGGCGCATGAGCCCGGTATGGATGATGATGGGGATGTCGTTGTCCTGGGCGGCATCGTAGATGTTGAACGCGATCTCCTCATCGATGGAGAAGCTCTGGGCCCGTGGATGGAGCTTTATCCCGCGGAATCCCTGGTCCAGTCGTTCCTGCATCTCTTTCATGCACGCCGGAGAGTGGGGGTCGAGGCGCATGAAGGGGATGAGGCGGTCCTTGTGTGATTCGTAGGCCTTAGCGATGATCCCGTTGGCCTTGTGGAAGCCCCGTCCCGGCCCCGGCATGTTGAACGGGAACGCCACCGCTCGGTCGACCTTGTGCTTGTTCATGACGCGGACGAGCTCCGGTATCGCCTGATGCATGCCGTCCTTGTCCTCCCCCAGGTGTGTGTGGCAGTCCACGATCATGGTGGCGTCGAGCAGCTCCTCGTACACGATGCGCGGGTCCTTGCCGGGGAAGCAGTGGTATGGAGCCATGCGTAGGAGCGAGATTATGTTCTGACGATTTAACTCTTTATCGTTTTCAGCGGGAAGTCCCCTTCCGGTAGGGAGGGGATGGAGCCGAAAGTTACTTTCCGGACGAGTACCGGCACGCCACCTCCCTTTGGGATATAATGATGAACGGCCTAATACCTATTAGGGGTGACCACCAAGGACGATCATTGAACAGAAGCGATAACAGTCGCGTCCTGGAGACCTAAATCCGGCCAACGTTTAGCAAAGGTGAGAATGCTGGCTGATCGGTCGGGGTCATGGTTTTCCAGGGGCAGGGTGATGGATGCTCATAGCACGGTGCGCTCTGAGGGAGGTCTTCGTGCACGTGGATGTGCAGATGCCTCGACCCGGTCTGATAACGGAAGGAAATCTGAACGTTTCCATCGATGGTCTGGGCCGGATCACCCTCAGGCTGACGATAAACTGCGACCTGAACGCTGCGATCTACATTCAGGATCGATCAGGGTGGGGACCACCCGATGCGCCCGTGGAGATGGGAACAGCGTCGAAGCGGGAAGCCCCTCGACTTAGGGAGGGGTAGTTCACTGAAGTTTTGCCTCGCGACCGGTCCGGCCGCGAGTCCTCCACTTGCCGAAGACCGAAGGTTTATATTCCGGCGACCCCGCTAGATATCACTTGAGGGGACAGTGGTCCCCATGGGTGTACGGGATGGATATTGAGAGCAGTGAGCGTACGATCGTTTTCTTCGACAGGTCCTACGGCGGCAACGCCACCGAGGAGCTCGAGTCCTACGGCATACAGGTGGAAGAGTCCTACGCCGGTCTGGGCGCTGCGATAGTGACCGGAGCTGACGCGCGGGAGCTGGCCACGCTGCAGCTGGTGGGTGTGGTCTCGGACTACGCCGAGGACCATGAGGTGACCATCTCCGACGAGACCCGCGGTCCGTACAACAAGGGAACACACGGCCCCGGCAGCATCTCCCCTGATCCGTACGACACCGGCGATCAGCCCGAGGCACGCGACGTCCCCAACGACTGGGGTTACCTCCGGGTGCGCTCGGCCCAGGCCAACACCAAGGGTCTGGACGGCGCTGGTGTCAAGGTCGCCATCTTCGACACCGGCATCGACGCGGACCACGAGTACCTCAAGGACAACTACGCCGGGTTCACCGACCTGCCCTACGGCAAGCCCGATCCGTACGATGACCACGGTCACGGCACCCACTGCGGCGGGATCGTCAAGACCGTCGCTCCCAAGGTGGAGCTGTACGGCTACAAGCTCCATATGTCGCATGGCGCCAACCGCATCTCGGACATCCTCCGCGGCCTGGACACCATAGTACAGGACGGTATGGACGTGGTGAACATGTCCTTCGGTCTGGACACCGACGAGGAACGCGAGGGATACTCCAAGGAGGAAGGCGACCGCATACTCAACGAGGCCTGCTCGCGTGCGTACGACTCGGGCGTGTTCCTCGTGGCGGCTGCCGGCAACGACGGCCAGGCCGCCGACCCGGCCTCCGGCCGCAGCAGGTCCGCTCCCGCGTCGGGGCCGGACGTCTTCGCTGTAGGCGCCATGAGCAAGTACAACGACAAGCTGGCGTACTTCACAAACCTCGGGTTCGACATCTCGGCACCCGGTGCGCGGGTCCTCTCCTCGATCCCCGGGGACAGGTACGCAACATGGGACGGCACGTCCATGGCCTGCCCGTTCGTGGTGGGTGCCGTTGCGGCCGTCAAATCCAAGTACAGCGACCTGTCCAACGACGAGATCAAGGACGCGCTCATCGCCTCGGCCGACGACGCTAGCCACAACACCTACTACCACGGTCTCCAGGAGTACAAGGTGCTCAACCTCGAGGCGGCAGCCGACCTGCTCGAGGACACCGAGTAATCCGTGACAGGACGGCCCACGCCCCGTCCCCCGGGGAAGGAATAAAAGCACCCTCGCCAGCAGCGCCAGCATGGTGGAGCTTGCAGGTGTCGAGCGCACTGTCGTGTTCTTGGAGCAGGGTCATGGCGCGTACGATCTCGCGTCCCATGGTCTCGCCGTCGAGGAGGCGTACACGTCACTGAACGCCGCACTCGTTATGGATGCCGATGCCAGGGAGCTCGCCGACCTCCGGACAGCTGGGGTCATCACCTGTTACGGTGACGAACGCGCGATCACCATCACGCACAGCGACCGGCCCTACGAGCTCGCCACTGGCGTCGGACCACAGGACGTGGCCCAGGGTTGGGGCTACCGGCGTGTGCACGCCGCCGAGGCGAACGCCCGGGGGCTCACCGGTGAAGGTGTGAAGGTGGGCATCCTCGACATGGGCATCGACGCGTCCCACCCCTACCTCATCGACGCCTACCGCGGGTTCACCGACCTCGTCTACGACAAACCCGACCCGTACGACGACCACGGCCACGGCACGCACGTCGCCGGTATCGTCCACACCATCGCGCCCGAGGCCGAGCTGTACAGCTACAAGGTCGTCACGGGCAAAGGCGATGACGGGTTCTCGGTCGCACTGCGCGGACTCGACAAGGCCGTGGCGGACGGGATGGACGTAGTCAACATGTCCTTCGGCATGGAGACCGCAGAGGACTTCGAGGGACGGCCCAAGGCCGAAGTGGACCGCCTCATCAACGAGGCATGCTCACGTGTGTACGACGCGGGAGTGTTCCTCGTGGCGTCCGCCGGCAACGCCCGGGAGACGGCCGATCCGGCGACTGGTCTCAGCAGGACGTCGCCCGGCTCCTGCCCCGACGTGTTCACCGCGGGCGCATCATGGGAGGACAAGGACCGCCTGTACAATTCCACGAACCTCGGTTTCGACATCGTCGCGCCCGGCGTGGACATCCTCTCCCCGGTCCCCGGCGGCTACACGACATGGACGGGCACGTCCATGTCCGCACCCCTGGTGGCGGGTGCCGTGGCGGCCATCAAGTCCCAGTACAACGGACTGTCCAACGACGAGATCAAGGAGGTGCTCCTTTCCTCGGGCCACGAGGCAGCGAGCAACGTCCTCCGCCCCTGGCAGAGCCTCACAATCGAGTACCGCGTGCTCGACCTCGAGGCCGCCGCCGACCTGCTCGATGAACGTGCCTAGTGCATGTTCTTCTGGGTCAGGGAAGGTTCGGGGAGCGGGGGTGGCAGCGAGAAAGCGTAAACAGAAATAGGCAGCACTTCCCCATCCCGCCCCCCAGGAGAGCATAGGAACTGGGTTCCCGTTCCCCCCGGTCCTTAATCAGGTGTGGATGGCCTATTTACCTTTCGGATCAGGAACGGGGAGAATAGTGCCGGGGGGCGGAGGTGGCAGCCAAAGGAAGACTAAGAAGTGCTATTATTCTATTATTAGGTGAACCTTCCATCCCGTCCCCCGGGGGAAGAATGACCATCATTCCCCCCATACTATTTAGTCGTGTATAGCATAAATACCTTCCGAAGGCATCTTTCCGATAGAAGTTAAGGGAGAAAGAGGCCCGGGGGGCGGTGGTGGCAGCCAAGGATGGTCAGAAAAAAAACGAGAGACCCATCCTTTGTCGTCCCCCCGGGAGGCGTGTTTGCCATTTTCCTCAGAAGGGTCATGGTGTGGATAGCATATATACGTGCCTGACATTACAAGTGCTCACCGCGCCCGTCTTCTGCGCGCGACGCACGCGGCAAGGGTAAGCTGATGGCCGCCGGGGGCCAGGCGCCGGGCGAGCGCCTCGGCAGGGAGCCCGAAGGGCGCTAAAAGGGTCCCCGCGCTCCTGATTAGAAGCTCAGTGTACCGGTCGTGGGCGTACCCGTCGGCCTCGCTCGCGGGCACGGGCCGGCCCTCGGCACCCCACACGTACCGCACCTTCTGGCCGGGGAGGAGCTCGACGCCCTCGTCGCGCAGTGCCGTGGCCACGACCGCCGTCGGCGAGCGGCCGCGGTAGTCGGAGCGGGACACTACCGTGCACACCTCCAGCTCATCGGACCGGACGTCACCGGCCCGCACCCCGTCCACGGCCAGGCGCACCACCTCCACGGCACCGGGCAGGGAGTCGCGCACCGCGGCAAGGTCGGGGCAGCCAGCAAGGATGCCCAGGATACGTGCCTGGAGCCGGCGCACCACACCCGGCGCGTCCCTGCGTCGCGACTCGATCCCACGTACCTTGAGCTCTCCGGTGACGTACCTGCCGAAGTAGCGGTTGGCCGCCGCGACCCCGGGGTGGAGGCGCGAGGGGGAGAAGGCCAGCCACCCGTACACCCCCTCCAGCTCCAGCTCCACGTCCACTGCGCTGCCGATGGACGACATGAGGTCGGCGAGCTCGTCCTCCCGCCCCGCGAGGGTGTCCCCATCCTCGTGCCGCAGCCACAGGCAGTCCACTATGCCGTGCACCACCGCGAAGCCCGCCTCCTCGGCCATGCGCGCCGCGCGCACGAGCTTGTCCCGGCCGAAGGCGGTCACCGACTCGTGTGCCTCGATCCGGCCGAAACGGGCGTTGCGGTAGCCCAGGTACCCGAAGCACGTCACCAGCATCCACTTGAGCGCCTGCTGCCGCCGCTCGTACCCCACGCGCATCGCACCGCGCGTGGCCCGCGCTCGTCGCTTGTAGTGCCGCCGCCGCTCCAAGAGCGGTGCGATGGTCTCGGGCACCAGTCCGCGCCGCTTGCTGCACAGATGGTAGCCCAGCACGGGCACCGTCGCACTACCGTCGTCCCCGCAGCACGTGCACTGGACGGTCTCGGGCGAGATGTTGTGGTGGTCCATGATGGTGGGGTACATGGAGGCGAAGTCCATCTCCGCCACCTGCTCCACGGCGCCCGGCACCGGCTCCAGCACCAGGCCACCCCGGTCGGCCTGCACCAGCTGCCAGGCGGTCTTGAACGCCTCGGGCTCGCCCTTGCGCCAGGGCACCAGCATCCCGTGCCGCAGCGCCGTGGCCACCTCCATGGCGCTGATGGCCGTGCCCGGCGAGGTATGAGCCATGCGCTGGGGGGTGATGCAGGAGAGCCGGGAGAGCTCGATGAGCCCCTCCAGCCCGCACCGGCGCACGAAGAAGGAATGGTCGCCATCAACGTGCCAGCGGCCGTGCAGGTGCTGGAACGGCGGCTTGTACACCACTCGTCCGTAGGAGACGTAGGAACGCGCGCGCCGTCGCACGGCCTCCACGGGCTCACGGGACACCAGATGGAGGTCGGCGCAGGGTCCCCGGGTGATCACCACGTCCGGGTCCCGGCCGATGCAGGCCGCCCGTGCGCTCCTACCACGGGACACCTCCACGACCTCAAGACGGGGCACCGGGTACTCCATGGCATCGGCAGCGTCGCCGTCGAGCGCCACGTCACGCAACCGCCCGTCGTCGTCGGCCGCAAAGCGCACCCTGGCCAGGGGGAACAGCCCCCGCTCGATGAGGAACCGCGTCTCGTGCGCCACGTCGCAGGTGCACACCTCTCCCGCCGTCCCCACGTCGTCGCGGACCCGGGCCGCCGTCGCCTTCATCCGTGCCGGATCGGCGGGATGGACCTCGGCCACTGCGGCCTCACTTCCGGTCCACACGTCCGAGCGCCGTGCCGTCGTCACCCGGCCCACCCCGGGGAGCTGGCGCAGGCGGGGAAGGAGCCGGTCCAGGGACTGCGTCCGCGGGAGCACGTAGAAGGGAGGACGGTAGGATGCTGCGAGGCGGACGGTACCGCCCCGCTCGCGCTTCACCCAGAGGGCGACCTCGCCCCCGTCGGCGTGGATGTCAAGGACCCAGCCGGTCCCCCTCACCCTCGTCCACCTCCGCCAGCCGCGCGGTCAGCCGCTCGAGCGCCTTCTGGTGCTCCAGGAGCACCGCCAGCACCACCGGCTCCATGGCGAGCGGGCTGGCCGCCATGGTGGCAGCAGCGGCGTGGCCCCGGGCCAGGTCGAACAGCCGGTCGAAGGCCTCCCGGTCCCGTCGCCGCAGCCCGTCGCGGAAGGGGCGCCAGCGCGACTCCTCGATTGCCAGCAGGTGGCGGAACGTGGCCACGGTCCGGCCCATGTCAGGCACCACCCACAGCCCAGGGAAAGGGGGCGGGTGTCGCCCCCAGCGGCACCGCAGGCCCTCCCTCCAGCTGGAGCCGCAGCCCCGGGAGCAGTTCGGCGCACGCCACGGCACGCCGCCGGGCCAGTCGTTCCAGGTACCCCTCGGGCTCCCGGTCCAGGGTGACCAGGCACGCGGCGTTCGCGTAACGCACCGCCCGGGCGAGGGCGTCCAGGGTGCGGCGGAAGAGGGCGACGCCCTCCCGTGCGGGCACGTCGGTGAACGAGCTGGTCAGCGACAGCACCGCCACCAGCCGCGCCCCGGTGACCGCCAGCTCCCGGGGCAGCCTTTCGGTCACGAGCCGGGCCAGCTGGTGGCAGGTGAACGCCCGGGACACGGCCACGGCCTCCAGCACCCTCCGCGGCGGCGCGCCCAGGTGCTGTGCCCATCGCGCCAGGGCTGATGGATCGAAGCGGTTACCGCCGTCGACCACAACGGCCCGCACCTCCCCCCCGGGCGCGAGCGCCGCCCTGGCCAGGGCCAGGGACACGGGGAAGGAGGTGGGTCGGAGCACGGTGACCCGGCCGGGCGCCAGGGGAAGCGCCACTGCCTCCCGGCGGACATCGGAGGGATCGGTCCGGTCCAGGAACGGCTGCCGGGCCCCGTGCTCCCATGGAAGCGCCATGGTAGAGATTAGCCGCTCATGGGTCAAGAAAGCCGGCAGGCCGGCGTGCCGGTACTCGCGCGGTGTGAGCGCCCTCACTATCACCCCTAACACCGTGTTTTTCAACCGCCCCAGTGTCGTCCTTTCTGGTGGAACTGACGGGACGAAAGCGCTCGCTGCTCAAGGGGGTCACGACCATGGACATCATCATGCTGGTGTGCGTCCCCCTGGTGCTGGTGGTGGTGTGGGTGGACGCTGCCGTGTCCGAGGAGCGGCCGGTGAGGCCGTCAAGGCCGCCACCGCCCACGGTCCACAACAGGAATGAGAAGGTCATGCTCTCCATCCCGACATCCATCAAGATGGAACGTGGCGGGCGCCGTGACATCCAGGTGGCGATCAACAACATCGCTCCCGACGACCGGTGCTTTTGCGCCTACCCGCACCTGCTCCGCCTGGATGGTCCCGGCTCGCGGGAGGATACCATCGACCGGGACTTCAGGACGCTGGAGGGGCGGCGTGGACCTCTTGACGAGGCGGTCCTGAAGAAGTAC
Organism: Candidatus Undinarchaeales archaeon; assembly: GCA_030753015.1. Classification (GTDB taxonomy): domain Archaea; phylum SpSt-1190; class SpSt-1190; order JASMDC01; family JASMDC01; genus JASMDC01. Next base: position 53,230 of record JASMDC010000007.1, on the reverse strand, counting down.
AGGCGCTACCTCCCCGCGGAATGCTGGGAGGGGGTCGCCACCTGCAGCCCGAACACCTGGTTCTCAGGCCCCGGCTTTATCGAGGTCTACGGGCAGGAGGCGGCCGCGCTCCGAACGACGCTCTCCTTCCCCGACGACCCGCTGGAGGCGCCCAACGGCAGGTACGCGTTCAACGTCGACGTGTGCGAGTACCGGCCTGCGTGCCGCAAGTGGGACCCGGTCGATCCGACCTGGTGCCTGGAGCCGATGGCCGGATGTGACGCGTGCGAGCCTGAGAGCTGTCGACAGCGGCCCGCACGGGAGTGCGACGGGAATGTGAAGGGCGACTGCTACTTGTGGTACGACTCGGCGGCGTTCCACTTGCAGGTGCGCGAGGCGGATTGAGGGGTCGACCGCCTTCCACTCCCTTTAAATCGGTGAACGATATGGTGAGCGCCATGGAGGGTCGAGGATGAGGCTCGAGGTGCGCAAGCTGCGCAAGTCGTACGGCGACAGGGAGGTGCTCCACGACGTGGACCTCACCGCGAGGGAGGGGACGCTAACGGTGCTACTGGGCCCCAACGGCGCCGGCAAGACCACCACCCTCCGGTGCATCTGCGGCATCCTCATCCCCGACGATGGTACGGTGCTGTTGGACGGCGCCGACGTGCGGGCCGACCGACAGCGTGCCCGCAAGGCCATGGGCTACCTCCCCGAGGAGAGCCATGTGTACGATGACATGGCGCCCCTGGAGTACCTGCGGTTCTTCGGCCGGCTCCTTGGGATGGGCGGGACCGACCTGGAGGCGCGTGCCGAGGACCTGGTCCGCGAGTACGGCCTGCAGGGCCACGCCGAGCTTCCCGCCCGGGCGCTCTCCAAGGGTTTGCGCCGCCGGTTGGAGCTTGCGCGCACCCTGCTCCCCGACCCGCCGGTGCTCATCCTCGACGAACCGGCCTCGGGCCTCGACCCTTCCAGCTCGGTAGCGCTCAACCAGGAGCTCCTGTCGCTCAAGCGCGAGCGCACGGTGCTGGTTTCCACCCACCTCCTCCTCGACGCCGACCGGCTCTGCGACGACGTGGTCATCATGAACGAGGGCCGTGTGGTGACCGCCGGGCCAAAGGACGTGCTCAAGGAGGCGCTGGCCGCCGAACGGCGGTACGTGCTCGAGGTGCTCGGGAAGGAGCCTACAGGCAAGGACCTGGAGATCGAGGGTCTGCCCGGGGACCGGTGGCAGGTAGTGTACAGGGGGACACCAGCGGGCTTTGCCGCGCTCACCGGCCGCCTGTCCAGGTCAGGCGAGGTGGTCCGCGTGTCCGTCGAGGAGCCTGGGCTCGACGACGTGTTCTTCCGCGAGATCGGGGGGGTGGACGCGCCATCGCCCTGAGGGGCGCTATAGAGCTGTCCCGCCAGGAAGCGCGGGTGCTGTCCGGCTCCCGTCGGCTCTCCCTGGCGCTGCTGGCGGTGCCGCTGCTCTCCCTGGTAGTGCTCTCCGCTATGCGGACGAGCATGGAGCGCGAGCCCCCGTCGCTCCGGGACGTGTACCGGCTGGGCCGGGTGGGCGATCCCCGGGCCGACGAGCTGTTCGCGTCACCGCTGATCGAGATGATGGCTCTCGCCGATCGCGATACCGCCCACGCGGCACTGCTCGGGGAACGAATCGACGGCTACCTCTGGACCGACGACGCGGACGTGCATGCGCAGTTCGGCCGGTCCCACCGGTCGCGTGCCCTCCGCAGGCTGATGATCGACGTGCTCGAGGTCACCAACCGCCGGCTGTTCGAGCAGGAGGCCGCCAAGCGACCGCTCCCTGACGTGCTCCTGGCACCGCTCCTCATCGATGCAGACGCGCTGGACCGCGGGACAGGCTTCCGTCCGATACCACGGGAGGAGACGCCCAGCGGTAACGTACGTCCCGGCCCCGGCAGCGTGCCCGCACCGCCGTCCATCGATCCATCGCTCCTGGTGGCCCGGCCCCCGGGCGAGGCCTACGCCGCCGACGCCCTTGGCGACCGCCTGGCACGGCCCGATACCATTGAGGAGGGTGAGGAGCTGGCCGTCCCCCAGCCGGGCGGCACCAACCCCATCGCGGGCCTCATGGCACCGCTGGGCATGCTCATCCCCATACTGTTCTTCGCCTCGTCCTTCGGCGTGTCGCTCACCGGCTCGCGCCTGGGCGGTGGGTACGAGGTGCTCTCCGCCTACGTCCCCCAGCACTCGATCATGGCCGGGAAGGCCGCCCCCCACGCCCTGCTGGCGGTGGCGGTCCCCGTGACACTCTCTGTGGTCCTTGCGCCCCCCGCCCGCGCGTCGCTGCCCCTCCTCGTGCTGGCCACGACGGCGGTGGTTGCGACGTTCTTCGCCCTGACGGCGGCGGTGTGCGTCACCACCTCATCCTATGCCTCCATGTCGGCCAGCCTTTCAGTGGCCTACTTCCTGGGGACGGTGGGCCTGCTGCTCCCCACCCTGCTTTCCGGTGTGCACGACGTTGCGTTCTACTCGCCGCTGACCACCGTGCTTCACGTTCTCCGAGGCGAGCCACCGGGCGCCGAGCAGGTGGGGCTGTCGCTGTTCTTCCCCGGCGCGTTCTCACTGGCCATGCTGCTGGGCGTGCTGGGCGCCGCCCGCGGGACGGTGACGGGGGGCCACACCCTGTGGGAGGCTTTGGTGCTCGCCACCCGCGAGTCTCTCCCCTCCGGCCGCCCATCGCTCCTGCTGGGCATACTCACCGGTGCCGGTACAGTGTTCTTGGGGCTTGCGGGCGAGGTGGCGGTGGTGGCCTTGGCCACCCTGGTCCGCGTCCCGTTCATCCTCTTAGTCACGGTCCTGATGGGCGTGGAGGAGGCCGTGAAGGGTGCTGCGTTCCTCCTGCTCCACCGCGCCGGCCGCCTGCGCTCGAACTCGGGCGACGTGGTCCCCCTGGCCCTGGCGGTTGGCGTGGGGTTCCTGGTGTTCGAGAAGCTGTACAACGTCGCTTTCATCACACCGTTCGTTGGTCTTGAGGGCGTCGCCCAGACCCTCGAGACCCTGCTCCTGCTCCCCATCCTCCCCTTGTCATTGGTCGTCCATGGCCTGTGCACCACGGTGTTCGCGCTGGTCTACCTGCGTAGCGGCCGCGCCTCCCTCGCGCTGGCGGTGGCCACGCTCCTGCATGGCGCCTACAACCTCGCGGTGGTGATGATGTGGATGTAGGCCCGGTTGCGCTCGTTGGCTGGCGCGAGCTCCAGCGCCTCCTGCGAGACCGGACGTTCTGGGTGCTTTTCTTCTTCCAGGTGCTCATGGTGGTGTTCGCCCAGGCCATCGTCCACAACTATGCCGCGCTCCTGTTCCCGTCCGAGGCCGGGGAACCGCCGGGCGGGTGGCGGATCGGCGTGGTGACGTACGGCGAGCGTCCATCCGTTGGAAACGCCCTTCTCGAGCGCGAGCAGCTGTACGCCCGGGGGTACGACAGCCTCACCCAGGCGGAGTTCGCGTTCATGGAGGGACGGATCGAGGTCATCCTGGTGCCCCCGCCGGAACTGGGAGACCAGCTGGACCGGCCGGTGCACGTGGGTATATCGCTCATCCACGACCCGCGCAGCCTGCTCTCCTCCTACTCCCGGAACCGGCTCGAGGAAGCATTGGTGGAGCTCTCTTATTCCCTGGGCTTCGAGCGGTTGCTGCTGGAGGTGCCCGCCGTGCCCCAGGTACGGGTGACGGGCGTGAACGAGCCTGCGCCCGACGACGACCGCGGCGCCCCCCCGCTGCGCTCGGTGCGTCCCGTACACGCGCTCTACGGCTTTTTGGTACCGTTCATCTTCCTGTTCTTGGCCATCAACGCCGGCGACGTGCTCATGGAAGCACTGAGCCAGGACACCGAGACCCACAAGCTGGAACCGTTGGTGCACGCCCTGTCGCCTGGGACGGTGGTGCGCGGTAAGGTGACCGGCGCCCTGATGCTGGCCTGTACGCAGGCGGTACTGTACATCGTCCTCCTCGAGACCCAAGGCGTCCACATGGCGCATCCGGTGCTCATGATCGGGTACGCGCTATCCCTGGCACTGCTACTGGCGGGCGTGGGTCTGGCGGCGGCAGCGATGGTCCCCGGGCGGCAGGAGCTGCGGTTCGTGTACTTCGGGGCCATGTCGGCGGTGTTCGTCGTCAACCTCACCCCGCTTCCCCTCCCCGAGAGCGTGGTGGCGTTGGTCCCGTCCGCCTGCCTGGCGACGCTTGCGTACTCGCCAATGCTCGGAGCCCCCGTGGCAATCTCGTTCACCTTGCTTCTCGGATCAGGGCTCGTGCTCGTGCGGATGGGCGAAAAGTATTTCGAAGCACACCCGGAGCGGTTCGTGTAGTGTCGGGGTCGGGTCAGCCCAGCCCGGCCGGCTGGAGGTCGCCCAGCTCGGCCACCAAGGCCTGTGCCTTCTTGGAGTACTTGGCGATGATCGCGTTGATATCGGCCTCGGTGATGTCCGGGTCCTTGTTCCTCAGCTCGGAGCACGCTTCTAGCACGAGAAGGTCGATGTGGTGGGACGGCTGGCTCCTAAAACGCCACAGGAGGTTGGTGATGATGTCGCCGTCGGTGGGCTTCTTCCTCTCCAGCTTCGCCTTGTAGGGGGCGAGCGCGACGCGGATGCGCTCACGGATCACGGCTAAGTCCTGCTGGACCATGATAAGGGTATGTGTCCCTCGTGGTACTAAAGGTTTTTGGTCGGTGCGCGGACGTCCGGTCCCGGTAGAGCGCTCATCCAAGCTCCCTATCAAGGACCTCTATCGCCTCCTCGAACGAGTCCACCAAGTAGATGTTCTGGCTGTCCCCGTCCTCCACCAGTTCCCGAAGATGCTGGTTTGCGTGTATGGCGAAGCCCATGTCCGCGGCATCGAGCATACTGTAGTCGTTGCTGCCGTTCCCGAAGGCGATCACCTTCCGACCTTGTGCCAGGTCCCTCATGACCGTGGCCTTGGCGTCCATGTCGCTCAGAAGGGTCCGTGTGTAGTTGGACGCTGTGTTCGTATCTCCGGTATAACGACCGCCCTCGCAGACCATGTCGACGCCGAAGTAGGTCCCGATCCCCAATCTTTGGGCGTGCGGTGCTATGAGGTCCGTCGGGCTGTGGGAGAGGATGGACTGGTCGTAGCCACGAGCGACCATGTAATCGACGATCACCGTCGCGTCCTCGAAGAGAGGTGTCGCCCCAGCCAGCTCTTGTGCGAGCGAGGCCTCGACGCCTTTGAGGTTCTCCATCGATGCCCGATGCAGATCGAAGTAGCCGATCTCGCCGTTCCCGTACCGTGCATGTGCCTCCTCCACGTTGTCCAGGGGTTCGCCACCTATGCCTTCGTACACGTTACGCAGGCCATCCCCCTGCAACAGGGTTCCGTCCATGTCGTACAGAACTAGGAGGTCCGAGGTCCCCTCATCACCGGGTGCATCATTTGACTCCTCCATCAAGTACATGGCATACCCCGCCAACGCTCCACGGCAGGGGACGGGGTATAAAAAGTTACTGTTTGGGCGCGTCAGGGCACGGCCGGACCATACAGAAATAGTACCCCTCCCGGTCGTCATAGAACGATTTCACCGGCGGGGGCCACCGTATCGGCGACCCCCGGCGATGATAAGACCACATGTTAATGTACGGGGACAGCGTCCCCGATGGCCGCACGAGGTGTCTGAGCCGAGGGTCAACCATCTGGTTACTCCTCTCAGGGACGGCTTGGAATAGCAACACTCTCGGCCGGAAAAGACAGGGGCCACCAAAGGGGACCGCCATGGTAGCGATCCCCGATGATGGATAGAACCTTGTTACAGCCACTGGACAATAGTCCCTGTTGGCCGGAGGTAGCTGGATTGGGATCATCCAGGGATATAAACCTTACGGGGAGGGCGATAGCCGCTCGGCGAGCACGCAGCGCACTAACTTTTAAGGATAGTCCACGGTATGACGTCCGATGACGGGCTATTTCCTCAACCTCTGGTCTGTCCCCTACTTCATCTCCTTCCTCGTTTGTCTCGGCCTGTCGATGTTCCTGCTCCACAAGCGTGAGAAAGGACTGTTCGTGCAAATGAACGCCGCGTGCCTGTTCTTCACCTCCATGATCGCTGTCGGTGCCGCCATGGCGTCATGCAGCCTGGACATAGGCACATGGACCACGTGGATGTCGGTCCATTTCATCAGCACCGCCATCACGCTCACGGTCCTCTCCCATTTTGCTCTGCTCTACCGGAGCAGGGGCACCTTCCTACAGGACAAGAGGCTCCTGGTCATCTATGCGGTCCCTGTCCTCTTCCTCGCGGCCATCATCCTCGCCCCGGACCGCCTCTTCGCCAACGTCGTCGAGGCGGACGAGTCGATGTTCGGCCTGTACAGCGGCGTCTTCCTCGCTCCATCAGGGCTCATGATGGTGTTCAACAACGCTCAGGGTCTCCTGTCGTTCCTTCCTATCGCCATCTTCACGCTCACCTTCAGGCAGGTGAAGGATCCCGAGCTGAAGCGGCGGTCGTCGTACTTCCTCCTTGGATGCCTCTTCCCGTTCATCGGCTATGGCATCATGGTCATAAGCACTGCCGTCCTGTCCCTGCCGCTCAAGGTGAACGTAGGGATCGTGTTCATGACCCTTACGGGTGGTACGATCGCTTACGGTATCGTGAAGGACCATCTGCTCGATATCGAGATCATCGTGAGAAGGAGCTTTGTGTACACGTTCCTGAGCGTAGCCCTCACCGTCGTATTCCTGGTCGTCGAGGAGGTGCTCGAGGAGTTCCTTGCCACCCGGTACCTGGGCGAGCTCCGCCTCTCGGGACTGTTCTCCGCGGGATGCGTGCTCGTGGTCTCATTTCCCGTCAGGACCGCGAGCCAGCGGCTCGTGGACGGCCTCTTCGGCGATGTCAACGAGGCTCCCGGGGACGACTGATCCGAGCGTTGCATTCTAGTGGACCCCCGGGGGACCACTTCGCGCCTCAGTCCAACTGCGGTGTCCATCCGGCCAGCACGCGGGCCAGCACGTCGCGGACCACCGGCAGGCTGGAGGCGTCCACCCACTCGTGCTTGGTGTGGTCCCTGCCGCCCAGGGGGCCGTACACCACTGTGGGGATGCCCCGGGCGCCCACCGCGTTCTCGTCGGCGACGGAAGAACCTGCAAGCCACACGGCGTCCTTCCCGACAACGGTCCTGATCGCTTGGGCCACGGTACGAGCGATGGCGGAGTCCGGTGCGGTCCAGTACGGGCGCAGGAAGGGCGTGGGCCGGTCGGCCAGGCGCGCCTCCACGCGCACGCCCTCGAGCATGTCCGGCAGCCTCTCTCGCAGCTCGGCCAGCGCGCTCTCGGGCGTCTCGGGCGGGACCAGGTGCCGGTCGAGGGTGAGCGTGCACCGCTCGGGGACGGTGAGCCCCCGCGCCTCGGCGTGGATGCCCAGCGGGGTCAGGCTCGCGGGGCCAAGTCGCTCGTGGATGGCCAGGGGCACGTCGCCCAGCGCCAGGAGCACCGATGCTGCCGCGGTCACGGCGTTGGCCCCGTCCTGCGGCGCCGCGGCATGAGCGGGCCTGCCGTACAGGTCCACCTGGAGCACCGTCCGGCCCCGTCGGCCCAGGCATGCCTCCTCCAGACCGCCCAGCTCCGCCGACTCCACGGACACGCACCCGGCGACGTCGTCGAGGAATCCGCTCCGGTCGAGCACGTGGGCGCCCTGGCTGACGTTCTCCTCGTCCACGGTGAACGCCACTTTCACCGCATGAGGTGTGTCGGCCCCCTCGAGCGCAGAGAGGAGGCAGGTGATGCCGCCCTTCATATCGTGTGCCCCGAGCCCCAGGATACGGCCACCGTCCCTGCGAATGGCGTAGGGATTCTCCCATCCCGGCTCCGGCGCCACGGTGTCCATGTGACCCAGGAACAGCAATGACGGGCCGCTACCCTTCGTACCAAGGACATTGGCGCGTCCATCGGCCACCCGCTGGCGTTCGACCGAAAAGCCGCGTTCTTGCAGCAGGTCGGCGAGCAGGTCCCCGATGGCCCCCTCCTCGGGGTAGGGCGAGGGGACGGCCACGAGCCGTGCGAGGAGGTCCTCGATCATGGGTGCGTTGGATCGGAACAGCGTTAAAACCCTATCGGCCGGACGGGCGCAGATGATACCAGTAGATTACAGGGTCACTCGCGACCTCTACCCCGCCATGAGAACCTGGAACGCGTCGCGCAGCCCCGGCCCGAACCCGAGCACGAACGCCGCCAGCTTCACGAACCGGGCCATCTGCCTGTCGTCCACGTCCTTGTCCACGACATATACGACCAGCACGGCGAGCGCGGCCTTCACCGGAAGGAAGATCAGTGGTGTTCCGGCCATATTGAACAGGAGGTTGGGGATTACGTGCTGCTCCTTGAACCCGATGAAGGCCAGGCCGATGTAGGTCGCCGAGGCGTCGAGGAGCTGGCCCGCGATCACTCCTACGTTCTCGGGGACGAGCAGGTCCTCCCGCCCGGAGAGCGCGACCACCTGGTACACGAAGAGGGTGCACAGGGCAGTGAGACCGAAGATGGCAGCGAACGCCATGGGACGCAGCCAGACGATCAGCGGCAGGTGCATGAGCAGGAGCACCGTACCGATGTAAGCCGACGCCTTGTCCCAGGGGGTCTTGTTCACGCGCTCGATCTGGTACCCGATCGCGATGGAGATGACCGTCACGATGAACGATGTCCCGTAGATACCGGGGCTGACGGTAAAGATGGACCGCGGGTACACGTGGATGTCCACCAGCGCGCGTACAAGGCACGTGAGCACGATGTACGGTGCGAACGCCAGGGCGAACCGTTCGACCGTGATGCGCTTGCGCTTGAGGCCCTCGAAGATGACGTAGATGAACGCCACGAAGCCAAGAGCGTACGCGGTCGTGTTGACCATGTTGTAGCCGGAGCCCGTGCGGATCGGGTCGAGGAAGTACGTCCGCACGAAACCGGCCGGGTCCATCATCAACCGCGCCGCCAGGTCTGCAGGAGGTTCCAGATGTTCTTGAGCTGGCCGTCGATGATGTCCATCTTCTTGTCGAGCATTTCGATGCGCTGCTCGAGCCGCTTTATGGCCTCCTCGCTGGCGGCCGGTACCGCGGCCGGGGCGGCGCCCGCCGGGGCGGCCCCCTGCATGAGGCCCAGCAGGTCATTCATGCTGCCCTGCGGCTGCGCTCCGGGGACCGAGCCGGGCGGTGCCAGCGGGCCCCCCTGCGGCGCCTGAAGGGGCATCCCATTGGGTCCCAGCGGCGGCTGCATGGGCGTCGACATCGGCGACTGGTGCTCCTTGAGCGGGGAGAAGGGGTTGAGCGGTGCCATCGGCGGCGGCGCTCCCATCCCCTGGGGGTTCTCGGGACCCAGTGTGGGCTGCGTGCCCGGCGGGGGCGGCGGCGCGCTGGGCTCGGGCCCGAGCGGCCTGTGCTCCTCCTTCTTCATGAACCGTTCGACTATGTTCTGCATGCTCATGGTGTATCACCTGCTGCCCAGGTCATGATGTTCCCCGCCAGCCGGGCGCTCCCGCGCACGTAGCGGCTGTCGAGCAGGGACGCGTCGCCCAGGGCGACGACACGGCCCTTGCCCTCCTCCTGGAGGGCGAGAACGGGGTAATAGTGTGCGGCCTCGAGCGCCGCCATGGACCGCTCCTCGAGCGGTTCGTCGCCAACCCAGACCGGCGCGTTCCCGTCGCTGGTCACCGAGCACCCGAACCTCACTCTCACGGTCCCCACGCCCTCGAGCACCGGGTGGCGCAGGAGCACGGTATGGGCCGCGTGGACCTGGTCCTTGCGCAGCGCGTTCAGCCGGTCAGGATCGTGGTGCAGCAGCTCCTCGCCGAACACCATCCCGAACCTGAACGCCAGCGCGTTGAGGACTAGAGAGCTCTGGTGGAGCCCGCCGCCCATCCCCACGAGCACGAGCCCGCCGCCGTTCTTGACGAACTCCTGGACGGCCGCGCTCTCGGCCGGTTGGAACGCCCTCCGCGGCACCGCCACGACGAGCACATCGCCCGCGAACCCGTCATCGAGCTCGCCGGCCTCCTTTACGCCCATCCCACCGGCCACCAGCTGGCGGGCAAGGAGCCGGTACGACGGATCCTCGCGCTTTCTGATGGAGAAGTACTCGTCATGCGACGCATCGAACACAACGGTGGGAGCGGTCATCGTGCGGTCACCTGAACATGCTGGGCTCGTCGGGTGTGCTCTGCGACACCTCGTGGATCACCTGGTCGAGCCGGTCCTCGATGCGCGTTGCGCCGTCGAGCAGCGGCTTGGCATCGATGCCCCAACCGTACATGGAATCGATCGCCATGATGAGGTGCGCTGCGGCCCGGGCATCGGAGAAGTCCTCCCGGGTCCGGATCAGGAGGCTCATGGTGGGGATACGGCGCTTGGTGCACTCCAGGAGCAGGGTGCCCGAGATGCCGCCGATCATCCCGTGGTCGATTACGTTGATCTTGGCCTCCTTGGCCCGCTCGCTCAGGCCCGGGTCGTTGGTCATGGCGTAGACCCTGTTGTCGGCCTCCTTCTTGGACTTCACGCCCTCGATCGAGATCACAGTCCCCACGTCGTGGACCTTTGCCCAGTCCGAGATGGTCCGTGCTGCCGAGAACACCAGCGTACGCGGCATCCTGAACTCGCTCGTCATGAGGTACAGCTCATGCGGCTGCGACTGGTAGATGCGGAACGGGTGGCTGGCCGTGTTCTCGTGCACAACGGCCACGGGTGGGAGTATGTCTGACTCGAAGTGCCCCATCCGCTCCATCTTGAGCGCTGTAGAGATGTAGTGGGAGGCGATATTGCTCACCATCCCCGAGCCCCGGAACCCCTCGATGAGCACCGGTCTCTCGAACCGCGATTCCTTGTCGACGACTATACGTAGTTCCATGATCATACCTCCAGTGACATAAGGTCGAAAGCGATGTCGGTTGCGGGGAAGACCTCCCGTGCCTCTGCGAGCAGGGCGTCGGGATCATCGTACCGCTTGCTGATGTGGGTGAGTATCAATCGTTTGACACCGGCCTCTCTGGCGACGGTGGCGGCCTCCACGGTGGTGGAGTGGCCGAACTCCTTGGCCCGGTCCGCATCCGTTGCCGAGTAGGTGGACTCATGCACAAGGACATCGGCGCCCTGGGCGAGCTTGCGCACGGCACCGCACGGCCGGGTGTCGCCCGAGTAGACGACCTTTCGCCCGGGGACGACGCGCGACGCCACGTCATCGGGTCCGACGGTACCTCCGTCATGCTCCACGGTCCTGCCCATCTGCAGGCGGGAGAGGTGTGGCGAGTTCTCCAGACCGAGCTCCGCTGCCTTGGCCCGATCGATCTTGAACCGGTCCTCCTCGATGAACGCGTAGGCGACGGCGGGGACGTTCCCGTGCTCCACGGGAGAGGCCTCGACACGGAACCTGTCCGTGGAATACACCACGCCGGAACGGACCTCGTGGGACTCGATGACGTACTTGAGCTGCTGGTGGCCCATGGTGGCGACACGGTCGAACTCCACGGCTGCGCCACGGGGGCCGTAGAGGGCGATGCCCTTGGTCCGCTCGGCCAGCGACATGGAGAACAGGAACCCGGGCAGGCCGAAGAAGTGGTCACCGTGGAAGTGGGTGATGAATACCTCGTTGATGCGCATGAACTTGGCCCCGGCCTCCTGGAGCTTGACCTGGGCGTTCTCCCCGCAATCGAACAGGAACACACGGCCCTCGTGAGAGAGGACAACTCCGGTGTGCCCCCGCTCCGGGGTCGGTGCACCTGCGGCGGTCCCGAGCATGGTGAGTTTCATTGTCATGGACGCTCCGCCACGCAGATGTGCCGGGTCAGGCTCCCGTGGACGCGGATTCGGACACCCTGCAAATACTTAAACCCCACGTCACGGCACAGCGTCTCCAGCGGTACCTGCTGCGGCGCGCCCATGCACATCAACCCGCCGGGCCGGAGCACGGCGAACAATGCCGGGAACACCTCGGAGAACAGGTCCTTGAGGCCGACGCCCCACGTGGACGCGGCCCTGCCATAGGGCGGATCGGTCGCTATGCAGTCCACGCTGCCCTCGCCGAACAACTCGGTCACGTGCCGCGCGTCGCCGGTGGCCATGGACGCCTCCAGGTCCAGGTGGTCGAGGTTGGCCTTGGTGCCCGCCACCATCTTGGGGTCGATGTCGGACGCCAGCACCCGGCACCCGACCATGGCGGCCTCGATGGGGATACCCCCCGTCCCGCAGAACGGATCGAGCAGGGTCTTTTGGGACCGGGCGCCCGAGAGGTTCACCATGGCCCGGGCGAGCTTGGGGGCCAGGCTGGACGGGTGGAAGTACGGTCTGCGGTCGGACTTGCGGTCATCGAACGTCCCGCGCTGGTGTACCCGCGGCCCCATCACGGCACCCTCGGGCGTGGCGATCACCCGGAGCACGGTGTCCGGGTCGTGCAGGTCGACGGGTGCTCCCGTACGCTCGCCGATGACATCGCCCAGCCGCGGCTCGAGCCGGGTGGCCCCACAGTCGAAGGCCTTGGGCACGGTGGAGGCACGCACCACGAAGCTCCCTGCGAGCTCGAGTGGGGAATCGGTGACGGCGGCGATCAGCCCCTCAGCGTCGTCGGCGGTGCACGCAAGCTCGCCGATCTCGGGCGTCAGCCCCATGCGAGTGGGCGGCGGTCCGTCGAGGTCGAGCAGGGCCACCCGGCCCAGCGACCCGGCCTCTTGCCAGCGCACGCCGTCGGCCGCCAGGCAGGATTCGAGCTCCATACGAGGGAGGGGATAATGCTCGCCTGACAAGAGAAAGAACATGCGCACGTTCCCCGCGGCCTTTCAAAAGGTATAAATAAGTAGACCCTTGCTGGATTTGACGGGGTACGGTACATGTTTGAAGAGTTTTATACGGGACCGATGGACGAGCTGGACTTGGGCGGCTTCGACGCCAACTTCCTGTCGGTCTATCGCCAGAGCGAGAACAAGACGAAGATACTCTATTCCACGAGCGCGGTCGGCGCCGGTATGCCGGTGTTCGACGAGCCCGATGTCACCACGCAAAGCGCCACCACCGGTAAGATATTCGCCGGTCGGGGCACGTCCGAGAACTACCAGACGCTCTACGGCCACGACGCGTCCACCGTGGAGAAGGGCATCAACTCGGCCATCGGACGGCTCACCGGTGACAAGGACGACGCGTTCTTCGACAACATCTACGCCCGTGGTCCCGCCATCGGCACCGTGTACCGTGCAGCTGAGTTCGAGAAGGACCCCCACCAGTACCAGACGCAGGTCAAGGATTACATGAAGCAGATCGCCGACGAGATCAAGGCCGCCAACCCCGACATCAAGACCGTGAAGGTGCAGTACACCCTGACCGAGACCACCGACGACTACCAGGACAACCTGAACAACCACCTGTGCGAGGAGCGCATGCTCGGCCACCTGGCGGTCCAGATCGAGCTGACCAAGAAGGTCACCGACGAGGAGGGCAACGAGGTCGAGACGGTGGTCACCGGGTTCGACTCCATCGGCACCACCTCCGGCGCAGAACTGGTGCTCGACGGTCTCAAGGGCACCGCTTACAGCGCTCTCAACAAGGCCCGCATCCAGTACAACGCTCACAAGATGCCCGTCAAGGACGGCGAGAAGGTGCGCGTGATGTTCGGCGGCAAGGTCACCGGCGTGTTCATCCACGAGATGGTGGGCCACATGGCCGAGGCAGATGCCGTCCTGGAAGGCGGCCGTCTGGGCCAGAAGTACGGCGAGGTCATCGCGCCGGACTTCGTCACGATCAAAGAGATAGCCCAGTTCCCCGGAGGCCATGGCAACATCTACTACGACAACGAGATGATGAAGGCCAACGACCTGACCATCATGGAGAATGGCGCCGTGACCGGGTTCATGACCGACAGGCACACTGCCGTTGAGCTCGCGAACCGGATGGGAATCGACATGGGCGTCACCGGCAACGGTCGCTCCCAGGACGGCTCCTACGATCCCATGCCCCGGATGCGCAACACCATCCTGGAGAACGGGGAGAACACCCACGAGGAGCTTCTGGCTCAGCTGGGCACCGGTCTGTACATCGTCGGCTCCAGCGGCGGCTACGTCTACACCTCCACTGGGCAGTTCGCCGTCAAGGCCTCCGAGGCCTACTGGGTGGAGAACGGCGAGATCCAGTACGCCGTGGACGCCGCGGCCGTGTCGGGCTACTCGCTCGACGTCCTGGGCAAGATCGAGGCCCTGGGCGACGACGCCACCGAGGACAACTTCGTGGGCTTCTGCGGCAAGGGCGGCTGGTGGTCCGCGCAGTGGGCACCGGTGAGCGGTGTCGGCCCCGAGGTGCTGGTGAGCGAGATGAGCGTCGGCGAGGGCGGCTTTGCCCGGTCCGACCTGTCCCGCATCTCCGAGGACAAGATCGACCGGCCTTTCGAGTTCGAAAGCTTCGGCAGGTCCGGCGAGACGTTCGGTCGGCACATCGTGACCGATAACGGCGTCCTGTGGTGGTGAGATAGAACCTCACCACCCGGGCCCCGCCCGGTCTTGGAATAGTCTTTTAAGATTTAGGTAGGTCATTCTACCGGGAGGAACAATCATGCTCGCTGCTGTACTACTTGACGACGGGGTCGATGCCGCCGAGTTCATCTACCCCTACTACCGCCTGATCGAGGCCGGGTTCGATGTCGACGTGGTCGCCGTCCGGACCGGAGAGTTCTCGTCCAAGAACAAGCTCATCCTCAGGGCCGACACAACGGTGGAGGAGGCGCTGCTCAAGAAGTACCAGGTGCTCGTGGTCCCCGGCGGGTACGCCCCCGACCGCCTGCGCCGGAGCCAGAAAGTGCTCGAGCTGGTAGCACAGGTGTACGAGCACGGCGGCCGGATCGCGGCCATCTGCCACGGGCCACAGGTGCTCATCTCGGCAGGCATCGTCACCAACAAGAAGATCACCGGGTTCCTCTCCATCAAGGACGACATCATCAACGCCGGGGCCGACTACACCGGGCTCGCGGTGGAATCTGACGAGCGCATCGTCACCGCCACCGATGTCAAGGCACTGCCCGAGTTCATGAGCACGCTGCTCTCCGGACTGGAAGAGGCTTGAGAGCGCTCCCGCTGCTCATCGGCTTGCTGGTCCTGCTCCAGCTGCCGCAGACCTTCGCTTCTATTCCCGGGTGGGACGCGCTTGCGTTCCTCTCCAACGCCCGGATGATGGCGGGCGAGGGCGCCTACTACGAGTGGATCCGACCTCCGGGGATGCCCGCGCTGCTCGCGGCCGTGCAGAGCGTGTGCGGGCGGAGCCTGCTTGTGCTCAGGTTATCTGCGCTGGCGCTCCTGGTGCTGCCAATGGCGGCCGCTGCCGTACTGGCGCGGCGGGAGGGGGGTCGCGAGGGAGCGATCCTCTCCGTTCTGCTGGTGGGATTGTGCCCGCTGGTGCTCCTCTACGGTGGTCAGGTGCAGGCCGATATCGCAACGGCCGGTCTGGTCACGGCCGCGCTGGCAGCATGGGACCGCGACGAGCGGCTGGGGGTGATACTGGGCGCGGTGGCCGTGCTGTTCCGGTACCCTGCCGGCGTGGTGCTGCTGGCGCTCTGCCGACGGCGGACGGTACCGGTCATCGCCCTGGTGGTGGGCCTGGCGCTCCTGCCATGGCTTGCGGCCAACTATTCCCGGTTCGGCGATCCGCTGCATGCGGTCACCGCGAAGATCGTGCAGCAACAGAGGATGCCACGGATGCCGGTCATGTTCTATGTCGGGCAGCTGGCGCCCGCTCTAGGGCCCGCTGTGCTCGCAGCCGTCCTCACCCGGCGCAGGGATGTCGTACCGGTGGTCGTAGTGCTCGTGATAGCGCTGCTGACGCTCAACGCCAACAAGGAAGCGCGCTACCTCATGGTCGTCGCTCCCGCGGCGCTCGTGCTCGCCTCGGGGGGGCTCTCCCGGCTCGGACGTCCAGCTATTGCCATCGCTCTCCTGTTGCAGGCGTGGTACGGTCATGCTGCACTGGGGATGGTCGGGACGGGCTTCCCGGCACGGGCGGCAGCAGCACTGGTCGTCGCCGATCTCCGGCCGGGAGTGGTACTATCTGACGTATGGGTGCCCCTGAGTTATTATGGGAGGTTGCCTGCGCGGTGGCTGCCGGACGAGGTGTACGTGGATCCGATCATCGATAAGTACGGAGTGACGCACGTGGCCGTTTCCGATCAGGCGTGGGAGCCGCCGTACGCTACAGAGGCGTACCTTGCAGAAAAGGGGTACGCTCCCGTGGCGGCCGTGCTGCGCGACGGTGAGCGCATCGTCGTGTACGGGACGGGACAGACGGGGGGCGATGTGGCGCTGGTGGAGAACTGGTTCAACGTGAACGAGTGAGTTAGTTTGATACTGTTGAAGCCTCGGACGGGCTTTTAACTCACCTGCTAACAAGCAGAAAGAACCTGCTCCTCTTAGCAAGATCCCATTTTATTATCAGTACGAGCGATATTTATTACTGCCTTTCGACCACAGCAGGCGTCCCAATGGCCTGTGAACATCCCCGGATACGAAGAGAAGGTGAGACCGTGGAAGCGATGATCGTCCTCTACTGTCGGAAGAACCATCATCCAAAGGGCAGTCTGTGCGATGAATGCCGTTCCCTTCTTGCCTACACGGACGACCGGCTCACCCATTGCCCGAACAAGGAGAGAAAGCCCACGTGCGCCAATTGTACGATCCATTGTTACAGTGAGCCGGAGCGATCGATGATCAGGGAGGTCATGCGGTACTCGGGGCCGCGCATGCTGCTCCATCACCCTGTATTGGCGCTGCGCCACTTGATCGACAGGATCGCTGAGTGACGGACGTGATCGGGCGATGGCCTAGAAGTCGCCCTTGCAGCAGGTGTTCATCTCGTCCATGTCGTAGAAGATCTTGCAGATGCGCAACGCGCGCACGGGCCACGAGCTCGCCCTCTGCGCCAACGTCCGTGCCTACAAGCCGGCGGACTAGCGTCGGATGAAGGCCGTCCAGCCTCAGTGGGCGTGCGGGGGCAGGTCGTCGTGCTCATGCTGGTCCACGCAATGGTGCACCTCGCCTGAAGCGGTAGCTGGGTCCACATGGATGGTGGCGTCGGAGAAGTAGCGCAGCTTGTGGAGAAGACGGTGGCGCACCTCGGTGGCGATGGCATGCCCATCGCTGACGGAGAGCTCGGGGTTGACGGTGATGTTGATCTCGGCAAGGAGTCGGTGGCCGAGCCACCGCACCCGGACCTCGGTCACGTCACTGATGCCCTTGGTCCGGCACGCAACCTCTTCCAGCTCGTCGAGCACCTCCGGATCGATGCCGTCGAGCATCCGGCGGAGCACCGTTCGCCCCGAGTCCCACACGATGCGGAGGATGGCTATGGTGATGACAAGCCCGATCAGGGGATCGGCCATGGGGTATCCCATCCACACGCCGATGGCGCCGAGGAGGACAGCAAGGCTCGTCAGCCCGTCCACGCGGGCGTGATGGCCGTCGGCCACAAGGGCCGCTGAGCCGATCTCCTGTCCGATCCTGATGCGGAACACGGCGACCAGCTCGTTGCCTATGAACCCTACTACAGAGGCCACCACGACGGCCCCGAGGTACGCGATCTCCTGTGGATGGAGGAGCCGGTCCACGGCCTCGTACCCGGCGATGAGGGCGCTTGCAAGAATAGTGAGCACGATGGCAACACCGGCCAGGTCCTCCACGCGGCCCAGCCCGTAGGTGTAAACACGCGAGGGCTTCCGCTGCTGGAGCCGGAACGCCACCCACAGAGGGATGGCCGTGGCAGCGTCGCCGATGTTGTGGATGGTGTCCGCCATCAGCGCGACGCTCCCGGAGAGGACGACAACGACCACCTGGAGGAGGGCCGTGGCGAAGAGACCAGCGAACGACCACTTCACTGCCCAGATGCCCCGCTCGGTGGTGAGGATGGTCGGGTCCACCACGCCATGGATGTGGGCGTGCCCGTGATCATGGTCATGCCCGTGGGAATGGTCATGGTCCGCCGACCGCTCTCCTTCCACCATCGCTATGGGTGCACGGGGATGACCGCATGTTTATAAATTGTCATGAAGGGGCGGCCGTCCGTCGTCGCTGTCACTTCCAGAACGCGGTAAGGGGCGCCCGTCCGTGAGATCCTACAGCCCAAGGAACACGATACTCGCGCCGCACAGGCCGATGGTGGTACCTGCGATTGCGTGGCCGAAGCGCTCGAGCTGGCCCAGTGGGAGACGGTCCACGCCGGCCAGGCCCAGCGATACCGTGCAGAGCATGGTGATGATGGTGACCACCGAGAATATGGCCGTCACCACGATGATACCGAACAGGCTCTGCTGTGCGGCAGGCACCATGAGGAGGGGGATGAGAGGCTCGCACGGGCCCAGGACGAACACAGTGAACAGCACCCACGGCGTCACATCGGCGGCGTCTGTGCCCAGGTGCGCATGCGTGTGCGCTTGGTGGTGTGTATGGACGTGCTCGTGCTCCACGCCGCCGACGTGAGCGTGGGCGTGCTCGTGCGTACGGTCGCGGAACGCCTGCTTGAGGCCCCACGCGGCGTAGACGAACCCTAATGCGATGAGCGCCCATGCCGCAAGGTCGCCCCTGACGCCCTCGAGGACCTCCATACGCGACACCGCAAGGCCAGCAGCGATGCCCACGGCGCCCAGCATCAATGAGCCGAGGACGTGCCCCAGACCGCAGAGTGCGGTGATGCCCAGCGTGCGCGTGCGCGACCAGCCCCGTGCCTTCGACATCACGAGGAAGGGCAGGTAGTGGTCGGGACCGAACAGGGTGTGGAGGAATCCCAGGGACGCGGCCGTCATGGCAAGGACGGTGAGGTGCTCGGACATGGGACGTCTCCTCTGTCGAGCGTATCGATGCGTTAAGGTTTTAACTCATGCCTTTGGCCTCCTACTGGTCACCATGGACGGACGCCACCGCAAGGACATCCGCCCGGGCATCACCGTCCGGATCGTGCTCAAGAAGGACCAGCGGTCCGGGAAGCTCACCGAGGGCGTGGTCAAGGACATCCTCACAGGCTCGCCCACTCATCCCCACGGTATCAAGGTCCGCCTGCGCGACGGCCAGGTGGGCAGGGTCAAAGAGATTTTAAAATCGAGCGGCCTATAAGGACACCATGAGCGGTCCACGACCCGTCACCTACATCTCCCGGAGCAGGCCTACCATCGAGGGCGCGGGTGTCCGGCTCAAGCGCGTGTTCGGCTTCCACGAGGTCCCCAACGTCGATCCGTTCCTCCTGCTCGACCACTTCGGCTCCGACGACCCGGACGACTACATGGCAGGGTTCCCCTGGCACCCCCACCGCGGCATCGAGACCGTGACCTATGTCCTTGAGGGGGCCGTCGAGCACGGCGACAGCATCGGGAACGAGGGCGTCATCGGATCGGGCGACGTCCAGTGGATGACCGCTGGTGGCGGCATCATCCATCAGGAGATGCCCCAGCGCTACGAGGGCACCATGCGCGGGTTCCAGCTCTGGGTGAACCTCCCGCGGGCCGAGAAGATGATGGAACCGCGGTACCGGGACGTGCTGGCGGCGACCATCCCCACCGTCAAACTCGACGACGGCATCACAGTAAAGGTCATAGCAGGAGAGGTGGAAGGCACACGCGGCCCCGTCGAGGACCTCGTCGTCCCCGTGGAGTACATCGACGTCACGGTACCCCCGGGCGTGCTGTTCGAGCGCACCATCCCACTCGGTCACAAGGTCGTCGCGTACGTCTTCGAGGGCGGTGGACAGTTCGGGCCCGAGGAGCTGCGCGTCGGCACCGAGCATCTGGTCGTCCTGGGTGACGGCGGCGCGGTCGAGGTCACGGCCAGCGGGGAGGGCATCAGGTTCCTGCTCGCCTCCGGTCCGCCCCTGGACGAGCCGGTGGCCTGGCGCGGCCCCATCGTGATGAACACACAAAAGGAGCTGGACACGGCGTTCGCCCAGCTGCGGGCGGGGACGTTCATCCGGAAGGGTGACGACATGCCGATCGCAGACAAGTACTACCGGCGCTAGTGTAGTTCCTCACCACATGTTGGACATTCTTGATGTTGAGTCTCTCTTTTTTTCCTGTGGTAAGTTATGAAGCGTGATCTTGCTAAGCTCAGGCTTTGGATGATAAGGCGACGGAAAGAAGGAAGGCGCGTGGATGACATCTGTTCTCAGGCACGCGTTCCAGACCTTCATCGTCTCCTCGCTCGATCCGCCCGATGACGTGAACGGGACCGAGGTCATCATGGAGTTCGAGGGCTCGTCAGAGTTCTATTACCCCTCCGGTGCCGTCGGTAGCTACAAGTACAAGGTGCCTGCAACGAAGTACATAATCAGGACGCTCAGGGACCTGGCGATCGAGATGAACTCGAGCGAGATCGTGGGAAGCGTCACCTACAACGACCATCGCTACCACATCATACGTCTGCACTCCGATATCATCGGCTGGATCCGGCAGGCGCTCTTCCTGGACAAGCTCGGCGACGGTCTGCGGTTGTTCTATCAGGCCGTCTTCGAGAACGCCCGCTGGGTCAGTACGGTCGGTCTGTTCCTGGCGCTGTCCCTGAGCTTCGCGGGCCTGATGAAGGTGCAAGGCGAATCGACGAGGCACGCCGCGTACATGGGCCTCGGCGTGGGTGTGGTAGGTCCGATCCTCAGTCTACCGCTTACGATCTTGGCCTGCTCGGCCATCAAGAGGTCGATAAGTATCCTCGCGGCAGGTGTCGGATGGCTCGTGTGCGTCATCTTCCTCCTCTCCGTGATCTGACCTTCCGCAGATCGCCGGGACTGCTGGACGTAGGGCCCGGAGCCACGGAAAGTAAGGTTCAACGCTCGTCGTAGAAGTCGTCCACCGAGTCCGCACCGGCCAGCGCCAGCATGGCCTCCTCGTACCGCTCGAACCGCGGCATCGCCTTGTGGAGGTTCTCGATGATGGTGTCCTTGATGTCCTGCGGGATAGGGAGGCCGTTTACCCGGTCCTCGATCTCGGCCGCGCGCTCCCGGACGGGGATGGCCCTGCCCACGCGCACGGACATGTCCGCGTAGGTGAGGAGCATGCCCTCCAGACCTATCGGTAGGTACTGGTCGACGTCTCCCTCGGCCTCGCCGTACTGCTCGGCCAGCTGGCCGTGCATGGCCATCCTGGCTATGTCTGGATCGACACCCTCCGCCAAGAGGAGTTCGATGGAAGCGAGCTCGTGCTTCTCGGGCCCGGCGACGTACCCGATGTCGTGGACGTACCCCAGGTATCCCACCAGCTCCGGATCGAGCCCCAGCTCGGGGTTCCGTTCACTGATACGCTCGGCAACGATATAGGCGAAGTCACCAACGCCCTGCGAGTGCTCGAGCTTGGTCGCGAGCTCGTCAGCGCCCAGATAGGACTCCATGAGCTCGAGACCGGCATCCCGGTCGTACCCCATTGGCCGTTCTTACGCCTTGGGTACTAAAAAGCTTTTGTCCACCGCTCGCCGGAGTGCAATCGGTTCAGAGAAAGGCATCTAGCTTGTCGGGGAGGTTCTCGACGAACCAGTCCATGCTGTGGCCCTCGTCTCGTGCCGTCTCGGCGATGTAGTCGAACCCGATTATGTACTGGGCGTCCTTGAGCGCGTGGGCGAACTGCGGCGACGTGCAGAGTTCGGGTGCCTTGCCCGCCTCCATCTGCTGCTTGGCCACCAGAAGGCCCTTGACCATGGTCCGATAGTCACCGTCACCCGAATCGGTGGTCTGCTCCACGTACTTCTGAGCGGCGTAGGCCGCGGCCTCGGGCAGCTCGTCCTTGTGAGCGAGGAGCGCGCCCATGGCCATGTAGTCGGCCTGTCCCTCGATGACCGTGAGGGCGGGGAGGGCGCCGTACACCAACTGCATCCCTTCGGACATGTGGTTGGCCCTGAAGAGGCCTGCGAGCCTGCCCGTGATCGAGCCATTCTCCTGCTGTATCGAGCGGGCGCTGGCGACGATGAGCTCGGGCTCCGAGGGGGCCCCATGATTGCGCTGGTAGCCGTGGACCAGCTCGTGGGCAAGGATGTAGACCAGTTCGCCCTGGTCCGCCATGGTCGTGGGGTCCACCTCGATCCCCTGGCCCAGGTCGTCCAGGACCTGAGGGCGGGCGGCGTTGTCCATCACCAGCACGCGGTGGTTGATGCCGTCGTAGATGCCGGAAGTGGACCCGTACACGTGCTTCGCGCGCTCGTGCACCGTCGCTGCGTCAGGCTCGACACCGGTAATAGCGCGGTCCCTGTCGCGCACGTACGACTCGACGTCGGCGATGCTGGCATGCACGACCTCGGGGACGGCGCCGTACTCGACGCCGAAGCTCTCCTCGATGTAGGAGACCAGAGTGTCCACCAGCTCCTCGCATCCCATGACGTCCGCGCTGGGGCCGTACATCGGACAGTTCGGCGACAGGTGTGCCCTTTTATATTTTGCCACGGGGGAGTGATGACAGTTTAGCGTGGAGGGGACGGGGCCACGGTGGTCCATAGGTCCGATCTACACCATCCAGATAGAGCACGGTCTACGACAGTGGATCCCTAGAGGTCCGGACGTACGCTCAGAGCTCGAGGCCGAGGTCGGCGACCTTCTCGCCGTAGGTGTCCCGGAACTCCTTGGCGTCGTGCTCGAAGTTGTAGCCCGTGGAACGCTCGGCGTACCGGACGGCGGCCATGTCGCGCTTGTCGAGGTATGTCTTGGACATCACATTGAGTGAGGTGCTCACGTCGAGGTAGAGCTTCTTGACCTCCTTTTCGTGGCCCTCGATGTCGTCGATGGCGGCGTCCATGTGCTTGCGGAGCCCGCCCATGCCCGACTTGAGGTAGTCGATACGCGTCCTCCATCGGTGGTAGGTGGTCTCCTTCTTGCCCTGGTAGAGCACCGTGGAGAGGTCGCCGACGTTCTGGCCGATGCCTGAGTAGCCCGAGTCGTTGATCCCATCAATGGTGGAGAGGAGCGCGGAGGGCGGCCGCTCGCCGACGTCCGCGTAGAGTTCCTTGAAGGTGTCCACGTTCTCCTCGAACGAGTAGCCCTTGGCCCTTTCTGCGAGGAGCACGTCGGTGGACTCGGCCTTGTAGCCGAGGTAGCCCTTCTCGAGGTAGTTGAGGGCCGTTGACACGTCGAGGATGAAGGACTTGCCCAAGCTCTCGTCCATGCCGCCCACCTCGCCGTCGATGTTAGCATAGAGGTTGGACATGGTCTCTTTGAGCACGTCGAGCCTGGTCTCCCAGGTACCCTCCTTGGACTGGAGAGTGGACCGGAGCTTCGTGAGAGTACCGGTCACGTCGGTGTGGTCCTGCTTGTTGAGGTTGCTGCAGACGACGTCGAACTCGGTGTTCCCGAGATCCTTCTTGAGGTACTTGCCCACGTACGCGCCGGTGAGCGCCCCGATCCCTAGCCCGATGACGAGCCCACCCGGGCCGAAGTGGCTGCCCACGTACGCGCCGATACCCGCGCCCACGTTGCCCGTGAGGCCACGGACGTCGCCGAACATGGTCTCGCCCACGGTGCTGACGAAGTCCTGGACGTGCTCATAGCGGTCCTTGAGATAGTTGCCGAACTTGTGGTACCACTTGAGGTCAGGTTCCTCGGCCGCTTCCTCTTGGGCGGCCTGCTCGTCGACGGAGTACTCAGAGGCACCGTAAGATGGCACGGAGACTTCTTCCAGCTTCGGCTGGTCCTCCGTGTCGTTCTTATCCCTGAAATCCTCTTCGTCGAGTGCAACCATTCCTATCGCCTGTCATAGAGTCGCACGATAGCTCGTATTTATAGTTAACCCGTGGAGGACACACCGTCCCTGGAGGCCAGTGACGGCACCCGAGGGCCGCCTTTTACCCGACACGCATAAAAGCCTGAAGGGGCACGGGCCCACCATGGGGAAGAAGGTCATTGTCCTTGCACTGCTCGCAATCGCGGTGGCGATCCCCGTGATCGAGCAGGGCCTGCTCCACCTCGCCGTCTCGTCGGGCAATCCCGATGTGTGCTCGGTGGTCTCCATGGGACCGTGCGCGCTGTGGCGGTACAACCAGGCCCCGACAAGGATGAACTCCACCGAGACAATGGACCTGTACCTCTGCGCAATTCTCGGTTCCTGCGACCGCGGGCCGGAGGTAAACTGCCACGATGCATGCCTGACCGACGTGTGGCGTGCGTCGGCCTCGGCGTCGTTCTCGTGCGACATGTTCACCCAGACCGAGACCGGTATGGAGACCAGCCCGTTCGCGGCCAAGGCGTCCAGCGACCTGCGCACCATCTGCTATTGCCAGCGCGCGGCCAACGCCGACAACGTGACGTTCCTGGACACTCTGAGCGACCGGGACCGGGACCTCTGCCTTGCCCGTTTCGCCGAGGTGAAGCAGGACGCTGCCTACTGCGCGATGATCGGCGGGGATAACACTACAGCGGGCGGGACGTACTCCACGGCCCGGGCCCTGTGCATCAGCGACACCGTGAAGGTCTCTCTTGACAACAACAGGACGTTCGACTGCGACACGGTCGACACCGGCGCCTCTGCCGTACTTGGCGGGGTCAGGATGCCGCTCCCGTTCTTCTGCAGGTCGAGGCTGGCCCGCTATTCCGGGGACGTCTCCCACTGCGACGCCATACCCGAGGACGCTGCGCGAACGGCCTGCTTGCGCAACTGGCGCAGCTGAACCGTTACTTGTTCACGGTCATCATCGCGCTCAACACCAGCCCGGCCAGCAGCCCGAACACGGCCCCCAGCACGGCAACGGAGCCGCTGGAGGACTGAGTGGACGGGGCAGATTCGGCGGACGGGCAGGAGGGGCACGCGGTCGCCTGCGGACCACAGCTCGGTGCGGGGGGACAGGGCGTGGTCTCGGCGGGCACGGTGACGGTCACGGTGACGTTCTTCTCCACGATCCTCTCGACGACCTCAGGGGTTACCTCGGGACATGTGGCCTCGGGGCACGGCGTGCACTGGGGCTCGACCGAGGGACCAGGGACCGCCGTCGGCTCCACAGTGAGAGCCTCGATGCAGTAGGACCTCTCCGTGTCGCACGTGTTATCCGGCGGACAGTGGGCGTCCTTGGTGCAGCACACCTGGTCGGCAAGACAGCACACCTGGCTCTTGCAGTTGCCGGAAAGGCAATCGGCGTTGGACATGCAGGCGTCACCGGCGTCCTTCCGGGCCACTGCCACGGAGGTTAGGTCGTCAAGGCCCCACTGGGCGGTGTGGAGGTCCTTCTCGACCAGTGCCGAGGCGAGGCCGATCATGAGCTGGGCCTGCTCGGTGGCAGTGGCGCACTCCCATGCGTCGCCGTCCTCGTATGAGCCGCATGGCTGGTCGACGTCGGCCAGCTTGTCCATGTAGCCCTTGTAAGTGGTGTCGTTGGTGAACTCGTACAGTGCAGCGTAGGAGGTGATGAACCAGCCCTGGGTGGCCGGGTAGTCGCAGTCCCAGTCGTCCGTCCCGGGCCCGCACAGCGAGCTCCCCTCGGTCCCGGACGAGACGGCGAGCTCGAGGTACTGGTCCTCGCCGGTGAACCGGTAGTACACGAGGTTGTCCACAAGGAGCTTCCCCAGCCCATCCTGCTCGCGCACCGAGCTGAAGAACTGGTCCTTGTACCGGGTGTCCCGGGTGAGGTGGTAGGCGCGGACGAGGCCCGTGGAGCAGGGGTGGAGCGAGCCCTGGAACTGCACACCGTTACAGTTATCGGCCAGCTTCTTCACAGCGTCCAGGTGGTCCTCCTCGCCGGAGTCCTCGAACAGCCGCGCGTACGCCAGTATCATGAGGTTCTGCGAGCTGACGTCGGCGCACTCCCAGTCGGACCCGCCGATGTCGAACTCCGCGTCGGGTCCGCATTCGGACGTGGCCGTGTTCCCCAGCAGCAGGGCCCGGGAGTAGTACAGTGGCTCCCCCGTGTACTCGAAGGCCGACAACAGACCGAGGATGAGCGTCGCCTGGTCGGTCGCCGTACCGCAGTCGAAATCGCCCGCGCTGTCGCAGGCGCACGCAGCGCACCCGGCGGCGCCCGATACCTTGGCGTTGGCCAGGTTCTTGGCGCGGTTCTTGTACATGGTCACGCCGGTGGCCTTGTACATGGCCGAGTAGGCCATGATCATCTTGCCCTGGGCCTCTGCGGTGGTGCAGTCCCAGTCGGTCTCGGGACCGCACTCCTTTGAGCCGTTGATGGTGAGGTTGCTCAGGAACTCGGTGGTGTCCAGCGACACCGCTGGGACCGTCGTTGCGAACACCACGACGAGCATGAAAAGCGATAAGCGTGTACGGGAGGGGGCCATGGGACGCGAGGACCCGCCATCATTTATTAAGCTAGAGTCAGGGTAGCGGACGCCCTCTCACGCATAGACCGGTTAAAACCGTGCGCAGCGGGCCCGAGGGTTTCATGTGGAAGGCCCATGGTTTCACGGAACCACCCTATGGTTTCAGCTTTCCGTACAACGGTTTCAGCAAGTTGGTTATATGGTTTCAACCTACGTTCCTTATGGTCGTCCCCCCGGGGGGCGGCCAGGATGTGATACAGATGAAGACGACATCTATCATGGTGCTCGCGGCCCTCGCTGCGACGGGGCTGCTCCTGTCCGCGGGTGTTGTGGGTGCCACGGATGTGCCGTCCCCCGGCTACGGCCCTTATCACAGTGATGAGCGACACGAGCTGATGGAGAAGGCATTCGAAGAGAACGACTACGAGGCATGGAAGACCCTCATGACCGAGAACGGCCGTCGCCCACGTGTGGTGGACATGGTCACCGATGAGACCTTCGGACGATTCTCCAAGGTCCATGAGGCCATGGAATCCGGCGACCTCGACCTGGCCGCTACCATCCGCGCCGAGCTCGGGCTCGGGCAGGGACGCGGCCGGGGATACGGCCGTGGTGGTGGAATGAATGGCGGCGGCTTCGTCGATGCGGACGGCGATGGCCAGTGCGACAACATCGCTGCCGGTGGTTGCGGCGGCTGCGGGCGGGGCCGTGGGTGGCGCTTCCAGCAATAAGCACAATAGGAACGTCCATCGTCCGGGGAGGTGGGGGTCTGAAAGAACCCCCGCCCCCCCGAGGATACGCGAGGTGTTGGGGATGTACGGATACGGTCTCGGCTACGGCATGTACGCGATGGGATTCAACATCCTGTTCTTCGTCGTGACGCTGGGCCTCATCATCTGGGCGCTCCGGGACCACGAGCGGTCGCGGACGGTGTCCTCGTCCCCCGGAGACATCCTGAAGCGACGCCTCGCTTGGGGCGAGATCGACGAAGAGGAGTACAAGAATTTGCTCAAGGTAGTGGAGTGAGCAGGTCCGTTCCCAACCCTTAAAACATCTACTTGCATACAGCAGCCCATGCTCCCGATAAAGAAGGTCGTCCTGTACAAGCACGGTGTCGGTTACTTCGAGCGCGCCGGGAAGGTCAAGGGCTCGCAGCAGCTCACGTTCACATTTCGCCAGTCTGAGATCAATGACGTGCTCAAGTCGTTCACTTTCCTGGACTCCGGGAAGGGTGCTGTCACCAGCATCTCCTACGACGCGTTCAAGCCCGTGGCAAAGGCGCTGGAGGAAGTCTCGTTCCGCCTCGACGGCGACGAGAACCTCACCGAGCTGGTGGGCCAGCTCAAGGGCGCAGAGGTGGAGGTGTCCACCGGGGGCAAGACGCTCACAGCCACCGTGACCGGCATCCAGACACGCACCGTCGTGGAGAACGACCGTGAGCACAAGCAGCGCCAGCTGATGCTGCTGGACGACGTGGGCAAGGTCAGGACCGTCCCGCTGGAGGAGATCGCCTGGCTGCGGCCCACCGACGAGACGCTGGCCCGGGAGCTGCGGTTCTACCTGGACACGGTGTTCGCCGCCACCCGTCGCGACAAGAAGACCGTCACGGTGTACACCAAGGGCAAGGACTCACGTGATGTGGCCTGCGCCTACGTCGTCGAGTGCCCGGTATGGAAGACCTCCTACCGCCTCCTGGTGGACGACAAGGGAAAGATCACCCTCCAGGGCTGGGCCATCGTGGACAACGTCATGGACGACGACTGGAAGAGCGTGGACCTGTCCCTGGTCGCCGGCCTGCCGGTGTCCTTCCGCAACGACCTCTACTCTCCCCGGTACGCCTTCCGCCCCGAGATAGCCGTGAAACTGGACATGGGAGTTCGGCCGATGGACATCGAGGAGGCCATGGAGGGCGTCGAGGACTACGATGACGACGAGGAATTCGATGACGAGAAGCCGTGCAAGAAGGTAATGGAGGTCAGCAGGATGATGATGCGCAGCAGGCCGGCCCCGGCACCTCCCCCCCGAGCTCAGATGGCCAAGGACAGCTTCAAGGCATCCGCCGTGGGGCGCGACATGGGCGAGGTGTTCGCCTACGACGTCGCCGAGCCGGTGACGGTGCTGCGCAACCAGTCGGCCCTGGTCCCCATCCTTCAGCAGGAGGTATCCGGTAAGAAGATCCTGGTGTACAACGAGGCCGGCCGCGCAGACAATCCCATGGCGTGCCTCAAGCTCACCAACGACACCGGCCTCGCCCTCGAGGAGGGCCCCGCCACGGTGCTCGACAAGGGTACGTACGTGGGCGAGACCATGCTCCCGTTCCTCAAGAAGGACGGAGACCGCACCCTGTCCTACGCCGTCGAGCTGCGGGTGAAGGTCACCAAGGAGGAGCGGTACACCGGCGAGTCCATCCAGGAGGTCCAGGTCGAGAGCGGGGCGCTGGTGGGCCTCAGCTATCGCAAGAAGGAGACCATCTACTACGTCAAGGACACGGTGGACAAGGAGGTGCCGCTGTTCATCGAGCACCCCAAGGAGAACGGGTACGAGATCACCAGCGAGATCAAGCCCACCGAGGAGACCGAGAACTACCGCCGGTTCGAGCTCTCCCTTAAGCCAAAGACCAAGGCCATCAAGCTGATGGTGTCCGAGCGCAAGCTCGAACGCACCCGTATCTACGTCCGCAACATGTCCACCCGGGACGTGACGTGGTACTACGATAACAGTCTCATCACCCAGACCGTGGCCGACGAGATCAGGGCCATCCTCGAGCTCTACCGGAAGATCACCCGGCTCGACGAGGAGCGGCAGAAGCTCGACGAGGAGCGCAACCGCATCTTCGAGCACCAGACGCGGTACAAAGATAACCTGTCCTCCCTGGGCACGTCCTCGAGCGAGAACGAGGTGCGCCAGATGTACGTGAGCAAGCTCAAGGTCCAGGAGACGCGCATCGAAGAGATCGAGGCACGGTTCGAGACGCTGGAGAAGGACAAGGAGAAGATCCAGACCACCATCAACGAGCGGAGCGCGGGGCTGGTCCCCCTGGCCCGCAAGGATGAGAGCGCGCTGGCCAAGCTCAAGCGTCTTGTGGCGTAAGCGGAGCGGGCGGAGGCTCGCTCACAGCGGAACGCTGGTCGCGCACGTGCTGGAGGAAGGTCCGGGCCTGCTCGTTCCCCGGCTCCAGTTCGACCACGAGGGCGAACTCGCGCTCGGCCTCCTCGAGATGGTCGAGCATCCAGTAGCAGCTGGCAAGCTTGAACGCGACGATCGGGTCGCGGGCATGGTGCTCCTTCATCTGCTCGAGCACGGACAGAGCCTCAGGGACTTGGTCCAACAGCATGTACGATGACGCGACCGTCTCGGCGGCGGCGTACCAGTCCCTTTCTTCCGGGGGGAGTGCGAGCGCCGGCGTCGTGAACCGGATCGACTCCTCGTAGCGCTGGATGTGGCGGTACAGCTGGCCTAAAAGGACACTTGCACGGAGGTTGTCCGGGTCCAGCATCAAGGCCCGCAGGAGCGCGAGCTCCGCCCGTTTGACGACCGCCTTCGCTCCGGGGCCCTCGTCGGTACCGCGCACCTTCTCCGGATGGGCGTGCA
The DNA here is from genome assembly GCA_030753015.1 of Candidatus Undinarchaeales archaeon. Lineage (GTDB taxonomy): Archaea > SpSt-1190 > SpSt-1190 > JASMDC01 > JASMDC01 > JASMDC01. The sequence goes on along the minus strand of JASMDC010000007.1, from coordinate 23,489 downwards.
CCAAGGCCCAGCCGAGGTTGTAGTGGATGTCGGAGTTCTCGGGCTCCTCCTCGCTCTTCTTCGTCCATCGCGCCACCTCGGCGTCCCAGTCCTCGATATCCTCAGCCCGGGGATCCTCCTGGTGGACGGCCGTCCGCTCGGCCGCCAGCCGCTCCTGCTCGATCTGATCGCGCACCTGGCCGAGGAAGGTGTGCCCCTCCTCGCTCTCCGGATCGCACCGCACAAGTGTGGCGAACACGCGCTCGGCGTCGTGGATGCGGCCAAGGTGCCAGTAGCAGCTGCCCAGCTTGAGCAGCACCATGGGATGCTCGGGATAATGCTCCATCATCCCCTCCAGCACCGGGATCGCACCCTCGATGTGGTCGAGCAGCATGTACGAGGAAGCGACGGTCTCAGCGGCGTTGAACCAGTCCTGGGTCTTGGGAGATTGCGACATGCCGCGCCGGGCGAAGGTGATGGCCTTTGTGTACCTTTTGACATGGCGGTAGAGCTGGCCGAGGAGGATGGTGGCCCTGATGTGGGTAGGATCGATCTTTAGCGCCCGCTTCAGCATGCGCTCTGCCTCGTCCACCGCCGCGCGCGAAGCGTCGTCAAGCTCGTAGTTCAGGAGCGCGCCCTCGTGGGCGTTGACGAGCGCCCAGCCGAGGTTGTAGATGATGTGTGGATCGTTCGGGGCGGCCTGTGCGGCCTTGCGCCATGAAGCGATCTCGGTTTCCCAGTCGGTCATGGTCGTCCCCTGTCATGATGGGGACAGGAAACCAATAAATGCATGAGGGGTAAGGGGCGGTCCGCTATAGCGAGGGCAGCCGGGCGCGCTCAGCGAAGATGGGCCACGTGATCAACGGGCGTGGACCTTCCTCGATGACACCGGTGATCGTGCATGGATGTCCTGTACCGGGTACCAGCTCTACCGAGCAGACCGGGCATATACGTCGCCCGTCGACGCGACGGATGCAGGCGCTGCACACAACCGCGCTGCACCCGGTACACTCCAGGTACTCCCACTCCTCTGCAACAGCACACCCGCAAACCGAGCAGTGGCGGGCATTCTCGGCTCCATGTTGGTCGTACGCTGACATCCTCATCACACCTCCAGCTCATCGTCCTCGAAGAGGAACAGCTCCTCCACGCCGATCTCCAGCGCCCGGGCGACCTTCATGGCCAGCAACAGCGAAGGATTGTACTTGCCCTTCTCCAGGAACACGATCGTCTCCCGGCGGACACCGACCTTCTTGGCCAGATCCTCCTGGGTCAGGTCGTGTCGGGCCCGCAGCTCCTTGATGCGGGTTCTCATGCGACCTCCCCCGTTCGGTTGTGATACCAATACCAGAACCCGAATAGGGCCGCCAAACAGATGATCGCTATCCCGAGCGCCTGCGAGGCGTCCCTGAACGCGGCAGTACCGGTTGAGTCCAGCATGTAGTCGTCGTACCAGCTCATGGCGAGCATCAGGTAGATGCCCGAGTAGAACGTCCACGCGCCCGCCTTGTCCTTCACCCGCTGCGAGCGCTCGTCATCGAGAGGTATACCGTCGCGCACGTTCCCCCACTCGCCCTTGAGGAAACTCGCACCGAGCGCGGCGATGGACAGAGCGATGATGCCCGGGACGACCGCTCCCTGGGTGTTCCCGTTCTTCACCACGGTGGCCGCAAAGATGATCCACGTCATCACCACGAGCGCCACCACGCTCACTATGCCGTAGAATCGAATCCGGTCCTTGTCGTTGTCCGTTGTCATTCGTTAGCCCTCCTGTTATTGGATCGGATCATATGGCGTCCGAACGCCCTGATGCGTGTCCCCATTCGACCTCGTCCCTTCGACCGTGGTACCACGACCAGAACCCGAATAGCATGGCCATGGCGATGATGGCGCCGACGGTGACGTGGCGCACGTCCAGTCCGGACAGGCCCTGGTCCACTAGATAGTCATGATACCACCCTGTTGCCAGGAGCATGTATATGGACGTATAGAACGTCCAGGCTCCCGCCTTGTCCTTCAACCGCAGGGCGCGCTCGTCCTCCAGGGGGATGCCGTTCTTCACCTTCTCCCACGCGTCCCCGAGGAACCGCGCGGCGAACACGGCGAGCACCCCCGCCGCCACCATGGGCAGGACAGCATCCTGGGCCTGTCCCTTCTTCGCAAGCGTTGCTGCGAGGAGCAGTGCAGTGCTTATCACGAGCACGAAGACCATCGCTATACCGTAGAACCTCATCCGGTCCTTGTCATTATCATTTGTCATTCGTCGGATCCTCCTGTTAGCCTGTCATATTCTGATTCCAACTCACCCATCTCCTTTTGATCGTTCATCTGATGATAGAGCACGACACACTCGGCGACCAGGAGCATGACGTACGCGGTGGACGCAAGGGCCTCTAGCGCGGTCAGCTGTACCCTGCCCGTCACGTCCAGCCCCATGAGCGCCCCGATCACAAGCAGCGTGGCGACCCACGAGTAGGACAAGGCCAAGAACCCTATCCTCTCGGTCCGCTCATCCCTCTGCACCTCCCCGTACCTCATGTGCTTGACCACACCGGCCACGGCCAGCATCACGAGGACGATCAGCGCCCGAACGACCCAGCGGTTAACACCCTGGGTCACCAGCGCGATGGCCAAGATGAGGACCGGGACCGCAACGAGCCCCCTGTAGAAAACCTCCCACGGTATCGAAATCACCCTCTTCATCGGTAGCGCCCTCCGTTAGCTATCTCGCACATATTGTTGATTATTTCGCTCATTTTGTTGGCTTTTTCCAACATCATGTTAGAAGTATATAACATTCCTGCTATTTATAGTTTTCTGATGGGGCCGAGAAGAAAGGAACATGCTCTGAAGAGAGCAGAAAGAGGGGTTTAGAGTCCTCTTGTTCACCCGGGGACGCCCTCGAGCACTCGTTTCATGCTCGTGCGGTACTCGTCGAAGGCCCTGCGGCCGTCGGGAGTGAGCTTCGCCATGGTGTGCGGTTTTCGGTCAACGAACTCCTTGACGACCTCCACGTACCCCGCTTTCTCCAGCTTAGTCATGTGGGTGGAGAGGTTGCCCCAGGTGAGGGAGGTCTGGCGCATGAGGAACACGTAGTCCCCGCTCTCCACCACGTACAGGAGGGAGAGGATGAGCAGTCGGGCCGGTGCGTGGATCACCCGGTCGATGTCCATTATCGGGGACGTCACGCCCTCAGAGGGCTCACTCTGTGGCATCGACGGCCTCCTCGACGGACAAGGCGTCGGCCAGTATCGGATTCTCCTGCAGGAAGCGGGATAGTACTAGAAGCCCGCTAGCCAGAATGAGAACGCCTGGGACCAAGAAGGAGACGCGGGGGTGGATGTCCACAACCTTCTGCAAGAGGAACGAACCCACGATGAGGCCTGCGTACCCGTACATACGCTTGAGCCCGGTGACGCGCCCCACCGCAGCAACAACGATGGCGAGGGTGAAGCCGAAGGACAGGAGAGCATTCGCCCGAAAGGCCGTCACGATTCCGGGGGGGATGCCGCCGGCACCGGACACGCCCATGAACACGACTCCGCCCCCCAGAGCAGTCATGGTTAGGAGCATGGTCAGCATCGTTATCTTGTCCTTCTCCTGCGCCTTCCGCTCCGGTGAGTACTCCACCACTCCAAGTCGGGGGATGGTGATCAGCTTCTTCGCAGCTATCCAGAACGGCATGCCAACAGCGGCTAGGATCGCCACCATCCCGCCCATGGTGGTTCCGAAGGTAAATCCCCATATTATCAGGAACAGACCTATTCCGATATCTGCAATCCCGTCCTCGTGATACTGGATGTAGGCCCTGTGTTCGAGTGCGATGAGGTCGAGCCCGGTGGCCGTCTTGATATCGTTCTTGTCGTCTTCACTATCGTTCGCTATGTCAGATCGCCTCCTCTGTTCCGTTCATTTCAGGGAGCGGATTATCCACAATGAACCTGTTGAGCATCCTCGAACCGTTGAGCACGATGAGCGCGCCCAAGGAGAACATGTAGACCAGTTCGGTCAATCTCAACACATGACCTACAACGACGAAGGCCACGATGAAGCCAGCATACTTATAGAAGCGCGGCAGGTCCAGCAGGCTACCGATCAGGCCGATGAGTCCAGCGACTATTACCAGCAAGGGTGATACCGCTGATAGCTGGACATCCTCGCGCAGCCAGGTAATGTACTCAGGATTACCCGCAACGCGGAAGTAGAACCCGGATAAGCAAACGAGAGCGACAAAACCGATCACGGGTAAGAACCACTCTGCCCGCGCAAGCTTCTTCTGGCGCTCGATGCCGAATTTGACATTCCCCATCCTTGGGATTGTAATGAGCTTCCTGGCCACAACCCAGACAGGAACGGCCAACGGTGGTGTGATGCTAATGAGGAACGATATATCATAGGCGATCCCCATTCCCGCCACCAGGAACCACATTCCCACCAGGATGTCCGCAAGCCCGTCATCGTGGAACCGCGTATAGATCTTCTGCTCCAGCGCCTTCAGGTCCATCTCGCTTGCCTCGCTCTCTCCCATGGTCTATTCTAAGTCTCTCCTACTATTTTAACTTTGCGTTTCAAAGTTCTTTGTTATTTTTGTTGTTACGTCCGTTACAACAAAGTATAAATAGCTGCGGGGGCTAATGTTGTTAGTTATTTTACAACAAGTGGTGCTCCTCATGGTCGACCTTGCCGAACGACTCACGGACCTTGGCCTCTCCCGCAACGAGGCCGATCTATACCTCGCCCTCCTTGCGAGCGGCGAGGCAACCGCATCGGAGGTGGCCAAGGATGCGGGTATCGCCCGACCGGCGGTGTACGCCCTGCTGGACGCGCTCGTCGCTCAGGGGCTCGTGGAGTCGTTCCCCGTGCGGCCCCAGCGATACCGGGCAAAGGGACCCCGGACCGCTCTCGCCGCGCTGGTCGAGGGGCTTAAGGGTCGGCTCGAGGAAGCGCGTGAGTCGGTGTGCGAGGAGCTCGAGCAGCTCTATTCCGCCCCGGCGGCCAAGCGCACGCAGGTGTGGATCAATCGCGACCTCATGCCATGTGCGGGCAAGTACGCCGAGGTCATGGCCCAGGCGAAGGAGGATGCGATCACCCTCATCGGCTGGTGCTCAAGGACAGAGGCCACGATCATCTTCGACGCTCTGCGCAAGGCAGCTGCCCGGGGTGTGACCCTCCACGCGTACTTCGTCCACAACACCATCTACGATGAGCAGGTATCCGTCGACGACGCCCGGGAGCTGGCCAAAGATATCCCCGGAGTACGTGTGCTCGCCCTCCCCGCGGCCTTCCCCATGTCCCCGCCCGTCAAGCTCCTGGTCGTCGACGAGACCGACGCATGCATCGTGGCCGGCGATTTCGATGAGGAGCGCCTCACCGATGTCTTTTCAGTCCACTACCAGCACCTGTCCACCATCAACCGCATCATCCGCCGGATCCATGCCAACCTCCACAAGCTGCCCTTCGCAAAGATCTGGGGACTGTGAGTCCATGGACGCCATGATCGAGACCAAGGGGCTCCGCAAGGAGTTCGGTGACCTGGTCGCCGTCAACGACGTCTCGATCACGGTGAAGAAGGGCGAGGTGTTCGGGTTCCTGGGCCCCAACGGTGCGGGCAAGTCGACAACGATAAACATGCTCATCACCATGCTCCCCATCACCGCGGGCTCGGGATCCGTGGCCGGGTGGGACGTGGCGAAGGACCCTGACAGGATCCGCGCCTCCATCGGCGTCATAATGCAGACCAACTCCCTGGAGCCCGAGCTCACAACCCGCGAGAACCTAGAGTACTACGGCCGGCTCAACCACATGGGCCCTGCCGATATCCCGGACGCCGTGTGCGAGGTGCTCAATGTCGTCGGACTGACAAATAAAGCAGACGAGCTGGTCAAGAACCTCTCCGGCGGGATGAAGCGCCGGCTCGAGATCGCCCGCTCGTTCCTCCACAGGCCCGGCCTCATCTTCATGGACGAGCCCACAACGGGCCTGGACCCGCAGACCAAGCAGGCCATCTGGCGGTACATCCGCCACCTCAACAAGGACCAGGGGCTCACCATCTTTCTGACCACCCACTACATGGAAGAGGCCGACGCCCTGTGCGACCGGCTGGCCATAATCGACCACGGCCGCATCATCGCCGAAGGTACGCCCGCCGAGCTCAAGGACATGATCGGTGAGGGCGACATCATCGACATCTCTCTAGACAACGAAGAGGATGACCGCTTTGCGGCCATCGCCAAGGAGCTCGGGATGACCGCGCGTTCCCACGAGGGGCGGCTGCGGCTGCACACCGACCGGGGCGAGGAGCGCATCCCCGACCTCATGGCAGCATGTGCCGGTAAGGTTCACATCCGTTCGATCGCCCTCCATGAACCAACGCTCGAGGACGTGTTCATCCACTTCACAGGGAGGTCTATGCGAGAATGAGCATCGCCGACGACCTCGGGGACGTGTACACCATCTGGCACAAAGAGATGGTGGTGTGGCTCCGCAATCCTATCATCGGCATAGCCCGCTCGGCCATCTTTGGGATTATCTTCCTTCTAGTGTTCGCCCGGGCCATCGGCGGCGATGTGTCCAACCTGCCCGTTGCCGTTGTGCGTTTGGGGGCGAGCGCTGCCGGCGACGCGTTCATCGCCGACGTCTTCGAGGGACCAACGCTCCAGATGGCCACGGACACGTCCTACAACGAGGCGCTGTCACTCTTCCGGGCCCAGAAGGTCAAGGCCGTCGTGGTCGTCACCGCGGACTTCCCCCGTGGGGTGCGACTGCTGGTGGACGGGACCTCGCCTACGGTGCGCAGCGCCATCGCCGGCCGCGTCAAGCAGGCCCTTCTCGCCCGCAACGACGCTGCGCTGCAGGAGGAGGTGCTCTACGGGTACGGGCTCGACTACGTGGATTTCCTCGTCCCCACCGCCATCATGATGGTCGTGGCGTTCACGGGCATCTTCGCCGGGGGCATCGGTCTGCTGCAGGACAGGGAGAAGGGAAGCCTTGCCGCCACCCTGCTCGCCCCCGTGCGGATGGAGTCCATCCTCGTGGGCAAGCTCCTGTCGGGCGTCACACAGGCGGTCACCGGGGGGACCATCGCGCTCCTGGTCGCCATCTTCATCGGGACCGGGCTCAGAACGGGCCTTGCCGAGATCCTCATGCTCATCCTCGTTATGACCCTGCTCGGGTTCGCCATCATCGGTGCCTCCATCGCCATTGCTTCCTCCGTGTCGGAGCTGCAGGTGTTCCTGCTGGTGTTCCAACTCTTCCTCATGCCGCTGTGGATCCTTTCCGGGGGCATATACCCGGTGGAGTCCCAGCCCGCCTATCTGAGATGGCTGGTGCCGTTCAATCCCCTCCATTACGCCATCGATGCCATGCGCGCCGTGATGGCCCGTGGCGTCATCCTCGAGTCCATCGCGGTGGACATCGCCTATCTCGCGTTCTTCTCCTCGCTCATGGTGGCCTTCGCCACACGTAGGTTCAAACGACAGGTATGAGGTGAGCATGATGTACGAGAGCCATACACACGGACATGATGGACGACGGGGGGCACAAGCCCTCATCCTTGCCGCCCTGCTGGTGGTGTCCCTTGCCTGCGGCCAGACCCAGGGAACCCAGACGGTGTGGGCGCAGTTCGACGACCTGCGGTTCTCTCCCGCACAGGTCCGCCCGGGCCAGCCCTTCACCCTCTCCTTCGATGTGCGCAACATCCTCGACGTGGAGATGGAGGACATGCACCTGGAGCTCTCGGTGACCGGGCCGTTCGATGACCTGGGCGCCAGCTATGTATACATAGGTGATATGAGGCCCAACGCCACCGCACCCGCCTCGTTCCGCCTCCAGGTGGACGAGGATACACCGGCCGGTGTGTACCCGCTCACGGTCATCGTCTCCATGGAGGCCACCGCCCAGGCGGTCCAGGGCACGCGGTTCCTGGAGATGAAGACCACAGGCTACTCCTTCACCAAGCTCATCAACGTCCGTGTCCATGGCGAGCCCGAGGTCGTGGGTGCTGTGGCCGCCGGTGACCTCCGTGACATCCACCCAGGCGACCGGTTCACAGCATCCCTGCGCCTGGTGAACAACGGGACCGACATCGCCGAGGACCTACGGATCACGGCCCAGAACACGGACAAGCTCAGCGCCGAATGGGGGTTCGCCGACCAGTTCGTGGGCGACCTGCCGCCGGGAGCAGCTGCTGCCATCACCCTTGTCGGTACCATCGACGAGGGTGCCGGGACCGGAGAGCATGCTCTCCCGCTCACCCTCTCGTGGGCCGGTGACGCCGACACTTATTCAAGTACCATGGAGGTCGTTGTCGACGTCCGTCCCGCTCAGCCCGTTATAGCAGTCTCCGGAGTGTCATCCCTGCCTGCTGTGGTCATCCCCGGTGGCCCCTTCTCCCTGACCGTGAGGGTAGTGAACTCGGCCACCGATCCTGCGGACGCTGCCGAGGGGATCACCCTGTCCCTCGGTCCGACCAATCAGGTGCGTGTGGACGCCTCTGGACGCGAGCAGGTGCTCGGAACCTTGCCTGGCAATGCTGCGATCACGGCCGCGTTCACCGGCGAGGTCCTGCGCAACGCCAAGCAGGGGGAGCACAGCCTTCCGCTCACTATCACGTGGACCCGGGACGGGCGTACCCAGCAGCTGGCGTCGACGGTGCTCCTCGGCGTCGCGCCGCCCTCCCCTTCGTTGAGCGTGTCCGCGGTGGGCTCCCAGCCCCCCTCCCTGCGTCCCGGCGAGCCCTTCACGGTCACCCTACGCGTGGTGAACATCGGCGCCGCCCCTCACCACAGGGCCCTGGACGTGGTGGCCTCCGTCGCCTCGACGGACGCGCTCAGCTTCCACGCGGCCGGGCGGGAGCAGGGACTTGGTATACTCCAACCCGGTGGAGTGGCCACCGCCACCGTCGCCGGCGAGGTGGATGACAATGCCACAGCGGGAGACCACACCGTACCAGTCAAGCTCGTCCACCGATCGGGCACGGTGGAGGGCACAATCACCCTCACGATCGCGGAAGTCGCCGACTTCGCCATCAGGGGAAGGAACCGCCCGCTCCTGCGGGACGACACACGCCAGCCCGTCACCTTCGTGGTCCGGAACACAGGCACAACCACCGCCGAGCAGGTGAGTCTCACCCTCATGGCGTCCTACCCGATCACCCCGGCGGGGCGCACGGCCTACATCCCGCGGCTCCCGCCCGGCGAGAGGGAGGAGGTCGTGTTCCACGTGGACGTGGACGCGGAGGCGACGCCCCAGAGCTACCCGCTGGAAGTGGTCATCGCGTGGCAGGAGGGCAGTGAGCGCACGCGTCGCCAGCAGACCGACATGGTTGCCCTTGAGGTGTCCCCGTTCAAGCCCCGCTTCAGGTGGGAGATCCCGCTGGGGATCGCGCTCGTCGTCCTGGCCATCGTGCGGTTGAAGATGAGACGGGGTTCCAAGAGTGGGGAAAAGAAGGCTCCGGAGGATATCGCCAGCGCGAAGGACGTGTCCGGCCCTGTTGAGGTCAAGGACAACTCCCCTCAGAGGAAGAAGAAAGGGAAGAAGGGGCGCACGTAGCGCCCCTCCCCGCGATGCGTCAGTGACTACTCCTCGTGGCCGAACATCACCTTGACGGCGGTGGCCTCGCGGTTGAAGTCATCTGTGTACGTCGATTCGACGGTCGAGGTGAGAAAACTGTCCTCCACATCGTGCGCCTTCTTCAGCGCTGTGCGGTAGCCCTTGAAGCTCTGGATGGGATGCTTCCAGTCGGCCAACGGCGACATTGTCTCTGGCACGCCCAGGTCAGCTTCGGCGACACGACTCACCAGTTCCTCGAGGTCTTCCTTGGATCCTACGTAGGTGACGGCCGTACCGGACTCCTCACCCATGGTCATGAGGGCGCGAGAGTAGCTGTTCAGGCTCTTCTCGTAGGGCTCGACGGTCACATCTATCTGGTACCCGTCGGCAGCCATTGCCTCCACGACGTCGACGAGGGGCGATCCGAACTCATCTGCCCTCTGCGGATAGGCGGTGACCACGTGGGTTGGGAAGTCGATGCATGAGTAGGTCCTGATGTCCCTGTCGATTGCATAGTTCAGTTCAGCTCGGACGAGTTCTTCCATGAGCAAACACCTGAGGCCACCGGCTACCTCAAGGCCCTTATATAGCTTGTGTTTGGGCGTAGGTATGGGACTCCGGGTCAGGAACAGCGGAGAATGGATCTAGGCGCCCTTGCCCGAGAGCTCGTCAAGGATCTCGCGGAACTCGCCGACCTCAGTTGCGATGGACTCGTAGGTGCCCTTGATCATCTCGGCGTCATTTATTATCTCCTTCCGGTCCTTCCCGCTCTCGACGGCGTAACGCTCCATGTCGTCGGCCTCTTCCTTCGAGAGCGCCTGTGAGTACTCCGGTCTGAGAAGGATCTCGATGTTGTAGGTGACCTTATCGGTACCAAGGTTCCGGTAGGCCGGCTCGATTACGTCCTTGATTCCCTCGAGCCCTAGCTCTCCGTCCCCCAGGGGGAGATGGTCCGGGATCCCGTACCAGGGATGGCCTTGGGTCATGTCGCAGTCGTGGACGTGGAAGTGTACGGGCTTGCCGATCTTGGATACGCGGTCCACCACGTCCCGGGTCCGCTCCACCGCTCCGTCGCGGTCGAGGCCTTTCTGGGCCCTGAAGTGCTGGTAAAGGTGGCCTATGTCGACGCACGCGGACACGCTGTCCGATGTCACCCGCGAGATCACGTCCACCCAGTCGTCCGGATCGCTGGAACAGTATTCAAGGAAGAGGGTGCCCTTACCGTCGATCCTGCTGAGGGCTGCGGCATAGTTATCCTTCTCGGCCTCGGTCATGCGCCCTTCTCCACCTCGCTCCTCATGGAGGATGAAGCCACGGGCCTTGTCCCCGTAGGTGTCCAAGAGCTCCGAGAGGCGGTAGGCACTGTCCCTAGCTACCTGCTGGTCCGGGGTGTTGAAGTTGTAGTTGAACGGCTCGCCCGGATCGGCACGAAGGTGGACCGTGCGCAGTGGCATGTCCTTGGTCGCGCGCAGCTGGGTGTCGAGCGCTTCGTAGGTATGGGTGTTGATCTCTGCGTCGATGCCGATCCGGTCCATGATGTCCGTCTCAAACTGGAGGTACGGTTCCCGTCCGCGATATAGATCCAACTTGCAGACTATGTTCTCATCCGGACCGACCTCGGTCGAATACATTGTCACCACTAATAAGTAGTTAATTCTATTTAAGGGTTTCGGTTTGGACGTCGATCGCCAGCCGGACGATGTTCACCAGCACTTCGCAGGCTTTGACCATGCTCTTCACAGGGACGAACTCCATACGTGAATGGAAGTTGTGGCCACCGTCGAAGAGGTTCGGTGTCGGAGGCCCCATAAAGGAGAGGCGCGCGCCGTCGGTCCCGCCGCGCACGGGGACCAAGTTCGGTTCCACGTCCGCCTCGCGCATGGCACGTTCGGCGAGCGAAGTCGCCTGCGGATGCTCGTCGAGCACCTCGCGCATGTTCCGGTAGGAGTCCGCTACCGTCAGGGCCACTGTGCCCTCTCCGTGGAGCTGGTTCAGCTGGTCGGCGTACACGGCCAGCTGCCACTTCCGCTCCTCGAATCGTTCGACGTCGAAGTCACGGACGATGAGCTTCACCCTGGCCTCCTCTACCTTCCCCTCGACCCGGGTGATGTGGAAAAAGCCATCTCGCCCCTCGGTCGTCGATGGACGCTCCCCGGGAGGGAACAAGGCGATGAGCTCGGCAGCTATGAGGAGTGCGTTCTTCATCCTCCCCTTGGCGTAGCCCGGGTGGAGGTTGAAGCCCGTGATGGTGAACGTCGCCTCGGCCGCATTGAAGGTCTCCAGCTCGAGCTGTCCGAGCGGTCCGCCGTCAACGGTGTAGGCGAGGTCGGCACCAAAGCCCTCCACATCGAAACCATCGGTACCCTCACCGATCTCCTCGTCGGTCGTGAAGGCCACGCGGACGGTGCCGCGGGGGATGTCCGGGTGGTGGACGAGATGCTCTATGGCTGTGAGCACTTCTGCGATACCCGCCTTGTCGTCGGCGCCCAGAAGGGTGCTGCCGTCGCTGGTGATTATGTCGTCGCCCTCGAACTCGGCAAGGCGCGGGGTGTCCGCGACAGAGATGGTCCCTCCGGCAGGGAGCTGGATATCGCCTCCAGTGTAGTGGTGGACGAGGGGGGTGACGTGCTTGCCCGAGACCTCGGGAGAGGTGTCCATGTGGGTGATCAGTCCGATGACCGGCGCCGTTCGTCCCTCCGGGAGGTTGGACGGCAGCGAAGCGAACACCCGCCCCCGGTGGTCGCGGGAGATGTCGACGAGCCCCAGGTCCCGCAGCTCGTCCATGAGGTGCAGGGCCAGCGCCATCTGTCCGGGGGAGGAGGGGCGATGTCGGGAACCCTCGTCCGAGGTCGTGTCCACCCGCACGTACGCGAGGAACCGCTCGACAACGCGCTGGCGCATGATATCCATTGGCTCATCACCTTCCGCTCTCGGCGGGCAAGCACCTCCCCCGTGATATATTTAAATGATAGATCGCTCGGCCGCCAGGAATCGCCCATGGGTCATGACTATTTCAAAGAGGTCGTTAAGGACATTAAGCGGGCCGCCAAGATCATCGGGCTCCCCATTGACCACGTCGCCCGGCTCGCGCATCCCCGCGCCGAGATCAGGGTGGCCGTGCCCCTTGTTCGGGATAACGGCTCCATCGAGGTGTTCACGGGCTACCGCGTCCAGCACCATAACGCCCGTGGCCCTTTCAAGGGCGGTATCAGGCTGGATCCCGATGTCAAGCCGGACATGCTCAAAGCTATTGCGGCCATCATGAGCCTGAAGTGCGCGACGATGGACATCCCATGGGGCGGGTCCCATGGCGCTATCTCGTGCGATCCGGATAAGCTCTCCAGGGGTGAGCTGGAGCGGGTTGCCCGACGCTACACATATATGCTGCTCCCATTCATCGGGCCCAAGAAGGACATCCCCGCACCCGACCGAGGTACGGATGCCCAGTTCATGAGCTGGATCATGGACACATTCAGCACCATGCATGGTCACACCATCACGGGCGTCGTCACCGGCAAGCCCGTGGAGGTCGGCGGCACCAGGGGGCGGAAGGATGCCACGGGTCGCGGCGTCATGTTCATCACCCGGCGGGCGCTCGAGGACGCGAACATCCCTCTCCAGGGATCCACGGTCACTTGTATCGGGTTCGGTAACGTCGGGAGCTTCGCTGCCCACCATCTGGCGCGCAAGGGGTGCAAGGTCCTGGCCGCCTCGGACCGCCACGGCGGGATCCACGATCCTTCCGGCCTCGACATCCACGCTCTCCGGGAGTGGGTGGAGGAGAAGGGTACCGTGAAGGGATTCCCGGGAGCGGAGCCCGTCACGGACGACGACATCCTTGCCATGGACATCGATGTGCTCGTCTCAGCAGCACGCGAACTGACGGTCACCAGCAAGAACCAGGCTAAGGTCAATGCCCGCATCATCGTGGAAGCGGCCAACGCATCCGTCACGTCCAAGGCAGCGAGCGCCCTCCACGAGCGGGGGATCATTGTACTCCCGGACATCCTTGTCAGCGCGGGCGGGGTGACCGCCTCCTACTTCGAGTGGGTCCAGGACACATCGTCCTTCTTCTGGAGCGAGCACGAGATCGCTGTACGGCTCCGTGACCTCATGCTCCAGGCCTACGACGACGTCAACGCCATCGCGAGAGAGCGTGACCTGGACCTGCGGACCGCGGCCTATGTCCTTAGTGTCGGCCGACTGGTCGAGGCACAGATGCGACGGGGCGTCTGGCCCTGAGCCATCACCGTCGTTTTCGGAGAGCGAGCCAGGACACCGCGAGCACGGCACCGGCCACGAGATAGAGCACGAGCGTCCGGCCCCGTCGCAGAGATGTGCATGAACCGTCCACGCACTCACGGCCCACAGGACAGCCGCAGTCCCGACAGCAGGAGCCCATGTCCTCGCCGCTCCAGCATACCCCGTCGCCGCAACGGGCAGGGAGGCGGATGGGGGTGGCCTCGGGACCGTCCATCTCGGAAGGCCCCCGGATACCCACGAGCTTGAACACCTCTGCCATGGTGTCCTCGTTCTCGGAGCCGTCGATGACGGTGCACCAGAGCTCGTAGCTGCCCTCCGACCAGCCACCGACGTCGTTGCCCGTGAACCGTATATTGTGCACGGTGCCGTTCGGGCCGGTCGGTTTGAGCGGGGGGCACGGATCCACATTGAGCTCCCCGGTGAGGCAGACCTCAAAGGCATCGGGTGCACCCACACGCCTGAGGGTGCACCGGCCCGTCCATGCCGAGCCCTGCTCCAGGACCTCGACGTGCGCTTCGACCGCCCGGATGACCTCGAGCGCCCAGGAGGGCTCCGGGGAGAAGGGCGCATGGAGCCGCACCTTGGGCCGGGTGCCGTCCGGACCAGGGGAAGGATCGGGCGGCTGTTCATCGATCTCGACAGGACGTTCGACGCATGCAGCGCATTCCTGCGGCCACCCATCACAGGGAGTGGTGTTGAGGCACAAGCGCACCAAGGCCCCGCTTGGACCGAACAGGAGGTTGTGGGTCGAGAGCTCCACGCGTCCCGTCCCGGCGGGGAAGGTGAGCACGACAGCAGGAGCAAACCCCGTCCCGATGAACAGGGCCGCATCGAACGCGGCGTCCGCGGTGATGCCCTCAACAGATACACGGACCGATACCTTCCCGATCGGTTGCGGGGGATTGTCCTTGAACCACTGGTCGAGCCCGGCGTGGACGCATGATCCATCGTCCGTCCAGATGCAGATGGGCTGTCGCGTGCATGCGCTCAGGGTGACGCGGTGGGCACAGTCCAGGGAGCCGGGTGGGAGTGACGATCCACGTCCCACCGAGGGCGGTACCTGTGACGGATCGATGACGAGCTCCCCCGTTACGACCGGCATGGCACCGGCCCCCGCTACCAAAGTGGCCACGAGGAACCATGCCAGGAGGATGGCGGGAGCGGAGCGCGTCATGGTGCCATCCAGATGATAGCGACGCTCGTTTATAACGATGTGGTCGGTGCGAAAGGTCCGCACGTCCTATTCTGCGTCCTTCTTGTCATTCCCGGGAACCAACGACAGGTACAGCTCGAGCGTGTCCTTTGCCGCCTGCTCCCAGGTGAAGTATTGGAGCACACGTTTGCGGCCGTTCTTCCCCAGCTCTCGGGCGCGTTCGGGATCGCGAAGGCACTCGCCCACCCCCCAGGCGATGTCCGAGGGATCGTGCGGATTTATGTGGAAGCCGCAGTGGTTCGGTCCTGAGGGCATGATCTGCTCCCGCAGTCCCGACGTACCGGTGCCGCCGACGACCACTGGACGTTCCATGGCCATCGCCTCGGTGCACACGATACCGAAGGGCTCGTACTTCGACGGGAACACGACCACGTCCGCTGCGAGATAGCGCAGGATGCGCTCGCTCTCGGGTATGAACTTGTACTCTAGGATGACGTGCTCATCGAGCCCCTGGCGTTTCACCAGCATCTCGAGGTCGCGCTGCTGCTCGCCCAGACCCACGATGTTGAGCTTTGCCCCCGGGAACTCCCGGAGCAGTGTCGGCATGGCCCGGACGAGCGCGTCCGGTCCCTTTACGGTGGACAGCCTGCCGATGAAGAAGATGAGCTGTTCGTCGTCCTCCACACCGAGCCTTCGCCTGACCTCGGCCCGTTCCCCGTCAGAGAAGCGTGCAGGATCATACTTCGAAGCGTCCACTGCGTTCCAGATGACGCGCACCTTCTCACCAGGGAAGTCGAGCCCGCCCAGCTCGTCGCGCATGGCGTAGGACACGGTGACTATCAGGTCCGCCTCCTTCGCCGCGGTCATCTCGATGTCCTGTATCACTCCGGATGGTTTCCCCTGACTCCTTCCGTGTTCGGTCGAGTGTATGTGCAGCACGTATGGCAGCCCCAACTCCCGTTTCGCGATCATGCCGCCGATCGCCGATAACCAGTCGTGTGCGACAATGACATCGAACTTCTTCTTCTCTGCAACACTATGCACGAGCTTCGTTGCTGTGATGACGTTGTAGCACAGAAGATCGGAGAAGAAGCGGATGGCTCCAGCACCCCACTTGCGTATGCCCTCACCGAAGAAGAGCGGTGTGACAGTGGAGCAGTCAGTGATCTTCGGGCGATGCACCTCGACCCCGTTAGGGAAAACTTCCCGCGTCTTGAACTCGCCCTCGTAGTTGAGCGTGAACACGACCACGTCATGGCCCATGCGCTGCAGCTGGTCGGTCACCTCCATCGCATAGGTCCCAAGACCCCCGAGTATCTTTGGAGGGAACTCCCAGACGAAATAAGCGATACGCATACTACGGTCCACTCGTGGGAGAATCTTTTTAAGAATGAGGTGCGGAGGGCATGTCCGGTGTATGAATGGCCAAGCCCATTATTGACCTTGAGAAATGCGATGGGTGCGGCACCTGTGCCGAGGTGTGCCCCAACGAGGTCATCGAGATGCAGGACGACGTTCCCAAGGTGGTGAACGGAGAGGAGTGCATCGGTTGCCGCTCCTGCGAGGTCCAGTGCCCCTCAGAGAGCATCGATATAGAGGAGTAGGGAAATCCCTTCTATCAGGACTTTTTTATCTTCTTAGAGGACAGAACCGCGAAAAGGGCCCCAGTTACTACTCCATAAGGGTAACATTTATATAGTTCCAATGCCATATATTGTCAAGCTTGTTGGGCAGGGCGACTGCTCGACATGCGACATGATGGAGTGAATATGATGGTATATGAGATCCACGGTGACATGGCGCCCAAGATGGAGGCTGTCGGCAAGATCGCCGACCAGTACGCTGAGATGGGCGTCTATCTGTCGCTGACCATCGAGGAGAACGCATCGTCGACCTACGTGGCCGCCGATGGTGAGCTCAACGGTAAGGGCGACTCCCTCATGAAAGGTGCCCGTGTGCATGTCGTGGCTCAGGACCAGACCGGTATGTCGTGGGAGGCCTACGGTATCACCCAGGATACCACCAAGGATGGTCTGGAGAAGCTCGCCGATTACGCCGTCAAGAACATCAGCTCCCCCGACTCCATCAGGAACATCAGCTCCAACCTCGTCTCCGGCGCAGCTTCTGGCGTCTACCTCTCGATCCCCCGCAAGATCCTCGCCTACGAGAACACCACAAAGGTGGAGGACCACTACGAGGCAAAAGCCAGCAAGTCATTCGACTCCGTGTCCGCCAAGGAGAAGCAGGAGCTCGTGGAGGGGCTCTCAAAAAGTGCCATGCAGGACGGCATCGTCAAGTCCCGTGGCATCTACGCGGAGACCGAGCGCAAGAGCTGGTTCGCCGACTCCAACGGCTCGCGCATCACCCAGATCATCCCGCGCCCGTACGCCGGTATCTCGGCCACGGCACAGAAGGACGATCCCGCGTACGAGGACCCCGTCGACTTCACCAACTTCGACTCCTTCGGTCTCGGCTCCGGCGGCTACGAGCTCGTGGCCAAGGCGCTTGCGGAGAAGGACGCGACCGCCCGCGGGAAGGAGGTTGCCGAAACGGCCCTCAAGGTCATCAACGGCGAGCGGTACGACTCCGGCGCCACCACCGTGGTCATGGACGGCCAGATGGCCGGCGTATTCATCCACGAGGCCCTCGGCCACATGACAGAGGCCGACCACTACACCCAGCACGACTCGCGCATCCTCAAGGGTAAGCTCGGCGAGCAGATCGCCGTCGACGGCCTCAACGTGGTCGATGATGGCCGCGCGCTCGAGCGCAGCGTGCTCTCTGGTAAGGCCCGTGGCTCATTCAAGTACGATGATGAGGGCACTCCCTCGCAGCGCACCGAGCTCATCAAGGACGGAGTGCTCACCAACTTCCTCATGGGCAACAACGAGGCATCCATCTACGCCAAGAAGGAGTTCGCCAAGTACGTCAAGGAGAACGGCATGGGTGATGGTGAGAGCTTCGACCTCGCCAAGGAGATCGCCGACGCGATCAACAAGACCACGAAGGACTTCGCCCGCACCTACATGGAGGAGAACGAGGGCATCAAGGATCCCACTGAGGAGGCGGTGCTCGCCTACATAAACGATCACGGGAAGACTGACGAGGCGTTCATCAAGGCCTACACTCCGGTGATGCAGGAGGCGCAGACCGGCCTCATGACCAAGATCGCGTCCAAGGCGCAGGATATCCAGGCCGCGTGGGAGAAGGCCGACAAGCACGAGTACGCCCCTACGGGCAACGCCCGCGCCGAGGCCTGGTACGCTGTTCCCCAGGTCCGCATGACCAACACAATGATCCTCCCCAACAAGGAAGGCCCCAACACCGAGGGCATGGTCAAGGACGTCAAGGACGGTATCTACATGACCGGTTCCTGGGGCGGCTATGTCGAGCTCAACGGTAACTTCGCCTTCTGGCCCAAGGAGGCCTACAAGATCGAGGACGGCGAGATCAAGTATGACAAGCCGATCAAGGGCACAATCCTCATGGACAACACCCTCAAGGCGCTCAAGAACATCAGCTCCATCGGTAACGGTGAGTCGTACGAGCGCTTCGGCGGCACCTGCGGCAAGGGCGGCCAGGGCGTGCCCAACGAGTGCTCCGGCCCCGCCATCCGCATCGACGACATAGTCGTCCAGGGCACTCCCCACGACAAGGTGGGCCACCAAGCGATAAGGAAGGAGATCAAGGACAACAATGGCATGTACCTCGGCCCCGAGACCGAGATAGAGGCCGCCGGATACCGCCAGGTGGACAAGATCAAGACACCCTGGAAGGAGAAGACCATCTAGGACAGCTGGAAGCTCCGGGAGTGGTAAGCTCCCTCCCGGAGCCACTTCTCAGATAGCCTATTTTCTGACCGAAAAAAGGACGTATTTTCCGGCTCCGAGCGGACTGACACCGTGTGTCACGGTCGCAGTCCATCGATTCTTGAGCTCGGCAGCCTCCGTATCGTTACGATTCTGTCGTGAAAGCGTAAAGGAAAACTATATATTCCGCGCCTTGGGCCGCCGGTTCTCATGATGGCGTATGATGTACACGGCGAGATGGCCCCCAAGACAGAGATTGCGAGCGGGGTCGTGAACCAGTACGCTGAGGCGGGGATCTACCTGTCCCTCACGGTCGAGGAGAACGCCTCCTCTACTTATATCGCGACCGATGGAGAGCTCAACGGCAAGGGCGAGTCGATGATGAAGGGTGCCCGGGCCCACGTGGTGGGCTTCGACCAGGAGGGCATGGCCTGGGAGGTCTATGGCATCACCCAGGACACCACCAAGGACGGGCTCGAGAAGCTCGCTGCCTACGCGGTGCAGACCCTCCAGTCCGGTGACTCGATCCAGAGCATCAGCAAGGCCTTCGTATCTGCCGGAGCGTCGGGCGTCTATCTATCCGTACCCCATAAGATCTACGCATTCAAGAACGAGGCGAAGGTGCAGGACCACTATGAGGCCCCGACGAGCCAGCCTTTCGACAGCGTGACCGCCAAGGAGAAGCAGGATCTCGTCGAGGAGCTCTCGACGGCTGCCATGAAGGACGGCATCGTCAACACCCGCGGCATCTACAAGGAGACCGAGCGCAAGAGCTGGTTCGTGGACACCAACGGCTCGAACATCACCCAGGTCATCCCGCGCCCGTACGCCGGTATCTCGGCCACGGCACAGAAGCAGGACCCTGCGTACGAGACGCCCATCGATTTCACCAACTTCGACAGCTTCGGCCTCGGCGAAGGTGGCTACGAGCTCGTGGCAAAGGCCCTCACGGAGAAGGACACCACCGCGCGTGGTAAGGACGTTGCCGATGCTGCCCTCAAGGTCATCGGCGGCAAGCGGTTCACCTCCGGGGCTACGACCGTTGTCATGGACGGCGAAATGGCCGGCGTGTTCATCCACGAGGCCCTCGGTCACATGACCGAGGCCGACATGTACACGCACCACGACGCCCGCATCCTCAAGGGCAAGCTCGGCGAGAAGGTCGGTGTCGACGGCCTCAACGTGGTCGACGACGCCCGCGCCCTCCAGACGGGTGTGCTCACCGGCAAGGCCCGCGGCTCGTACAAGTTCGATGATGAGGGTACGCCCAGTCAGCGCACCGAGATCATCAAGGACGGCGTGCTCACCAACTACCTGATGGGCAACAATGACGCCGCCCTCTACGGCCACAACCAGAAGGGCGAGTTCATGCGCGAACAGGGTTTCGACTCGTCCACCTTCGACCTCTCCAAGGAGATCGAGAAGGAGGTCCAGGAGTCCGTGATGGACTTCGCCAAGACCTACATGAAGGACCACGATAACATCGACGATCCCTCAGAACAAGAAGTGGCCATGTACATGATGACCAAGCAGCAGGATGAGGGCTTCCAGGAAGCCATCGGCCAGGAGCTCCAGAAGATCCAGACCGGTGCCATGACCAAGATCATGGCCAAGCAGCAGGAGATCCAGGGCGCGTGGGAGGCCGCCGACAAGCGCGAGTTCGTGTCCACCGGGAACGCCCGCGCCGAGGCCTGGTACGCTGTGCCCCAGGTCCGCATGACCAACACCATGATCCTTCCCAATGAGAAGGGAGAGGACACCGAGGGCATGGTCAAGGACGTCAAGGACGGCATCTACATGACCGGCTCCTGGGGCGGCTATGTCGAGCTCAACGGCAACTTCGCCTTCTGGCCCAAGGAGGCCTACAAGATCGAGGACGGCGAGATCAAGTACGACCAGCCGATCAAGGGTACCATCCTCATGGACAACACCCTCAAGGCGCTCAAGAACATCAGCGCCATCGGCAACGCCGACACCTACGAGCGCTTCGGTGGTACCTGTGGTAAGGGTGGCCAGGGCGTGCCCAACGAGTGCGCAGGGCCCGCCATCCGCCTCGACGACATAGTCGTCCAGGGCACACCGTTCGACAGGGTAGGCCACCAGTCCATCCGCGAGGAGATCAAGGAGCACGACGGTATGTACCTCGGCCCCGAGTCCGAGGTCGACGCCGGCCAGCACCGCCAGGTCGAGAAGCTCGATACTCCCTGGAAGGAGAAGAAGCTCGATTAGGTCCACGAACGGATAGACCGGGAGGGGTACGCTCCTCCCGGATCATTTCTTTTTTCTCGGCTCTATCACTTTTCCTGCGTGTCGGCACGTCCGAGTGTTCCCGTCAAGTCCAAACAGGTATAGACACAGCTGGGCCTACACCTAGGTAGCTGGTGTCTGAAAGTGATCTCGTTATGGAGACGAGTACATCAATCCACCCCCCTTGAGGAGCGTATCAGGGCGCTGCTTCGTGGGCGAGTGTGAAAGTGGCGTGTATCCCATTAATATAAAATGGGATTATATATTCACCGAAATATTAAAATATCACCGAGATAACTTCCCGTTCCATGTCGAGCGAGGTCATTCGGCGAAGCTCGCGATCGGGGGGACAGAAACCTATCGTGGGAATAAAGAAGGGAACCTTTCGAGAGCTTCTGAAATCGATGAGGATACTTCGCACTATCACAGGTCTTACTTCCATCCTCGTAGTGGCGGCCCTTGTCAACAAAGTCAGTCTTGACCTGCTCTTTCTCGGGAGCACATGGGTGTTCGTATACGCCGCCGTTGCGATCCATAATGCCAAGCTCGACGGGGATTACGACCTCCCCGGATATCACCAGCACGCGATCAACCTGCTTGTGCTGGTGTCGTTCGTGCTGGCACTGAGGAACGAGGTGATATTCATGACGTTCCTCGTTTGGGCCATTCTCGGCTATATCTACAATACGATCTCACGCTTCGTCCTTATGGCGGACGTCACGATATGCGCCATTACGCACCACGCACTCCCTGCATTCTCCTCTGCATTGCTCCTAGGATTGCCGTTTACGAAGGCATTGGGGATCGGGAGCTTCTTCTTCATGACATGCTGGTTCCTGATCCATATGAAGAACCTGAAGGACTTTGAGAAGGATGCCCGGAACAAGTACGCAACCCTCGTCGTCCAGTCCTCGGACAAGGGCGTGTCACATGCGAAAAGGAGCATCGCGATATCATGCGTATTTATGTCGGTCGCCTACTTCATGTTCGACCTCCCGAACCTGTTCCTGGCCGTTTCGGCGGCATTGGTCATTCTGACGTCCATATGCATAGCGAGGATAAACCTGAACAGGATGAAGAAGGCCCTCGACCTTTCCAGATTCCTGTATGTGACATTCATCCTCGGAATCGCGTTGATAAGTACGACGAAATACGAGATCCTCATCCCGTTCCTGGCTCTCTTCACCCTGTACAGCCCAAGCCTATTGACCGAGATCTCCAGCGATACCCGATGCTTCTATCTCAAGCGCCATCTGGCACACGCCGTTCTCCCGTGAGCCCATTATTCACACGGAAAGGGCGATATCCCTATCTTGAGAAGTGCAGTACTGTGCTCGAACGCTTCTCTTTCACTTCTTCCAGATTGAGGCTTGAATCGAGAATACTGGAGAGTAATCCCTGAATCACGAGAATATTCCATTGGAAACCGAATCCGCTATACGGAGGATTGAGTAGATCGATGACAACGCGGTCTTTTTTCACGCTTATGAAGGGCAGCCCATATCCGAAGGACGACAGGATAGAGCGGAGCTTGACAAGATTCGTGGATTCAGGTACTCTAGGAGGGAATTGATCCTTTCCGATAGCGCGAGCGCTGTCCACGATTTCCATACGGACATCGAATTCCGCACCTTGTTCTTCGATGTTCTTTAGAAGCATCCCCGTGAATCCGACCTCGATGGGGATGATGCACTCCCCACCCAAGGAGAAGCGGGAAGTTTCCTTGTCGTGGACTACCTTCTTCTGCTTGATAAGGTCAGTGATCGAAGGGATGCGCTCTTTGGAGGTCGTGCTGATGAAATTCCTCCCGTCATATCCCTTTACCGGTTTGATATCTTCGACATCGACCGTATAGGTATAACTCATCCCCCCGTTCTCCCGGGGCTGACTGATAAGTTCACAACCATCATCCCCCCTTCCAGAACACTTAGTAATAACTCCCTCGAATTCGATCCCATAGATATATGTCAAGATCCCTGCAGCGAATCCTGCGAAAAGGGATCCCCCGCCGCTGAACCTGCAGATGTAATTGTCATCTCCATTGAGCACCAATCTCTTGTCGACAGGATCGAACTCGAGGTTCTCTGCAATGGTGAATCCCGTGGTCTTCCAGGTGCTGAAGAGATATCTGACGACCCGAGGTGCGAGGAAGGAGGGAACCGCCCTCCCGCCGAAATACATGTACCGCAGCCCGAGCTCCTTACCGGTTCGGTAGAATATACCTTCGGCCTCATCCTTCCCGAGTGTCTTGATGGCCGCGATCTCAACATCTGCGAGGACCCTTTCCCAGTTGAACACCAACCGGCGTCTGCTCCGTATGCTCCCGAACGGCCGCTGAACATAGCTCTCGATTCGCCCAGGAGTATCGATCATGATCATCTTCGGGAAGAGGATCTTATCAATGAAGAAATCTGCTTTGTTGCATAACTAACCTTTTCTCGGCTCCAATCCCTTGTCCTCTTCGACAGTCAGGTCGACCACCCAGTTGA
>JASMDC010000079.1 GCA_030753015.1 Candidatus Undinarchaeales archaeon | reverse complement strand
AGCTTCTGCGCGAAGGGCATGTCGGTAACGGTGACCGCAAGAGGTGAGTCGGTGTGCTGTGTGCGGCCGGCGGCGAGGGCGGCGTCCCAGTGGGTGGTGACGTACCCGGTCTTCGCGGCGTCCGCGTCCGCATCGGCCCCGGTGTCATCGGCCAGGGTGATCGGGCAGTAGTACCGGTCCACATTGAACGTGCAGCCCACGTCGCTGGCCCCGGCGGTGACTGTGGCGCCTGTCACAGAGCCCGCAGTGGTGCGCTGGTCCTCGACCTGGACCGTGTAGGAGAAGCGGACGCCGGCGACGGTACCGGTGGAACGGGCGGTCGCGTGAGTGCCCCTGGTCGACGCGCCGGTGAGGGTGTGGTCCTCCTCCACGTACCCATCCTTGACGGGACGGGCCTTGAGCGCACCGTTGGAGTTGGCGAGCACGACCGGGCAGTACCATGCACCGCTGTTCAAAAGGCAGGCGTCCTTCCCCGTGTCGTCGCCAACGGTCAGACCGGTGACCGAGGACGTGAGGTCTGCGCCCGGTCCCTCGGTGGTGATGCTGGTGACCTTGTAAGCGAACTGGATTCCTACGACGGTGTCGGCAACCTGCCCAGCGTCGTGCGAGCCGCGGGTAGTGGCAACGGTGAGGCCATAGGAGCCCTGGACATACCCGTCCTTGGTCGGCGTGGCCACGAGCGCTCCGTTGGTGTTGGCGAGGACGACGGGACAGTACCACGCACCGGAATTGAGCTGGCATGCGTTCTGTCCCGTATCGTCACCGACCGTGAGCGACGTGAGCGAACCGGTGAGGTCGCTGGCGGGCCCCTCGGTGGTGATGCCAGTGACCTTGTAGGCGAACTGTATCCCGGTGACGGTATCGGCGACCTGGGCGGTCGAGTGCGCACCGCGCGTCGTGCCCGAGGTCAGGGCGTACGTGGCCTTGCGCACGTAGCCGTCCTTGGTGGGAGTGGCGACGAGCGTCTGGTCGCTGTTCGCGGTCACGACGGGGCAGTACCATGCACCTGAGTGGAGCTGGCAGGCGGTCTGTCCCGATGCGTCGCCCACAGTGAGCGATGAGAGCGATCCCGTGAGGTCATTGGCGGGCCCCTCGCTAGTGACGCCGGTGACCTTGTAGCCGAACTGCAAGCCAGTGACGGTGTCGGCTACCTGGGCTGCCGTGTTCGCGCCCCTGGTGTTGCCTGCGGTGAGACCATACGACGCCTGTACGTAGCCGTCGAGGGTGGGCGTCGCTACCAGCGTCTGGTCGCTGTTCGCGGTCACGACGGGGCAATACCATGCACCACCGTTGAGCTGGCATGCATTCTGACCGGTCGCGTCCCCCACCGAGAGAGAAGACAGCGTACTGGTGAGGACGTTAGCGGGCCCCTCCGTGGCGACGGAGGTAACCTTGTAGGCGAACTTGACGCTAGCGAGGGTGTCGCTCACTTGCGTAGAGTCGTGCGAACCACGGGTGGTCCCTGAGGTGAGGGAATAGGACTGCTGGACATAACCGTCCTTGGTGGGTGTGGCGACGAGCGTCTGGTCGCTGTTTGCAAGGACCGTAGGACAGTACCATGACCCCGAGTGGAGCTGGCAGGCGGTCTGGCCTGTGGCGTCGCCCACCGTGAGGGCGGTCACCGATGTCGTGAGCGTGTTGGTGGGCCCCTCGCTGGTGATAGCGGTGACCTTGTAGGCGAACTGCAGCCCGGTGATGGTATCGGTGACCTGTCCGGTGGTGTGCGCCCCGCGCGTCGTGCCCGAGGTCAGGGCGTACGTGGTCTTGCGTACGTAGCCGTCCTTCGTCGGGGTCGCCACAAGCGTCTGGTCGCTGTTCGCCAGCATGACGGGGCAGTACCATGCGCCGCTGTTGAGGGTGCAGGCGTTCTGGCCTGTGGCGTCACCGACGGTGAGCGCCGATAGGATCCCGGTGAGGTCGTTTGCGGGCCCTTCGCTGGTGACGCCGGTGACCTTGTAGGCGAACTGTATCCCGGACACCGTGGTGGATACCTGAGCGGCCGTGTCGACGGACCGGGCCGTCTGGGTGCCTATAGAATAGTCCTTCTGGACGTACCCGTCCTTGGTAGGAAGCACCGC
Organism: Candidatus Undinarchaeales archaeon; assembly: GCA_030753015.1. GTDB lineage: Archaea > SpSt-1190 > SpSt-1190 > JASMDC01 > JASMDC01 > JASMDC01. The sequence goes on along the minus strand of JASMDC010000079.1, from coordinate 2,944 downwards.
AAGCGGCGTCTGGTCGCTGTTCGCGGTCACGACAGGACAGTACCATGCACCGCCGTTGAGCTGGCATGTCGTCTTCCCGGTCGAGTCGCCCAGGGTGAGCGTCGAGAGCGAGCCGGTGAGGGCCGTACCGGGGCCTTCTGTGCTGACGCCGGTGACCTTGTAGCCGAACTGCACGCTCGCGATGGTATCGGCGACCTGCGCGGTGTCGTGGGAGCCGCGCGTGCTGGCGACGGTGAGGCCGTAGGACTGCTTGACGTAGCCGTTGAGCGTCGGTGTGCCTTCCAGGGCACCGTTCGAGTTGGCGAGGATGACGGGGCAGAACCAGGTCGAGCCGCTGCGTGTGCATGTCGTCTGTCCGGTGTCGTCACCCACGGTGAGCACGGTGACCGATGAGGTGAGCGTGTTGGCGGGCCCCTCACTGGTGATGCCGGCGATCTTGTAGGCGTACTCCATCCCAGTGATTGTGTCGCTCACCTGCGCACTATCCTGACCGGTACGCTTAATGCCCGCGGTTAGCTGGTAGGTGCTCTTGCGCACGTACCCGTCGAGCGTCGGCGTACTCACGAGCGTCTGGTCGCTGTACGTCAGCCGGACGGGGCAGTACCATGCACCGGAATAGAGTTGACAGGTATCCTGACCAGATGCGTCGCCCACGGTGAGCGAGGAGAGCGAGCCGGTGATGGCGGAGCCCAAGGTTTCGGTGGTTACGCCCGTGACCTTGTAGCCGAATCTGACGCTGGCTACAGTGGTGGCCACTTGTACCGCGGTGTTGGATGACCTGGTGGTCTGGGCAGCAAGGTCGTAGTCAGCCTGGACGTAGCCGTCCTTGGTGGGCCTGGCCGATATCGGCGTCTGGTCCGAGTACGAAGTACGGACCGGACAATACCACGAACCGCTGTTGAGCGTGCAAGTGTCCTTTCCTGTCCCGTCGCCCACGGTGAGCGCCGAGAGCGATCCTGTAAGGTCGTTGGTGGGGCCCTCACTGGCTACACCGGTGACCTTATAGCCGAACTGCACACCGCTGACGGTCGATGAGACCTGTCCAGTGGTGTGCGCCCCGCGGTTTGTCTGCGTCCCGAGATTGTAGTCCTTCTGCACATACCCGTCCTTGGTGGGCGTCGCTACCAGCGTCTGGTCGCTGTACGTCAGCCGGACGGGGCAGTACCACGTCCCCGAGTTGAGCTGGCATGTGTCCTCGCCGGTGGCATCGCCCATGGTGAGAGCGGAGAGCGATCCTGTGAGGTCTGTTCCAGGCCCCTCGCTGGTGACTCCGGTGATCTTGTAGGCGAACTTCAATCCAGACACGGTGGACGAGACCTGTGCTACTGTGTTTGCACCACGGTTCGTCTGCGTACCGAGGTTGTAGTCCTGCTCGACATAGCCGTCCTTGGTCGGTGTCGCTACCAGCGTCTGATCGCTGTAGGTCAAGCGCACGGGGCAGTACCATGTCCCCGAGTTGAGCTGACATGTTTCCTCGCCGGTCGCGTCGCCGACGGTGAGGGACGAGAGCGATCCTGTGAGGTCGTTGGCGGGTCCCTCGCTGGTGAGTCCGGTTATCCTGTATGCGAACTGTATGCTGTTTACGGCTGAGGATACCTGGGATGCCGAGTGCGAACCGCGCGTTGTCGGCGTGGCCAGCGAGTAGTCCTTCTCTACGTACCCGTCCTTGGTGGGTGTCGCGACCAAGACCTGGTTACTGTTGGCGAGCACGACGGGGCAGTACCACGTCCCCGAGTTGAGCTGGCATGTGTTCTCGCCCGTAGTGTCGCCCACGGTGAGGGCGGAGAGGGACGTGGTGAGCGCGTTGGCAGGTCCCTCGGTAGATACGGACGTGATCCTGTAAGCGAATTGCACACTGCTAACGGTCGATGAGACCTGTCCGGTGGTGTGCGCCCCGCGGTTTGTCTGCGTCCCTAGATTGTAGTCCTTCTGGACGTACCCGTCCTTGGTGGGCGTCGCTACCAGCGTCTGGTCGCTGTACGTCAGCCTCACGGGACAATACCACGCACCCCCGTTGAGCTCGCAGGAATCCTCGCCTGTGGTGTCGCCCATGGTGAGCGACGAGAGCGTGCCGGTGAGGTCGTTCGCAGGCCCCTCGGAGGTGACACCGTTGATCTTGTAGGCGTACTGGATCCCCGAAACTGTGGACGAGACCTGAGAGGCCGTGTTAGATCCGCGGTTGGTCTGCGTGCCTAGAGCGTACGACTTCTGCACGTAGCCGTCGAGCGTCGGGACGGCCACGAGTGCACCGTTGGAGTTGGCTGTCGTTGTCGGGCAGTACCAGGTGGATCCGCTCCTGGCACAGGAGTCCTGCCCGGTGTCGTCGCCCACGGCGAGCGAGGAGACCGATGTAATGATAGCGTTGCCCGGACCCTCGGTGGCGATCCCAGTGATCGTGTAGGCGTACTCGATGCCGGTGAGGGCCGATGAGACCTGTGATGCGGTGTTGGCCCCCCTGTTCGTAGGTGTGCCCAGGCCATAGTCCTTCTGCACGTAACCGTCGAGGGTGGGGACGGCCACCATGGTGCCGTCGCTGTTGGTGAGAAGGACGGGACAGTACCAGGTGGATCCGCTGATCGAGCAGGTGGTCTTAGCGGTGTCGTCACCCACACTGAGGGTGGCGAGGGCGGTGGCGAGGGACGCAGCGAGCACCTGGGTCGTGACCGATGTGATCTTGTACGCGAACTGGACGCTGCTGACGGTCGAGGACACCTGGGACGCAGTGTTGGACCCGCGGTTGGTGGGTGTGCCCAGAGCGTAGTCCTTCTGCACGTACCCGTTCTTGCTCGGAGTGGCCACCATGGCACCGTTCGAGTTGGCGAGCGTGACGGGACAGTACCAGACCGAGCCGCTCAGCTGGCAGCTCGTGTGAGCGGTATCGTCGCCCACGGTGAGCGATGAGAGCGTGGTGGTGAGAGCGGTCCCGGGCCCCTCGGCCGTGACG
>JASMDC010000078.1 GCA_030753015.1 Candidatus Undinarchaeales archaeon | reverse complement strand
CCTTTATTTCTCTACCACCATCGTCTTGCTCCTATCGAGGAGCGACCACCCGCTGTTATTCGCCCCGCTTTCTCTCTTGCTGGCTGGCTTGGGCGTTGGGGCGTTTCAGGGCAGCATCCTTGGAAGGACGCCGGATTACTGGTCCCTCTTCGCGCTCGTCGTCTTCGCAAAGGGCATTACGACCATCTCGCGCTTCCGGAATATAATTAGTTTGTTTCTCATATTGGTTTTCATCCAAACCCTCTTCGGAGAGGCCTACATGCACGGGACCAATCCGTTCGTGAAGTCGTACCCGAGCTACCAGTGGGTAAACGATAATCTGTCGGCATCTACAATAGTCCCAGATTTCGACTACTTCAGTGCATTCCGCCACCTCCCTGACGACGCCCGGACATCACTGGCTATCCTTGAGAGGCGCATTGGGCCGCGGTCGGGTGACGTCATCCTCGTCCTGCAGGGAACGAAGCTCGAGCAATGGGACCGCGGCTCTACGGACCGTATCTTCGATAGCAGGGCTGTGAGAGTCTTCATACCGCTCTGTCCTGGCGAGGGATGCCCTTCAATGACCGTTCTCGATGATTCTGCCTCCTGATTCGAGAGATCTACCAATTCTCGTTTCCTGCAAGAACCGTATCACGGGAACAAGCGCTCAAGCTCGAGATGTGGCGATGTCACGTCGCCTATTTCTATGTAAAGCCGATGCCATACTGCGAACGAGAGCACACTCCACAGCTGACGGGCGTAATACAGACGAGAACGTTCGAAACCGGAGACCATCGCATCGACGGCATTCCTGTTGAAGTACAGACCATTACAGACTGGTGATGACTCGATGATGTGAGGGATGGCCTCTCCCAAGCTCTCTCGCACCCATGAATCCATGGGGACGATGAACGGCTGCTTTTTCCGTGTTGTGATCTCTGGTGGAAGCAGGTCCGAGAACGCCTTTCGAAGTATGTATTTCTCGGTCGTACCGTAGAGTTTGAGTCCTGGTGGAATCCGGAATGAGTATTCGACGAGGTTGTGGTCGAGGAACGGGACGCGCCCTTCCAAGGCGTGGGCCATCATCATTGCATCAATCTTATGGAGAAGGAAATAGGGCAACCTCCGTTCAAGATCGATGAGTATCTGCTGGTCGAGGACCGAACCGGAGGCTTGTGTATTGAAGTGGGGGTGAATGAGGGGGATGTAGTCCTCTTGAGCGGTTTCAGTATCATGGAGTCCCTTCGAGAAAAGGGCGCCCTTCTCTTCATCTGAAAAGAAGGTGCGGAGCTTGACGAAGCTCGTCGTTCGGTCTTCGACGGTATCGAGGTACTGCAGGAAGCGCTCACGACCCTTCTCACCGAGGGTGGACGAGTACTGAAAGAACCTGTCGAGGAGCGCATCGGGAGTCGCGGAGATAATGCGGGGAATGATGCTCCTTCGGAGAACCGATGGAATCCGTCGCAGATACCGGTCACCAAGACACATGACCTTGTACTGCATGTACCCGCCAAAGAGCTCATCGGCGCCCTCTCCGGTGAGAATCACTGTCACATGGTCTTTAGTCAGTTCTGAGATAAGGTACTGGGCAAGCATTGTCGGATCGGACACGGGATCATCGAGATGCCAGATGGCCGTTGGCAGGAGATTGAAGGCGTCTGGCTCTGCGACCAGAACACGGTGGTCCGTGTCGAACCGGTCAGCGACTATCTGGGCGAAACGGCTCTCGTTGATGGGCTCCTCTGCCTCGAATCCCACGGCGAACGTCCTAACCGGTTCGTCCAGCATCCCGCTCATGAGCCCGACGAGTATTGATGAATCGAGCCCGCCGGAGAGGTACGCACCGAGGGGCACTTCGCTCATCAATCTGAGCTTGACGGCATCGGTAAGGAGTCGTTGTACGTTCTTCACGATTGCAGGAAGCGCGTCATGCGACGTGACAAAGGCATCACGGGGGTTCCAATAGCGGCCTTTGTCCTTGATTATGCCCCCTTTCAGGATAAGGTACTGCCCGGGAGGCACCTCGTGGACACCGGAGAACATTGTCTCCGTGAGGGGGACGTAGCGGAACGTCATGAAATGTGTTAGCGCCTTGGTGTTCACGTTGCGGCCGATATCTTCATGCTGTAACAGGGCCTTGATCTCAGACGCGAACAAGGACCGGTATCCATCGACACAGTAATAGAGCGGCTTAATCCCCAAACGGTCGCGAGCAAGAAAGAGTTCTTGTGCTTTCGCGTCCCACACCGAGAAAGCGAACATGCCGTTGAGCCTTCTTGGTAGATCGATCCCATACTCCTCATACCCGTGGGCGAGCACCTCCGTATCGGATTCCGTGGAGAATGAGTGCCCCAGACGCTCAAGCTCATCCCTGATGGACCTGAAGTTATAGATCTCGCCGTTCAAGCAGACGACAACGCTCCCATCCTCGTTGGTGATGGGTTGACGCCCGCCCTTGAGATCGATGATGGACAACCTTCGATGTCCGAGAGAAATATTATCATCGATGTAGACGCCAAAATCATCAGGACCACGGTGGGTGAGGGCCGAGGCCATTCTCTCAACGAGCTCACGATCATCCCAAGTGAAGCCACAGACGCCGCACAAATCCTAACTCCTTGAGGCGGGAGAATTGTAAAAGTTAAAAAACAAGGGATATAATCATCTGCGGTCAGAGGATGGTAGAACTCTCAATTGTCGTTCCCGCCTTCAACGAAGCAGAGAATATCCCTCTGCTCTACACCGAACTGACCGATGTTTTGAAGGGGATCGGACACTCGTACGAGATTGTGTTCGTGGATGACGGAAGCGTGGATGGGTCCCGGGACGTGCTCAACGAGCTTGCCTGTAAAGACCCCCGCGTTCGTGCCCTCATCTTCAGGACTAACTTCGGACAGAGCGCGGCAATGGATGCGGGTTTCAAGGAGGCACGGGGGGATATCGTCATAACCCTTGATGCCGACCTGCAGAATAATCCTGAAGATATCCCCAAGATCCTGTCGAAGCTTAGCGAGGGATTCGATGTCGTCAGCGGATGGCGCCGTGACCGGAGGGATCCATTCCTCTCGAAGCGTGTCCCCTCCCGTCTCTCCAATTGGCTCCACTCAAGGTTGACAGGTCTGGATATTCATGATTCAGGATGCACTCTCAAGGGATATTCGCACGATGCTATTGAGTCCCTTGAACTCTATGGTGAGATGCATCGCTTTATACCGGCCATCCTTCATTCTCGCGGCTATCGCGTTGCCGAAGTAGAGGTGAACCACCGGCCACGGCAGCTTGGTGTGACGAAATATGGGCTCTATCGACTTATCAATGGATTTCTGGATCTGTTGTATATTACATTCTGGTCAACGTTCTCGAGCCGCCCCCTCCACCTCTTCGGTCGGCTGGGATTCTCACTAACTATCGTGGGTTTCCTTGCTGGAACTCTCAAACTAATTCACCAGATGTATGTCTTCTTCGTTCTCGCTGAGGTCGTGTTTATTGGACCGATCCAGTTCATATCCATCCTGTTGATGACAATCGGTGTCCTCTTCATCTGCTTCGGCTTCCTTTTCGAGATCCAGATCAGGATTTTCTATCGGATGACCTCCGTCCGTAATTATTCGATTCGAGAGAGAATAGGACCATGTTGACGGATGCTTGGATCGTGGTCATTGGTGGCGGCGTAGCCGGCCTTCATACCGCATATCTCTTGACAGATGCGGGCTTCGCTCCCCCGCTCCTCGAAAGGGAGGAGCATGTCGGGGGGCTCTGCTCGGACCACGACCGCAAGATGTATCACAACGAGAAATACGACCACCTTATCTTCCTGTCCGATGACGATGTCATCTGGCGTGACCTTACCAAGGATGAGTTCGCAACTCCCCAGTTAGTTGTAGGGTATCGGGGAATGATGCCCACGAATCCTACTGAAGTGGGCGGTCTCTTTCTCACTGGCGGATTCCAGGGATATCCCTTCAGTAGGAATCTCAACACCATTATCGAGGTCAAGAGTCAGGCGGTCGAAGAGCTCACCGGCTACATCCAGACACTGGGGGGACAGGCCGTTCACGCTAGAGTGGCTTAGAGGATGGCGTCGGGAAGAGCATGTATCCTATGTGGTTCCACGGAGCAATCGATTCTCTATCGAGAGCGGGGTCAACAGACCCATAGGACGATTGAGTACCGAATATCTGAACCGATTGGGCGGGCGCGGCACGGTACAATCGTTAAATGCAACGTGTGTGGTCTCGTATTTCTAGAGGAACTTCCACATGATGGACAACGTGCCTATAGAGAATTATCGGACCCAGAATACCACTCGGAAAATGAGTCACGCACCCAAATTTTCAAACAGCTTCTGTCATCTATTGAATCAGATCACTTTCCTCACAACAGTGGGGCTCGTAAACTATTAGATATCGGATGCGCCACAGGCACACTACTCCGTGTGGCGTCAGAACATGGCTGGATTGCTTCCGGTGTAGAACCATCACGCTGGGCAGTGGATATGATCGAGGCGCCGCTACGAGAGAACGTCTTTCTCGGGACCTTTGAAGATACCTCATTTCCTGATGATACATTCGATCTCGTCGTCCTATGGGAAACACTCGAGCATATCGAGGATCCAAGTGCAACACTTCGTAAGGCGTCCCGGATACTGAGACCGGGGGGTATTATTGTTATCAACATTCCGAACATCGAGAGTTTTTGGAGTCATCTTCTCCGCGACCGGTGGTGGCTCGTTGAACAGATGCATTACTATTACTTCGAGCCACGTACAATACGACAGCTCCTTGAGAACTCAGGTTTTTCAGTCATCTCTATCAAACCATTCAAGAAGACGTTTTCCCTCGGTTACTTGATCCAAAAGCTTCGTGATGTGCCTGTTATCAGCGATTTTTCACGGAGTGCTCATGTAATGTCGAAGCCGGGAAGGTTTAATGTGAGTTTTAATTCAGGGCAGATGGTAGTCTTCGCTTATGTATCCCAAGATAGAATGAGCTGTCAAACGCGGGTTCTATGAATTCAATCTGGACGTGAAGTGCATTGAAATATGTTTAAAAAACGTATTTGTTAAGCTCGGCGGCACTTCCCGCGTAGCAAACTGAGAAAAACGATGATTGTCCTCTCACTTCTTCGTGCCACCCCCAGGCGCATG
>JASMDC010000077.1 GCA_030753015.1 Candidatus Undinarchaeales archaeon | reverse complement strand
CACGGCTCGCACACCCGCACTGAGGTCACGATACGGCCGGAAGGAGCCACGTATGCGAGCATGCGGACGAGCTTATTCCCTTGGTAGTTGAACCGCACGAGCTTCTTTTCGAGGATGTCCTCGAGCGGGATCTCGATGTACTCGCCAGCATCGCTCAGTTCGATTTCGCTGAAGGACACGGTCTTTCCGGAATAGGAGACTTTCTGTGGTTCGTAGACATATGCTTTCTCTACCTCGGCAGTCGGTCCCGCTGTATCGGGCGCCTCGGCCGCTTCCAGCGCGGTCGACGTGGCACCCTCGGGGAGGGGCGCGTCCGCGGGAAGGATGACCATTGCAGGGGAATCGTTCCCCCCGGAGAAGGCGTACGCCGCTACGGCCAGTACACCCAGCAATAGGGCCGCTGGTGCGATCCACTTGTTCATGGAGCTCGGTCGAGGGCTCCCGTGGAGCCGATCTCGCTTCTTCTGGAGGAGGTCGTCCTGTTCTGCATTCTTACGTCGCTTGTTCCGTCTTTTACTCATGTGCAACACCGTCCTTGATCCTGACAATGCGGTCCGCCTCGGCCCCCAGACGCTGGTCATGGGTCACGAAGAGGATCGTCGTTCCTTTATCGTTGAGCCGCCGGAGCAGCTTCATAATCTCCTCGCCCGTTGTCGAGTCCAGGTTCCCCGTGGGCTCGTCGGCTAGGAGGATGAGCGGTTCATTGACCGTTGCGCGTGCGATGGCCACGCGTGGTTGCTCTCCACCGGAGAGCTGATGGGGGAGGCGGTCCTCCAATCCCTTGAGCCCCACCCAATCGAGCACCTCGCGCGCACGCTCGAGCTGTTCGTCCCCGGGGAGGCCGGAGAGCATGAGGGGGAGGCATACGTTCTCGACGGCAGTGAGGGTGGGTATCAGGTGGAACTGCTGGAAGATGAACCCCACGTACTCCCTGCGGTAGTTCGCCAGTGTCGCGGACGTCGTATCATATATGTCCATATCGTCCACGGTCACGGCACCACCGTCCAGCTGCTCGAGACCGCCCACGATGTTGAGCAGGGTGCTCTTACCGCTCCCGCTGGGTCCCATGATGCCGACGAACTCGCCCTGTTCGACGGAGAATGTCACGTCCTTGAGGGCGATGATCGAAACACCAATGTTGAACTCCTTGCGCGCTCCCTTGACATCGATGAATACCATATCAAATAACCTCACAATGCCCTCAGCGCGTCCGATGGGTGCAGGTGCGCAGCCTGATGGGCGGGATATATCGACGAGATCAGCGTGATCGAGAGGGAGAGGGCGATGGCGATGGGGAGGAATGTGACTGAGGGGATGATAGGGGTCCCGACGATGGAGGGGCCCACAGGTACCGCGATACCGACACCCAGGACGAACCCCAAGATACCGCCGACGAAGCCCATGAGAGCCGTCTCGTAGATGATGAGCCGGGCGATCTGTCCCTCCTTGAATCCCAGCGACATCAGTACTCCAATCTCACGGGTGCGCTCGTTCACAGATGAGAGGACGAGGCCCGCCAGTCCCAGCACGCTGAGGAGGATGATGACTGACGATATGAGCATCGAGAAGTTACGTACGCTGCTAAGGATCGCCATCTCGGCAGAAGCGACCTGTTTGACAGGTGTCGCCTTCACATCCGGTACTGCCTCCATGATCTGTCTGGTGATCTCGTCAATGGGGCATGTGTTGCACAGCGCCCGGACGTCCACCATGGTGTACACGCCCTGCTTGTCCAGGAGCTCCTGGGCTATGGGCAGGTGGAGGAACACTATGCTATCGTCGGTGGAACCCGAGGACTGGAGAACGCCTGAGACCGTGAATTCTTGACCCTTCAGTGATATGGTACTCCCCGGAACGAGTCCGAACAGCTCGGCTGCATCGGCCCCGACGAGCGCCTCGTGCTCCGCTTCAGGCAGCGTGCCGTTCACGTTCCACCACGCCTTCACGGACGGTTCTTCTGTGAAGTTCACGCCCGCGATGATAACTGGCTCATTCTCGGTCTTCCCCTCGATTATACCAAAGACCTTCGGAGCGATGTGGGCGAGGTTCTCGTTGTTCTTGATCGTGTGGATGAGGTCGAACGATTCGGCATCGATATCGGTGGATCCAAAGGAGACACCTCCCATCCCGAAACCACCGAACTGGAGGTTGATGGATTGGCTTCGCGGAACGACGACAATATTGGCACCAAAGCGCTCAAGCTCGCTGTTAACCTTCCCTTCCATCGAGGCCGTGATCGCGAACATGGCAACCACGGTGGCGATGCTGACAGCTATGCCCAGAACGAGGAAGAGGGTTCGGCTCCTGCGCCGGACCAGGTTCCTGATAGCAAGCCCGAATATATCCATCTACCGATAGGAACATGAAACCCTTTATAAACTAATCCGCGAAACTGGTTTCATAGGGGCAACTGAGGCGGTCTAGTGCTTGAGCACAACGAGGTTCCCCATGCCCCGCCTACGCCGTTCAACGAGCCCCTTGCCCTCGAGCTTGTCGAGGAGACGGGTCACCTTGACCTTTGTGAGACTCGTGTTATTGACGATGTCACTCTGCATGATCGAACCGTCTGCCTCGGTGACGAGCCGGTACACCTCACGTTCCTCGCCCTCAAGGGTGTCGAGTATGTGTTCCATCTTCTTAGCCACGTCCACGCCTTCAGAGCTGAGCCTGCGGGAGATTTCGATCATCATGATGCCCACCAGTGCGGAGATGCAGGCCGTAATGATACTGACGTAGGTCTCGATGGGAGTACCGAGGTCGTGGTCTTGGTCACTGCAAGAGAGGATGCGCCGTGAGATGCCGATGGGTGTGAGGGGAGTCTCCGCCATATTCACCCCGTCCACCATATCGTCGGGGCAGCTACCTGCCGCACAGGCCAGAGCACAGGCTTCTTTCCGACTCTCTTGCACCATGTCTGTGAAGTTCTTGATAAGGACGATGTTGATGGCCGACACGATGAGGAGGATAATTCCGATGCGGAAAAGGAGCCGTCCTATGTCCATCGTTCCACGCTAGGACCCGATGGGTTTATCCATCTTTCGGTATTCTCGCACAAGCACGATTTCATGGATTTGAAACTGGTTTCACGGATTAGATTATAAAGGGTTTCATATTCAATGGATCGAGGGGCTCTCAGAGTGGCCCCGGTTACAAGGTGAACGATCAATGGCTGAGAAGAAGTTGGCCGCACGGCCTGGAAAAGCGAGATCTTCCGGAGGATCTCTTAAGATTGTGAAAGAGCGCCTCGAGGAAGTGGACGAAGGCATTGTCGAGATGAACCGTCGGTTCACAGAGCTCGAGGATGAGATCGACGAGATCGAGGACCGCTTGGAGAGCGCAGAGAACGGAGCGAACGCCTGGATGGTCGCAGCGATGGTGCTGGCCGCCGTGATGGTCATCGCGGCGGTGGGACTGTCCATGGGCAGTATAAGAGTCGGTGCCACCGGCACTGCACCGTCTGCAGAAGGGATCCCTGCCAAGAATGTAGAGGCTTTCGTGCAATACCAGCTCGCACGTGGTGTCCCGGCACAGGACGTAAAGCAGAGTCTAGCGCTTATGGGAGTCCAAGGGTCGGCAGTCGACACGATCATCCAGAAAGAGACCGGTGGGAGCACCCCCCCGAAGGCGACCCCCAAACCGACAGCGGCGCCCACGGCGGCACCGACGAAAGCGCCCACAGCCACTCCGAGGCCCTCGGCCCCCTCCGGGACAGCTAAGGTCACCATTGTGGAGTATAGCGACTTCCAGTGCCCGTTCTGTTCACGGGTCGTACCGACCATCGAACAGATCAAGGCCACCTACGGTGACAAGGTCAATGTCATCTTCAAGCACTTCCCGCTGGGCTTCCATGAGAACGCCCAGAAGGCCGCAGAGGCGTCGGAATGTGCTCGTGACCAGGGCAAGTTCTGGGAGTACCATGACATACTCTTCGACAATCAGAACAACCTTGGGGTATCATCCCTCAAGGGATTTGCTGCGGACCTGGGCCTCGATACCGGGACATTCAACAGCTGCCTGGACTCGGATGAGAAGGCACAGCTCGTCAGGGACGACATGGCGGAAGGACAGGCCAAGGGCATCAGCGGTACACCGGGCTTCTTCATCCAGGGAACGGACGCGAACGGACGGCCCATGGAGGAGATGATCTCCGGAGCACAGCCCTACCCGGCCTTCGAAGAGGTCATCGAGTTGATCCTCACCGGCGAGCGGGCGAGCGACAACGATCCGGTCGTGAAGCTCACGGTCCTGAACGACGAGACCTGTGACGCCTGTGATCCTTCCGAGCTCATCGGTGTCTTCCGTACGCAGCTCTTCCCCACGGTCCAGGTCACCAATGTAGATATCTCCTCTGCAGAGGGGAAGAAGATGATAGAGGACCTCGATATAAAGGCCGTTCCTGCGTACATCTTCGATTCGAGCGTGCAGCAAGCGGGTAACTACGATAAGGTCGCCCAAGTGCTGACCAAGAAAGGCGATCTCTGGGTCGTCAGCCCCGGTGCGGTCGGTGCCGGTAAGTACCTGCAACCGCCGGGCGTGGACGATGATCCCTTCATGGGTCCCGAGGACGCTCCAGTGACCATTATCGAGTTCACGGACTTCCAGTGCCCATTCTGTCAACGTGTCCTACCAACACTGGAACAGATCATGGAGGAGTACCCAGACAAGGTGCGGATCGTGTTAAGGGACTTCCCCCTGGACCAGCTACATCCGCAGGCCCGGAACGCTCACTCTGCAGCCGGATGCGCCAATGATCAAGGGAAGTTCTGGGAATTCCATGACAAGGTATTCGCCAACCAGCAGGACGTCTCCGATGCTACGCTCAAGGGCTATGCAGCGGATCTTGGACTGGACACAGCGACGTTCAACGACTGTGTGGACAGCGGCAAGTACAACCAAGAGGTTCAAAAGGACCTCGAGGACGGACAGGAGTACGGTGTGTCCGGAACCCCGGCGTTCTTTGTGAACGGGTTCTCGATCAGCGGTGCCCAGCCGTTCGCGGTATTCAAGGACGTCATCGACAAGGAACTCGCCAAGGTCGCTTAGAGGACAGGTGGACGACTACCATGGGGAGAGTGACGCATAAGAAGCGGCAAAAAGATAAGGAGGGGGATATCGATATCCCCGTCGCCAAGACTCTCCTCATGGTCGGTCTGTTCATGGCGGTCG
>JASMDC010000076.1 GCA_030753015.1 Candidatus Undinarchaeales archaeon | reverse complement strand
AGAAGGCACAGTCCGAACACTTTTCCCATGAGCAAGGATGAGGGTGATATGGGTGAAGATAGGATGAGCTCTACGACACGGTTCTCCTTCTCCTCAGCTACGCTCTGGACCAGATACTGTCCGGTAAGGAAGAGGGGCACGATGAAAAGGATGGGGATCATGTAAGCTATCAAGAAGGTGAGTATGTTGCCCTCTTTAACGCCCGTCTCCGATTTCACATTATGGCTGAAGGACACCCGGGCCAATACCCTTGCCTGAGCAGCGGAGTCCAGTCCCTCGTTCCTCAATCGCCGGGACAGGACGATCGCCTCGAACGCAGCTCGGACGTTGAAGAGCTCTGCTGGGTTCTGTGAGGAGGTGACGTACGTGCCTGTTGAGATGTTGTGGATTATCAGGTACCCCCGTACCTTCTGACCATCGAGCGCAGCGTCCGCTTCTTTCGTGTTATTGAAGGGGACTACGTCCATCCGTGATGCGGCCTTCCTCAGTGTACCGAAGAGCCCGCCGACCTCGTCCACAACACCGATCGTGGCCTCTGTGGCGAACCGCTCCATGAGCTGCGATGGGAGGAGGAGCATGGAGAACAGGAAGAGGGGATAGATGAGCGTGATGATAATGTAGCCCGGTCGTTTGACGTTTTCCCAGAACTCCCGCCGTGCCACCTCAATCGTCGGACGCAGCATTGCTATCACCTACAACGTCCAGGAATATCTTCTCGAGCGGTGCCTCGGACACACTGAACGAGGTGAGCTTCACCTGTCGCTCCAGAAGGTGGGAGAGCACTGACTGCTGGTCTGCCCCGTACACACGGGCTGTGTTGCCAACGACCTCGTACTCATATCCCAGCTCGCTCAGCGAATCCATTTCGCCCTCCCCCTCGACCTCGATACATCGCTTCCCGAAAGCCTTGCGAACCTCGCTGAGAGGACCATAGACGACGCGTCTTCCCTTGTTGATGAGGCAGATCCGATCGCAGAGCATCTCGGCATCCGTCATCTGATGTGTGGAGAGCACAATCGACGCACCCGCGCGCTTCTTCTCAAGGATGATGTCCCGCATGGCCCTGACACCCACGGGATCTAGACCCGAGAAAGGCTCGTCAAGGACGAGGAGCTCGGGGTCGTGGATGATAGTGATGGCCATTAGGAGCTTAGAACGGTTCCCTTTGGACAGCGCCTCTACCTTGAGAGCAGAATTAATCTCGAAGTGCTCCAGAAGTTCATCAGCCCGCTCGCGGGCAATATGCCGAGGTACACCGTTCAACGCGGCGAAGAACACCATGGCGTCCCGCACTCGCATCTTCGGATAGATACCACGTTCTTCGGGGAGATAGCCGATGCGTGCTCTGATGGCGGGATTCTCGTGGAGTGACTCCCCGAACACCTCGATCTCACCATGATCGGGAAGGAGGATCCCGTTGAGCATGCGGATGGTCGTGGTCTTCCCTGCACCGTTGGGACCAAGTAGACCCAACACTTCACCGGGCTTGATGGAAAAAGTAAGAGCGCTCACGGCCTCGATATCATCGAAGCTCTTGGAGACCTCGTCCACTCGCACCATCGGCTCCATTCATTCACCTCTCCACATGAGACGGGCTACCACGACACCCATCTCGAACAGGATCACCATGGGGATGGCAAGTACGAACTGGCTGACGAAGGTCGGATCGGGAGTGACAACTCCCGCCACGATGAAGATGATCAGGTAGATATGTCGTCGGTAGTAGGTGAGGAGACTTGGCGGGAGCACACCCAGCCAGGAGAGGAGAGCGCACATCACGGGGAGCTCGAACATGAATCCCATCAGGAGCATGGTCGCGAAGATGAAGGATATCGTCGTGTCCACCGCAAGATAGGGCTGCACTCCCATGTCCAGGGTGAATCCGACAAGGAAGGAGATCATCACGGGGAGAAGGACCTTGTACGCGAACACGGCTCCTGCCGCGAACATGACAAACACTGGGACCACCGTAGCGAACACGATACGTCTTTCCCTTGCGCGAAGCCCAGGATTGATGAAGGAGAAGGCCTGATAGAAGCCAACTGTCGGAAGGACGAAGAGCAGCGCGCTGTAAGTGGCGATCTTGACACGTGCCACGATCGACTCGGTGAGCGACGTGGCGATGACCTGGACCGCCGTCCCGTCCCCCGTGATGATCAGATCCTCCTGCATCCGCTTGAACACGGGCCCGCTCATGGGAAAGAGCACGAGCAGGGCCAAGAACAGAGTGAGTATGAAGACGAAGAGCCTGCGGCGGAGCTCCTCGAGGTGCTCCTCCACGGCCATTTCCATATCAGTCGTCGCCGCTCCCGTCCCCGTCCTTCTTCATTCGCTCGGCGATCTCGTCCTTCAGCTCCTTCTCAGACTTACCTTTGGTTTCGATGTCGAGCGCCTTGGCGGCCTTCTCGACATCGCTCTTCTTGTCATCGATCCTCTTCTTGAGCGTATCCTCGCCGTCCTTAACGGCTTTCTTGTACTCCGAGGATGCGAGCCCGAGGGAACGGGCAAGCTCAGGGAGCTTCTTGGGGCCGAAGAGCAGGAACGCAAGTAGCAGTACGACCAGCCATTCCCCTCCACCCATTGTGCCAAGTACCATGGACTGCCGATGGTGGGCGAACAATCAAAAAGGTTTGTGTTTCGTTCCGAGCCCCCACCATTAGATGATGTCAGCTATGTTCGGCGGGAAACAATCGGTGCGACCGACCACACGATAGAACTGGGAATGCCCGTTATCGAAGTCCTTCACGAAACATGGTGATCTGTCGATTGAGTAGACGAGCCGGTCATGCTCATAACCCTGTCTATCCATCCAGTGCCAGTGCATCTTGTGGAGATAGACATAGGTCACGTCGTACTTACGGAGGACCTCCTCGGCCTTTCCGGCCGTCGTGACGTTGAAGAGGTCGTTAAGGTCGTCCAGACGTTCATTGGAATCCTTACGTCCAGTAAAGTGACCATCCATGATGTTAGGCTGGTCGGCCACGGTGGCGATCCATTGCCCATCCCCCAACCACGTGGCCACGGTCCCACGGGGCTGGTCCTTCAGCCAGAGAAGCGCACCACGTTGTGCCGGGGACATCATCCCCCAAAAGGAGAAGTGGAAGGCCCACATGAGGACCAGGATGCTGAAGACCAGGGAACCTGCGAGAAGGAAACCTGCAGGCCTGCCCCCGGTCGCCAACCGGTCAGCAGCGGCGGCAGCGAACACAGCCACTACCGGTGTAAGGTACGCGATACCGCGACCGGCTTCCACATAACCGAGCATCACGCCCACGACGATGCAAGCTGAGAGTGCGAGAAGCATCCTCTCGCCCCGCGATCCGTCATGGAACGCCAATCCAGCTATTGCCAGGAGGCCGATGATGGGATTGAAACCGATTGTGAGATGGAGCCGCGTTACCGGCTCGTAGATATGGTCATAGAGGAGGTCGGGCACGAACTGATGAGCGATCCCTTGGCCCGCGACAAGTGCCAGCGATGCCAGGAACACCCATAGGGGTGCAAGTAGCAAGACGATGATTACCGAGCGCCGCAAGGGGAGGAAGGGTGTGAGGATGAGGAGGAGAGCTGCCGAGGGATGGGTGAAGGCACAGGTGAAGACCGTGAGGCAGAGGAGCGGGAACAGCCCACGTGATGCGAGGAGAACGGCATGTACGATGAGACCCAGAGACAGGGCATCGGCCATGGCGTTTACCGTGAATTTCAACACCGCGTACGGTGCAAGGGCGAACGCTAGAACTGCCAGAAAAGCCTGGCGCGTACCCCGGGGACGGACCAGCAGAAAGATTGACAGAGTGGGAAGGATCGAGATAAGAGGGCCTATGGCTCGGGCCGCCGTCTCGAAGTTGAGACCGGTGGCGAGCCGGAGCGTCGCCAGGAGCATATGGAAAGCAGGGAGATAGTGGTATTGACGGCCCCCCCATGAGTTCGGATCGATGGTCGGGAGCTCACCGTTGCGGACGATGAGATTGGCCATCCTCAGATGGAAATAACCGTCCATACCATGGAGATACGGCGTGAATGTGAGTCCGAGGACCGTGCGGAGGATGAGCGAGATGGCTACGACCACAACGAGTCCACGTACTCCGTCCGCCCTCATCCAGCGCTCACCGCCGTCGCGAAGATACGGGCCCGGTCGTTCTTGTAGACAAGGGTGAGGTTCGCCTGCTCGAATTTCTTTGTGATGTTCTTGATACCACGTTTGATATAGCGCGGATCCTCGGCCGTTAAGTAGACGTAGTCGATGTCTTCCAGGTCCAGTAGGTAGCGCACAACGTATGGATCGTCTTTGGCGAAGATACTCTTCGTGGTGTTCTCACGTCGAACGAAGTCGGGAGTCGTAAGGAACTCAGCATCAAGATAGGATGTGCGGTTGGCGTAGGTGGAGAGCCACACACCTGAGATATCCACAGATCCCAGGACCGTGCCCGTCGCGTTGGCCTGCACCCATCTCAGTGCCTCGAGATCCTCCAGCGTGACATCCGGATAGGCGTTGATCGCGTGATTGAGGCTCGCTCTGGCACACCAGTACAGCATGAAGACGAGCAGTGCTCCAGCTACCTTTCTCCCGAATCCAGGCTCAGCAGGAGCGATCACGGTCCTAAAGACCGCTCGCAGTCCGATGGCGGCCATCAGGGCCACGGGGATGGAGGGAAAGAGCGAGAAGGTATTGGGAACGTAGGTGAGGAACTGGTACTTCGTCAGCACGACCGAGTATGCGGTCAGAGCGATGAGCTGCGAAGGCACCATGGGTAGTGCAATCAATCCTAAGAGGACACCCATATAGCTGTACTTGTACGTGTAGAAGTTCCATGGCTCGGTCCACCCCCATGTGGGATCGTTGAACACCATCCCTCCTGCCTCGAGGAGAACTAGCCAGCCCAGAGCGACCAAGAGCGGGGCCACCAAGCCTCGCTTCTCCCGAATCCATATGAACGGAAAGACCATGACCAGGGGCACGAGGGGGGTGAACGATACAAGGCGGAACAGGAACGCTGGTACGGTCAGGATGAGGAGGAAGAGGTCGACGGCTCGCCATTTCTCCACAAGGTCACTGAGCAGCGACACCTGGATGGCGAAGAGGAAGGACGGGAGATGGATGGTCGAGATTGCCAAGAGCATCAGGGGATTGCGCCAACGCATATGGGCCAGTACGAGCGCAAGGCCCAGTATGCGCGGATGCAGAGCAGTAGAGCTCACCAGGACCTCGAACTGGAGGAGGAAGACGCCGCTGGCCAGTACTGCATAGGGTCGTGACAGGTATCGGCGGGCTAAGACGTAGAACAGCGGGAAGAGCGCGAGATAGGCCGTTGTGTTCACGG
>JASMDC010000075.1 GCA_030753015.1 Candidatus Undinarchaeales archaeon | reverse complement strand
GACCCGAAGAACACCTCGCAGATATGCAGCCGGTGCGGCATGCTGGTGAAGAAAGACCTGTCGGTTCGGGTACATGACTGTTGGAACTGCGGCCTGACGATAGACCGCGACCTGAACGCTGCCATCAACATTCAGGCTCGCTCAGGGTGGGGACCACCCGATGCGCCCGTGGAGCTGGAAACAGCGTTGAAGCGGGAAGCCCCTTGCGTCAGCTAGGGGTAGTTCACGCGACGGACAACCCCATCACGCTGGGGAGATTCTCCCCGCACGGTGTGACGGACGATGACGGATGGTATGACACGAGATGGGACGGGATCCGTGGCCCGCCGGGAGCATTCTTCACCGACCGGTCCCGCGATCCTGCCCGATGGATACGGCCGACTGCTCGCGGACCTGAAGGAACGTATCCGTGACGCCCGGACGAGGGCGAGCGTTTCGGTCAACAGGAAGTTAGTTCTCCTCTACTGGGAGATCGGCCGGTGCATCCTGAATCGCCAGCGCGAGGAGGGGTGGGGGGCGCGCGTCATCGACCGTCTTTCTGCGGACGTCCGGGCCACGTTTCCCGGTATCAAAGGTTTTTCCGCTCGGAACCTGAAGCGGATGAAGGCTTTCTATTGCGCATACGGGGGTGCTAATGAAATTGTGCCACAACCTGTGGCACAATTAGAGCGGTTAATCCTGCCGAATCCAATTGCATGCCTTCCCTGGGGCCCCTTTCTCTTTGTGCGAAGAACCTCACACAAATGGGAGTTAGGGTGCACACTTCCTGTGACATTGTTCGGTGGCCTTGAAGCTGTAGAAACTATGAATTGTCGGACAGCCTGTTTAGTCTCGGGAGGATGTCACGACGACACTACCCGGTGGGCATAGGTTTAAGAGAAGTTGGTCCTTGGCCTGTCCAGGTATTCCGGGCCGGGAAGGACGTGACATCATGACCGACGATGTATCGGAACTCCACCGGTTGTGCGACGTGGCAGCCGAGGCGGCCCGTCTCGCAGGCTCCATCATGCGTTCTTCGTTCGAGGGCGACTTCTCGTTCCACGAGAAGAGCTCGTTCAAGGAGCTCGTGTCCGACGTGGACCTGCAATGTCAGGAGACCGTCGTCGGGCATGTGCTCGAGGCGTTCCCCGACCACGCGATCCTGGGCGAGGAGTCGGATGAGCACTTAGACTGGAGATCATGCGATGGGACCGTGTGGCTAATCGATCCCATAGACGGGACCACCAACTACGTCAACGGCATCCCGTTCTGCTGCGTGTCGGTGGCAGCCGCTCGCGACAGCAAGGTCGTCGCCGGGGCCATCCTCGATCCTTTCCGGGACGAGCTGTTCACCGCGGTCCGCAGCGATGGCGCACAGCTCAACGGTAAGTCGATCTCCGTATCGAAGTGCAAGAACCTCGCTGATAGCGTCGTGGCCACCGAGATCCATTACGCGCTCCTCCGTGGACGGACCGGACATTTCAGCGGGTTCCCTCGTGTCGGCCGCTCGGTCAGGTCCGTTCGTGTGATGGGCTCGGCGGCACTTGCCTTGGCGTACGTCGCCCGGGGCCGCCTGGACGCCTACTGGACGGCCAACCTTAGCCCGTGGGACACTGCCGTCGGCCAGCTCCTAATAGAGGAGGCGGGTGGCCGGGTCACGGACCTAGCAGGGAACGCGTACTATCCTCGGAACGGCCCTGTCCTCGCCTCCAACGGCCGGATCCATAATAAGCTGCTCGCGATCGTCCACTGAACGCCCAAGGGAACCTATATAATGGCCTCCCGGAGGCGCATTCCCGGTCGATACCCGTGGAGCTCGAATACACCGGAATCATACAGACCGACAGCATGATGCTCATGTCGGTGCGACAGGCAGGGGATGGTCCCTACCATACCAGCATGAGCATACCGGGGGCCGGCTACTCGTACGAGAGCATCCGGCCGGCCACGGCCGTGGGCTACACTTCCGGTGACGAGAAGCACATCATTTCCATGGACCCTGGCCGGTTCCTCGAGCCCTTCTACGAGCGGGCGACGGTCCACCAGTCGGTGACCGCTGACGCCTACGATCATGCATCAGGACGCGTCCTGGGCCCTATCCATGGCACTCTCGACGTTGAGGCGACAGCGCCGGAAGGGTACGGCGACGGGACGCACATGGAGCTTGATCTGACCCCCGTAATAGAGCTCGCCCGTGACGATGAGTACGTCGCCCAGCGGCTCGTCGGCCCGTACGTCGATGGTCTGACGGGGCCCGTGCGCTCGCTGCGCATCGAGGGTGTCATGCCTGACGAGGTCTCCGATGCCTACTCGGACGTCGTCCGCACACGCTCGCCATCGAGCGTCGAGACCCTCATAGAAGCCCTCGACCTCCACCGTGGACGCATCGCGCTCTCCGGCCTCCACCTCGAGTGGGAGGAGCAGGGGGACGCGTCGAGCATCGGATTCCAGCCTGAAGCATGAATTGGCGCATCCCGTCCGTTCGGGCGGAGTAATTGTAGTTGACCCAAGACAACCTTTAAAATCCGGACATCGAGGCGCCATCTCTATAGGTGAAGACCAATGGAGCTCGAATACACAGGTATCATCCAGACCGACAGCATGATGCTCATGGCCGTGCGCCAGAACGGCGAAGGCCCCTACCAGACTACCATGACGGTCCCCGGGATGTCAAAGGACTACTCGGCCGACAAGCAGCTCACCTGCTTGTCCTATACGAGCGGCGGGGAGAGCAAGAAGCTCGACGTAGCCCTCGACGCCATCCCCGGACAGTACGGGAAGATGACCATGCACCACGAGGTTGCAGTGAGCGCCTACGAGCCGTCCGGCAAGATGAAAGGTCCCGTCCACGGCACCGTCGACATCACGACGGACCTAGAGGCCGATGCTGCCTCGCTCTACACCCTTGACCTGATGCCCGTACGCGACTACGCAACATCACTGGTGGGCCCGGACAAGGACGTCCCACCCATCACTGCGTACTCGGTGGAGGGCCAGTTCCCCGACGAGGTCGTGGATGCGTACGAGAGCTTCCTGGCCGACAAGAACGAGGCGACCCTCGAGGAGTTCGCGAGGCAGAGCATGCTCCACGATGAGAAGATCACGGCATCCAGCGTCCACATCGAGTGGGAAGAGCTGGGTGATGTCTCGCCCATCGGCTTCGGTCCGAGACCCGAGCAGTAGCGCCTGAGCTGTTCGTCCAACGTATCACGATGGTTTGGCCGCCCCGCTAGACCGCTTCAACTCATCGAGCTGTTCGATCAGGTCGAGGGGATTGACCTGGATCACGCCCCTGTCAGAGCGAGGTTCGTGCGCCCGCATCGTGACAACGTACGCCCGGTTTGGTGCGTACTTGTTCATGAAACTACGCAGCGACCTCGATGGCTTTGGATCGCCCATCTTCGCCTCGACCGCGATAAGGTGTGGTCCCACTTCCACTACGAAGTCGACCTCGGCCTTGGACATTGTCCGCCAGTAGCGCACGGGGAAGTCATGCTTTGTGAGCTCTGCAAGGATGTGACCTTCGAAGCCTGGTCCGTCAACATCAAAGGACCCTCTTATGCTGTTCCGGATCCCGCAATCCTGGAAGTAGACCTTTGGCGCCTTGACCACCTCGGTCCTCCTGTTCTTGAAGAAAGGACGAAGAAGGGTCAGGATGCCCGACATCTCGAACGCGTTGATGAAGGCTGAGACCTTTGCATAGGGGATGCCGCTGTCCCGGGAGATCGAGGCAATTTCGAGGATGTTGCCCGTCTGTTCAGCAAGCATCCTCATGAGCTTGAAGGCCTTTAGCTCATCGGAGAGACCAAAGGAATGGACGACATCCCTGATCACAGTCAGCGATATAATATCGGTGAGCAGCTTCTGCTTCTTCTCGATCCCGTTCTCGAGAACGACACGCGGATACCCGCCATAGGATATGTGCTCGCGGATGTGTCCCGTGACATACTTCCACGACTCGGTCTTGATGCCTCGGGCCGTCAGGTACTCCCTCGTGGAGAATGGATGGAGCTTGAGAAGCGTAAGCCTTCCAACGAGATGAGAGAGTACGTCGCGCCTGAGGAGGGTCTCGGAGGACGAGGTGATGACCATCCGGGCATCTTTAACGTCGCAAAGAAATTTGAGCTTCCTCCCTACGTCCGTACCGTACTGGACTTCGTCCATCACAACGAGCTCGTGGCCCTCGATGAGGTCACGATGGAACTCGTGGATGCTCTCGTTGAATAGCATCAGGACGGATGGATCATCGAAGGTGACGTATGGAACGTTCCCCTCGCCCTCGAGGGTGTGCTTTGTCATAGTGGTCTTTCCGACCTGGCGAGCTCCCACCAAGGCGAGGATGGGCGTGAGCTCCAAGTAGTCTTTTAGTAGCTTCTCTGCTCTGCGTGGGACATATGATCCCATATTACATTAGTGGACAATTGTCGTATTTAAGTTTAACCCAGTTGTTTTACTTATTTATTACAATATAACTTAGTTATTATATCACTATTACTAAATAATATTGGGTGATGTCTAATTGTACATGTTTTGCAGGCATAGACCTTATCTCTTGAGGCAATCCCCGAAAAGCTACGTCGTCTCCGAGATCTCGAAGTAGAAGTCCACCAGTCGACCGATGAGCTGTCTTAAGCGCCGTACACGAGCCATCTCCAAAGTGGTATGTGGTGTATCCTAAGCGATCCTACTATCCGATCACTTTCATCATCGTCGGTGATAATCAGAAGGTCCTTACACCGCAGCTCTTTGCTCGCCTTGAGCAATCCCTTGGTCTCGCGACGTCGTGTCACTTCCTCGTCCAAGGAATAGCAGACCTGGATGAGCTGCTCGATGACCTTCCCACGCTTGACCACGAAGTCAACCTCGTTCTGCTGATGGTCCTTCCAGTAGTACACCTCAAGGTCAGGTTCTCGTGCCTGTCTCCTGAGGAGATCGATACAGACGACGTTCTCGTATAGCCTGCCGATGTCGGAGGAACGTCTGAAACCGACGAAGTTACATAATCCCTGGTCGATGGCGTACACCTTCCGTGGTGCTTTGACCCTCTGTCTCAAGCGTGGCGAGTACCGCTCGAGTACGTGGATGAGGAATGCCTCTCTCAGCGCGCGCACGTGGTTCTTGATCGTGTGGACGTTCCTCGTGCCACACAATCGCATAAGAGCCGAGTAAGTGAACTCGTTGGAGAAGTTCGTGATGAGGTAGCTGGAGAGCTCCCTGAAGGCCTCTGTGTTGCGGATGCCGTACCTCCTGATGCAGTCCTTCTGCACGATGTCGTCGAATATCCTGCGCACGATCGGGGCTCCGAAATGCCTGAACTCGGGGAAACCGCTCCCTTCGATGTAGTTCTTCAGACAGTTCCTCGTCATAGCGACGTCCCTGCTTGAATGTACATCAGTCTTTAGGCTGATGTGTTCCCGGAACGAGAACGTGTGGAGCGGAACATCGATGTACCTCCCCGTCAGGTGCGTTGCGAGCTCACCGCTGAGCATACGTGAGTTGCTTCCGGTAATGATGACCTTTTTAGTCCTCCTCAGTCTGTTGACGAAGAGCTCCCATCCCTTCACGTTATGCACCTCGTCCAAAACCACGACGTTCATGTCCCCGTGAATCTGATAGAAGACCTGCAGAATACTGTCGAGGTCGCCGGTCGATGTCCCTATCAACCGCTCATCGTCGAAGTTGATGTAGGCGAACGGTCCTTCGAGCTGTCGTGACAGAAGGAGCGAGAACACCGATTTCCCACACCGGCGTGGACCGAGGACTGCCAACACGTTCGGACCTGAGCTCCCACTAATTAGGCACGTGATTCTTGGCTGATACCGCCCATTACAGCGTTTTCCAGCGATAGGTTTATAAAATTAATGCGCCTAAATAGGCTCATGAAGAAGTACACCCGTATCAAGATCATCAACGGCCGCGAG
>JASMDC010000074.1 GCA_030753015.1 Candidatus Undinarchaeales archaeon | reverse complement strand
AGCTTCTGCGCGAAGGGCATGTCGGTAACGGTGACCGCAAGAGGTGAGTCGGTGTGCTGTGTGCGGCCGGCGGCGAGTGCGGTGTCCCAGTGAGTTGTGACGTAGCCTGCCTTCGCTGCATCCACGTCCGCATCGGCCCCCGTATCATCGGCCAGCACGATCGGACAGTAGTACCGGTCCACGTTGAACGTGCAGCCCACGTCGCTGGCCCCGGCGGTAACGGCAGCGACCGTCACGGGGCCCGCAGTAGTGCGCTGATCCTCGACTTGGACGGTGTAGGAGAAGCGGAAGCCGGCGACGGTACCGGTGGACTGGGCAGCGTCGTACGCCGTCCTTGTCCCTGCCCCTGTGTACGTGTGGTCCTCCTCCACGTACCCGTCCTTTACGGGCCTGACCTTGAGCGTCCCGTCGCTGTTGGCGAGCAGCACCGGGCAGTACCATGCGCCACCGTTCAGCAGGCAGGCGTCCTTTCCCGTTTCATCGCCCACGGTCATCGTGGTGATCGATGAGGTAAGTGCTGTGCCAGGCCCCTCGGTCGTGACGCTGGTGACCGTGAAAGTGAACCTGACATCGCTCACCGTGGTGGCCACCTGTGCCGCCGTGTTCACCGAGCGGGTGGTCTGGGCACCGATATTATAGTTAGCGAGGACGTACCCGTCCTTGGTCGGGCGGGCGAACAGGGGTGTCTGGTCGGAGTAGGCGGTCCGGACGGAGCAGTACCAATCACCGCTACTGAGCATACACGCGTCCTGTCCCGATCCGTCGCCGATGACGAGAGAGGTGAGCGAGCTCGTGAGACCGGTGCCGGGTCCCTCGGCAGTGACGCTGGTGATCTTGTAGGCGTACTGGACGTTCTGGAGGGCCGACGTGATCTGGTTGGCAGTGTTCGCGGTGCGTGTCGTCTGTGTGCCGATGTTGTAGCTCTTCTGGACGTAGCCGTCGAGCGTCGGTGTGGCGATGATGGACCCGGCGTTGCTGTTCGTGGTCTGTACGGGGCAGTACCAGGTCGAACC
The DNA here is from genome assembly GCA_030753015.1 of Candidatus Undinarchaeales archaeon. GTDB lineage: Archaea > SpSt-1190 > SpSt-1190 > JASMDC01 > JASMDC01 > JASMDC01. The sequence goes on along the minus strand of JASMDC010000074.1, from coordinate 5,834 downwards.
GCTCCTCGTGCATGTGTTCTGGCCGGACGCGTCGCCCACGGTGAGCGGCGAGACCGAGGTCGTGATGTCCGCGGCGATCGTCTCGGTGGAGATACCGGTGATCTTGTAGGTGTAGAGGACGTCGTCGACCGTAGGCGTCCTCTGTGCGATCGTGTTCGTCGAGCGCGCGTTCCCCGTAGGTAACGGGTGGCTCTTCTGCACGTACCCGTCCAGCGTGGGGATGGTTCGCATGTTAGAGTCCGAGTTGCTGTTCGTTGTGAGGACACGGCAGTACCAGGTCGATCCGCTCTTAGTGCACGAGTCCTGAGCGCTGTCGTCCCCCACGGCGAGCCCGGTGAGCGAGCCCGCGATGTTGGTGCCGATCGTCTCAGTGGTGACGGTGTCTATCTTGAAGGCGTACTGGACACCAGCGACTGTGTCGACGACCTGGGCGGTGGAGTGACCGGCGCGAGTGTTGCCTGTGGTGAGGTCGTAGGACTTCTGCACGTACCCGTCCAGGGCGGGCGATGCAACAAGAGTCTGGTCGCTGTTGGCGAGGATGGCGGGACAGTACCATGCACCACCGTTGAGCTGGCATGTGGACTGCCCGGTGGTGTCGCCGAGGGAAAGGGATGCGAGGGTGCTGGTGAGGTCGGTGGTGGGGCCCTCTGCGGTGACGTCGGTGATCTTGTAGGCGAACTTGATCCCCGCCACCGTGGAGGTCACCTGCGCGGCGGTGTTGGCGCCGCGGGTGGTCGGCGTACCTATATTATAGCTGGCGAGGACGTAGCCGTCCTTGGTGGGTCTGGCGATGAGCGTCTGGTCGCTGTTGGCCAGGACCACGACGCAGTACCAGGCACCGCCGTTGAGGGTGCACGCGTTCGTACCGGACACGTCCCCGACCGCCAGGGCCTCGAGCGATTCTGTGAGGTCATTGGTCGGCCCCTCGCTGGACACTCCGGTGATCTTGTAAGCGAACTGTACGCCCGCGACGGTGTCGCTCACCTGCAAGGCATCATTTGAGCCACGGGTGCTGGCAGTGGTGAGGCCGTATGATTTCTGGACGTACCCTTCGAGCGTGGGCGTGGCCACAAGTGCGCCGTTGGTGTTGGCTATGGTGATGGGGCAGTACCACGTCGTGCCGCTCCGGGTGCAGGAGTCCTGTCCAGTGTCGTCGCCAACGGTGAGAGCGGTCGTGGCAGACGTTATTGCGTTGGCAGGACCCTCGGTGGTGATGGAGGTCACCTTGTAGGCGTAGAGGACGCTCGACACAGCAGGCGTTCTCTGCACGATCGTGTTGGATGAGCGAGTGTTGCCTGTTGACAACGAGTAGCTCTTCTGGACGTAGCCATCGAGGGTGGGCGTCGCCCGCATGTTGGCGTCCGAGTCGCTGTTCGTTGTGAGGACGCGACAGTACCATGTTGATCCGCTCTTTGTGCACGAGTCCTGCCCCGTGTCATCCCCAACGGTGAGCGTGGTGAGGGTGCCGGCGATGTTCATACCGATGGTCTCTGTCGAAATGGTGTCTATCTTGAACGCGTACTGTACGTTCTGGAGGACAGATGTGACCTGTTCGGCGGTGTCCGCGGTGCGTGTCGTCTGTGTGCCGATGTTGTAGCTCTTCTGTACGTAACCGTCGAGGGTGGGTGTGGCGATGATGGGTGCGACGTTGCTGTTCGCGGTGAGGACGCGGCAGTACCAGTTCGACCCGCTCCTGGTGCACGTGTCCTGCGCGGTCGCATCGCCCACGGTGAGCGGTGAGACGGCGGTGGTGATGTCCGTGGCGAGCGTCTCGGTTGAGATACCGGTGATCTTGTAGGCGTATAGGACGTCCGGTACGGTCGGGGTCTTCTGCGCCACTGTGTTGGACCCGCGGGTATTGCCGGTGGCTATCGAGTAGCTCTTCTGCACGTATCCATCCAAGGTGGGCGTTGCCCGCATGTTGGCGTCGCTGTTGCTGTTCGCCGTCTGTACAGGGCAGAACCAGGTAGATCCGCTCTTTGTGCACGAGTCCTGTGCTGTGTCGTCCCCCACGGTGAGCGTTGTCGCTGAACCGGCGATGTTGGTGACCAAGGTCTCGGTGGTGACGGTGTCTATCTTGAACGCGTACTGCACGTTCAACAGGGTCGATGATACCTGATTGGTTGTGTTCGCGGTCCGTGTCGTCTGGGTACCGATGTCGTAGCTCTTCTGTACATACCCGTCCAGCGTCGGCGTCGCGACGATGGATCCGGCGTTGCTGTTCGCCGTCTGTACAGGGCAGAACCAGGTCGAACCGCTCCGCGTGCAAGTGTCCTGACCGGTGGCGTCGCCAACGATGAGCGATGAGATGGTGGTGGTGATGTCCGCGACGAGCGTCTCGGTGGAGATGCCGGTGATCTTGTATGCGTACAATACGTTCGATACAGCAGGTGTCCTCTGTACGACCGTGTCGGATGAGCGTGTGTTCCCGCCCGGCAGTGTGTAGCTCTTCTGTACGTATCCGTCGAGGGTGGGCGTGGCGCGCATGTTGGCGTCGGAGTCGCTGTTCGCCGTCTGTATGGGGCAGAACCACGTTGATCCGCTCTTTGTGCACGAGTCCTGCCCCGTGTCGTCCCCCACTGTGAACGCTGTCAACGAACCGGCGATGTTAGTGGCTAAGGTCTCAGTGGTGATGGTGTCTATCTTGAACGCGTACTCTACGCTCGAAACGGCCGGCGTCCTCTGTGCGATCGTATTGGAGCCGCGGGAGTTCCCGCCCGGTAGCGAATAGCTCTTCTGCACGTATCCATCGAGAGTGGGCGTTGCCCGCATGTTGGCATCGCTGTTGCTGTTGTCCGTGAGGACGCGACAGTACCACGTCGACCCGCTCTTTGTGCATGAATCCTGTCCGGAAGCGTCCCCCACGGTGAGGGCAGTGACAGAACCAGCGATGTTGGTGGCTAGGGTCTCAGTGCTGATAGTGTCTATCTTGAAGGCGTACTGTACGTTCAATAGGGTCGATGAGACCTGATTTGCCGTGTTCGCGGTCCGTGTCGTCTGCGTTGCGATGTTGTAGCTCTTCTGGACGTACCCGTCCAGTGTGGGTGTCGCCACGATTGACCCCGCGTTGCTGTTCGCGACCTGCACCGGACAGAACCAGGTCGCTCCGTTCAGTGTGCAGGCGTCCTGTCCTGTCGCGTCGCCGACGGTGAGCGGCGAGACGGAGGTGGTGATGTCCGTGGCGAGCGTCTCGGTAGTGACGCCCGTGATCTTGTAGGCGTACTGTACGTTCGACACTGCCGGCGCCCTCTGTACGACGGTATGGGTCGAGCGTGTGTTCTCGGTCGCTAGCGAGTAGCTCTTCTGCACGTATCCGTCCAGGGTGGGGGATGCTCTCATGTTTGCGTCGCTGTTGCTGTTCGCCGTCTGTACGGGGCAGAACCATGTGGACCCGCTCTTTGTGCAGGAGTCCTGTCCAGTGTCATCACCTACGGTGAGCGCAGTCGCCGAATCGGCGATGTTGGTACCAATTGTCTCTGTTGTGATTGTGTCTATCTTGAAGGCGTACTGGATGCTCACGATGGTCGACGATACCTGATTTGCCGTGTTCGCGGTGCGTGTCGTCTGTGTGCCGATGTTGTAGCTCTTCTGCACGTACCCGTCGAGCGTCGGTGTTGCGATGATGGACCCAGCGTTGCTGTTGACGACCTGCACCGGGCAGAACCAGGTAGACACGCTCTTTGTACATGAGTCCTGACCTGTCGCGTCACCCACGGTGAGCGTGGAGACCGAGCCCGCGATGTTTGTGGATAGTGTCTCGGTGGATATGCTGGTGATCTTGTAAGCATAGAGGATGCTCGATACGGCCGGAGTCCTCTGTGCGATCGTGTTGGAGGAGCGTGTGTTCCCGGTCTCTAGCGAGTAGCTCTTCTGTACGTACCCGTCGAGCGTCGGTGTCGCCCGCATGTTGACGTCGCTGTTGCTGTTCGCGGTGAGGACGCGACAGTACCACGTTGATCCGCTCTTTGTGCAGGAGTCCTGTCCAGTGTCGTCGCCTACGGTGAGGGCGATCACCGATCCAGCGATATTGGTCGCTAGGGTCTCGGTGCTGATGGTGTCTATCTTGAAGGCGTACTGCACGTTCTGAAGGACTGATGTTACCTGGCTTGCTATGTTCGTGGTCCGTGTCGTCTGCGTTGCGATGTTGTAGCTCTTCTGGACGTACCCGTCTAGTGTCGGTGTCGCCACGATGGACGCGACGTTGCTGTTCACGACCTGCACCGGGCAATACCAGGTCGATCCGCTCAGTGTGCAGGCATCCTGCCCGGACGCGTCACCAACGGTGAGCGGCGAGACGGACGTAGTGAGGTCCGTGGCGAGCGTCTCGGTAGTGACGCTCGTGATCTTGTAGGCGAACTTGACACCGGTCACAGTGGATGTGGCCTGTGCCGAATCGTGGTCGGCGCGGTTCGTCTGCGTGTTCAGGTTGTAGTTCTCCTGCACGTACCCGTCCTTCGCCGGACTAGCGACCAGAGTCCCGTCACTGTTGGCGAGCGTCACAGGACAGTACCAGGTCCCGCTGTTCAGAGTGCACGCGTCCACGCCCGTTGAATCGCCGACCGAGAGGCCGGAGAGGGTGGTGGTGAGGACGTTCCCAGGCCCCTCGCTCGAGACAGCCGTGATGGTGTAGGCATACTCGAGCCCACTGACCGTGACGGAGTTGGGGTTCACGTCGGGGTACCATCGCGTGTCCCCGTCCTCGATCGTCTTCCTTTTATGACCGTCCTTCGTGATCCTGACATGGATACGGCCTCCTTCGGCATCGTCGCCGCTCGTGCACTTCGACGCGGCGACGGCAGTGCCATCGACGAAACCCGACGCGCCTGTCTTCGGGCTTCCGGAGAGCTCGTTGTAGGTGGCCCCAATGACGTTGCACTTGACCTCGACCGTCGCTCCCTGTAGGGCGCTCCCCAGTTCATCGGTCACTGTTACCTTGATGTCCCCGTTGGTCGCCACAGCAAGGACGAGAAGGAGCGCGGTGGCTAGGACAGCCATCAGTCCAACTGAGCTCCTGTCGCCCGACATGGTATCGCGTCCTTCGGGTACGGGAAGGTTCATCGGGACGAACCTTCCTCTACCTGCTAGATATTACACAGGTTCTGATGGTTTATTTAGGTGCCGATATTGGCAGGGGTTGCTGCCATCATTTTCCGTGAAGAAAGAGTGTTAGAGGATCACGCCGCCGCTGTCGGCGCCCTGGCGTACGATGAGCCTTCTGGTGCCCTCGTTGATCTCGGCGTCCGAGTAACCGGCGTTCCTGAGCATTTCGAGCAGCAGGGCCCTTTCCGCCGAGGGATGTGCCTCAAGGAAGGCCGCAATCTGCTCTACGTTCCCCTCGAAGGCCGCCCTGGCATCTTCCTGCTCTCTAATGGTGTCATCGGCCTCGCCCGTTATCCACTCCCGCTCCGCGGTCTCGATCACGCGCTCATCGAGCCCTGATAACCGCAACAGGTTGAGCACCCAACGCCGCTCGACATGCTGGTAGGTCTCGAAGAAGGCCAGGCACCACGCCACGTTCTCCTGGAGATCGAGCTCGTCCGCTCTGTGGTTGTGCAGTGCCTCCTCGATCGCCTCGGCCTTGAGCTCGAGGATATTGACGAAACCCGGCGGGAGGTCCTGTTCCTCGGGTGCCAGTGTGAAGCCTACGGCCCGCTGTTCGGCCTCTGCGGCCATGGCGACGCCAGCCGGGGCTCCCTGGGCTAAGACATCGCTAACGGCGAGCGGTCCGGCCGTGATGAGCGCACCGCCTTCACCGATGACGACACCGGTGCTGACCGCCATCGCCTCGTGGGCTGGTGCGGCCGCTTCTGCGGGGACCTCGTCCATGCCGGGGA
>JASMDC010000073.1 GCA_030753015.1 Candidatus Undinarchaeales archaeon | reverse complement strand
TGATCCCTATCTCCGCTCCTGGCTCAACATGCATCCTCACAGGGACGATCCCAACGCATCCATCTGGGTGAAGAACAACGGAGAGCCTGTGACGTACTCCACAGTCGCCGGGCTCATCAGGCGCATCACAAAGCGTAGCGGCCTCAAAAAGAACGTCCATGCTCACTTGTTTAGGCACAGCAGGGCAACCTTCCTCGCCAACCACCTCACCGAGGCCCAGCTCGCTATCTACTTCGGTTGGGAGCAAGGGACCAAGATGACGGCCACCTATGTTCACCTCGCTGGCAGGGACATCGACGGCGCCATCCTCGGGGTCTATGGTATCAAGGTCGAGGAAGAAGATGGAAAGAACGGCAAGAGTCATCTCCCGGCCCCCGTCGACTGCCTACGGTGCAGGGAGCGCAATCCCGAGGGCGCCAGCTTCTGCTCGAAGTGCGGGATGGCGCTGAATTTCAAGTCGGCTATTAACACTGACACCACGGATTTGCTGAATCTAGTCGAGCAACCCAATGTTACGGTCGATGATTCGCTCCTTAGTGTCCTCATTAAGAAAATTGATAAACAAGTTGAGGCACGGGCGAGGGAGCTGGCGGAAGAAATGGTCAGCGAACAGAAGGAAGAATGAGCTCGCTCAATCCGTTCAATAGTGGACTATCATCCCAACTATCGATCTAAATTAAATTATAGTCGTAAATATTGAATATGAATCCATATCCATTTTTCTATCTAAACTGTCATTAGAATCGAAAAAGTGCGGTGCAGCATGCGTCCCGTATCACATTTCGTTTCTTGCATGTCGACTCGTTTCTTGCATGCGTAGTCTTTCAAGTCTGAGTCTTTTTTCATGTCCGATCAGTTCTCTCTGGTATCCTGGCTTGAGCTTCAACACTTTTTCATTTAGTTCGAAAGAAAGACACCAGTGCGTATGAATTTCGAGCCATGCGAACCAGGTCAGAGCAGGGTATCAGCCACCACCTCATAGACCAGAATCTAGTCATTACAGTCCCCCCCTGCAATAACTGATCCGTAGGGTGGCCTGATGTGGTCAGGGTCGAAATCGGCTGCCATGTCTGAGCCTTCCGGGGCTAGACTTGCTGCTCGGGATCATTCTGATTCATCTTGATAGTAGACTCCCTCGACGATGGCCCGCACCAGGTCTGACACCCGCATCCCCAGCTCGTCGGCGTCGAGGTTTAACGATTTCCACGTCCGCGGGTCGAGCACCACGCGAACGTCCGGATCCGGCGGCACCTTGTACCGCTCGAGAATCCCCCTGAGATCGATGAACGTCTCACCCATCCGAGTGAGCCTCCAGGTACAGCGCCGTATCGCCGATCCACAATCCCACCACGATCGCGATCACACCACCGGCGGCGTAGCGCAAGAAGGTCGGCAGGCCGACTGTCAGCGCCCAGACGGTGTCGGCCATCAACAGTCCGAACATGGAGCCCACCACGCCAGTCACGAGCGCCAGCACAGCCCTATTCATCACCGTCGTACACATCCCTTGGCTCCGCCCCACGGGCGTAGTGCTCGCGTACAATCTGGCGGACGAGCTGTGGTGGAGTCATACCGCGAGCATCCGCGTCCTCGACAACGCGCTTCCATAGGCAGATCGGCCAGCAGAACTCAACGGGCACGTCGACGAGGTCCCTGGCCCGCCCGAAGAAGTCGTCAGCGCGGTCAAGGAGGTACTCGTAGTTGAGGAGTCCCATCGGTTCGGTTAGAAATCGCATGGCCATCAATATTGTCCCCCTATCCCGGGACATCGGAGAGAATACGGGCTGGCGAGAAAGAGCGTTCGTCCCCCGATACCCCCGTCCGGTCGTGGTCGGCCCCGGAACTTATTAAACTTTAATAAGTCGCTTACGGTATTAAAGTCTTTCGTTGATGTGAACGGCCGGGAGTTACTCGAAGCGTCCGGCAGCAGTCCAGGGATCGTAGGGTGTGCCCTCGCCCGTCACCGTGAATTCATCTCCCCTCCACATAAACTCCTTTTTGTTACACGACACAAGAATGGTTATATGTCTGGAAAGACACCTACTTGTTATACGCTCATACCGCCCGACGAGATCGCTTTCTGATACTCCGGCGGGCGCGAGGGCCGCCTCTCACGGGAGTGACGCGGTCCGATAGATGATCCGGGAGTTCTCCGGGTCGCATCCACATCGCACCCGGGGGACCGTCCTGGCAGTGATGGAAAGATGGTAACGGTCGGCGTGATAAGCGACGTGCACGGGAACCTCCACGCCCTGGAGGCGGTCCTGGACGTGATGGAGGCTGACCTTATTCTCTGCGCCGGCGACCTAATCGGGTACGGCGCGTTCCCCAACGAGGTGGTGGACCTCGTCAGGCGTAAAGGGATCCGGTGCGTCCGGGGCAACCACGACGACGCGGTGCTGCGTAACGAGTTCGAGTGGTTCAACTCGTACGCGGCCGAGGCAGGGCGATGGTGCGTAAAGGCGCTTGGCGGTCCGCAGCGCTCGTTCCTGGAGGATCTTCCCGTAAGGCTGGCCTTCAGGGACGTCGCCGTGTTCCACGGCTCCCCCGTCAGACCCCTGCGCGAGTACGTGACGCCCGGAACCCCGCTCGCACACCTTAAGGAGCACCTGGAGGCTAGCGGGGCTAAGATGCTCGTCCTCGGGCACACGCACGCGCCCTTCGTCACGCATGTGAACGGGGGGCTCGTGGCCAATCCCGGTTCCGTGGGCCAGCCCAGGGACGGCGACGAGCGTGCGTCCTACGGTGTTCTGGACACAGAAGGCATGTCGTTCACCGTGCACCGTGTGCATTATGATGTGGAGGCCGCGGCCAAGGCCATCACAGAGGCCGAGCTCCCGTCGAGACTGGCCGAGAGGCTGTTCGTCGGGAGGTGAAGAGGGGTGTCATCGGCCTCATCCATCCTTCTCGTCCCGGCCGGCGTTCAGTGCGTCCTCGAACCTGTTGTGGCGTACCTGAACGAGCACCTTGCGTAGCACCTCTGGACCATTCTCGCCCCGGAGTCGCTCTAGTAGCACGGCGATCTCCCCCTCCTGCTGCTCCTTCACGATGTCCTCGCTCTTCAGCCCACACAGCCGCTCCCACTCCTCGGGGCACGTGAAGCGAAAGAACTCGTCTAGATCGGACTCATATGAGGCCCCACCCAACCATTGACCATCGATGAGCTCAAGGAATAACTCGTATCCGTCCTCCCGTCGCACCGCTTCCCACAGCAAGCGCCTGATGCGCTTAACGCGCGCGCTCCTAGCCTTTCGGAGCACGGGATTACGCTCTGGGCATTCCTCGCACCTGCGCTTCCAACCATCAGGATCGCGTTCGACCGGAATACTGCTATACATACCGCTCCAAGAGTAGTCCACACCCGGTATCAGGTCATCCCTGTCCATAAAGCGCTTCTTTCCCTTCTTGGTCATGACCGTTCACCCCCTGTGGATCCATGGACCTCTTTAATCATCGGTATCCTCCTCCTTCGCGTTGTCCTCGCACACCCGCTTCCACACCTCAGGGTGCTGCTTCGCAAGCATCCCCTCAGCAGGGCTGCGACATCGGTAATCGACCTTCTTCTTGCGTGCCATGATGTATCATCCCCCCTCATCATTGCTCGTGTCGTCCCCCTCCGTCGAGCCCTCACCACCCGAGGGCGCATCCGGGTAGCCGGCATGGAACCGCTTGCACCTCTCTTCGTAGTCCTCGGTCAGCGCGTCCACCACCTCCGGGAGGAGGTCGTCGACCTTCGCGTTCAGCTCAACGATCTCGTCGTAATCGAACAGCGCGTTCCAGTCGTCGAGCCTCCGCTCGAGGAGCTTTGTGTCCATTAGGTCCTTGTGACTCTTCAGACCCGCGGCGTTTGCCTCCTGGGTAAGCGATAGGAAGCCATAGGGGGCGCCGACGTGGAGGGTCCTCCCGTCGCGGATGACGTACGTATGCCCGTCGCGATTGTCCACATACACAGCGTCCCGTTCGATGAAGTTCTTGAGGATCCACCGGGCTCCGTGGATGCGATTGAGTAACTTCCGCAGCCACTCCCTTTCGCGTTCCAGTTGCTCGGACTCTCCCGCGTCCCTCTCCCTTTTCAGGATATCACTCTCGACCGCCTTCCGCTGCTCTTCAGGTACCTCTGAAAGTAGGAGCCGCTCAAGAACCTCGATCCTGTTAACTATCTCGAGGCCGACATCGGCGACCTGTGAGAGACATCCGCTACATACATGCGTGCCCATCTTTCATCACGGTACACGCTCTGTCCATTCTTATAGATAATGGAATCTGAATATTGTATTCATTATAGGAATATTATTAAACCTCCATGCACTACGAACAAGCATGGACGACCGCATCAGGAAGCTGGCGACGATGGAGGTCCCCGGACCGCGAACTATCCGCGAGATGCGCACGACGCTCGGCCTGGGACAGGGGGAGCTGGTACGGCTGCTGAGGACAGCGCACGACCCGATCGAGATCTCGCAATCCTACCTCTCCAAAATCGAGCGGGCCGAGGAGGGCGCCGGGTACCCGGTCTCCTACCGGACGTTCCTTGCCGTCTTCCGGTTTCTCCAGCGCAAGCTTCAGGAGCGGGAGCGCATCGACACCGCCATCTCCCTCAGCAAGGGGATGCCTGTGTGGGCCAAGGTGAACGAGCCGCTCGACGCAGTCGTGGCGAGGATGAAGGATAACGCCTTCTCCCAGCTCCCGGTCGTGGACGCACGGAGGAAGAACGTTGGCAGGATCACAGAGCGTTGCGTGGTCGACCTCTACGAGCGGGCGCTGCGGGGCGAGGAACGACGACCGGTCGATAAGCTGCGGGTAAAAGACGCGATGATCGCGGAGAGGTTCCCCCGGGTGCGGGAGGACGCCACCATGCTCGATGTGGCCCACCTCCTGGAGTCCCACGAGGCCGTGCTCGTCAAGGACGTGGACGGGGCGACGACGGGGATCGTCACCCGGGCCGACCTGATGGCGAGGTTCGTGGAGAAGGGGAAGGAGTAGGGGCCGGATAAGCGCCGCCCCCCTCTGTACGCTCAAGGGATCTCCGCGAGGACGGTGACGACCACTAGTGGGATACCGTTCTCGCTGGCCAGGCTCTGGGCGATGTGGGTGACCTTCCCGTCCTTCGAGACGACCTTCTCGTTGATCCAGGTCTGGATGTTGTGCTGCATATGGGCGAGCTGGACGCCGGCACCGTGGTCGCGTGCGGCGAATATCTGACATATGCTCTTCAGGGGTGTGTCCTCCTTCGTCACTGCCCATCGCCCCCATTACCAAACTCCTCCAGAAGCTCCTTCTCCAGCTCACTGCGGCCCCTGTAGCCGACAAGGGTGTCCACGTGCTCGCCGTCCTGGAACACCAGCAGCGTCGGGATGCCCCGGACGCCGTACCTGTCGGAGACCTTGTCGTTCTCGTCCACGTCGAGCTTTCCGAAGGCTATCTCCCCCTTGTGGACGCCTGCCAGCTCCTTGATCACGGGCCCGAGCTTCCGACAGGGACCGCACCAATCTGCCCAGCAGTCCACGACTACCTTCGGGTGGTCCTTGACGAAGGCATCGAAGTCCTCGTCGCTCAGCTTTACCGGGCCTTCCGGCCACTTGATGTCCTTCTTCTTAGATGTCATTCTCGATCTACCTCCTGTTCCGCGACCACAGCGGGCCCACGTAGTCCGGGCACCCTGTGATGCCCGCCTCGCGCCACCGGCCGCTCTGCCAGACGTTGCACGCCTGACGCCTCAGGCACGACGGACAGATGGTCTTCCCGTCCGGAGAGATGTCCTTGAGGACGATAGCGTCGTCCCAGTCGTGGTCCTCGAGACCGTCGATGATGCTCTCTATGATCGTCATCGCCCTGACACCTCCTACCTGCAGTGGACCATGCGGATGGCCAGATGCTTGCGCCCCTTCGCCCGCATCTCCTCCAACCGCTCCAGCGCGAGCCCCTTGTCGACGTGTCTCGATAGCGTCTTTTTGATACTCCCGTCCGCGTCGAGCCTCACGACCTTCCATCCGGAGCAGCACACCATAATTATCAGATGTCCCGGGCGCCATAAAAGCATTCCGAGGACGTGAAACGGTCGCTGTTACACGTCGCCTGAAAGGGCGAGATCGCGTTCTCGTGGGCAGAACCGATTTAAGCCCTCCGGCACATAGACAGTTACATGGTACGGCCATCGTCCTTCTACTACCTCGACATCGAGACCACGGGGCTTGATCCGGAGAAGGACGAGATCATCACCCTCCAGTTCCAGAACATCACGTTCACCGGGGATCCGATCGGCGACCTGCACGTCCTCAAGTCCTGGGAGTCGAGCGAGAAGGACATCCTCGAGCGGTTCTACCCGCGGTACGCCGACAAGTGGAGCTTCATCCCGGTGGGATTCAACCTCGACTTCGAGAAGCACTTTTTGTACAAGAGGTTCAAGACCCTGCTGGGCAAGGACATGTTCCAGCGGCTCTACCGCGACGGTTTCTGCATCGACCTCCAGCCGCTGGTCATCCTCATGCAGGACGGGCTGGCCAAGGGCTCGAGCCTACACAACTGGAGCCCCAAGGTCCACGGCGGGACCGACATCCCGGACCTCTACAAGGCCGGCGAGTACGACAAGGTCGAGGAGTACATCCGGATGGAGACGGAGAGCTTCCTGGAGCTGTACCGGTTGATGATCCGGCTGATGCCGTACTATAGGAAGCAGTTCATGCAGCACAAGACATGGGATGTGATGTGTAAGGGAGAGAGTATGTAGTCGAGAGTATGCTTTAACAATTCGATTCTATACCGCGTTAATAGAGCGAGAATGAATGTCCATAATTATTACTTTATAGGTATTATTATACAATCTATTCTAGAGGTATCCCAATTTTTCCCCTAAACAAGTTAACGAGTGTGAACGTCTCCTGTCGCACTATTGTTGTTGAAGCCACGTCGTCACCCTCTATACTAGGATCGCCCAGACGAATGTTGAAGAAGGTGGCAGTCACGTCATTGAGCTTTTCGTCAGGTATCGATGCTACATCCTTCGAGTGGAAAATGAGAGTGTTCCCATAGATATCGTCCCACTCCCAGTGCTCTACCAGAGCTTCGTATTCTTTATTATCTATTTGAATATCAATGATTCTCGGTGTACCGATAATTCTTGTATCCTCCTCGATAATACGGGTACAAAACGAGTGGTCATCAACCAACTCTTCATTTCTGTTTAATATCCTGTTCCTCTTCAAGGATTTCACCCTCACGTTGATGGATTTAGATCTTTAAGAATTAAAAAGTCATAATAATCAATTGGACGTTTCTTCATTCTTGTTAGTAGATTAAATCGAGTGGATTCTTTCATACACTTACTGCGCCGGA
>JASMDC010000072.1 GCA_030753015.1 Candidatus Undinarchaeales archaeon | reverse complement strand
ATTATCGCGTCGTGGTGGAAATTCGGTAATTCGGATATCCACATGGGCGTTATTCAGGCTGAGGGGGCGACAACGTATGTGTGCCTCTTACAGTCATCTGGAAGGAAAAAGCGACGTCAGATAACCCACTGTTATCGGATGTCGGTCAGGTATATCCCTACGGCTTGTAGGGAAGATATTGGAATCCCGTCCTGGGCTTGAGATTGGGACGATAATGATCGGGAAAGGAAGAAAGTGGAACGGAAATCCGGTATGTTCTCATTCTAATGAAAGGAATAGATTGACCGCGTCTCTAGTGGATCGTTCTTTATATCCACCCACTATAAGGTCGTTCCCATGAAGGAATATGCAAGAGTGATCGAATGGAGAGTGATAAAGAACGGTAAGCTCTTCGAATGATAGTGCCGCGATATAGTCGTTCGTAGCAGGGCCTCCAATGAAGATCGTTATCTCATCACCTTTCTTGCCCTCATATCGGTAATCATCCGTGACAAATGAGTTTGCGAAATGCTGGGCGATCCTCTGGGCTTGAGATGAGTCGAATGATCTTCCTTCACCATGGACAAGGATCAATCCATGCTTCCTTGCCTTCTCGCGAACGTCCTCTACATCGTATAGCGCATACGATACCTCTGTAGAAAGCGGGATCGCATAATAACAGGACAGGAACGTGTCCAACGGGCGGGGTGCTCCTTGCATGTACGTTTGATTGACCTTGTAGACGATAACGGGTCCGCTTATTGTATCGCCAGTAGGAGATGGCAGATCATCTTGCCAGCATTCGATCGTTTTTTCAAAGAGTGGAGACCTGAACTTGGTCATTCCTAAGGGCCATTTATTGAAATTGTAAGGGTCAACAACTACATGTGTAATATTATAATGGCTGAAAAGTGACTGGAACCCCGCACTTTGCACGCCATAATAGATGTATCTCGATAGACGTTCGCGCAGGCCGACATCAACAAAGATATTCGAATAGCCTTTTGGACCGGCAAGGTATTCACCTTGATTCATTATATTGAGGAGTTGAGAGTAATAAGGATCAGTATTGATAACACCATCCGTGTTGTACAATGTTTGTGAAGCCTTGAAGAAACAGGCGAATCTTGATCCGTTATCGATAGCCATCATGCGCCCATTGTCCTTGGAGATTATTCCCCAGTCGTTCCCTCTTCCACTTTGAATGGCCTCGTTCATTTGTATCGCATAGTGTGTCGAACTGAAATGGAAGCAGGCAAGAAGGATCAGGAATAGGGTAGGGAAGATCGGTCTCCAATGGATTCTCGATAGCCTGTCTATTGAAGTCATGCTCAATCCCGCGAGGATCGCATATGAGATCTCCAGGTAATCGGAGAATCTGAAGAATTGTAATCGAAATGAGATCAAGGGATAGAGAATGATATGATGTAATCTTGCCAATAAGAAGGTAATGAAAACAATGAGAATGAGCCGATTTCCAATGGACCTGTTCCTTCCGACCAAAATAAGACCCGAGATCGCAAAGAGGAAGACCAGCGCATTGTTCGCACTGCAACTATTCTCGCGACCTTCCACCTCGCTTGTGACCCGATTCAGGACCATGTCAGCGATCTGTGCAGGGGTTGAATATTGAGGCCATGGATATAATTTCATATCGAAGTAAACGAATTCCTGGGTCGCCGACTGTATCTTGAACCGATAATTCTCGAAAAGTGGATACCAGTAAGCCGAGCTGACAAGAAATGCGATGAAATAAAGGATCCCGATCTCGATGAGCCTTCTTCTTATTGTTCGGCCATCGGGATTTCCAAATAGCAGCGCAAGTAAAGGCAATAATGCGCAGGCCACGAACGTATTAATGTGTGTCATGAAGATAAGACCCAGAAGGCAACCTCCGATCACCAAGTACGACATCTTTCTCCGTATCGAATACCATGAGACGAAAAGGATCAGTAGATAGACCAGGCCGAACGAGGTATAGAGGGGCCACGACAGGAACATGACCCGCTTCGTCGATCTGATGATGATTGAAAAAAGGACAACCCATTGTCCCCCATTACCACCGATCAACGCCTTGCCTATTCCGTATGCTCCCGTTACGATAAGGAACAATTGGAACAGTGGCCACATGATATAGACGGTACCGGGGGGAAGTGACGTGACCTTGATGACAAGAACCTGAATGAGTTGGTGCAACCAGGGATAATCGTGTTGCTCATCAGCGTAGATGGGATCTGCTCCAGCAACACCCCGTTTGTTCAGTGAACCGAGGGTGCTCAGGTGAAGCGTGGTGCTGCTAAGATTGTCGAGGCCGGGATAGCTGATGAATGAGCTGCAGAGGATGGTAGTATCGATGAACACGAGAAGAAGAACACAAATGAAAAGGCCATCGAACAAGCGATTCATTATCATTTCGAATGACGTCTATCCTTTTATCCTCTACCGATGGCGCTCCGAACAGATTCACCTGCATGCAAGTTCGGTCAAGGGCGTGATCGCGATACATCCGCCCATCATTTCAGCATGATCTTCAATGGATCCGCAGCGGCCATCGAAGTACTCCTTGCGGATGTCGTTCGATATTAGGCTCCTCTTCGATGACTGGCGAAAAGACAGGAAGCCGGTACAGAAGAGCACGGGTATCGTATACTACGGAGGATTGAATTACGTGGAGCCAAACGGCTGGGTGCCATCCGACGCGCCGACGTGTAGCGATTTCTGGCGAGGTTCGGATCGTCAAGGCCCTAACGATTGTCGGCGTGTTCGTGGAGGGCCGCAAGGGCCGGAGCCGGATGCACTTATGTTATGCGACGGCGTAACTTATTAGTACTTAAAACGTCTCTCGTAGTCTTTATGGTCCATCCATTCAAGAACGATTGAAATGATATTAACTTGATCACCAATAACGAAGTAGATCAATCTCCATGCATTGGGCAAGTCATATTTCCACAGATTGGTAACGTGATATTTCGTTATGTATGTCCTCGGTATTTGACGTTTTTTGATTTGGACGCCGCAAGAGGGATTCTTTTTCAGATCGTCAATTGCATTACTTATCCAGCGATGTAAATCCCTGTCTTCTACTTTAGAATCTTTCAGTTTATTGAAAGCTTCGAGGATTTTCTCATCAGCGAATCCTACTTGAAACTCGGTCATCTCACCATCAGCTCGGGCTTGGAAAGGTAGTACT
This sequence comes from Candidatus Undinarchaeales archaeon, assembly GCA_030753015.1. Lineage (GTDB taxonomy): Archaea > SpSt-1190 > SpSt-1190 > JASMDC01 > JASMDC01 > JASMDC01. Next base: position 4,275 of record JASMDC010000072.1, on the reverse strand, counting down.
GGACGAGTTTAGGATTCCAGATCCACGCTATCTTTCCTTCCTGATCATAAGCGATCTTGTTTGAGTTGGAGAGGTAATCCAGGATCAGTGAATAGGTTTGATACATCATTTTCTTTGGAAGGTGTTCCCATAACGCTTTTTTCTTATACTCTCCTGAGTGTTCTTCGATAAATTCCTCAACCATGAGAACGGTATCCAATCGAGGAAAATGAATGACCTTGGATTTGTTAATCTCTTTCTGAACCTGTACCATAAGTTATATAAGTACATATAACTATATATGATTACCGCTTTTGTCTGGAGATAATATCGTCGAGATACGCTGTTCGCATAACGGAAAAGGGCTTGCGTCGGCCCTCCGCTAGCGATTCGTGTGCGAAGTTCAAACCAGGTGAGCTGTTGGATCTCGGGGGCGTGTGGGGAAATGGGCGGAGTGACTACGACGTTCCTTTCCCTGAAGTCCGATTGTTAGCTGAAGTTGTCGTAAGTTATTACTAATTAATAGACAGCTTCTCTATGGTCTATCCAATTGAGATACACCACATTCTTCCTCTTTATCGGTGTAAAAATTAGCCGGTATTTCTTGGCGAGTCGTGTAGACTTCTTGCCGTGTAGTTCCCCCGAGAGCCATTTCCCGACATGTAAAGGATTCTAGCGCAATCGGTCAATCTTTTTCTGAAGGTCCCTGAGGACTTGCTTGTTCTTGGCGACATCACTCAATGACTCGAGGAATGTGTCAGTTCTCTTGACAATCCAAGTCATGCGTTCAACTCTTTGAGCATGTCATCGACGGACGTCACATCCTTTACTCTTCCCGCTTTGATATCCTGATCACTCTTGCGAAGGGCTTCCACGGTCTTAGGATTGTTGAGAATGTCCACGGTTTCGATAAGAGCTTCAATATCTTCATGAGTCACCATCCGCTCTTCAAGCAATTTCAGTTCTTTATAGACATCCTCTATCGTGACCGTGTGAGCCATACTTATTCTAGAGTAGCCATCCTCAAATAAATATTTCTATCAAAGGAGTTTTATAATTCACAACCCCCATCGTTAATTTCGCTAGAGGGGTAAATAATTTGATTCAATACTGATAAAACGGGTGTGACGTGTATGAAATTGGATAACGGGGGCAATTATTGGGATTTATATGAATTAAACTGGAAAAACGGCATACGGCAATTTCAGCTAACGGTCGAGCCCTCCCTAGAGGCGGCTCAGTAGAGTGATTTCGTGCGAGGTTCAGACATCAATGCACCAGTAATCCTGAGCCGTGTTGGGGGAACGCCGAAGGCGCGAACCCGGGAGGGTGAATGTTATACGCAGGCCACATCCGTTATAAAGAAAGGCGGTTCTGGAAAGAAAGGATTAAATACAGCGACGTGGTATCTATCAATAGGTGTCGTCGTGTCACAGGTCATGATGGATAAGATAGATCACATCGAGTCATTGCTGATGGAGATAAACTCAAAGCTCGATAACTTCATTGGTTTTGAAGACCTCGAACCTGGAGAGGAAGAGGAAGTCGAAACGATCCAGCAAGAAATCGCATCGGGAGAATTCGTGTCATCTGATGAGGTTCTTGGAGATCGATAATGTTCGATGTTCTCTTTTCGAAGAAGGCAGCTGTATTAGCAGGATCTCTTCCGAAAGGCAACAAGAAGAAGCTACGAAAAATTATCGATGAAATGAAGATAAATCCATTCTCATACCCCTATAAGAAGATCCGGGGTAAAAAAGGACTGTATCGGGTAAGGATTGGACAATTCCGTTTTCTGTATCAGGTTGACGAATCACATCAGAAAGTATTCATCATCAAGATGGAAACACGTCAGAAGGTTTTCAAGAAGAACTAATGAAGAGAATGACTTGATGTATTCTGAGTTTTAGTATTAAACTATAGGTGTTGTGTGGCTTGCGTCGGCCCTCCACTAGCGATTCGTGTGCGAAGTTCAAGACTGGAGATCGTCTGCTCCTTGGAGGGCTGTGGGCGAGCGAGCACAGCTCAGTGAGCCGCAAGCCCGGTTGTTATCAGAGAGGGCGTCGTATCAAATAACTATAAATAATACTTGATACTATAGATATCGTATAAAAGAACTCTGGTGATGGTCGTGGTTTCAATTACAATTCCTGCGAAAATGGGCGAAGAGATCGATGGTTTCATCAAAGAAGGGTATTACGATAACCGGTCCGAGCTGATCCGCGAAGCCATCCGCATGTTCCTCATGCACCGCCCCAAGGAGCGCCTGGTCGTCGCGATCCGCATGTACAAGAACAAAGGGATCACCATCTCCCGCGCGGCCGAGATCGCAGGAGTATCCTTTGAGGACATGAAATCCATCCTCATCGATGAGGGCATCCTTCAACGCGGCAGGGAAGGAGACAGTAAGGATACGAGCAGCCTGGAGGGAATGATCGTCAAGAAGAGGAAGAAGAAGAGCTGATATCGTGATCATAGTCGATGCCTGTATCCTGAGCTCTCTTTCAAAGATCCGTAGGTTGTAACTTCTCCTCGAGTTCGATGAGATCTATACCACGAGCCCGGTGATCAACGAGTTGATTGAATCGGAGAATGAAGAGATAATTCATCCATTAACAAAGGCATTGAGAAAATGACTGCGAGTATTGGACGACGTTGATTATATCCGGGCAAGTATTATTCAACGGTCTTTTCCTTACCTGAGCCTTGTTGATTGCGAGCTGCTCGTCGCCTGTCAGGACAACGATTGTACCCTGTTCTCTGATGATGGAAGGTTATTGAAGGTGGCCGAGCGGGAGTACGATATCGAATCCTATGCCCTGCATGAGATCATGCTTGCATTGAAACGCACGCAGGTATTGAATAATCAAGAAATTAAAGAGATCATCATCGAGTTGGAGAAGAAGGACCGGTATAAGTTCTCAAGCAGTAAGGAGAAACAGCTGTTACAGTAATTGAATCAATACTATTACGCCCTGTCTGATAACGGTAGAGGGCTTCCGAGCGCGCCCCTGCAAGCGATTCCAAGCGAAGTTCATGTCGGCGAGGTTATGGCTTTTGGGGGCGTGTGGGCGGAGGGCCGAGGGAACGAAGGTCCGGAGCCGGAAACCCGGATGTTGTACGCCGTTGCCTTACTTTCCACGTTAAGAGCTTAAAGATGTCCCGATTGAAGGGTGACACATTTGTGACGGGGAAAGGTATTTATTCTTTTAATGACACACTTGTGTCACCATGAAAGACGACGTGCATATTCAGAAATACCTTTCTCGTCGTCGGGCGATGTTGGATCATCCATCCAAGGAGGATGTGATCGAGTCGATAATGGATGATTACCGTGCTGGAGCAGGTCATTTGATCAATGCCCGTGCAGCGCGCTTTGGTCTTCATGAACAGAATCTCAATAGGATTGAGCGGTTCGTAAGAAGCCATCCGGAAGCATTCGAGAATCCTGAGGAACTTGCGAATATATACAGCAGGCTCAAGGACCTGCGCGGAGCCGTCGTCTATGGCTCTCGAGAAGATGTTCGTGATTTGGAGCGCGCAGAGGAGATTCTTACAAAGATCAAGGAGTTGATTGGAATTGATCCCGATTCAAGCGAGTGAACTCGCTCGGACAATCGTTAAGGATTATCCGGATATCACTATTGTCCTCTTTGGAAGCTTTGCTCGGGACGAGCATGATGATAGAAGCGACATTGATATCCTGGTACTGGGTGAATGTGAGGGAGATACTGTGCGTGAGCGTGCAGAACAGGTACGACATGAGCTTGATGAAAAATTGGAAATGACAAGAGAGTTCTCTTTTCTCTTCGCGCGCTCATGGAAGGACGTTGATGAATCATTACGGATGGCGATCGCTGCCGAGGGGCAGGTCTTATTATCACGCGCACGGCCGGAGTTCGAACAACTTGCTTCCTATGTGCTATTGAGGTATGGAACTTCTCATCTCGATTCCACTAGAAGGAAGAAGTTCTATCGTGCATTGGAATCCACGAAGCTTACGAAGTACAAGAAGGGTACTGTTCTCCTAGTTCCATCGTCGAGGTCGTCCGAGGCAGAGAGACTCCTTCGTACCTACGAGGCATTGCTGGAGCGAATACAAGTACTGATGCCGAGTTGAATATGTTGAATCGTTATAATGACACAATTGTGACGGACTATTGAGATATTCTTTGAAGTGACACAAATGTGTCAGCTGTGTTTGTTAATGATCATACTGGTGAACTACCCCTAGCTGACGCAAGGGGCTTCCCGCTTCAACGCTGTTTCCAGCTCCACGGGCGCATCGGGTGGTCC
>JASMDC010000071.1 GCA_030753015.1 Candidatus Undinarchaeales archaeon | reverse complement strand
AGCTATAATATTCCCGAGGCGTCCATCTGTACGAACCGCGGCGGATTCTATACCGTCAACACCCGCATACAGCACAAGGGCTACTCGTGCAAGGATGGCAAGGCCCTCCGCTTCTCCACCAGCTGGGCGGATAATACCAACAAAGCGGTATTCTCCTGCGGCCTGGACACATCTATGAAGGTCACCTACAAGGGCGGCAGCCATACCTACTTCTCCAACAAGGCGATGAGCTGTCCTTCCGACCAGTTCTCGCATGATCCCTCCGACAACAGCGCGGTCATCGCGTGCACCTATACGGGCTGGACCCCGAACAAGTACGTCACCGTAAGCGGCCAGAAGCGCCAGTGCGACTATGAGGGGAACCATATAATGAGCGTCGCGGTCTCCTACTCCGGCAAGAACTGGGACGGTAAAGCCCTCGCGGCCACATCACAGACGCTCTCCAACACCCTCTACACGGTCACCTGGGACGGATATTCCGGCACCTATTGCTCGACCTCGTGCTTCAACGACAAGACCACAGGGGCCCTGGACAGCGGCCTCGCCTGGAACATCGGCGGCGAGGTGAGCGCAGGTACTTGCTGTGGTGACGACAACAACGAGTGGTACCGCACGTGCGTCACGAATGAGGCGATCAAGAACGCGTGCAACGGCGACAACAAGGCGTGTTGCAGTGCCGCGAAGGACTGTATAAGCTATGGTAAATGCTACAACAATGGTCACATGGGCGACGTGGACAGCGACGGCGCCTCGGAGTTCTGCGTCAACGGCGAGTGGGAGGACGCGCCCGAGTACGCCCAGCTCCGCATCTACCACGAGGCTACCGGCAACACCGTCCTCAAGACCATCAACAACGTTCTCTGCGGCAGTTCGTGCCCCGCCGGCGCCGGCATCGTCGAGCCCCCCGAAGGCGACGGATTGGTGAAGGTCCGCATCCTCGACGCGAGCAACAACATCGTTGACACCTACTTTCCCGAGTGCTCGTTCTCGTGCTCGGGTGGGAAGTCGACCATGACGTGCACGCCGTTCAAGTACACTGCCTGCCCAGTCACTGGTAAGCTCAAGGCAAGGATCGACATCGTTGCAGGTGCTAGCAAAGGGGGGGCATGCCCCCAGCGTGATCCTACCAACCTCGGTCCATACGACCTCTACACCTGCGCCCAGGGAGGGAAGGAGCGCTCCCATGAGTGCTCCACCACGTACTACGACTGCAAGATCCCCGGCTGGTACAAGGCCGAGGCCACCATCGACCACAAGCGCAGGGGCTGTGACGCTACCAATATCAATACCAACTCCAAGTCACAGATCTCACGACACAACCTCTACAAGTGCGTGATCAAGGACAAGATCAGGTACTACTTCTACCTCCCCGGAACGACGAACCCCAGCACCGGTACCTACGTGAAACGCAGCGGAGAGATGGAGTGCGACGCAACGTGCTCCTCGGGCTCGCGCGAGGCCAACTGCCAGACGTATACCTTCAACTGGGCCGACTTCTGCACCAGCCGCAACGGATACTACACGACCAACGCTTACATCAATCACGTGGGCAACAACTGCGTTGACGGCAAGGCGCTCAAGTTCCCGAACAGCTGGGTGGACAATACCAACCTCAAGGTGTTCTCGTGCTCTCTGGTGCTCAATGCCAAGCTGTGGTTCTGGGTAGGCGGCCATTACTTCATCAATAACAAGGCCATGAGCTGCCCGCAGGTCATCGCTAAGAGTCCCGGCAATGTCGAGGGCGGCATCAACCACGAATGCACGTACAGTGCATATACACCTGAAGCGGGCAAGTCCGTCACTGTCGGCGGCAACAAGAACTACTGTCGTATCGAGGGTGACTACAAGACAAAGGTCGAGTACACATTCACGGGCAAGAACTGGGACGGCACTGCCATGGCGGGCAACAAGAACGTGGAAAGCCGCACACGCACCCAGTACACCGTCAACTGGGACACCAAGGACTACTGCCACAAGAATTGCGTGAACAAGGACGTTTGGTGGGCCATCGGTACCTCCGACGGTGGCTCCCGTGCCAAATGCTGCGGCGATGACGCCAACGAGTTCCGCATCACCAACAACGCCGACTCGACGGACGCCTGCTGTGACAAGACCAACGACTGCTCATACAACAACAAGTGCGTCACCAACGGACAATGCGCACACACCGCGCTCCCGATCTCCAATGCGGCCACCAGCGGCGAGTACTGCAAGGCCGGCACCTGGGTCGATCTGGACGATAAGAGCAGCTACTGCAAGGCCTGTCACGGCGACAGCAACTACGACATCGGCGGCGAGATCGCAAAATGCTGCGGTGACGATGCAGGTGAGTACCGGAAGGTGTCCAACGCCGATAATACGGACGCCTGCTGCAACAACAACAACGACTGCACCAACGGCAACACATGCTATTCACAGGGCACTTGCCTCCAGACCAACCACGCTGGTTCCAACGAGGCGGACTACAATGGTGAGTACTGCAAGTCAGGCACTTGGCGTGACCAGGACGAGTCGGCCACCTACTGCAACGCCTGCGGCTCCAATAAGTACAACATCGGCGGCGACGTCGCCAAGTGCTGTGAGGACGACGCCAACGAGTTCATCAGAACGTGCGAGACGCTGGAGGACGCGGGTGCCGGGTGCGCCGCCTCGTCCGATAACCTGGCCTGCTGCGACAAGTCCACGGACTGCGTCTTCAACGGAAACTGCTACGCCAGCGGATGGAGCGGCGATATCGACAACGACTACGCCAAGGAGAAGTGCGTGAACGGGAAGTGGCAGGACTCGCCCGAGTACGCCCAGATACGCATCTTCCACAACGCTGCCGGTAAGCTCTACAACATCAACAACGTGCTCTGTGACTCCGCCTGCCCAGGTGCCTCCGGGTACGTCACTCCGCCTCAGGGAGCGGGCGACGTCAAGCTCCGCATCATGGACAAGAACGACAACATCATCAACACGTTCTATCCCAAATGCTCTTTCACCTGCTCGGGCTACAAGTCAGTGTGGACATGCGAGAGCTTCAAGTACACGGCCTGCCCGGTGGCCGGCAAGATCCGGGCGCGGATCGACTTCCCCTCCTACGGTGGGCAGAGCGGCTGCCCCGCGCGCGACATGGCCAACTCCGCGGTCTTCGACCTCTACACCTGCGACGAGGGCGGTAAGGAGCGGACCCATAGTTGCCCCACCGACTTCACCGAGTGCCTGATCCCCGGTACCTACCAGGCCGAGGCCACCATCACCCATAACCGCGGTAACTGCGATGGCATGCCCATGGTGGACGGGGGCACCTCCGTGATCAGCAAGCACAACCTCTACACCTGCACTATCACTGACCACGTGGAGTATCACCTCTACAAGCCCGAGGGCGGCCAGGCCTGGACCTCTGGCGACAAGGACTGCTCCACCGTTTGCCACAAGCCGGGCGGCATGTACGAGCTCAAGAGCGATTGCCCGACGGTCACCATACCCGAGACGACGGTGTGCAGCAGCAACAAGGGCTACTATACGCTCAGGAGCGAGATCAAGCACGCGGGCCGCAACTGCCACAACAAGGACTTCAGGACCAATCCGGTCTGGATCGACCGTGGGAAGATCTTCTCCTGCTCGCTCAAGACCACCATGCAGATCTACTACTATGTGGGCGGCCATTACTATGTCAACGGTGAATGGGCGGTCTGTCCCACCAAGCAGTTCTCCAAGGACCCGACGAACCACAACGCGAACGTCGAGTGCACATACTCGGGCTGGACACCCACCAAGTACGTAACCGTGAGCGGCCAGAAGCGCCAGTGCGACCGCGAGGGTGACCACTACTTCAAGGCCCGTGTCCACTACGCAGGCAACAACTGGGACGGTATGAAGCTCGAAGACGCGTCCCAGGACATCACAAAGAAAGAGTACAACATCAACTGGGACGGGCACTCGGGCACCTTCTGCTCATTGTCGTGCTTCGACGACAAGACAACGGGTGTCAAGGACAAGGGCATCGCATGGAACGTCGGCGGTGAGGTCCACGGCAACAAGTGCTGTGGTGATGACAATAACGAGTGGTACAGGTTCTGCGAGACCATCGAGGCCGTGTCCACGGCTTGTGATCGTGGTGGCGACGACCTGGCCTGCTGCGACAGCAAGACCGACTGTGTGTTCAATAACGGTTGCTACCACCACGGTTGGAACGGCGATGTGGACGGCGACAATGCCAAGGAGAAGTGCGAGAACGGCGTGTGGAAGGAGAATCCGGAGTACGCACAGTTCCGCATCTTCCATGATTACGCGGGCAAGATCCAGACGATCAATAACGTGGAGTGCTCCTCCTCCTGTCCGTCCGGCGCAGGTTCCGTAGGGGATCCGCCAAAAGGGGATGGTAACGTCAAGCTCCAGATACTCGACCAGAGCAACAATATCATCGACACCTATTGGATTGAATGCTCAGTCTCCTGCTCTGGTGGGAAGCGTACCATCACATGCACTCCCTTCAAGTACAAGGGTTGCCCTGTGGGTGGTAAGATCCGTGCTCGGGTGGACTTCGCCAAATTCACGGGCGGAGGGTGCAAGGACCAGCCCGCAGAGAACTCTGATATCTTCGACCTGTACACCTGCGATGCAAGCGTTTCCGGAAAGGAGCGGTCCCACGAGTGCAAGAACGACTACTATGAGTGCCTGGCACCTGGCGGGTACTCTGTTGAAGGCACGCTTACACATGACCGTGCCAACTGTGATAGTACGGCCATGCAAAGTGGTGGCACATCGGCGTTCAGCCGTACCAACATGTACAACTGCGTCATCACCGACGAGGTCCGCTACAAGGTCATCAGCCCGAAGACGGGCAAGGTCTATCAGGCCGACAAGACCTGCACCACCGGATGCGTCGCCGGCGGAGACCTGCAGGAGATCAACTGGCACGACACCAACGGCATCAGCTCGCGTCGGCGCAACAACGCCGCTGACCGGCTGCTCACCTGCTCCGCGGCCAAGCCTATAGATACCTGTGACGAGAAGGGCTGGTACAAGGGCAACGTCAAGTACACCTACGAGGGCAAGCGGTGCGACTACTCGGCGAACATGCCCGCGACCGAGGAGTTCACACGCAACGAGCTCTTCTACTGCTACGTCGGTTCGCCCGTCCACATCGACTATTACGTGTACGATGGTAAAGGCGGGAAGGAATGGAACAGCGGTGCCCTCGCCTGCCACACCAGCGGTCAGCTGGGCTTCTGCTCCAACTCTAACGAGATCTCGTCCAAGAGCTGCCCCACCAAGGACTACACCCTGTGCAAGGTGGCGGGCATGTACACGACCAAGGCCAAGTTCACCTACGAGTCGCCGTCGTGCAACGGCAAGAACGCTGTGCCCGAGGAATGGCACGGGCCGATCGACATCTACCGCTGCTCGCCAGCGTTCTACCGTATCCGCGTGAAGGAGAGCGGCAAGATCAGGCAGAACTGGGAGCTCATGACCTGTCACAAGGGCTCGTGCACCAAGAACGACAACAAGGAGCTCGACGCCTCCTGCACTACCGAGTGGGTAGATTCGGCACATTGCGACGAGGAGGGCCAGTGGCAGTCCCAGATGAAGTTCTACTTCAACAAGGAATGCGATGGGAAGCCATCCGATGTGAGCGAGCAGACTATCGGGTGGGACACCCTCTACACTGTGAACTGGGACACCAGTCGATACTGTACAACTACCTGCACCGGCAAGACCGTGTACTGGGACATCGGCGGTGTGGGCGGTACCCGCCACCTCTGCTGCCAGGACGACGGGAGCGAGTACAAGACCGACTGCGCGTCACAGGAGAAGCAGGGCTCCAATGCCTGCACCGTGTCCACGGACGATAGAGCCTGCTGCGACCAGAACACGGACTGTCTGTTCAAGAACATCTGCTACGACGACAAGTGGGAGGGTGACGTGGACGCCGATGGCCACAAGGAGTACTGTGCTTCGGGTACCTGGCGTGACCTGCCAATCGTCACCGTCAAGATCACCATCCAGAACCTGGAGAAAGTCCAGATCAATAAAGATACAGTGACCTGCTCTTCGGTGGACTGCGGTGTTTCGTCCGGCACCACGAGCTGCGCGTACAACAACGGCATCGACAAGGTCGAGTGCACGTTCTTCAGCCAGGCCAGCGGTGTTTGGTGTACGGGTTCCTGCTCATACAGCTACGACATGTGCACGATTGGCGGCCACTACAGCGGTCACGTGGACTTCAAGTACACGGGTTGGGACTTGGGCGCCACGGCCTTCGACGAGACGACACGCTACCTGGTGAGCGGTGAGCAGAACTACTACCACTGCGGGTACACGACCACGGCCACGGTGTGGGTGTTCGATCCCGACTCAACGGTCATCGATAACAAAGGTATGAGCTGCGGCCTCACAAAGCGTAACAACGGGTATGCGTACGGTACCACCGTGTGCGAGTACGAGTTCAATCCCGATGGTACCAACTACTTCGACCTCACGGGCACCTCGTACACGCCCAAGAAGCCGCCGACCCCATCGGCCGATATCGTCGAGACCCGCAAGGCCAAGTACTGCCGCAAGGAGGGTGACTACAACGCCAAGGTCCGGTTCGCTTACACAGGCACCATGTTCGGCAACTCGCCGGGCGATATGTCGGCCCTTACCGCCACCAGCCAGGAGTACACCGAGAAGCTCTTCACGGTGAACTGGGACCAGTCGGACGGTTACTGGTGCGACCTGGCATGCTTCGACGACCAGACGGCGGGCGACGGCGGCATCGAGCACGCTATCGGCGGCGATGATAAGAAGTGCTGCGGCGACGACACGGACAACTGGATTTCCCACTGCGTGTCGCGCGAGAAGGCGGGAGTGAACCTGTGCGTGTACTCCTCCGATGACAAGGCCTGCTGTAACGAGGACTCCGACTGCGTGTTCAACGACAAGTGCTACGACGATGGGTTCTCCCAGGACCTGGACAACGACGACATGCCCGAGTTCTGTGACGAAGGCATCTGGAAGGACATGCCCGGTATCGCATCCAAGATCTGGATCTGGAACCAGGAGAACCAGCGCGTGGACGCCCACTCCATGACCTGCGGCACGGTCATGTGCGGCCCCATCTCCGGTGCCAACACGTGCACCTATGACGAGCCTGCGAACGAGATGACGTGCGACTACTACTTGTACGGATGCATCGACTGCACCGCACCGTGCTTCTACGGCTACAACGAGTGCACCATAGGAGGCTGGTACTACGGCTACACAGAATACCTCTTCACCGACATCCCGTGCGGCAGCAATCGGAACAAGGGCGATCGTGTGTACCCGATCTCCAACGCACAGCCGCTCGGGCCTACTGAGAACATGTGGTACTACTGCGGCTACACGGCCACAGCCAAGCTGTCGTTCAACACTCCCGTGGGCATCATCCGTAGCAGTCAGGACATGACGTGCGGCCTCACCTACCGCTCCGGAGGCTCACCCAACGGCCAGACCGCCTGCTCCTACCAGTTCAAGGATCCGGCCAATACGGGCACCCACTTCTGGACCATCGACTCCATGTCCAACTCGCCCACGTCAGGCTCGCAGACATTGACCGAGCACGACCTGTTCTGCCGCCACGAGGGCGAGTACAGCACGGACGTCACCTACGATTAC
>JASMDC010000070.1 GCA_030753015.1 Candidatus Undinarchaeales archaeon | reverse complement strand
GAAGAAGAGGAAGAAGAGGAAGAAGAGGAAGAAGAGGAAGAAGAGGAAGAAGAGGAAGAAGAGGAAGAAGAGGAAGACTGGGGCGAGGAGGAGGACCTCCTTGATGCCATCCTTCATGACAAGGTGATGATCGCCACGATTGCGATCCTTATCATCTTCTTCATCCTGTTTTACAACTACAAGAACATCTGTGACTACTTCGGTGAGGACTACTCGAAGGGTCTCATCTGGATCTTCTTGGACCAGATCAAGAAGCTCTTAGGTCTCATGTAGGTGTGTTGCAGGGGATATTTCGGGGCGCAATCCGCGCCCTTATATTCTATTGTGAAGGCAGAGCTATATCCGGGGCGATATCGTGAATACGCTAGAGGGAGTTAGCTACCTTAGTTGAGCATACCCTCTTCCCATGCCTTGACGACACGTGCCAGGTCGGTAGCGAGCATATGATGGGGCATGGCCGACTTTTGGTAATTGGCCTCGATGAACTTCACAGCTTGGAGCGCTCGGCTGTCCGGCGGGTACTCACCGCTCTCGCTCCATGACGTCCAGTTACCATCATGGTGGTTCTGGTCCACTTGGAGGTACTTCGCCACCTGGGCCGCGGCCACGTGGGCGGGTATGTGGGTGAAGTCGCTGTTGATCGCGCGCTTCAGTTCACTGCCAGCTGTCGTCGTGGTCTTGTACAACTTCTTACCGACCGCGATGCCCTTGCAGCGCCCTTGGTCGAAGTATGCTGATTCCGGGACATCTGCGGTCCTCTCGGTCCCTTTGATATATCCTGTGGACGTGAGCTGGTAGCATCCTCGCCCCACCTCGAACCGGTGGTCCCGGCTCGCAATGAGACAACAACCGCACTTGAGCTGCGCATCATCATCATCGATGTCGCACACGCTCCACTCCTCTTCACGATTGGAAAGGTGTTGATAGTATTTTTGGCCCGCGGGAACATCTTTCGATCCGCTGAGTGTCGGGATGCTGCCGCTGGTCTTGAAGCACTCCGTTTGCTGGTCCGACTGCATAAGGGCGCCGAAACAGTAGTCGCAGGACTTTGACACTGAAATGGACTTCCCAAGCGCTATGCTGTAGCTCTCCTTGTCACCGCATTCGATGTATTTGACATCGGACAGGAGCCTTCCTGTGACACAACCGCCCGCGATGATCGACGCAAGAACTACTAACATGATGATGATTTCGTCCTTTCCCATCCTATCTGCACCTTCCACTATAGTAGTATGAACTTTGAGGCACATCCTTGGTGTTGATCGTCTTGCCGAACCCGCCGGCCCGCCGCTCCGTTGAGACTATATTGTAGCATCCACGTCCGGACTCGTACTTGTGACGTGTACCCTGGAGCAGGCAACACCCGCATTTGAGACGCTCGTCGTTATCGCCGATCGAGGAACAGTCGTCCCAGTCGTCCTCACGTTCAAGGAGGTGGGGGTAGTACTTGTGCTTGCTCGGCACCTGCACACTCCCCCCGGACTCCTTGAAGGCGGTCATCGTGCGGCGCGTCTCAAGGCACCTTGAGGATTGTCCCGATACGGTGAGGACCGTCACGCACTCGTCACAGGCATCCTCTACCGAGACGATCTTGCCACCGAAGTCGAGGCTGAAGCTCTCTCGGTCCTTGCAGACCTCGTTCTCGATGGACGTGCATCCTGCGGCCAGGAAGACCGCTGCAACCGCCAGTAGGGCGGTCCTTTGAGACTGATCCATCATCCTGATCAGATGCACTGGCCGTCCTTGAGATACTCGCTCTGGTCGACGATCTCCCACTTCTGCATGGACTTCAGGTACGCAGTACCCACCAACTTCTGGCAGGTCGCCTCATTGAACTTGTATTCCTTGCCCAGGAGGAGGCAGCAACCGCAGTAGAGCTTAGCGTTATCCTGGTCAAGGGACGTGCACTCGCTCCATTCGTCGTCACGATTGAAGAGCACCGGATAGGTGTGCTGTCCAGCTTCCAAATCCTTCCGTCCGTTCCAGGTGCTTATGAAGTTCTGCTTCTGCAGGCATCGCTCCTGCTGGCCGGAAACGCTCAGGGCCGTGACGCAATCGTCACAAGCGCCCTCAACGGACTCCATTCTGCCCATGGCTGTGCTGTAGCTCTCGACGTCCTTGCAGACCTCGTTGTCGACACCCCCTGTACAACCAGCGGCCACGAGAACGGCAAGAACGACAAGGGCAGATGTCGCTCGGGGATGTCCCATGTGGCTGTTACGGGGGTCAGCTCGTATAAAAGTGTTTCTCTTGGGGGGACGATGTGTCGTCACCGGACGTGGGTGTCAGACCTTCAGGGATCGATCGACGCAATGCTCGTTCTCGAAGTGCGTCTTCTCGGGGACCACTTCCCTTCCCTGATGTCCCAATCTCATGAAAATGTATTAGCTGGTACTACTTGCACTGCCCGGCCTCGAAGTACTGGTCGATCGGGACGTCCTCGGTCTTTTCGGAGCCCTTGAAGTAACTGCTCCCGGTGATGCGGTAGCACATGCGCCCGGGTTCGTACTGGTAGTCCTTGCCTTTGAGGATGCAGCAACCGCACTTGAGCTTGTTGTCGTCGTCCTTGAGGTCGTCACACCCCTCCCACTCGTCCTCCATTGCATAGAGGTTGGGGTACGAGATCTGACCTGCCTCCAGGTCCCTACGACCGTTGAGGGTAGAGATGAAGTCGCGCTTCTCAAGGCATTTGGACTCCTGGCTCGAGATCGACAGGACGTTCACACAATGGTCGCACGCCTCCTCGACGGACTCCATGCGGCCCATCGGGATACTGTAGCTCTCTACGTCTTTGCAGACCTCGTTATCGACGCCGCCCGTACAACCTGCGAGGAAGACAGCTGCAAGCAGACTGAAGAGGATCGCGCTCCTTTGTGTGACCATGTAAGAATAAAGGCGCGCGTCATTTAAAAGGCTTGCCAGTGCGACCGTTCACGACGCTCCCTGTGATAAAGATATAATGGGTGACGGCTGAAATATGTACGATGACTACCGCTCCCATCGTCACGATTGAGCGGGCATCGAAGCTCTACGTCACCGGGACCGAGCGTATATGGGTCCTCCGGAACGTGTCACTTTCTATCGACAGGGGGGACCTGATGGTCATCGAGGGGCCGTCGGGGAGCGGTAAGTCGACCC
Source organism: Candidatus Undinarchaeales archaeon (assembly GCA_030753015.1). Lineage (GTDB taxonomy): Archaea > SpSt-1190 > SpSt-1190 > JASMDC01 > JASMDC01 > JASMDC01. The sequence continues at coordinate 5,949 of JASMDC010000070.1, read as the reverse complement.
TACTCAATCTCGTCAGCGGTCTAACACGACCGACCAAGGGCAACATCACGGTCGAGGGTCGCGACCTTGCGAAGCTGGACCTGGACCAGCTGGCCATCCTCAGACGGAAGCGTATCGGTTTCGTGTTCCAGTCGCCGAACCTGTTCCCTCACCTCACGGCTCTAGAGAACGTGATGCTCCCGTCCCGTGGGGCGACGGAAGAGCGTGGTCGTGAACTGCTCGAAATGGTGGGGCTGGGCGCTCGCTTAGCGAACCACCCTCACCAGTTGAGCGGGGGAGAGCAGCAACGCGTGGCCGTGGCCCGTGCACTTATCAACAATCCGGGCATCGTACTCGCCGACGAGCCTACGGGATCACTGGACCGGAAGAAGACGTTGGAGATCATGAACCTTTTTAGGAAGATCAACGAGAAGGGCTCCACGTTCCTCGTGGTGAGCCATGATCCCGTCGTGGCGTCGTTGGGTTTAAAAAGGGTGGTCATCGAAGATGGGAGGCTTGTAGATGAGGATGACTGAACTACGATGGGTGGCGCTCGTCACCCTGGTGCTCATGATCACTGTGGTCTCCGCCGAGGTGGCGATCACCGGAGCAGACCCTACTGTGCTCCCTCCCGGACAGAGCATGGTCACCGTGCGTGGCCGGAATACGGGTGAGGCGACCGCCCTTGATGTGGAGGTCACGCTCTCTGGAACTGGTATCGAAGTCCGCTCCTATGACGGTGTTGTCGGCGCCGTCGGGCCAGGCGAGACCTTCGATATTATTGTGTCGGTCGTACCGGGTACCGAGAAGACACGCTCGCTCAAGGCCGAGCTGACCTGGTCCGAAGCGGATGGGACCGCGAACGCGGCCCCTCCCGTCCTCATTCCTTTCAGCCTGAGGAGCGGGGAGAAATATATCGAGCTTGCCGGCATCTATCCCACAACGGCGTCACCTGGTAAGATCATCGACCTCATCATTCAGCTACGGAACCGCTCGGTTCGTGACCTCGATCACGTAACGGTGAGCATTGCACGCGACTCGGGCTACCGTGTGCTCGATGGTGAAACCCGGACACTTGATAGCATCCCTGCAGGGGACCGTCGGTCGCTCACCTTCGAGACCTATATCCACCCTGAGAGCATAGGTCTCGTCGAGGTGCCTGTCAGGATTATGCACTCGGAGGGCAGCGAGGAACTTCTCGTGGGCCTTATCGGAGCGCCCCTCCTCAGGCTCGAAGTAGTTAATCTCGTTCTCCCCACCGATGCTCTCCCCGGTGAGCTCGCGACGATCACCTTCGACATCCTCAACCTGGGCGACCAGCCGGTCCGCTCAGCACGCATCGATACCCGTTCTGCAGCGGGAGAACCGATCCCGGAGACGATTTATCTAGGTATCATCTCGGCCCAGGATAGCCGACAGGTCACCATCGAGGTTGTCCCCAACGCCGACACGGCCAACGCGACCATCTCCGTGGAATCGATGCTGCGCTACCGTGACCTGTTCGGTGACGAGCACGAGGAGCGGCTCGCTCATAACTTCCAGGTGCTGGCTGTCCAGGCGTCCCTGCCCGTGGCACCCATCACGACAGGGACGAAACCGTCAACGGGAAGTTCTACAAAGACCTTCCTCGGTCCGTTCGAGTCGGCGGGGCTCCTTGCCGGCGTGGCCTTCCTGGTGGTCGCATGGTTGGCGTTCGGGTACGTGCGCAAGCTACGTGACTTCGAACGAGAACTGTCCGCTGAGCGGGACCAGCTCGAGCTTCTTGAGGAGGAGGAGGAACATGAGATGGACTCGTTGAAGCGCAAGGTGGAACAGCTGGAGACCGTTGAGTACCTCGTATCCGAAGTAGAGCGGATCCCGATCCAAAGCATAATCGCTCATCCCAAGCGCTTCACCGATAAGCTCGTGGCCGTGGGTCACCATGTGCGGGGTGTAGGGAGTCGTGGGAAGCACAGCCTTGTCGAGGTGTCCGATGACACGGGCACAGTAAAAGGTGTGACGGACGGTCGGGTCCGGGACGGCCCGGCAACGACGATGGCCGTCGTCAGAGTAGAGGACGGTACCGTGCACCTCGAGATCAAGTCGATCCTGCGTGAGCGATAATGCTCCGGTACGCGTTCCTTGACATCATGAGGGACCGGACACGATTACTCCTCACCGTGATGGGCATAGGTATCGGTGTGGCCCAGTTCGTTGCCCTTTTCTCCTTCTCGACCGGGCTGGAGGCAGAGTTCGGGAAGGCCATGTCAGGCTTCTTCAACCGCATTATCGTCACGCCCAGATACTCCGAGGCCCGCTTCCTCGAGGACGACGATATAGCAGCTCTGGAGGCATATCCAGAGGTCATGGGTGTCGTCCGTAAGCTCTCTACTGCAGGCCATGTGGCTTCCAGAGGGGGCGGTACCTTCGTTACAGCGGCGTTCATCGACCGGGACGAGATGATAGACGAGATCACTCTCGAGCGAGGAACGGTGGAGGGAGTGCTCTTGGGCGCCAAGGCTCTCGAACGTCTGCGTGTCGCCAATCCGGAACTGGACGTCGGTTCGCGCCTTCGCCTGTCCCTTCCACGATTCGGCGGACGCGAGATACCTGTCAATGTCGGTGGCGTGCTGAGCAAGGGCGGGCTCGTGCTCGGCAGTCTAACCTTCGACTATGCCGTGGTCCTCCCCATGGAGATGGCACCTCAGAAGGCCTATGACCTGGCGCTCGTACGTGTCGACCGGCTCGAGAGCATGGGTCCCGTGGCCGAGCGTATCGAGCAGGAACGGAACCATGATGCTGTTTCCTTCGAAGCGCAAGTGAAGGAGGTCATCACCCTCACCGAGAGCTTCCGATACGCGTTCTTCCTCATCTCCGCGATCGCCATCATCATCGCATCGATGTCCACGATCAATACCATGATGATAACTGTCATCGAACGGACCCGAGAGATCGGGATCCTCAAAGCTCTGGGTTTCACACGTCTGGAGGTGGTCTCGGTGTTCATCCTGGAGAGTCTCTTCATCGGTGTGCTGGGCAGCGTGCTCGGATGCGTCGTAGGTGTGGGGCTTTCTCGCTCTCTTGTTGTGATGCTCATCCGACGGACCGGGTTCGGCATCGTTCCCGTGATCGATGGCCGAATACTTGTCCTCAGCGTCCTGATCGGTACCCTGATCGCTGCGATATCGGGAGCGATCCCCGCCAAGCGCGCCGGCGACCTAGATCCCCTGGAAGCGCTGGCAAACAAGTGATTCGTGACGAAGGGTTTTTAAGGCTCCCTGCTCCCATGGGAATCAGATGAACCAGAGCCTGCTCGCTCTCTTTGGAATCGCCATCGCCGTCATCTTCGTGATGGTGGGGATGACCCAGCTCCGAGGCGTCGAGCGGGAGCTCGATATCCAAGATATCGAGGCAGGCTCAAAGAAGCTCGAAGCAGAGATGGTACAACGCGTGCTGTCGGACGCCCTCCTCGAGGCCGTGCACCGCTCGGTCGCTACGGTCGCTGCCCATGGCGGTTCTCGAGCCGAGACAGTTCCTCCTGAAAGCTTCGAGAACCTCCCCTATCTTGTCCAAAAGGGGCAGCCTACCAAGTTCTATAAGACCAACTGGCGGCCCAAGGGCAGCGCGGTCGGTACCCACGGGCTGCTGGCACGGGACACCGGGGGCCTGACCTCGGAACTGGAGAAAGAAGTGAAGAAGCGTCTGCTGATCGCCTTTCGGAGCATCAGTAGCACGCACGGATTCCGACCTTCCTACCCGCAGCCCAATGCTGATATTGGCGAGACCTTTGTCAAGGTGGCACTTCCCGATCTCACGGTCCAGACCGAGGACGAGATCCTTCCGTTCCCCATCGATGTGGAGGTGCCGCTCCGATTGGGGCTCCTTCACGCCATGGCGGGCGAGCTCGTTGGGAACCACCTTGTCCGCAGAGGGTTCGAACAGAGCCTCGTGCACGTTTTCCTCGAGAACGACCGGCGGCCACAGATGCGGCTGTTCCACTGCTGTGGTCCCTGCGATCCCACATGGCAGCCCGAGGTGGTCGAGTACGCCCAGGTGCTTCCCAAGGTCGTCACCAACGCCCATGCCACCATCTCCCTTGAGCAGGGCTATACCAGGAAACGGTTCAATCGCACCTTCCCGAGGATCGATGGGATGAGCATCTCTTTGGGGATGCGCGAAGCGGGTTTCGAGTTCTCCTTCAAGGACCTGAACCCTGAACGCGCTGACGAGTGCATGACCGATCCCACTGTCTGTCGTCAACGGGCAGAGAAGATATCCGTGCTCGGTGCTGTCCAGATGGGTCGATGGGATGTGCTATATGCCTTCTCGTTCCCCGTCCGGGTTGACATAACGGATAGCGAAGCACGGCTCATGGGGGCCGACGGGAGCACCCTTGTACCCCTGACCTTCAGCTTCAACCTCGATGCGTTCGCCAAGGACTGTGGTTCGTGCATGCCCGATTGCGTGGCCGTCGAGGGCACGGTCAGAGACGACGCGATCTGCACGGGTTCGTGCAACTTGGAGCTCGTCGTCAAGGACGATGACAAGAATCCGATCCCCGGCAGCAAGGTCACCATCAACGAGTGCGTGCTCGAGCAACGGACGGACGCTCAGGGCGTGGTCACCATGACCAACGCTCCGTGCGAGGAAGCGGAAGTCCTCGTCGAACCACCCGAGGGTTCCGGGTTCGCGGCCGAGAGCGCTATCATCTATATAGAGCGTCGTACGCGCGAGCAGATGTTCCTGCGCCGTTCCCTCACCCTCTCCGGAAGGGTGTACTCCGTCGAAAAGGAGTTCTGTAAGCCGAGGAGCTGCGTGCGCACCGTGAACGCGGAACGTTCGCTTCCGCCCACCGAGGACGATCCGCCAAGCTACGTCCGCCTCACCTTCGTCAACCTGCGTGACAGGATCAGCCACGAGGCGATCGTGGACGAGCAGTCGCGCTTCACCGTTCCCGATATGGTGGAGGGCAAGTACCTGGTCGTGGCGGAGGGATACAATGAGTACACCATGCGCTTCGCCACTCTGATGGAAGTGGAAGCCGATGACCGTGATGTCGATATCCCCATCCTTCCAGCATTCGTCGTGCGGGTGACCGGCGGCGAGACTGAGCACGTATCGCGTATCGCGGAGGGTGATTGCTCGTGTTGATCCGTGCACGCTCCTTGGCACCGATCCTGTTCATCCTGTTCGTCTTAGCCGCTGGTACATTGGTCAACGTGCGGATCGCTGGCGATCACCTCTCCATCGAACATCAGCCGCCATGCGATATGCTGGTGATCAAGGAGGTCGGTAAGGACGAAGTGCTCTGGCAGGAGCCTTGTACGACCGGGTCCGATGCAAGAGCTGCACACGTGTTCATCCCCAATCTCCTCGGTACGCGGGAGACGTTGGAGTTCTCCCTTATGTCCATGATCAACGATGCTGAGACATCCACATACAAAGGCAAGCTCGCTCTAAAACACCCGCTCGCAGTAGATGTTCCCGAGAACGTCCATGCCGGGGAGAAGCTCCCTGTTGCCGTCACGAACGCGGAGGACATAGACGCCACGAGCCTGCTCGTTTCGTTCACGTACACCATCACCACCCGGCTTGGGACAAAGGTCGCTACACGGACGGTCGGGTGCGGTCCGGACCATGGGTGCCTCACCACCAAGCTGCCCATAGCGGAGGCGACGACGCCCGGGCCATACCGCATAGTCGTGGAATCCTTCCATGGGAACACCCGTGTCGCTGTATGGACACGGGAGATCGCGGTGATCGGACCGAAGGTACCGGTATCACCCTTGTGCGCCAACAGGCACTTCACTGCAGCGGGACTGGACATCCCCTGCATCGCGGACGGGGAGCGCTGCGAGCCAACCGACGTGGACTATCCGTACTGTATGTGCTTCCGTGGTGCCGAGCCAGGGGGCATCTGCTACCACGGTCAGCGCTGCTCCAATGGCGTATGCCTTACCGAACCAGGGCGTGACCAACCTTACATCGTCA
>JASMDC010000006.1 GCA_030753015.1 Candidatus Undinarchaeales archaeon | reverse complement strand
CGGGGATGTGAAGGACCAGCGCATCATCATTGGTCTGAACCTGCCCAGCGGATTCAAGGTATCGCACCAGGTCGTGTGATTCCGGTGTCACTTGGAAGGGCGGAGGCCTATGCCCCGCCCTTCCTGTACGCCGCCGCAGCACAGTATCCAACTGTGTACTGTCCGATTATTTTCTGGCCGGTTACCTCGGCTGAGTTTGTATAGCTCAGCACATCGATGGTGTCGGCCCCGAGCTCTCTAGCGGCGGTGAGCGCTGCCATGATGGGCACCTTACCGCACACCGAGCAGTCAGGTGGCGAGAGCGATTCCCTGATACGTGCCATGTCAAAGGAAGCGAGAGCGTCGGTGACCTTCCTGTCGCGTGTCGCCACCTCCTCGAAGTCCTCTATATGATGGAGGTCGGAGCTGGCCACGATGAGGGCATTACGGTCGTCGAGCACCTTCGCCAGGACCTTGCCCAGCTCGGCGCCCTCGTCCAGGGAGCTTGTACCGAGCATCACAGGGAGGATGGGCACGTTCCCGAGCACGTACTGGAGTAAAGGTAGCTGGATCTCGAGCGAGTGCTCGCCGTCATACCCTGAGCGGTTGATGGGTATCTCCTTCTCCAGCGTTTCGACCAGTTCCTGGTCGACGTGTACCTCTCCCAGTGGTGTCTCGTAGGCCCGGGCCTTGGTCACCACGTACCTGCCGAGAGGTAGTCTGTGGAGGGGTGAAAGTATCACGACGGCATCGTAGCTCTTCCCCTTCAGCGTGTGATAGGCATAGGCGGCCGTGGGTCCCGAGAAGGAATAGCCCGCGTGTGGGCTGATGAGGGCGATGGGATCATCTACATTCCTCCCTATCGTATCAACATTATCGAAGTACTCGTCCAGCGCCGCGTGTAGACCTTTTTCCGAACCGGGGTACCACGAGCCGGCGATGACCGAACGTCTAACCTCTTCTGCCATGGCGGGTCCCTGCTCAGGGAGATTGGGGTCCAAGCTTGAAAAAGGTTGGTATCGGTCGGGACGCTAATCATCCCTGGTCGCTGTGTCGAGTCAAGGTTGATTATAGGAGTACTAAAACATGCTTTAGTACTCACGAGGTATTCACAATCCAACTACGTTATCACGATCACTCCTCGGCGGACAGCAGGTCCTCGCATGTGAGCACCGAGATGACCGGGGCCCCCAAATCCTCGAGGTTCTCCTGTCCCCCCTCCTTGCGGTCGACAAGGACGAGCACACCTGCGATCTCGAGCCCTTCACCCATGAGGGTTTTCACGGCATCACGGAGGCTGCCGCCCGTGGTGAGGACGTCGTCCACGACCAGGACACGCTCGCCAACGACGCCCTCCACTCTCTTGCGGGTACCATGCTTCTTGGCCTCCTTGCGGAGGTAGCCGAAGGGAATGTCCAGACGCTGGCTAAGCAACACTGCCGGCGGGACACCGCCAAGGGGTACGCCCACCACGGCGTCGAAACGGAGCCCCGCATCCTGGACGAGCCCCGCGCCCAGGTCGGCGAACGACGCGGCGATGTCGGGGAAGGACTGGCCCCTGCGCAGGTCGATGTAGTACGAGCTCTTCCGCCCGGAGCTGAGGGTGAACTCGCCGAAAAGCAGTGCTTCACGCTCCTGCAGGAGACCGACCAGACGCTCTCGCATATCGGCCATCAGACCACCTCCGCGAGCCGTCGCGCCGCGGTTTCCGGGTCGTCGGCGCAATAGATGGATCGGCCCACGATGAGGGCGTCGGCACCGGCATCCAACGTCTCCTGGGCTTTTCCGCCCTGGGGTCCCACTCCGGGTGAGAGGATGAGCATGTCCTCGCCAACGATGCGTCGGATGGCCGCCACCTCCTCGGTGCGGGTCGCCGGGGCGATGACACCGTCCACACCGAGCTCACGGGCGAACCGAGCCGTGTCCTCGTAAGGGGGCATGAACTCCTTCGCACCGGGATGGGACATGCTGGTCACGAGGATGACGCCCCGACCATGGCGAGCTGCTGCGTCGAGCACAGCGTCCAGCGCCCCCTGCCTTCCCACGACGCTGTGGGCTATGAGGGCGTCGAACCCGACATCGTACATGATCTCACAGATCTTCGTGTTGGTGGCATCGATGTCAGCGATCTTGAAGTCACCGATGAATGGAAGGTCATAGCGTCCGATCATCCGTCCGACCGCCTCCCTGCCCACGGAGAGGAAGAGGGGATAGTTCACCTTCACTGCGGCCAGGTGTGGATGGACCGCGTCCAGCACACGATAGGCCTCCTGCTCGTCGAGCACGTCCAAGGCGAGCGCCACCCGACTGCCCCGCTCCCGTATCGCGTCACGCATTCTTCGTCCGAAGTTCCTTGAGTAGTCCTTTGACATTTCGTCCGCCTCCTGATGAGGTTATATGATCATGAAGATAGATGACCTCCCCGCGCCGGACGGTGGCCACCACCGTCCCCGCTGTCCTGTGGCCATCGAAGGGCGTCGAGCGCGCCATGGTGTACAGGTCCTCCGCCCGGATCCGCCCCTCTTCCTTGCGCACCACTACCATGTCGGCGAAGCTCCCCTCGCGCAGGGCCCCCTTCGCGGGGTAGAGCCCGAGGAGCCGGGCCGGGTTCTCGGAGGTCAGGCGCGCGAGCAGCGCCAGTGGCAGCCGGCGCCGTAGGAACGCTGTGAAGAGGAGAGGGAGCATGGTGGGGGCCCCGGGGATACCGCAGGGCGGATCGCCGCTCTCCTTCTCGGCCCGCGAATGAGGAGCATGGTCCGAACCGATGGTCGTCACCGTGCCATCGGTCACTCCCTGCCACAGAGCGGTCACATCATGAGAGCGTCTGAGAGGGGGGCGGACCCGAAAGAGAGGGTCCTCCGGTCTCGTGGTGAGCAATAGGTGGTGCGGGGTGACCTCGCATGTGGCCCCGGGATTGGCGCGGACGGCGTCCAGTCCGGCCGCCGTGGAGATGTGGCAGAGATGGACGGGATTGGCAAGCTCGCGACGGTGCAGGTCCGCCAGAAGGTCCGGCAGGCACTCACGTTCCCCCTCGTCGGTCCGATCGGACTCGGCATGGAACATCAGCAGGCTCTTTGGCGGTGGTGGTGTGTCTAGCAGCGCTCCCGTCCCATGCTGATAGCAGAACAGCTCTCCGAAAGCGGGGACGTCGGGCGGGGGTCCCCCGCGGAACGGCAGGGCTGGATTGATAAGGAAATCTATACGGCTGGAGCGAGCGGCAGCGGCCTCACGCCCCTCGAGCGCTCCGATTGTGTCGGTGGGAGGATCGTTGTTGGGCATGTCCACGGCGGTTGTAATGCCGCCCTGGGCACAGGCTGCGCTGCCGGTGGCGAAGGTCTCTTTGTGGGCAAGATCTCCGTCCCGTAGATGGACGTGGAGGTCGACGAGGCCGGGGAGCAAGATACTGTCCCTGGCATCTATTGCACGGTCGGCCGGTAGGGACCGTCGGGCGATGCGGGCGATCCGGCCGTCACGGATGAAGATGTCGGCGCGTACGAGACGACCACCCACAAGACAGCGTCCACCGGTGATGGCGAGGTCGTACGACACCATGATGCTACACCGGTACCCTCCGTCCGGCACAGTCACGCGCCGTCCGTCCGAATCCCGTCCCATTCAGTCGTTCGCCCGAGAGCACGGGGCCCTCGGTACATGCGCAGATTTCGCCCACGTGGCATGAACCGCATAGTCCCACGCCGCACTTCATGTAGCGTTCCACGCACAGCTCGCAAGGTACGTCCGCCGCAAGCGCTGCGTCGAGCACGGCGACCATCATCCGCTCCGGGCCGCATGCGTACACACGGTCCGTGTCCCAAATGAACCTGTCCAGCGACGACGTGACTATGCCGGACTCGCCGCTGCTGCCGTCGTCCGTGAAGATGTGGAGCCCGCCCGTATTGGTGAATGCCTCCGGCATGATGAGCTGGTCGGCCGTGCGCGCTCCCAGGAGGGTGGTGACCTCGTTCCCCAATGCGAGCTCGTTGGCCAGGAAGGCCAGGGGAGCGGCACCCATCCCACCGGCCACCAGCAGGGCGTTCGCATCTTTCATAAGGGTGAAGCCGGTACCGTAGGGACCTCGGACCCCGATCATGTCCCCGACGGTCCGGGAGCACAATGATCGCGAGAACGGGCCTACGGACCGCACGCACACGGCCATGGGATCGCTGGCGACCACGCTCATGGGCTTCTCACCCTCGCCCGGAACCCATACCATAGCGAACTGCCCCGGGCGGGCGTCCCAGGTGGCGTCCAGGGTTAGCCGTATCGTGTCAGTAGCCACCCGGTCGGCGCCTGTGACCGTCATTTTGGTAGGCCTATCCATGGGCACCACCCACCAGTTCGGCCGCCCGCGCGAACCCGTTGGCGTCGAGGTAGTCCCCGAGCTCACGATGGACACGCTCGAACACCTCTGGTCCGTGATAGGCGACAGCGGTGCCCAGCTGGACAGCTGACGCACCCGCGAGCATGAACTTGACCACGTCCTCCCCGGATACAGCACCCCCGGAAGCGATGACGGGGATATCGACAGCGTCGTGCAGCGCGTAAACCGCTCGCAGTGCCACCGGTAGGATAGCAGGTCCCGAGAGACCACCGAAGGTGTTCCCGAGGACCGGCCGGCGGAACCCGACATCTATATCCATGGCTGGGAGGGTGTTGATGGCGACGATTCCGTCAGCGCCGTTGGCTCCGAGGTCGCGGGCCTGGTCCACAAGAGAGTGTGAGAAGGGAAGCTTGACGAGCACTGGCCTTCGCGTCGCATCCTTGGCGGTGTCGAGGATGGCGAGGAGAAGCTCGCGGTCTTGGGCGACGTGGATGCCCCCGTGACCGCGACCGGCATGAGGGCACGAGACGTTGACCTCCACAGCGTCGAATCCGTCCCCAAGGGTCGTGATGACCGCGCCCACGTCCTCGGGGCTGGGACCATATACGCTGGCGATCAGTGGTACATCGCTGGATGCGCGTGCATCGACAAGTTCCTTGGCGAACGCCTCGCACCCGCAGTTAGGGAGCCCCATGGCGTTGAGGTAACCGCCGGGGACCTCTACCACGTTCGGGCCCATGTAGCCGGGATTGGGATCCCGTCCCACGGACTTGGTGACTATCGCCCCCGGCCCGTGCCGGGCCACCCGGAGGATGGCACCGGCTGACGTGGCCAGGATGCCCGAGGCGAGCATGGTGGGGGCGGCCAGCACCCGTCCCAACCCGAGGTCAGTGGCGAGGTCGGCCATGGTCTATCCTGGGACGATGTTCTCCCCGACCTCGTTCCCCTGGAGGGTGCGCTCACAGTAGCGACACCGCACCAGCACGGGATCCGTCCCCTCCACGGTGAAGGACTGTCGCGGCTCGAGCCGTGTGATGCATCGGGGATTGGGGCAACGGATGAGATCCTCTACGGCCTCGGGGATGCGCAGGGTCCGCTTCTCTGCGACCTTATAGTCGCGGATGATCGATACCGTGGCATTGGGAGCGACCAGGGCCACCTTGCTCTCCTCCTCCTCGGTGAGGGTACGGTCCTCCATCTTGATGATATCCTTCCTGCCGTGCTTCCCGCTGGCGAGGTTCGTACCAACGAGGAGGGTCCCCCCGTTGGTTGTCGTGAGGTCCAGCACCTTGGCGAGCACGAGCCCGTTTCCGGCCGGGACGTGGTCTATCACATAGCCGTTCGCGAGCTTCTGTACCTTCATGTCCGTATCCATCAGGCGTCACCTCCATTGATGAGCATCTCAAGCACCGCCATCCTCACCGGCACCCCGTTGTAGGCCTGGTCGAAGTACACAGCGTGATCGGATTGGTCCACGGAGGTCTCCACTTCGTCCACCCGGGGAAGCGGGTGCATGATGATGGCGTCGCTCTTTAGCGACGCGAGAGTGTCCTTGGTGATCCGGTAGGATCGCTGGAGGCGCTTGAGCTCCAGGGGATCGGCGAACCGCTCCTTCTGTATACGGACGACGTAGGCGGCGTCCACGTCCCCTAGGCTCGTTGCGGGATCGTGGGCATGAGTGATGTTGGTGCCCCACTGTTGGCGCACTTCGTCCACCACCTCGGTGCTCATCTCCAGCCCCTTGGGCGCCACGAGGGCGATGTCCGCGCCGAACATCCCCAGCGCGTAGGCCAGGGAACGGGTCGTCCGCGCATGCTTGAGGTCACCCACGAGGGCCACCTTGAGATCGAAGGTCCCCTTGTGCTTCCAGATGGTGTAGAGGTCCAGCAAGGTCTGTGTCGGGTGCTGGTTCGAGCCGTCCCCACCGTTTACCACCGGTATCGATACGGCCTCGGACGCCAGTCGGGCGGCGCCCTCAAAAGGATGACGCATCACGATGGCGTCGGCGTACTGTTCCACGGTGCGTACCGTGTCCGATAGGGTCTCTCCCTTCTCAACCGAGGTACCCTTGGGAGAGGAGAACCCGGTGACCATCCCGCCCATGCACTTCGCGGCGGTCTCGAAGCTCAGCCGTGTGCGGGTACTGGGCTCGAAGAAGAGCGATGCGATCATCCGTCCGGCGAGGCTCCGAGGAGGATCCCGCGCCTTCAGGCGCTCGTCCATGTACCGCGCCCGCTCCAGGATACCTGTGACCTGGTCCTTGGAGAGGTCGCGCATGGAGATTATGTCCTTGTCCAACTGCGACATGGAGGTTGGCTCTACTTCACCATTTAAGTATCTTTACTTCACACCGGTTTAGATGGCGAATAGGAGGTCCTGTCATGATCGCACGGGGCCGTCCCCCCGCGCTCAGCCGCGACCATAGGTCGAACTGTCGTGCATGAAAGGTACAAGAGAACGCGGGCACACAGTCTGTCCGTTATAGTGGCAGACCTCGGACAGCCCAGGGAGCGTCATCTAAAAACGGTTATACACACTCACCGTTTAAATATCGATGCTTTGGTGGCGGAGTGAAACACCCCCATGAAAGAATCTCAGTGAATCCGAGTCACATGCCCTTTTCTTAGCACGGTGTCGATGACCTTACGTCCCCCTCTGTTGATTTCACTAAGAGGAAGAACGAGAAGAGGAATGATGGCCAGAGATGGAGGAGAAGACGGTCTCGTGAGGTTAGAATATGCCATCCGAGATCATTGGGCGTTATCAAGTAGACCATCACGTATCCCATGAACATGAATGGTAACACGAGAGCTGCCGTACGTAGACCTCGTTCAGACCTGTACCCCGGGTCCAAGCCGAGAAGGAACAGAAGAGGAATGAGCACCGCGAACGGGGAGAGTCTCCCGTCCCCGTACGAGGTTATTCTCAGGATGAATCCGAAGGCAATGTCTTGGTAACGTGCTGGTTCGAACAACTGTTTGGCGCTGACATCTAGGTTCTGGGGCGAAACGACTTCGTTCGACGAGGCGAAATGGGCTTTGAGGAGGACGATGGCCGGAAGAACGATCATAAGGCCCGCTAAAATGGGGAACGACTGGGGCCAGAGGGCGCCCCGTCCCTTTCTGAACACCACAAGGATAGCATAGGAGAACAGTATCGCTACGAGGAAGAGAAGTCCTTCGTTCTTGGTCCATGCCGATAGTCCTGTCATCAATCCCGCAAGTATCAGGTACCTTTTCCTCCCAGGAGCATCCCTACCATGAAGGGTGAGTAGGACGAGCGTTGAGAGAATATAGTACGCGAGGGGTATGTCCGCATATTGGAGGAGGCTTTGTTGAAATAGTACGGGAGTTCCCATGAGGACGAGACCTGCCATCAGCCCTGTGTACCTGTTCTTCAGCAACGAAAGAGCCGAGACCATGAGCCCAACGGTGGAGAAAGTGAAGAGCAGAGAGATGATGACGGGGATTATCGGGCTCTCATGGTTCCCGTACAACCACGCCCGGGCGATGCTCATCGGTATGAGGCATGGGTAGTCGAGGTGTGGCACGCCGAGGGTTGGTGAGAAGGCTTCACGCCAGTCGGCGCCCGCACGGGCGAGGAACCGGGCGCGCATGTTCCATATAGCCCACGCGTCCCACCCTCCGTGCGGTCGGGAGAATGAGAGAGCGATGAACACAAATATCTGTACCAACAGGACGAAGTAGAACGCGATCGTGAGCAGACCTACGATGTCCATCGGCCCACCACGCTTCCCGTGATGCTCTGAGCTCCACGTGAATCCACGGGACACCATAACCATCGCGAGCGCTATGATCGTGATTACCTGGAGGGTACCGTCCACGATGACGGCAGCCCTGCCCGTCAGGCCGATGTTCATCAGTATGAAGAAGAGGCACGAGGACAGCCCGATACCAATGCCGACGGCGAGGCAAACCTTGGTGCCGATGTCGGTGCGTACATGCCGTCCTCCTGGCCAGACCAGGCAGAGAAGGAGAAAGGCTGCGCACACAGGCAGCAAGAAGGAGAGGACAAGTGCGAACATCATCGTTGACCCCGCCGGAAGAGCATGAGCCCTTTCCCAAAGTCATGTAACGGCACAAGAGCGTGCTCCCGTGTGACGTTATCGAGAGCATCGGGATTACGGAGGTCCACGATTATGAGTGGGTGCTCGACCGACCTGTTGACCACGACAGGGGCAAGGGCATATTGTACAAGATAGTACCTCCCCTCGTCATATATATCATCTGTGAGATAGCCAACAGTACCATGTGGGGGAAGAGCCGTTCTAATTTCCTTGAACCGTTGTTCGCTCAGAGCGATGCTGTCATACACAGGATCCCCGAACACAACGCGGGCGCCCATCCATGAAAGATCGGGAATAGAGAGCATCGCATAGAGGATTACTAGAATAGCGGCTGCATTAACTCGGGAAGGACTTCGTCTCACGTGTTGAGGCATCGTTCTCCCATCTCCGTGGTGAATAGTCGTACTGGACACGGAGCATCGTTATCTGCGTCCAGTCATACCGATGGACGTTCCGTGAACCACTAACCATTTTATTTGAATGGGATACGTTGGTCGCACGACCTTCATTAATCGGGATCAGAATCGGAATATAGGCGATGCTTAGTGAACGTAAAGACGCAGGACGGACGGGGGCAGAGTAACTGGAATACAGATAAAGTATGGCCTCCTTTCCCTAGGCATGTATACGCTCGTTCTCCTGCGCCATGGCGAGAGCATATGGAACAAGGAGAACCGGTTCACCGGCTGGACGGACGTGGACCTCTCACCACGAGGCCGTGAGGAGGCCGTCGCAGCAGGACGGGTACTTGCGCAGGAGGGCCTCTCCTTCGACGTGGTGTACACATCCTACCTCAAGCGGGCCATCCTGACAGCGTGGCAGGTCATGGAGGAGGCCGACATAATTTGGGTGCCCGTCGAGCGCAGCTGGCGCCTTAACGAGCGGCACTACGGGGCGCTCCAGGGACTGGACAAGAGCGAGACCGCCCGTAAGTACGGGGAGGACCAAGTGTTCGTCTGGCGCCGCAGCTACGATGTTCGACCTCCCGCCCTGACAACGGACGATCCGCGCTTTCCCGGTAATGACGCCCGCTACTCGGCCCTCGGGCCTGACGAGTTGCCCCTCACCGAGTGCCTGAAGGACACGGTTGCCCGGGTGCTACCGTACTGGCACGACACCATCGCCCCGGCCATAAAAGCAGGAAATCGGGTGCTCATCGCCGCCCACGGCAACAGCCTACGTGCACTGGTCAAGTACCTGGACGGGATGAGTGACGAGGCCATCACGAAACTCAACATCCCCACAGGGATTCCCCTGGTGTACGAGCTGGACGGGGATCTGCGACCTCTAGACAAACGCTATCTTGCGGACGAGAGGACGGTGCGCGCTGCTGCCGATGCTGTCGCAAAGCAGGGCTCTGCGCGCTAGCTCACCGTGCGGGCCGGGGGCGGAGCCGGGTCGAGACGAGTTCCAAAGAGACCGTGTGCTCCCGAGAGGTGCGGTAAGGGGAGACAGCGTCAACAGCCCACCAGCCAGCAGTGTCGGGCTCATGCTCAGCTCCACGTCGCTCTGCCCTGAACACGTCCACCCGAAGTGAACCGCAGGCCGCCTCATAGAAGGTGCGGTCGAGCGCGACCTGTGCTATGCCATCGATATCGGTGACCGCTGAGGTGGTGGGACCTTCCAGCGCGGGCGGCGGTGTCGTCTCGCCGATGTCCGTGCGCGCGGCCCCCACCTCGCTCCGGGAGGCGCACTGGAGCGCCGCTACGGTCACCAGAGCGCCGGAAGCAGGACCACCGCCTTCATATCGTGCGATGACGGTCACCACGCCCGCCGTGGCCGCGGTCGGGCCCCGGGGAGCAGGGATGTGGGGCGTGAAGAGAATGACTATCGCTACGCTCACGATGAGCACGATCAGGAGCCTGTTAGTATGGGTTAAGGGCCGGTCGTCTCCCATTGTGGTCGATTATGATATGAACGCCCATATTCTTATGTATTTCCACGCAGCACATCCTCGTGCGATCGGTCCTCCTCTACTGCGAGCGGCAGTGCGATCCGCGCAAGTGCACGGCCTTGAAGCTCATCAGGTTCGGGCTGGCCCGCGAGGTGCGCTCGGTCCCCGCTCGCTCGGTACTACTGGACCCCACCAGTGAGAACGTGCTCTCCCAGGAGGACGTGGGCTCCCGTACACCGATCGTTGCCCTCGACTGCTCGTGGAACCGGGGGATCGAGATCTTCACCGATCCTCGCCTCGGGCGACGGGGGGTGCGAAGGCGGGCGCTGCCGTACCTCGTTGCCGCCAATCCCACCAATTACGGGAAGCCGACCAAGCTCTCGACGGTCGAGGCACTGTGCGCGGCGCTCTTCATCCTTGGGGAAAAGGAGCAGGCAAGACAGCTCATTGCGCCCTTCCGGTGGGGCGATTCCTTTCTGTCACTTAACGAAAACCTTTTAAGGAGGTACTCCGAAGCAGTCTCTCCCTCGGAAATCCTGTCTATACAGGCCGAGGTAATGGGTGATGATCATGGCGCTTGATCCCGTCGTCGAGCAAAGGATGTTCCACAACGTGTTCGTCTGCATGCGATGCAACGCCCGGAACCGCGCGGCCCTATCTAAGATCCGCCAGGGGAAGGTCCGCTGCCGCAAGTGCGGATGCGATAGACTGAGAGTGAGGAAGAAGGGCTCCGGTAAGGCCTGATGTGGGCATTTGCCGAGGTGCTCCGTCCCGCCAACTGCTTCATGGCAGCGGCAGCCGTGCCCTTGGGGGCAGCGGTCGCCTCGGGGTCCGATCTAGGGCCCGACGTCCTCCCTGCAGCCGCCACTGTGTTCCTTATATGCGGAGCAGGTAATGTCGTCAACGACTACTACGATCGCGATATTGATGCGGTCAACGCTCCGGAACGCCCCATCCCCTCCGGTCGGCTCTCACCGCAGGGTGCTCAAGCGTACGCGATCATTCTCTTCCTTGCCGGTGTGGGACTGGCCGCCACCATCAACACTCTCGCCCTCAGCATCGCCACTCTCGCTGCGGTCCTCCTTGCAGCCTATGCCCACAGCGGTAAGCGCATGGGCATCTGGGGCAATCTCATAGTCTCGCTCCTGGTCGGGCTCACCATCGTGTACGGGGGCGTCGCTGTGGCCGCTGATAACACTACCGCGCTCCGACGTGTGGGCGTGCTCGGGATGTGCGCAATGCTCGCGAATCTAGGCCGCGAACTTGTAAAGGACATCGAGGACCTTGAGGGCGACCTCACCAAGGATGCCCGGAGCGTCCCGGCAGTTCACGGCCCTGAACACGCACGCACGCTCGCCACGATCGCCCTCAGTGCGGCTATCGTGCTGGGATTCCTGCCAGTTTACCTCGGATTCCTCACGTCCACATACTACATCGTGGCCATCCTCATCGCCGACGCGCTGTTCGCCGCCGCCGCGGCCCAGCTCTTCCAGGGTGAGCTCACAAGTGACTCGGCTGGCCGTTCACAGCGGATTATAAAGTTTGGCATGTTCTGTGCTCTTATAGCGTTCCTAGTAGGTAACCGGTGATCATCATGGCATACAACAGGACAAAGACCGTGTACGAACATATTACGTCCCTCCTCCACCAGGGGCGTGTACACTTCACACTTATCGACCCTGCAGCTCAATCGCCCGAGGAGGCCGCCAACACGGCCCGAGTCGCCGAGGAGGTTGGCAGTGATGTCATCCTCCTGGGGGGTTCCACCGGCGCCTCCCAGCTGCTCAATGCCACGGGGATCGCGATCAGGGAGGCCTGCTCCCTGCCAGTGGTGCTCTTCCCGGGCAATGTCGACGGCATCACACCCAACGCAGATGCAGTGCTCTTCATGAGCCTGCTCAACTCCATGAACCACTACTGGGTCATCGGTGCCCAGGCTCTGGGTGCGCCCACGATCAAGCGGATGGGTATCGAGCCCATCCCAATGGGCTACATCGTCGTGGAGCCGGGGGGTACCGTGGGTTGGGTCGGAGAGGCCAAGCTGATGCCCCGCTCGAAGCCCGAGCTGGCGGCGTGCTACGCCCTGGCCGCCCAGTACCTGGGTATGCGGCTGGTGTACCTCGAGGCCGGCTCTGGTGCCGACACTCCTGTTCCCGTCGAGATGATAGCCGCCGTACGTGGCACCATCGACATCCCCATCATCGTAGGCGGGGGCATTCGGACACCGGAGCACGCCCGGAACGTCGTGAAGGCCGGCGCCGACATCGTTGTGACGGGCACGGTGCTTGAGGAGAAGGGCGGGGCATCCGAGACCTTCAAGCAGATCGTGGCCGCGGTCAAAGGTGTCTAAAGGGCGAGTAAGACCCCGGGGGCAGCGCCCCCAGGGGGGTCAGGGCTCCAGAATGTCCACATCCGGGTAGAGAATCCCTTCGGTAAACCCACAACCCATCATCCCCATGACTATGGATCGGGGGAGGATTATAAGGGTGAGGGCGGAGTGACCCGGTAATCTACTGATAAGGTATTCCATCGTGCATCACCCGGCATGACGGAGCCTTGATAGCGATGTTGGCGACACCTGAAACAGGTAAGGATTTATTGGTGGACGGGTTGCGCTGATATCATGGGTAAGGGTGTTGCCCAATGGCTCCGGTGCGCAACGCCCCTGGGGCAGGATGAGGCAATGACGATCGTCCTGGTCCTGTTCACTATCCTGTCGGTGGCCACCTATGCTCGTCTCGCCATAGGGCTTCGCACAGAGCTCGCGCGTGTTGACGATGTCACGCGCTACGAGCGACGGTTCGATGATATAAGGGACCATCTCCCCGCTCGTGGGACCGTCGGCTACCATGCCGACAACAATGCCAGCGCCGAGTACTACCTGACGCAGTACACCCTTGCCCCCATCATCGTTGCCCATACGCCCGACCACCCACTCGTCGTCGGTAACTACTACTACGAGGTCATTCACCCCGAGAGGAGCGGGAACGCCACGTTCAGGATTCTCCGAGAGCTCGAGAGCGGGGTCGTCCTCTATCACCGTGATGCCACATGATCGTCTCCCTCGCGGTCTCGGTGTTCGGCCCTATCATAGTAGCGTACCTTCTCCTCCGTCATTCCTGTCCCGAGGCGGATGACTCTCCATCACTCCTCGTCGCTATGGTATGCCTCGCTGTGGGCATGGGGCTCGGGCTCGCATCATGCGTCTTCTTCCTCCACCTGCTCATCCCGGGGCTCGCTGGTGGACCGTTCGTCATGATGGAGACGGCGGTGCTCGCTGGCTCGGCGGCGGTCCTCTGGGGAGCGCTCCGCGAACGGGGGAAGAGCATCGTTCCTTCAAGGATTCTGGAGGAACTCCTGACATCAGACGTCCGCGCCCTCTGCCTCTGGTCCGTCCTCGCCATCGCCTGCCTCACCTTCCTTCTATTGAGCCTAGCCCAACCCCACGGGCGATGGGATGCATGGGCCGTATGGAACCTTCGCGCTCGGTTCCTTGTCAAGGGTGGCGAGAACTGGCAGGACGGCTTCTCGCCCCTCCTCGATGTACCGCACCTCGACTATCCATTGCTCGTCCCGGGGCTCATCGCAAGGTGCTGGCGATACGCTGGCGCCGATGTGACGGTCCTACCCGCGCTCATCTCCCTCCTGTTCACCCTTGCCACTATCGGCCTGACCGCGTCCGCGCTCAGCCTGCTCCGCGGTCGTGACCAAGCTCTTGTGGCCTGCCTGCTCCTTGTCGGGACACCGTTCTATTTCCTCCATGGGACCACCCAGTACGCTGATGTTCATCTGGCGTTCTACATCCTGGCGACCCTTGTGCTCATCTGTCTTCACGACAAGGGCCCGGGCGAAAGACGTCCCCTGATGATCCTTGCCGGGACGATGGCAGGGCTCGCAGGTTGGACGAAGAACGAGGGCCTGTTGTTCTTTGTTGCGATCGTGGCCGCCCGCCTCGTCATCGTGGCCCACTCCAGAGGATGGCAACCGTCGTTGCGCACGATGCTCCCATTCACGACAGGGGCCCTGGTCCCGCTTGTGATGATCGTCCTCTTCAAGGGCATGCTCGCTCCGCCGAACGACCTAGTAGCCGCTCAGGGAGCGGACAGCACGCTCGACGCCCTCTTGGATCCATCTCGGCACGCTCGGGTGTGGTGGGCGCTCACCACGGGAATCCTCTGGTTCGGCAACTTGGCTGTCCCTCCAACGCTCGTGCTGGCCCTGTATCTGTACCTTTCAGGGACCGAAAGGGACTTGGCGTCGGGGCCGACCACTGCGCTCCTTGCCCTCGCGCTGATGGTCGTGGGGTATGGACTCGTGTACGTGACCACACCATATCCCCTTCATTGGCACCTGCAGACATCACTGGACCGCCTCGTCCTGCACCTCTGGCCGAGCCTTGTGGTCGTGCTCCTCCTTCTGACCCCTCCCACAGAAGCGTCGGCACTAGAAGGGAAGAGCGCCTAACGCTCCTTCAACCGCTCCTCGATCCTGTCTAATCGCTTAATCAAGTGGTCGAGGAGGAATCCCAGTGAGAATAATTGGATGGAAAGGAGGATGAACAGCGTCGCGATGAGTGGAAAGTACTCATGGCGCAGGGTGACGTAGGCGAACTTCTCGTACAGCGAGATGAGGCCGAAGGCGAGCCCAATGACGCCAAGTAGCACGCTAGGGAGGATTATCGAGCCCGCCAGTAAGGAGGTCTCCCGCACAAAGATCGAGGCCAAGGCCATGAACATATGGATACCATCCCGCAGTGGATTGAGCTTCGACCTGCCGATCCGTGGTCGGTAGGTGATGGGGACCTCCTTGATGGTATAACCGAGTTTCTGGGCCCGCACGGTCATCTTTGTCTCCCATTCAAGTCCCGTGGCTTCCACATCGAGTTTCTCGAACATCTCCCGCCGGAAGGCGCGGTAGCCCGTCTGCCCATCGGTGATGGTGGTGGCTCCGACATAAGAGATAATGAAGGAGAAGATGCGGTTCCCCACCCGGTTCAGGAATGGCATTGCCGTACTTCTTCCCATGAACCTGGACCCGAGGACCAGATCGGCCCCTTGTTCGATCGACGCCACCATCTGGGGGATATGCTCGGCCGGGTAGGTATGGTCTGCGTCCATGAGAACGACTATGTCGCCCGTAGCATGTCCGACACCGGTACGGATTGCGGCCACCTTCCCTCTGTTAACGTCGTGTTGGTAGACGGTGATTCCGTCCTTGCGTGCACAGGACGACGTGCCGTCGGTAGATCCGTCGTCGACGACGATTACCTCATCGACTATTCCCATAACCTCATCGAGGACGTGGGGGAGCGCTTCCTCCTCGTCGTAGGCGGGGATGATGAGGGATGTAGTCATTGCTGTGTGGAAGCGCCCATCAAATTAATGTCTTTGTCCGGCGCCTGGCCGCGCTTGAGATGAACACGTCAGAGTATAAATGTTCGTGTCCGTCCCATATCACGTGGTCGACCTCATCGCGCTTGGAATGAATACCAGGCCGGTCGTGGAGTCCCTTGTTAGTGCAGGATTCACAGTCGCTGCCGCGGACGTGTTCGGTGACGGGGACCTCCGCGTTGCCGCTGAGCTGGTGCTCGCTCTGGCCGATGAGGAGGGTACCTCCGACTACGATGCCGGCAAGTTGGTAGCACTTGCCAACGGTCTGGCGGAGCGAACGGGCTGCACGACCTTCGTCCCCACGTCAGGTTTCGACCGTGATCCAAAGGTGCTGGAAGGACTGAAGGGAGAGGTGTTGGGCACTCCGCCAGAGGCAATGCGACAGGCCAAGGACGTGAGTGCGCTCAAGGCAATTGGTATCCCCCTCCCCCGCACGGTTTGGATGCAAGACACGCAGCATATCGAAGAGGCCGCGGAACGGATAGGATTTCCCTGTGTGGTCAAACCACCAGTGGGCTCGGCGGGGGTGGGCGTACGTCTCGTCAAGCATCCGGATGAGCTCCCTACCTGGGAGGACGATTCTACCAGCGGATGTTGCGGTGTCCCCCAGGACATCCCGCCAGAGGGATTCCTCGTCCAGGAGCATGTGCCCGGTGCACCCCTGTCGGCGAGCTTCATTGCCGACAGCGAACGAGCGCTCCTCGTGGGGACGAACCGCCAGCTCCTGGGAGAGCCGTGGCTGGGGGTGGACGGATACCAATTCTGCGGATGCATTTCCCCCGCCCCCGTGCCTGAGAAGGTGCACGACGAACTGGTTGCCTTGGGCTCGATGTTGGCGGTCCGCCTCGGTCTACTCGGCTCTTTCGGCATCGACTTCGCTGTCCGAGACGGCTCAGTGGTCGTGTTCGAGGTCAATCCCCGCACCCAGTCTACGGTCGATACGCTCGACCGCGCCCTCGACGTTTCCATCGGTCGTCTCCACGTCGAGGCGTGTCGGGGACGCCTGCCCGACGAGCTGCCGCGTCCCGGGACCGAGGTCTGGGGGAAAGCGATCGTGTACGCCAGAGCGGACGGCGCCGCACCGAAGCTGTCGGACGTGTCCGACCGCCCGGCACCCGGAACGCCGCTCGAACAAGGCGAGCCCGTGTGCACGGTCCTTGCCAAGGGACGATCGGTCGACGATGCGCTGTCGCGGCTGCGGGAGCGAGCGGGCGAGGTGTATCGGGTGTTGGAGGGGGTCTAGCCCTCCACCTTCACCATCCGGACAGTGTTGAACCCGACCGTCACCCGAAGATAGCCCTTCTTGGTGAACTCCCGGTCCAGACCGGGATCGCCGGTGTCCACGCGGAGGACGGGCGTCTTCGCCAGCTTCGAGGCCGTTGCTAGTATCAATATACTGTCCATGCCTATCGTATGGACCACCTGTGGTGAGAGCTGCTGGTTCCCCCTGCCAAGGATGAATCCCTGGGCGCCGATAGGTGTGAGCACAAGGCAGCGGGGCCGGTCAGCATGCTCCTCGAGGATGTTCAGGAGGGTCTTCTCATCCGCGTCCTTAGCAATGATCTTCCGGTCCAGGACGACATCGATGCCCAATACCGTGAGCCCGAGCCCGAGGCGTCTGCCCACTGCCTCCACGGTTGAGCCCGAGCCGAGTATGTAGAGGGTGTCCGGATTCCGTTTCATCTCGAACACGACCGTCATCGCCATCTCGTCCTTGAGTTCATCCTCATCAACGCGTTCGAACCCCATCTTCCCTGACTGGATGTAAGTGGGCTCTGCGAGCGTCCTGGCAGCAGCATGGAGCCGGACCTCGACCCGGTCGTTCCGGAACGCGTCCTCGTCCAGGTCCAGTACCTCTGCATCAGCCATCCCCACCTGGCCGTGGAGAAAATCCCAGATGACCTGTGCACAGCTTGCAGGATGTATACCGAACACACCCGAGTACATCTTCACGCCCGAGGGGATCCCGAGCACTGGGACCGATGTCCCTGTCACGGATACTATGTCACGGGCCGTGCCATCGCCACCGCAGAACACGACGAGCTCGATCCCGCGCTCCAGGAAAGCCCGGACGGCCGCCGTCGTGTCCACGGCGGAGGTGGCGTCAGCATGCTCGTGGATAACCTCGATCCGTGCATCTGGAAGGACCGAGAGAGCGTCAGCGCCCATCGCCCCTGCACTGGTCACCCACTCGATGGCCAGGGGCTTGTTCTCGGCGAGCTGCACTAAGGCGTCCATCGTCTCCCGGGCCTTGCCGGGCGCCACGGGCTCAGCACCCCGAGCCCGGGCTTCGTCCACCACACCATCGGTGCCCTTGAGCGCCACGCGTCCACCCATACCGGCAATGGGATTCATCACGAACCCGATGCGCCTGGGTTCCACGATAGCGGGCCTCCGTTAATCTTCAGATGAGGCCCAGCTTCTTCCCGTTGCGCTCCAGGACCTCGAGCGCGGTGTCTAGGTCCTCACGGGTGTGCCCGGCGTTCATCATTGTGCGGATGCGTGCTTTGTCCTTTGCCACCATGGGGAACAGGATGGGGAGGGCGAACACGCCGTCGGCGATGATGGCGTCGGACAGGGCCTTGGCGTTCTTCGACTCGCCCACGATTACCGGTGTGATGGCCGTGTCCGAGTGGCCGCAGTCGAAACCCATGGACTCGAGCTGTGCCTTGAAGTAGCGGATGTTCTCCCACAAGGTCTTGTGGTGCTGTGGCTCGTCCTCCAGCACGGAGATGGCAGCGTTGCAGGCGGCCGCGACGGCCGGCGGATGCGAGCCGGAGAGCAGCCATGTGCGCGACTTGTTCAGGGCGAAGTTCTTCAGGTCCTGGGTGCCCGAAACATAGCCACCGACTACACCGAACGCCTTTGAGAAGGTCCCCATCTCCACGTCGACTCGCCCCTCTAGACCGAAATGAGAGACGATACCGCGACCGCCATCGCCGATGACACCCTCACCATGGGCGTCGTCAACGTATGTCATGGCGCCGAACTCCTCGGCAAGCTTGACGATCTTGTCCAAGGGAGCGATGTCGCCGTCCATGGAGAACACACCGTCGGTGATGATTAGGATGCGCTTGAAGTCCTTGTCAGCGTCATTCAGCACCCGCTCCAGGTCGGCCATGTCGTTGTGGGCGTACACGCCCTTGTCGGCCTTGGAGAGACGGACGCCGTCGATGATGCTGCCATGGTTGAGCTCATCGGAGATGATGATGTCGCCGGCCCCCACGAGCTGGGGGACGAGACCTGCATTGGCCGCGAACCCGGTCTGGTACACCAGGGCTGCCTCGACGTCCTTCAACCGGGCCAGGTGCGCCTCCAGTACCTCGTGGATGTCCATGTTCCCGGCGATGGCCCGCACGGACCCCGAACCGGCCCCGTGGCTCTTGATGGCGTCAATGGCCGCCTGCTTTATCTTCGGGTGGTTGGAGAGGTTGAGGTAGTTGTTAGAGCAGAGCATGATGACATCACGGCCATCGATGGTGCACCGGGGGGTGCTCGGCCCCTCAAGCACCTTGAGATGCCAGTCGAGGTTCTCGTTGACCAGTCGTTCATACTCCTGTTTCAGGAATGCCTTAGAGTCGCGCATGTCTCCTCCCTCCATGTCGTTGTGACCGTGACGGTGATTCACTCCAGGGACAGCACTACCTTACCGCTCTGCCCGGAGCGCATGATCTCCATACCCTTCTTGAAGTCCTCGAAGGGCATGTTGTGGGTGATGATGGTGGACAGGTCCTCGCAGAGCGAGGGGATGTTGAGGAGGTTCTTGGTGATCTGCCAGGTCTTGAACATGTGGCGGCCTGTGATACCCACCATCGTGATGCCCTTGAATACCACCATGTCGGTGATGTCGATCGGGATCGGTTCCTTGTACACTCCGAGGATCGCGAAGTGACCTCCCTTCTTGAGGATCCGCAGGCCCGTGTTGAACGCATGGGCGTTGCCCGACATCTCCAGCACGACATCGACACCCGCACCATTGGTACGTTCGAGGATCTCCTTCTCTACATCCTGTTCAGAGGCGAGGAAGGTCTTGTAGGCGCCCACCTTCCTGGCGAGCTTGGCCCGGTACTTGTTGTTCCCCTCGACGACGTAGATCTCCGAGGCACCGCAGACCTTGCACACGGCAGTGGCCATGAGCCCGATGGGGCCAGCTCCCAGGATCGCCACAGATTGTCCCGATACGTTCGTGGAGAAGACCGTGTGCACGGCATTTCCCAGAGGGTCCTGCACGGAGCAGAATTCGGGGGGGAGCGTGGGATCGTTGACCCACACGTTGAATGCCGGTATGCAGCAGTACTCTGCGAAGATACCAGTGCGGTCCACACCGAATATTTCCACGTTGTCACAGATGTGGGCCCGACCTGACTGACACATCTCGCACCGGTTGTCCACGATGTGGCACTCGCCGGAAACCTGGTCGCCCACCTTTACGCTGGTGACCGCAGAACCCACCTCGACGATCTCACCGGCGAACTCGTGCCCGTAGATGAGCGGGGTCTTGATCCGGCCCTGTGCCCACGGGTCCCAATCGAATATATGGACGTCAGTACCGCAGATCGACACGCACTTGTTCCGGATGAGCACCTCAGTAGGGCCCGGTTTGGGAATGTCAACTTCTACGATCTCGGTCCCATCGTACTCCGGCCGGACCTTCATGACAGCTCGCATCTTACCTTCCATGGCAATGACCCGTTCCCGTCCTGTGGCAGGGGGCGGGGTACGGAGGCTGATTTAAAAACGTGATGGTGCGCCCTGTGCCACGGTCACAGGGTGCGGAGGTCGTTAAGGTCCTCACCAGTGCGGGGGAACCACACTACAACAAGCTGTTCGACCAGGATCCGACATCGCTCACCGGGGAAGTCATGACCGTAGAGCGGGACCCGAAGTGCCCGGTCTGCTGTAAGAAAGGCTAACCACCGGCGACGATAGGGTAGAGCACGACCTCGTCCCCGTCCTCAAGCACACGATCGAAGGTCGTCTTCGCCTTGTTGACGAACACGAGCATCACCATGCCGTCCTCCACGCCGTTCAAGTGTGCCAGTTCGCGCACGGTGGTACCGAGAGGGACCTCACGGTGCATGGGTGGTTTGACTAACCGGGTGAGCGTGCCCACGGCCCGGAGAGCGATGGAGATCATTCCGTCAGCCATCGTGGTCTCCTTTACGGTCGAGCAGGATTAAAACCCTTTGGATTATCGGGTGCCCGGCGCGTCCACGAGGTACCGCTGGAACCGGCCCACCACCGTTGCAATGACCTCCCGCCGGGCCTCAGGACGGTCGGGCTCCGGAAGGTAGAAGGGTGGTTCCGAGTGAGTGGGGAGACAGGAGTGGCCGCAGTCGGGGACAACGACGAGCTCGGTGTCCGCGGCAGCCGCGATGGCCTTTGCGTGGTGCATCGAGACCACCTTGTCAGCATCGCCCTGGATTAGAGTATAGGGAACGTCGCCAAGAGCCTTCACCGAGTCGTCCGTTCGGACCTGATCACGGTCGTAGAGGTTGGCCAGATAGTCGCCCATATCGTCGATGCGCAGCTCCTTGTAGCTGGATGAGTAGTGGAGGTGGCGGCCGACGGTGTCCACCCATGCGTCAATCACGTCGAACCAGGGCTGGGTCTCCTTCAGCACCTCCCGGGGTGAAATTGCAGCGGCCCAGGTCACCACTGCATCGAATCCATCCCGCTCGGCTGCGGCCCTGGCAGCGAGGTAGCCACCGAGGCTATGGCCGAACATACCGATCCGGTCAACGTCATATGCGTTCTCAAGATACCTGCGGGCCGCGTGGACGTCGTCGACCATGGTGTCCAGGTGGAAGATACCCTCTGACTGGCCATGGGCTCGCTCGTCGTACGCGAGCACCACGAAGCCCTCGTCCCGGAGCGCTTCTGCTACGTCGTACAGCTCGTTACGGTTGGTACCTAAACCATGACAGAGGACCACGCCGTGGCCGTTGGGCATGTCCGGTTCGAACACGTCGCCGGTAAAGGTGGCCCCCGCGTTCTCAAACTCCGCGTACATCCCGCTCATCCCTCATCCCCGTCAGAGACTTCCTTACAGCGAATCGTGGCTTATAACGGTTTGTCCGCTGGAGACCGTATACAGGTATGCTGAGCTCTGCTTAGGTGGTCATAAAGAAAGCCCCCGACGCGATTCGAACGCGCGACCTGCTGATTACGAATCAGCCGCTCTGACCAGCTGAGCTACGGAGGCCTGTGGTCTGAGGAGGGCATCGACGGCCTCGACAAGGCGGCCGATCAGCGCCTCCCGTTCGTAGTACGCGATGTCAACCTTTTTAAGCTCGATGGTGACGCTCGGCACGTCGAGTCGATCGTACCGCGGGCCCTTGAGCATGAGCGGTGAGCGCAGTTCTGTGAGGAGGCCGAGCTCCAGAGAGCGCTTGTACACCCACTCGGGGGAGAGCACACCCTCGCTCAGATCAAGGCCGACACCGATACCTCGTCGCCGCGGATGCACGAGTTGGCTGTACCCCTCAAGATCGCTCTTGAGCTGGTCGGCCGTCTCCACCAGATCCTGATAGATTCGAGGCGCCTCGTCCAGAGCGGCGACCATCCCCGCGATGGTCACTGGATCGGGCGCGGCCAGGGAGAGAGCGAACTTTGCCGTCTCCAGGAGCTCCTCGCTGTCAGCGGCGATGAACCCTCCGGAGAGGAGGTTGGCCACGGTGGCGGGACCGGTGGAACAAACAACAACATCGGCATGCCGTCCAGCGTCCTTTCTCCCGAGCACGCCTGTGATGTCCTCGATGGTCCGGACCCCCTTGTCACGGCAGAGGTCGGCGATGTGGCGACCGTCGTTCTCCGCAAGGAACCCTGAGGACGCGCTATAGAGGAGGGTCTTTGGGTTCTTCATGTCCAGGTGCTTTTTCAGGAGGTCGAGGTCGATGTAACCCGCGTCGGTCTCGAGTGCGTGGGTGGCCAGCCCCAGCACCTTGGGATGGGTTCGGAACGCGATCCAGCCACCGGTATCGGGCAGCATCACGGGGCCCGGGGCAACGAAGAGCGCCGCGAAGATGGCACCGTTACCGCTCGACACAGGGCGGACATGGGCCTTCCCAGTCATCCGCGAGACCTTGGCAACAAGCTCCTTTGTCGCGCCAGCGCCCTTGGAGGAGGTGTAGTCCTTACCGAGGCCCACGGCGGCCACGGACATGGCCTTGCGCACTTTGAGGCTCGGCGTCCGGTGCTTGAACATCGCAAGTCTCGACCCGCCGCCAAACCTTATAATGATTTCCTGCGTGGCACGCTAACGCACGATTTAGCCCCGCCGAAAGATTTTTAACCTGCGGGGAGGGCTCGCCGCGACAGGTGTAGGTATCAATGGTCGGATATGATCTTGAGAGCGACGGTTCCGCCGCTGCCGAGGGTGCGGACGGGTACGTCATCAATGATGATTTGAACAACGGTGACGTGAGCAAGGTCATGCTGCTCGGCGGGCTCTTCGCTGCCGGGTACGCGCTCACCGCGCTCCTGGACCGGGATCCCGAGGTGTCCGAGCAGAAGGTGGAGGAGAAGGGCTTCGACTACACCTCGCTCAAGGAGGAGGATTCTTGGGAGGAACTCGACAGTGTCGTGGACACCAGCGGTTACGCGGAGCTCACCGAGACCACCGGTTATCTTGCGGTCACCGATGAGATGGAGGATGTGGCCGCCCAGCTCGAGGAGGACACCGTGCTCGAGACCATCGTGGCCGACTCCGAGTACGTCAAGGAGCACATCGGTATGAACGGCTACTATTTGGGGATCTACGACGTCAACGTCCCCGAGACCGCCGCCGAGACATTCCAGGACGGCACCGGTGTGTGCGCCGAGCACGCCAACCTCTTCACAGCTATCGCCCGGGAGCAGGGCATACCTGCCGTCATCCGCACGGGCATATCTCGCGGCGTGGGCCATGCCTGGGCCGAGGTCCCCGTCCAGACCGAAGAGGGCGTACAGTATCTCATCGTCGACCCGACCAACAACTACATCGGGCCCTACTCCGAGAACTACATCCATTCCTTCGATGCAGGGCACCCGTTCAGCCAGCTCAGCGATGCCCTGGCGATCACGGGCAACATCAAGGACTACGACTCCATGGGCAAGCTACTCCTATACGATCATGAGAAGCTGCCTGACATAACCGAGGCCCTGAAGAACCCTGGCGCCCACATGGACGAGATCCGTGAGGCCATCGCCCAAGCCCGTATCGAGGTGGCCCCCGAGGACGCAGAGAGCCTCGAGCTCCTTGGTGAGTATGGCCAGTACGTCCGCAATGGCGTACAGTTCGGCGGGCTGGGGCTCGTGTCCTACGGTGTCAGCTCCTTTACCAAGAAGCGCAAGATGTCCATCGGCGGCGCATTCAAGGCGATTGCTCTGGGTATCGCCGGCGGCACCGTCGCCACAGCGTCCTCGCTCATCTTCGGGCTGGGCCAGTACATGGGCATTGCCGGCAACATCGGCGCCATCTACAGCGGCTCCAATACCGAGAAGACCAAGGCGGAGCTGGAGGGCGAGCGCGCGGCCAGCATCCTGGCAGGCGAGGAGCACCTCTTCCGCGAAGAGGAGTGATCAGCGGCCTTCCGTCACGTACCGGGCGGCCCGGGCAACGGCGGCCATCTCAGGCTTGCCCAGCGGCGGGTGAACGGGCAGGTGGACCAGCTCCCGAGCCAACACCTCGGCCGTCGGGCACCTTCCCGTGGCGCCACCGAACATCGACAGGGATCCACATGCCATCATGGGGGTCGCCCGCGTGTCCACGCCGCGTCGGAGCATACGCTTCATGAAACCGGCTCGGTCCTTGACACGGCTGCAGTACCCATGGTATGCGTGCTCAGCGTTCCGGGGTGCCCCAGGGAGAGTGAGCGCAGGTATGTCGGCGAGCTCGCGGTCTAGCGCGTGGGCGTTCGCCCGGCGCCGGGACAGCTCCTCATCGAGGTGGTCAAGCCCGCTAAGGCCCTTGACGGCCTGTACATTGGTGAGATTGCCACGGGAACCGGCGGGCAGTGTCTCGAGCCGACGCTCCTCCTCGGCGAAGGGATCGGTTGCCGCAGAGCCCGAGAGCGACCCCAGGGCGGAGGAGAGGGCCAGGGCAGGGAACACTGACAGGCTGAACAGGGGTTGGCGAGTAAGGGCCCAGACAGCAGTGTCCTTGAGCACCGCCTTGGTGGTCCGTGTTCTCGAAGGTCGCACTTCCTTTGCTACTGCCTCGCGCACGGCATGATCGATCGCGCCGTCGTCCGTGGTGATAATGCCACCACCAAAGGCCATGGGGGTCTTGCCGGTCGCCATGGAGAATATTGAAGCCACTCCTTGGGTACCGACCTGGCGACCCTTGTACAGTGCACCCGTGGCATGGGCACAGTCCTCGATCATCACGAGACCGCGGTCCTCGGCCAGGTCACCCAGCGACCCCATATCGCACGGACACCCATAAAGATGTGTGGGGACGATCGCCCTCGTCCTCGGTGTGACCGCGTCAGCTGCTGCTGTTGGATCGAGCGTATAGTTCTCCAGCGATACGTCAGCGAACCGCACGGCGGCAGACCACATAGCTACGTTGGGCATGACCGGGATGGTGAGGGACGGGAAGATGACCTCGTCCTTCCGTGTGAACCCGATAGCATCCATCACCAACTGAAAGGCGTACCTGCCCGAGGCCACTGCCACGGCATGCTCCGCGTGAAGGTACCGGGCGAAGGCCTCCTCGAAGCGCGCCAACGCTTCGCCCTCCATAAAGGAGGAGAATGGGATCGAGGTCACCGCCCGCACAGCCTCGGCAAGGGTCATGCTCACGCCTTGACGAGGGATGGGGAGCACCATTTGGTCGATGACGCGTCATCAAGCTTTTAACTCTTTTTTTGTTACGGCGGGAAGCCCCTTTACTTGGAGAGGGGTAGTTCACTCCGTTTGGGCGCTCCGGCGGATCCCGGATCAGGACGCGCTGATGATTCGGTACGATGTCGTGCTGTTCCCCATCCGTACGATCATCGCCTGGCCAGGTGTGTGCGAGCCATCAAGGAGGGTCCAGGGGGAGCCCGGTGCCGCGTTGAGCAGGAGCCGCGCCACCGGAGTGTCCGGGGGGACAGGATCGCCCTCTGGCGTTTCTGCCCGTCCGCCCGCTTCATGGATATGACCGAACACGTGAACGTTGAACCCGCCCTGCTCGAACACTTCATTGAGACGCGGGTCGCCAACATGGGAACCGCCGGTGACTTGGTCGACGCCACCCTCCCGCGCTGACCGGGGAGGCCCATGAGTGAGGAAGAGCCGAGGCAGGGGAAGGCCCGTGGTCCGACGCACCGCCACTGTGTAGTCCTCGTCCCCCAGAAGGCGACCGCTGGCCGGGATGAAGCGCTGGTCGTGGTACCCGCCCAGCGCCACGATGGAAATGTCATCCAACTTAGCCACGGGTACAGTGAGCATGTTCACGAGGTTCGGATTCGCTGTCGCCATGCGGGTCATGACCGCGTCGTACACAGGGATCTGCTCGTGGTTCCCGGGGATGGTCAGCACGAGCATGCTGGTCGCTAGGAAGGGCGCAAGCACCCGTTCCATCTCCGCGTCGTCCGGTCCCGGATCACGGTAATGATCACAGATATCGCCGCACACCAGCACGATGTCAACACCAGCGTCCTTGAATCGGGCCGCCAGGGCAGTTGCGGTGGTCCCGTTCCCGTGCAGATCGCATGCCACACCGACCACAGCGATACTGTCATTGTCGCGGTCATCCTGGACGAGGGTTCCCTGGACGAACCTGTAGGTATGTCCTCCGACCATGAACGTCCCGTCCGCGGGCGACGGAGTATCCTCAGGGACCGAGGAGAAGCATCCGCAGAGGAACAGGCACAGGATAACTGTCGCTATGTCACGGATTCGCGGGGACATGGTCTCCCCCCGTTGCGCCCTCAGGACGTGTCGCTCGGCTGCAACATCCGGCCGGCCCGGACCATGAAGGCCGTGTTCGTGGACTTGACGTACTCGTACTCGTGCACCGTGTCAAGGAACTCGGCGAAGTCCAGCATGGACCCGCAGTCGATGGATGCCAAGAGGTCGTGCTCCCCGGTGACCACGTACGCCCGAGCGACCTGTGGTACTTTCTTGAGCCGTGATGCGAGGGGCTTGGTCATCCCTGTCCGGACATTGATCGACACGGTGGCGATGAGATGGGACTTGAGCATCTGCTTCTGGTCAGCATCCGAGGGCTCGATGAACGTAAAGTCCGACGGCTCCTTCACGACCTCCTTTACCACCGAGGACCGGGAGCGGGTGACCCAGGGGAAGTTCGTGAGGCGGTCGAGCACCTTGGTCAGCTGCCAGATGCTCTGACACCGCACTTCAACAAGGTAGTCGTACGGTCCGGTGACCGCGAGCACCGCAGCACAGTGCTCCTGCTCCTTGAGGAGGTCCACGGTCTCGCGGAGGGAGTTGTAGTTCCCCATCAGCTCCACGAACGCGACGACCTCTCCCATAACTGCCCTCGGTCAATCGACAGCCATGATTAATAAGGGTATCGCACAAGGTGCCCAGACCCTCCGTTCCTCCGGGTAAGACTCCCGTTTGGGGGCATTTTTACGATATTTTTTTAAAGGGGAAACAAAACCCCCAACCTCGGGGTATGGAATGCACGTTGACGTAATCCTATCAGAGGAACTTCGGGAGGGCATGGACCTCGCCCAGCTACCCGAGGTCCACGGGCCGGCTAACGAGCCCGATTATGGGGAGTTCGCTTCCCTGTTCTAGCGCCGCTGACACTTCCCCTCAGGCGCCAGCGAACGATTTTTAACGTTGAATGCTGTCCACGAGCATGTGTTCACCGTTCGCTGGGCAGATGACTCTATCGAACTTATCGACCAACGACTGCTCCCTTTCGAGCGTTGCACGCTCAAATGTAAGACCGTCGAGGAGCTCGCTTGCGCCATCGAGGGTATGGCCGTGCGTGGGGCGCCTGCTATCGGTGTCGCTGCAGCATTCAGTATGGCCTTGGCAGCTCGCGAGGA
This sequence comes from Candidatus Undinarchaeales archaeon, assembly GCA_030753015.1. GTDB lineage: Archaea > SpSt-1190 > SpSt-1190 > JASMDC01 > JASMDC01 > JASMDC01. The sequence goes on along the minus strand of JASMDC010000006.1, from coordinate 116,901 downwards.
CGAGCCCCGCAAGGCCCTCGCCTGCGCACGAGAACGCCTTCTGCGAACACGCCCTACTGCGATCAACCTCGCCTGGGGTGTGCAGCGAGTAGAGAACGCGGTCCGCAACGTCCCCGACGAGGAGGTCGCGGTACGAGCCCTGGCGGAGGCGCAGCGTCTCCTCGAAGAGGACATCGCCCGCAACCGCGCTCTGGGACACCATGGCTCCGCCCTGCTTGAGGACGGGGATACCGTGCTCACCCACTGCAACGCTGGCGCACTGGCCACTGGAGGGTACGGTACGGCCCTGGGGGTCATCCGGGCAGCGATCGAGGCGGGGAAGCGCATCAAAGTGGTCGCCGACGAGACCCGGCCCCGGCTCCAGGGTGCCCGGCTCACGATGTTCGAGCTCATGGAGGACGGGATCCCGGCCAGGCTCATCCCGGACGGGGCCTCCGGCCTTCTCATGCGTCGCGGGATGGTCCAGAAGGTCGTGGTGGGCGCCGACCGCATCGCAGCCAACGGCGATGTTGCCAATAAGGTAGGGACCTATATGGTCGCCCTTGCGGCCCAGGATAACGGCATCCCATTCTACGTGGCGGCCCCCACATCCACCATCGATCCGGAAACGGCCTCAGCAGAAGACATAGTCATCGAGGAGCGCGATGAGAATGAGGTGCTCGCGGTACTGGGGACTCCCATCGCACCGCCCGGCGCCCGCGCTTATAACTACGCTTTCGATATCACACCCGCACGACTGATAACTGCAATCATCACCGAGCAGGGCGTGTTCCCTCCCGGCGAGGTCCTGCGATCCCTCAATGATTAGAGGACGTCCGTGCGAAAACAGGCAGGCCCGATAGGGACGAAGATAAAAAAAGAATTGAATATGGACGAATGACATGGTCGACAAGCTGCTCGCTGAGATGAGCCGTCTGGCTGATGCGGGAGAGGTGTTCGCTGTAGCCACCATCACAGCATCGGAGGGCTCCAGCCCCCGTCACATCGGCAGCAAGATGATCGTGCGCGCTGACGGTTCCATCGTCGGGAGCATCGGCGGTGGCGCGGTTGAGAAGTACGTGCACGGCAAGGCCAAGCATCTGATGAAGCATCGGGTCACGGAAACGATAGACGTCGACCTCTCAAAGCAGGGAATGGTGTGCGGCGGTAAGGTTACGGTGTTCATCGAAACGCACGGCCCTGTCATCAGGCTTGTCATCTGCGGCGGCGGCCACATCGGGGCGGCGCTCGCGGACATGGGAGACAAGATGGGCATCCCCGTATGGGTGGCCGATGATAGACCCGATTTCTGCAACGAGGAGCGGTTCCCCCAGGCCGAGCGGCTCTTCTGCGGCCCATACACCGAGACGGTCCCGACCATACCCCTGGATCCCATGTGCGCTGTCGTGATCGTCACCCACGGGCATGCCCACGACTTTACCTGCCTCAGGACCGCCGTAGAGTCCGATGCAGGGTACATCGGGATGATCGGGAGCAGGAACAAGGCGCGCACTGCGCTCAAGCGCCTGCGTAGGGATGGTGTCTCCGAGGAGGCCATAGCGAAGGTCCGTGCCCCCATTGGTCTGGACGTTGGCGCCGAGTCGCCCTATGAGATCACAGTGGCCATATTCGCCGAGATGCTGAACGTGTTCAGAGGCGGCACCGGCCGTCCCATGCGCGAGGTCGTGGTCGAAGAAGTGAAGACCAAGGAGTAACGATCCAAACGGAATCATCCCGGGATCGAAGATAGCATATCGGTCCAGGTCACGTACCCTGGGTGACCATGAACGCAACTCTTTTATCACTTGATTGCTGGATTGCGATCAGAACATGGGCTCTGAATCCTCTTGGCGCAAGGGAGTCGTACTCGGACTGGTGGACAGTCAGAACGACTGCGGCGCCTGTATTGTAAAGGACGGGACCATTCTGGCAGCCGTCAACGAGGAGCGTCTCACACAAAAGAAGCTGCAGGGAGGATTCCCCAAGCGGTCGCTCGACGAGGTGCTCGATATATCGGAGCTCACCTACTCCGATGTGGACGTTATCGCTGTCGGTGGCATCCTCACCCCTCCCCCTTACGCACGCCTGGTCCGCCGGTTCCAGGCCATGGAGGGCGATGTCCGCGCCTCAAGTTCAGGAGGGCTCGTCCCCTTCCTGTCCGACTTCGTCCAGGACCGTTTTGGGCTCAACATCATCGATCCCGGATCATGGGGCGGGGGTCTCCTCGCCCGCACGGTCCCTGCTTTGATGCGCAAGGACCTTCCCCGACCGATCAGGGACCGGCCCCTCGTCCCCATAGATCACCACGTGGCCCATATCGCAGGGGCCTATTTCCTGTCGGGGCATGATCCCGTCCTGGGTATCACCGCCGACGGCCTGGGGGACGGGTACTCGCTGACAGTGAACCGCTGCGCCGACGGTCGTATCGAACGGCTCGATGCCATGAAAGGGATCGACTCCTTTGGTATGTTCTATTCCGCGATAACCCAATGGCTCGGCTTCCTCCCCCACCGCCACGAGGGCAAGATCCTGGGCCTCTCCGCACAAGGTGACTGGAAAGCTGTTGACGTCCCCTTCCCCTTCACGGACTCCGGTACCTATTTGGGACGATGGGGATGGGCCGGGGTGCCCGAGCTCGAGCGCATGTTCGCTGGTTATCACCGTGAGGATGTGGCCGCATGGGTACAGCACCACATCGAGGAGCGGATGACCGAGCTAGTAGCCCAATGGGTCGGGCGGACGGGCCTGTCCCATCTCGCACTGGCTGGCGGAGTGTTCGCTAATGTGCGGCTCAACCAGCGGCTCTGGGAGCTTGAGGGCGTGGACTCGGTGTTCGTACACCCACACATGGGCGACGGAGGGCTTGCCGTAGGAGCTGCCCTCGCCTGTGCCCGTCCCGCGTCAGCGCCCCTGGACGACCTCTACCTGGGGAGAGGGTTCACTGACAACGAGGTGCGGTCGGCTCTCGAAGGTGCCCATGTCCCATACAATCGTCCTGCGGACCTGGAGGCAGAGGTGGCAAAGCTCCTAGCTGAGGGGAAGGTGGTTGGGCGGTTCCATGGTCGAGCTGAATGGGGGCCACGGGCGCTCGGGAACCGAAGCATCCTGGTCCACGCAACCGACGAGGCCGTGCTCGATTGGCTCAACGATCGCCTCAATCGCACAGAGTTCATGCCCTTCGCCCCGCTCGTGCTCGAGGAGCGGGTCGAGCAATGCTTCGGCGACATCACCGGTGCCGAGCTCCCGGCGACCACAATGACCATCACCTTGAACTGCACTCCATGGATGCGCAAGCACTGCCCTGGTGCCGTACACGTTGATGGCACGGCACGGCCCCAGATCGTGTCAGCAAAAACCACGCCCCGGCTCCATCGACTGCTCGGGCTCTACGAGGAGAACACGGGCCTGCCCGTCCTGATCAATACCAGCTTCAACCTCCATGAGGCACCCATGGTGTACGATCCTGCCGGTGCCGTACGCACCTTTACGGAGGGAGCCATCGATTTCCTGGCCATCGGGCCGTACCTAGCATCCTCTTCGTGAACGGAAGTTAAGGTCGGGATCGGGCCCAAGTAGGACGCCCCCGTCACACGGATAGAGAGCGTACGCGTCCCGCAAGAGGCGCGTAGAGGGTCATGTTCGCTCCGGGTACACCGATCGCTTCCATCTCGATGAGTGAATACCCCTGCCCTTGAAGCGTGGATGTCAACAGCGCCATTTCGGTTTCGTCCGAACTCCCGACGTTACGCGCTAGGCGCACACATACTCCCGAGTCGACCAGTCTACGCACCAAGGTAGGATCGTCCAGTACGGCCCGGGCTGGGACCGCCCTGGCTACGCCTGTGGCCATATAGAGCGAGGGATCCGCGGTGACAATATAGCAGTCACCATCGAAGGGCCAATCATTAACAAGTCGCGTGGCGAGAGCGTTCCATGACAATGAGCCTGGGCCCTCCTCGCCTCGGGAAAGAGTGTCTAGGGGACCGATAGCGAAAAGGAGACAGACCGCCAGCGTCACCAACTCGTGAATCCCAATACGGCCCCTCAGTGACTGCACACCAAGGCCCGCCAGGAGGAAGAGGGGGACAAGCGTGAGGAGGAAGAGACGATCCTGACCTTCGGAGAGCCAGGTGTTGTAGAATAGGAAGAATACGAGGAACCATGCACCAAGGGCTAGCACCGAACGCCGTTCGGCCTTGCCAACCAAGAGGAGGGCCGACAGGACGAGGATCACGGCCGGGAGGGGTATGTAGAATCCGATTGCCACCTTGAACAGGTACTGGATCGATTGGTTCCACAGCAGATCGCCCGTGTACACCACGTTCTTAGGATGACCGGCCATCATTCTCACCATGGGTAGGTAGACGAGGGCCACGAGGGCAAGGGGGAGGATGGCATACCGCCAGTGGCGTCGTGGAGGCCATGCGCCTTCCGCGCGGAGAAGCATTACCAAGGGAACGATGAATAGAGCATATTCAACCCGGGAGAGGAGACTGATGCAGAGGGCCAACGTGCATGCGGCCAAGAGCCATGGTTCGTGCGAGCGCATGTATAGGAGGGCGAGGTACACGGCAAGGAGTACGAGGGCCAGAGCGAAGGCGTTGCTGGCAGCGGTGGCGCTCCATATCAGGTGGACAGGATTCACGGCCAGAAAGGCGGCGGCGACGAGCCCAGCCAGGTCTCCGAAGAGCGCCCGTCCTACAAGAAACGTGAGGACGACAGCAGCCAGCCCACAGAAGATAGAAAGTCGGATGGCCGTCCAGCTCCCTACACCTGTCAGGGCGGAAACGGTTGCGATCGCCGTCGGCCAGGCGGGCATGTCCGTCAGGGGACGACAGACCATCTCGTCCAGCCCTACATACCAACAGTCCACGAATCCCTCACCGAGGGTGAGGTTCCGGGCCCACTCCACGAACCAGTACTCGTCGATGATCTCACGATGGAATTGGCCTACCTGGAAGGTGACGAGGTACACGAACAGGCCAAGAGCGCAGAGCACTGCGATCCTGATGCGTCGGGAGCTCGAGCGGAGGTCGTCGGCGATATAGCGTCGGCACCGCACAAGGGCGAGCAGGAGGAGGGATCCGACCACGAAACAGACCACTGGCGCACCGGTCGCAAGAGGGAACGAAGCAATAGTGCTCATCGATGTGCTCCCTCCCAAAGGACTGGTCCGGGTCGCATCATGGGCATCCTTCCTTCAAGGGACCGGACGGCCCCTGCGCCATCCGTTCCGAGCGCAAGACATTTATCACTTGGCGGGGCGGGCGCGTGCCGGGGCGCCCACGCTCGCTGCCAGGTCCGTCTGAGCTAGGTGGCCGACGACAGCCGCCCGCGGATCGCCCTAGAGGCACGTCCAGACGCGAGGATCGCTTTCACGATGATGTTACCGCTGTGGACCATGCCTGGCCATCGAGCCCCTCCCTCCCCCCTTCATGAGCGGGAAGGCATACGATACTCTCATTATTTGAGCCCAGTACGGGCGGGCCCGAGATGATACTGTCTTGCGGAAGGTGTTCCAGCATCACATCTCGAGCAGCACTTCGGGTCCGTACTCTCCGCCCTCCATCATCTCACATACGACCCTTCTCTCCACTCCGGACATGTACACACCGAGGGGGAGTCTCGAGACGATAATGGCCCCGTCAAAGAACCTCTGCACGGCATTCATCTCGATCAGCTCCCTTCGGAACAGGTCACCTTCCTGGATTCCAAAGGTGTAGATCCCGTCACCTACCAACCTCAGATAGAAATGCGAGCCGTAGGAGAACTCCGGCTTTTGCAGCCCGAGCGGATACTCCACCAGTATCCGGGCGTTGTTAATATCTTTGTACTTCACGGGGATACCAAGCTCCGGATGGGAGGATCCCACCCTCCCAGGAAGGAGGAACATGAAATCCCCCTCGTGTGAGGTTCCCTTCTGGTCAATGGACTCGCCCATCGAGTTGTTCAGTTCGCTCAGCTTGTCCCGGACCGCGTATTTTTGTTGTTGTGACATGTGGATGTACTTCTCATCATCCACATAGATCACACGTGTGATGTCCAGTTGTGCCGTGGGACACACCGCCTTCACGTCGATGAACCTCCTCTCGGGTGGGATGGCGTGCATGCTCTCGTCCAGTCCTGTCTCTTCGTATAAGCTCAGGGGGCGGCATTGTAATATGTAGAGTATGTCGCCCACGACCGAGAATTCGATGTCGATGGCGTGCCTTCTTATTATCTGGCCGAGCCTCTCCTTCAGATCCTTATTGGACAGCGATCCTAGGGCTGATTTGAATGATGGATAATCGGAAAGGTTCTCCAATAGCCTCTTGGCCTCGACCACGTAGTGCAGGTTCTCCTTCATCTCGGAGGATAATTGAGCGGCTTCGATCATGCTCCCGAATGGATCGGACAGGTCATCCGCCTTGAGCCTCTCCCGGATGTCCCCTGGGCAGTCGCCGATGATCGTCCCGACGAGCGTCCATTTCGACTCGTCGAGGAACGTGTGCATCTCGTTCTTTGCATAGGCGAACTCGATTATCTTCACGACCTCTCTCAGTCTCGGCCCCCACTTCTTCTCGATGGAGTGGAAGGTGATGAACGGGAATCCCTTTTGAAGGTTGTATCCTGAGGCCCGTGCGAGACTGCCCGAGTCCTCCTGAATACTGATGATCGCCTCGACCCCGTTCTGGCCCTCTCCAAGGCTCGACAGACCATTGTACGCCACGACGTCCTTTATGGGGAGGTGTTTGATGGTCTTTTTGATATCCGTCTCTTGGAGGTCCACCGCATGGACGAGCCTCTGGGAGGACTTGAGCTGTTCCTCGGGGGCGGGGGTCCTGAACGTTGAGAGATCGCATACGAACACACCGGCCTCCTCCGCTTCCTCTGGAAGGGAGACCACAGCAGTGCCGAGACCCAGGGCAAGCCGCACGACACCATCGCCTTGACGTACCTCCTTCGACCAGGGATAGCAGTTCTGCGAGAATCCAACCCCGGAGAAGAGCGGGGAGAAATACTCCTTGCCCTCGGGGCTCGTGTACCTTCCCCCCACGACCTTCTGTATCAGTATGGCCATGGCCTCATATTCCTGCAATAGGCCTTTCTTCTTCCGGTAGTTGAAGCAGTCAGGTTTGAAGATCGATGAGTAGATGTTCTTGACAGCGTCGACCGTCATCCTCAGGTTCTCTGTCAAAGAATAACAGTTCGGGATGAAGTAGCTTTCATACATCCCAGGAAAGGGGGTTCCATGGCTGTCCTCGAGGAGCGACGAGGAGCGGAGGATCAGGGGTGTACCGTGGGTCTCTCGGAGCAGGGAGCGTAGTTTCTTGAGGATCTTCTGAGGGAGACGGGTCTCGGGTAACAGCTCCATGAACTCATTGTAGTTATCCAACTGGATGCTTTCCTGCCACTTGGCATTCTCGAACCGTTGCAAGCCGTTCAAGGTCAGGAACTCGGTGTCCATGTTGCTGCCCAAGTACCATGAGTCTGGGATCCTGACCTCGAATCCCAGATGCTCCCTGTGCCTGTGCAGGGCGTTGAAAGCGAGCAGCATCCCCGTACTCTTCCCGCCGATCTTGCCCTTTCCGAAGATGCGTTCCTCGATCTTGATGAGGTCATCATAATCGAAGAGGTTCGCGATGTAGGACACGTGAGCCTCGTCACTGGTGATCACAAGCCGTGCGATGTTCTCGAGCAGGATCTTCTTCTCATCGGGGTGCACTGCCGGCCCCATCTGCTTGTAGCGCACATACGAGAGACCCAGGCCTTCCCACTGGAGGGCGTACTCGATGAACTTCCGGTCATTGAGGATGCGTTTGAGCAGATAGTTCTTCCGGGCGGCCATCCGTGGACTCTCTTAGAGATACTGCCTTTATATGTTTTCGACCGTCAATTTCCGAGGGTGTCGGTGAGGGGGGAGCATACCCTCATTTCTCGCTCTCTTTCCTCTCCACCTTCCACCGTCCTTCAGTCATGTACTCGTGCATCGCCCTCGCGGCGCGGCGCCCCGCACCCATGGCCTCGATCACCGTGGCGCTGCCCGTGACGATGTCGCCACCGGCGTACACACCTTCGATGTTGGTGGCGCCGTCCTCGTTGGTGACTATGTTGCCCCATTTGTTCAGCTCCAGCTCCGGCATGGTGGAGGTGAGCAGAGGATTGGAGTTCGTACCGACGGCGATTACCACAAGGTCCGCCTCCATGATGAAGTTGGAGCCCTCTATAGGAACCGGCCGTCTCCTGCCGCTGGCGTCGGGCTCGCCCAGCTCCATGCAGATGCACTCCATTGCCTTCACGAATCCGCGGTCATCGCCGATGAAGCGGATGGGGGCCGTCAGGAAGTGGAACCGCACGCCCTCCTGCTCGGCGTGGTGGATCTCCTCCGTCCGGGCCGGCAGCTGCTCCCGGGCGCGGCGATAGGCGATGATGGCATCCTTTGCTCCCAGGCGTAGTGCCGTGCGCACCGAGTCCATGGCAACATTGCCGCCGCCGATGACCACTGCCTTCCTCGCCCGCTCCACGGGTGTGTCGTACTCGGGGAAGCGGAAGGCGTTCATGAGGTTCGAGCGCGTGAGGTACTCATTGGACGAGTAGATACCGTTGAGGTTCTCACCGGGCACGCCCATGAAGCGCGGCAGGCCTGCGCCCACACCAATGAACACGGTGTCGAATCCATCCTCCTCCATCAGCTCGCGCACGGTCCGCACCTTGCCGATGACCGAGTCCATCTCCAGACTCACGCCCTGCTCCAGCAGGTTGGCGACCTCGGCCTCGATGACGCGCATGGGGAGGCGGAACTCGGGGATGCCGTAGGTGAGGACGCCGCCGGGCTTGTGGAGCGCCTCGAATATCACCACGTCGTGCCCGAGCTTGATGAGATCCCCTGCCACAGTGAGCCCGGAGGGGCCTGCGCCGATGACCGCTACCTTCTTCCCAGTGGAGGGGGCGCGCTCCGCCAGTTCGATCAGATCATTCTCGCGCTCGTGGTCGGCGACAAAGCGCTCCAAGTAGCCGATGGCCACGGGCTCGTACTTCTTGCCGAGCACGCACCTTGCTTCGCACTGGACCTCCTGGGGGCACACCCGTCCGCACACAGCGGGGAGCGCGTTGGTCTCCTTCACCTTCCGTGCGGCCTCGGCGAACCTGCCCTCACTTATCAGGGAGATGAACTCGGGGATCTTGACGCTCACCGGGCATCCATCCACGCAGAACGGTTTCTTGCAGTTGAGGCAACGCTCCGCCTCCGCGACGGCCAGCTCTGCGGTGAGGCCCAAGGGCACCTCCTCGAAGTTACGGGCACGCACCTCGGGCAGTTGCTCCGGCATCTTCACACGGTCCCTCTCTCCCGGCTTCACCATCAAGAATCACTCCCCTTCACACGAGCACCGGTCACTCGACACGTGTGGGTCTGGTAGGCGCGCGCCTCGTCTCCCCGGTAGGAGCACTTGCGGTTGAACAGCTCCTCCCAATCCACCTCGTGTCCATCCATTTCAGGACCGTCCACACACACGAACCTCGTCTTCCCGCCCACGGTGACCCGACAGCAGCCGCACATCCCGGTACCGTCCACCATGATGGCATTGAGCGCTACACCGGTGGGGATCCCGGCTGGCCGGGTTGCCTCAGCGCATCTCATCAGCATGCGGGTGCAGCCCACGAAGTAGGCCCGGTCGAAGGTCCGGCCCTCGTCGAGGAGCTCTCCTATCAGGTCCCAGTTGTGACCCTTCGTCCCCTCGGAACCGTCCGTTGTCGTGACATGGAGCTCGTCCGCAACGGAGCCTAGCTCCTCCTTGTTATAGAGCAGGAAGTTGCTACGGGCCTCTATTATCACCACTACGTGGTTCCCGGCCTCCTTCATGGCCCTGGCGACAGGGAGTATGCCGCCGATGCCGTAGCACCCGCCCCCCAGGAGCACCGTGCCGAATTGCTCCACCCGTGTTGGTAGGCCGAGTGGGCCGGCGAGGCTGAACACGGTGTCGCCCTCCGTCATATTCGCAAGCTTCATGGATGTGATGCCAAATTCCAGCACGTAGAGCGTTATAGTGCCCCTTTCCACGTCCCAGTCGGAGAGGGTGATGGGTGTGCGTTCACCCTCCTCGGTGGGCATGAGCAACACGAACTGTCCGGGCTGTGCGGTCCGGGCGATGCGCGGGTCCTCAATCACCAGCTTGTGGACATTGGGAACCACTTCCTCCTTGTGGACTATACGGTAGCTCATCGTGTTCCCTCCTTCTCGGATCCCTCTGAGTCCTTCATTGGGATACGCCCCCTGGCCTCGAGGTAGATGCGCAGGTCCCCCACGAGCTCGTGCAGGGCCGTGCCCCGGTAGCGCATCGTCGCCCTCGCGTGCTCGCCCAGATGGAGCGAGCACGTATCCGCGATGGGGAGCAGCTCCCTACGGGATGGGAAGGAAGGTCGTTCCTTCCCCGGGAACAGGGAGATGGCCTTCGCCATCTCCCGGTGGACCTCCTCACTGGAGCCATGCTCGAATCCGCAGGCTCCCATGACCCGCGCCAGCCCCGCGGTGATCATCCAATCGGGCATGGCCATGCCAGGTGGATCTGCAGCCTTTGCAAGCTTCCGTTCTCGGCCGTCGAGCGAGGTGAAGTGCCCGTCCTCCTCGGTGAAGACGGCCGAGGGGAAGATAACATCGGCCCGGTCGTCCAGCACAGAGGGATGTGGCTCCGATATCACAAGGAACGTCCCCTCGGGGATGTCGTCGGGAGGGATCGAGCCCTCGCCGGCGACGAGGACCTTCACATCGCCGCGGCGCAGTGCGTCCATCACGTCCTTGTCTCCCTCACTCGTGTCCAGGAAGCCGCCAGCCTCGTACGCTCCCCTGAGGTTGCCCTCTTCCACCAGCGGCATGAAGCCCCGCTCAACACCGCGAAGCACCAGCAGGTCGCGGATAGCGGCGAGCACCTGGTCCGGCTCCGGGTCGTCCAGGATGCGCGGACCGACGACGATGACGCCCGTTCGAGATGAGTGCAGGGTCTTGGTAATGTCACCCAGGCATTCCACGGATATGCCGGCAAGCTTCGCGGCCCCCTCGTGGGTAGATCCTTCCAGGGATGTGCTGAGGGCCTCGATGCCCTCGATCACAGCGTCCCCATGCTCCACGAGGAGCCCCTTCGCAACGGCTGCGAGCACGGCCCTCAACGAGCCAGGCTCGATGAGCACCTTAAGGTCCGCCGACGTCGCCAGGTCGTTCTCACCGTCGTCCACGAGTATGACCGTGGCACCACGCTCGCGGGCGCAGTTGACCGCTGCTGCAAGGGCCGGATGACTGTAGACAACGTCATCCTTCACAAGGAGCAGCCAGTCGGCGCGTTCCACGTCGTCCAGGCCAGCCCAGGCCGATGCTCCATCGCCAACGTCGGCAGCAAAGCGCATCACGGCCCGTCCGAAGGAAGACAGTACATCGATGTTGCTGGTGCCCACCACATCCCGGGCGAGCCTCCGGATCAGCCAGGCGGATTCGCTCGTGACATGAGGGGATATCAGGAAGCCCGTCTCCGCTGGTGAGACGCCCTCAAAAGCATCCGCGACGTAGTGGAACGCCTCGTCCCAGGATACTGGTGCGAGTGTGCCGTCCTTTCTGATCCGTGGGTAGCGCAGCCGGTTGGAGGCGTTGACCACAGCGGGGATGCAGAACCTGCCGTAGACGCATGCGCACGCGTGTCCGCTGCCCCGTTGCTTGCCAGGTACGGCCGCCATAACCCTGTCCCACTTCACCTCGAGCACCACTGGGCATCCAAGGGAGCAGAAGGCGCAGGTCGACGCGGTGGTCGCGTCGGGTTCGCCGTGCCATTTGCTCCCCCGTGCCGACAGGGCGCCGGTGGGACATACGTCGATGCAGGCGCCGCAGAAGCGGCAGGGCCCGAGGAGGTGGGGACGCCCGAACAAGGTTCCGACCTTCGTTGAATTCCCGCGGTGGGTGAAGGCGATGGCGCCCACGCCCTGCACATCCTGGCACATGCGAACGCACCGGCCGCACAGGATGCACAGGTTGTAGTCCCTGTCGAGGAACGGGTCGTCACGCTCCACCGGTAGTCCCTTGTACACCATGGGGATGCCGGTGTCGGCCATCCCCAGGTAATCGGCGACCTCGAGTATCTCACAGGTTGGCCGCTTGGGGCAGGTTGAGCAACCAGTGACTCTCCCCGCCTTCTCCGGATCGCCCCGAAGCTTCTCGCACTCCTCGCGTTCGCCGCACACGAGGCAGGCGTGGGGGTGCTCGATCAGGATGAGCGCCAGGACGTTCCGGCGGAGCCGCATGACCTCCTCAGCTTCACTATGAACTACCATCCCGTCTGCGGCAGGGATACTGCACGCGGGCGGGAACCCCCGCATGCCCTCCACCTTCACCACGCAGAGGCGGCACGCACCGAGGGGCGGGAGCCCCTCGTGGGCGCACAAAGTAGGGATGTAGATGCCGCCATCGCGGGCTGCCTCGAGGATGGTCTGGCCCTCCGTAAAGGGCACCTCCGCTCCGTCGATGGTGATCCTCATCGGCCGCCACCCCCGGCCACCTCTGCGGTGGCGGGCGAGAACTTCTCGACGGCGTCCGCGCTCGGCGGGCACACGGAAAGGCAGATGCCGCAGCGGACGCAGAGCTTGGGATCGATGGCCCTTGTCTTGCCCTTGCCCTTCGTGACCGGTCGGCTGGTCTCCAAGATAGCATCTACAGGGCACCGCTTCTGGCAGGCCCCGCACCCGATGCAGCGCTCTTCCACTATCTCGTAGCGGATGAGCGGCTTACACACGCGGGCACGGCAGCGCCCCTCGCGTATGTGCTCCTCGAACTCGTCCCTGAAATAGCGCAGGGTGGTCAGGACGGGATTGGGGGCGGTCTGCCCCAGCGCGCAGAGGGAGCCGTTCTGGATGGTCCAGGAGAGGGATTCGAGCTCATCAAGGTCCCCCATCTCTCCGTTCCCGTCCTTGATCTTTCCCAGGATGTCCAGCATCCGCTTCGTGCCGATGCGGCACGGTGCGCACTTGCCGCAGGACTCGGCTTGGGTGAAGGATAGGAAGTAATGGGCCACGTCCACCATGCAGGTCTCATCGTCCATGACGATCATCCCACCCGAGCCCATGATGGCGCCTGCCTCCTGGAGGGACTCGTAGTCTACGGGGAGATCCAGCTTCGACCGCGGGATGCAGCCCCCAGAGGGCCCACCGGTCTGCACCGCCTTGAACTGCCGGTCGTTTTCGATGCCACCACCGATCCCGAAGAGGATCTCCTTCACCGGGGTGCCGAGGGGGACCTCGATCAGCCCCGTCCTCTTCACCTTGCCCACCAGGGAGAAGGTCTTCGTCCCCCTGGCCGTGTCGGATCCCTGCATTGCGTACTCCTCTGCTCCCATCCGGATGATGTTCGCGAGGCTCCCGAGGGTCTCCACGTTGTTGATGTTCGTGGGCTTACCCCACACACCCGAGGTCGCCGGGAACGGGGGTCTTGTCCTAGGCATGCCCCTCTTCCCCTCGATGGAAGCCATGAGCGCGGTCTCCTCGCCGCACACAAACGCGCCGGCCCCCTTCTTGATCTCGATGTCGAAGCAGAAGTCCGAGCCCATGATGTTCTCGCCGAGCAGGCCGTGCGCCCTCATCTGCTCGATGGCGTGGATCAGGCGCTCGATTGCGAGGGGGTACTCAGCCCTGATGTAGACGTAACCGTGACGGCACCCGATTGCATAGCCTGCGATGAGCATCCCCTCCAGCACGGTGTGGGGGTCGCCCTCCAGTAGCGAGCGGTTCATGAACGCCCCCGGATCGCCCTCGTCCGCGTTGCATATCAAGTACTTAGGCTCACCCTCGGCGTCCCTGCAGAACGCCCACTTGGTACCCGTGGAGAATCCTGCGCCGCCCCTCCCGCGGAGCCCGGAGGCCTTCACTTCCTCGATGACCTCCTCGGGCGTCATGGACAGGGCCTTTCGTATTCCCTCGTACCCACCATGGGCGATACTGTGGTCGATCTCGGTGGGATCTATGATACCGCAGTTGCGCAGCACGAGCCGCACCTGGGGTGCCAGCATGGGGTGTTCAAAGAGCGGCGGGATGCCGTCCACGGCCTCGTCCCCCAGCACGCCCAGTGCCATATCCCCCATCGGATCGTCACTCGCAAGGTAGCCCTCCAGGAGAGTCTCTATCCCATCAGGGTCCATGTTGGAGTAGCAGATGGGCGGCCTCCCCGGCTTCTGGACGTACACAAGCGGCTCGTAGCAGCAGGGGCCGATGCAGCCCACGTCGACGAGCCTGGCATCGGTGTCCGTACGGTCAAGATACCTGACCGCGGCCTCCTTGACGGCCATCACTCCTGCCGCCCTCCCGCAGGAGGCCGCGCCGAAGTATATCACGGGAATGGAGCTGCTGACGAGCCCGTCCCACGAGGCCTTCGCCCTCTTTCGGACGGCATCGAAGCCCATGTCACGCACTCTCCTCGCCCTCGTAGCGGGACAGGATGCCATCAACCTTCGCGGGAGTGCAGGTACCGAACACCTGATCGTCGACCACGATCACCGGGGCCAGGGCGCAGCACCCCAGGCACGCCACCTTCTCAAGGCTGAAGAGGCCGTCCGGCGTTGTCTCACCGTGGGATATCCCCAGGCGACGCTCGATTGCCTCAAGGAGCATGGATCCCCGCCGCACGTGGCAGGCAGTGCCCAGGCATGCCTTGATATGGTGCCTGCCGGGGCTGTTGAACCTGAACTGAGAGTAGAACGTGGTCACACCGTAGATCACGTCCCCGGAGATGCCGAGCCGCCCGGCGATGGTCGCGATCGCCACGCCGGGCACGTACCCGTATTCCTCCTGTATGTCCTGCAGGATGGGTATGAGGGACTTCGTGTATGGGCCGTGCTCCTCGACGATCTTTTCGACTTGTTTGACAATATCGGTTTCATCGGGATTCATCAGTTATCCCTCCTCACGTGACGTAATCGTGGCATCGTATGTAAAAGGATATCCTCTCATGGAGCGGGCTCTTCCCCCACCTGCGTCACGGTGCGAAGAGGAAGAAGGGGGGCCGGTCCGCGCCGACCCCCCAACCTCAGGGCTGGTCTACACCAGCCCCTGCTGCATCATGGCCTCGGCGACCTTCATGAACCCAGCGATGTTGGCGCCGTCCACGAGATTGCCTTCCGTGCTGTATTCGGCAGAAGCCTTCCTGGCACTGGTGTGGATGTTCCGCATGATGCCCTGGAGCCGCGTGTCGACCTCGTCGAAGGACCATGCAAGGCGCTGGCCGTTCTGGGCCATCTCCAGGCCCGAAACAGCCACGCCACCGGCGTTGGCGGCCTTGGCGGGGCCGAAGAGCACGCCGCCCTCCAAGAATGCCCGGATGCCGTCGGGGGTGGTGGGCATGTTGGCGCCCTCGCCCACGGCGAGCACGCCGTTCCCCAGCAGGGCGTCAGCGGCCTTGCCGTTAAGCTCGTTCTGGGTTGCGTTGGGGAGCGCAACATCACACTTCACTTCCCAGATGCCTGTGCTGCCCTCGTGGTACTCGGCATTCGGGTGCTTCACGAGGTACTCCTTGATGCGGCCGCGCTGGACCTCCTTGATCTGTTGCACCAGGGAGAGGTCGATGCCGCCCTTGTCCACGATGTAGCCGTTGGAGTCGCTCATAGCGATGACCTTGGCGCCCAGCTGCATGCACTTCTGTGTGGCGTAGATGGACACGTTGCCCGAGCCCGAGCTCACGACGATCTTGTCCTTCATGGAGTCGTTCTTCGTCTTGAGCATCTCCCGTACGAGGTAGAGCAGGCCGTAGCCCGTGGCCTCGGTCCTTCCGAGGCTGCCGCCCCAGTTCAGGCCCTTGCCGGTGAGCACACCTGTAAAGCTGTTGGTCAGCCGCTTGTACTGGCCGAACATGAACCCGATCTCGCGGGCGCCCACGCCGATGTCGCCAGCTGGCACGTCGGTGTCGGGACCGATGTGTCGGGACAGCTCGCTCATGAAGCTCTGGCAGAACCGCATGACCTCCATGTCCGATTTTCCGTGAGGATCGAAGTCGCTGCCTCCCTTGCCACCGCCCATCTGGAGCCCGGTCAGGGAGTTCTTGAAGATCTGTTCGAACCCGAGGAACTTGAGGAGGCCGAGATACACGGTCTTGTGGAACCGCAGCCCGCCCTTGTAGGGGCCGAGGGCACTGTTGAACTCGACACGGAACCCGCGGTTCACCTGGACCTGGCCCTGGTCGTCCAGCCAGGGGACGCGGAACATGATCACGCGCTCGGGCTCGGCGACGCGCTCGAAGAGCTTCGCGTCCACGAACTCGGGGTGCCGGTCAAACACGGGCTGGAGCGACTCGAACACCTCGCTCACGGCCTGGTGGAACTCGGGCTCTCCAGCGTTCTTCTTCAAGATGTCATCCAACATGCTCTTATCCATGTAAATCACCTATATTTAACATATACCCTCTACGTCTGCTATTCCATTCTCCGGCCACGAATGACGACCCATGACCGCGCGTGCTTATTAAGAGTTAATATATAAACCTTCCCGAAGGTATGTCACGACATAACCCGCGTCATGCTATCGCATACCCGTCTGCCCGTCGCGAGTGATTTACTAAATATAATCCCTATTTGTTTAACAATAACTTTTCGTCCCTCCCGCTTAAGCGGCGAGGAGGGATTCAAGAGTCGAAAGGAGTATCCTCTTTGCAGGAGAACCTCTGCTGGGGAATCAGTTCCTCCGTAGGGGATGCCCGATTGCACACAAATCTTCGTGAAGGCGGAGTATGCTGACACGGAGGGTTTTTCAAGGGAATATACCGCG
Source organism: Candidatus Undinarchaeales archaeon (assembly GCA_030753015.1). Lineage (GTDB taxonomy): Archaea > SpSt-1190 > SpSt-1190 > JASMDC01 > JASMDC01 > JASMDC01. The sequence goes on along the minus strand of JASMDC010000006.1, from coordinate 100,161 downwards.
CATGGTGATGGCGTCAGCGACACGTTTGAGGGCGATACAGGAGGCTGCGGTGCGCATATCGACATCATGCTTCTTCGAGAGTTCAAGGACGTTCTCAAAGGCCGCAACCATGACATCTCGCAGCTTCACCCTGACCTCATGCTCGCTCCAGAAGTGGGCCTGAAGGTCTTGCACCCACTCGAAATACGACACTGTCACCCCGCCAGCGTTGGCTAGTATATCGGGCACCACGAACACGCCCTTCTTGAACAGGATCTCATCCGCCTCGGAAGTGGTCGGGCCATCGGCACCCTCTACGATGACCTTGGCCTTGATACGGTCCGCATTCTCACCAGTGATTTGGTGTTCCAAAGCCGCGGGGATGAGTACGTCCACAGGCAATTCAAGGAGCTGCTTGGTCGCAGCGGCCGCTCCTTTCACAAAAGTGCATCCATTCTGGAGCTTCTCGAAGCCTTTGATGAGACCACTCTTGCCAGTCTTAACGTAGTCGAAGGCTGCAGGTAGGTCGATGCCATCGGGATTGAAGATACCGCCCGACAGGTCGGAGATTGCCACTACCTTCGATCCCTTCTGGTGCATGAACAGAGCGGCGTGGCTGCCCACGTTCCCGAATCCCTGGACGGCACAGGATGCGCTATCCATGGATATCCCCTTATGCTTGAGTGCCTCTCGGGCGACGAACATCAGTCCGTTGCCCGTGGACTCGGTTCGCCCCTTCGAGCCGCCCAAAGAAACCGGTTTGCCAGTCACGACTCCCGGTACGGAGTAGCCCTGGAACATGGAGAACGTGTCCATGAACCATGCCATGGTCTGAGCGTTCGTCGATACGTCGGGAGCGGGGATGTCCTTCTCTGGACCGATGAGGGGAAGGATCATATAGGCGTACCGCCGCGTGAGGCGCTCGAGCTCCCTAGATGTCATGGTACTAGGATCGCAGATCACCCCGCCCATGGCGCCACCGTAGGGGATGTTGACCACGGCGCACTTCCATGTCATCCAGGCGGCCAGCGCTCGGACATCGTCCAGGCTCAACTCGGAGTGGTAACGGATTCCACCTTTTGTGGGACCACGAGCGTAGTTATGCTGGACACGGAATCCCTCGAACACCCGTACACGGCCATCGTCCATCTTGATCGGGAGGGATACGATGAGCTCTCGCTGGGGCTGTTTGAGGATCTCTACGATACCGGCTTCCAGTTTCAGGATTCTGTTTGCCTTGTCAATCTGTTCGATGACATTCGTGAACAGGTCATTCTTGTGTGCCATGATGGTGCCCCGCGAGCATCCTTTCAAACAACCCTCGCCTTAAAACCATGTAGGTGGGGGCGGCCTGTGTGTTGCCATAGCACAAAGTAGCACGGACAGGATGAGGGGGAATCTCGCCCAAGTAGCGATCTATATGTTCATCTCATCCTGGCGGAACACCCATTATAGTATAGCCGTTGTGCGTGAAGTGGAGGTGCATCACGTGATCCCGGTAAGCCTGAAGTACGTAAGCCTGAAGTACAATAGTTACTCGGTGAGCTTGGCGATGAGCGCCTCGGCCTCGGATAGACGTTGATGAGCATGGTCCAGTTCCGACTTGAAGTGGTCCGCCTGTTGGGCCATCTCTGCCTTGAGCTGTGCTCTCTCGTCCTCAAATTGAGCCGCTTGTCGAACGATCTCCGCCTTCAAGTGCTTGTCCTCGGAACGGAGCGGACGGAGTTCTGAAGTCATCTCGTTACCGCCTTGATGGAGGCGGTTCAGAACGTGGCTGTGATTGTCTATTTCATTCTGGCTAGGGGGGTGCGTGGGTCGCTACCACAAGTGTTATAAAATTATTCCTCTGGGGAGCCCTTGGAGTTGTACCCCCTTGACCAAGGACATTCTCGGTGTGGTTCGTGAGATCGAGACCAAGGCGAAAAAGACCGTTGATGACGGAACCTCCCAGGCCAGGGACATCGTCGCGGCTACCGAGAAGGAGTCCACACATATTCTCGAGAAGGCCAAGCGGGACGCGGAGAAGGAGGCCGGTGAGCTCCTGAGCACTCTGAAAGAGGATGCCCTGGCCAAGCAGAAGGTTGCGCTCAGCAAGGGCAAGACCGCAGTGAAGGCCCTCCAGAAGAAGGCGTCGGTGCGCATCGACGCTGTGGCCAAAGAGATTGCAGAGGGGATTCTCGATACTGAAGAACGACGTTTCTAGAGGAATGGGTAGACCATGATCACCCTAATCAAGAAGCTCACCATCCTCTCGGTTAGAGAGGTCAAGGAGCCGATCATCTCGGCACTCCACGATCTCGGCCTGCTTCACGTCGAGGCTATCCGCAGCACCGACGACGAGGAGAGCGAGCACATCTCCTTTGGTGTCATCCCAGAGGAAGCGGACGATGTCGAGACCAAGCTCTCCAGGGTGAGAAGCCTCCTCGGCCTGTTCAAGCGATACGAGCCTCCTGCTCAGACGCCGTTCATCGACTCGCTCATCGGTATCAAGACGTTCCTCGACGTCGATCAAGACGAGTTCGCTCAAGTGGTCCCGTCAGGGGAGAACATCATCGCCGCTGCCGAGGTCGAGGCACGGGAGGTTGAGGGCAGGCTCTCGTACCTTCGAGAGGAGATCGGCCGCAGAGAGCAGATGCTCGAACAGCTCAAGGGCTTCGAGGCCCTCCAGCTCCGGCTTGACCACCTCACGGACACACCCCATACACGGGTGCTCCTGATAACATGCCTCCAGAACAACGTAGAACCCCTCCACCAGGGTCTTCGGACCGTAGCAGAGGAGACAGGGGGGGCGGTTCACACGGAGGACCTTGGCACAAAGGGAGCGGAAAGACTCTTCTTGGTAGTGTATCACAAGTCGGCCGACGAGCAGGCCAGGGATGTGCTCAACCGCTTCGCCAAGGAAGCACGCCTCCCCCACGCAAAGGGCACCCCTTCCGAGGTCGCTGAACGGCTGGGCACAGAGATCCGGGACCTGAAGGATAACATCAAGAAGGCGGAGGGTTCGTTCCTTGAAAGGGTCGCGTCGTCCAAGCCGAAGCTCCAGATGCTCTTCGACGCCCTGTCCCTCCAGAAACAGGGCCTTGATGTCGAGCGGAACCTTGCACAAAGCACGAACCTCTTTGTCATCACGGGGTGGGCGAAGGCTGATGATGTCCCGAGGATTCGGACTGTGCTCGACGAGGTCGCGGATGGGAAGGTTGAGGTGAAGGCGGTTGATCCCGACCCGGAGGACAGCGTCCCTGTGATCCTGGATAACGATGATCGGGTCTCGCCCTTCGAGCTTGTGCAGGAGCTGTACGGGCTCCCCTCCTATCGGGAGGTGGACCCCACCCCCCTCATCATGCCATTCTTTGCCGTCTTCTTCGGCTTCTGCCTCACGGACGCAGGCTATGGCATCATCCTCATCCTCCTCTCCTCATACTTCATCTTCATCAAGGGGCTCACCGGGGCTGCACGAAAGCTCATGTATGTCCTCATGGCCGGCGGTTTCTTCGGCATCGTGGCCGGCGCTCTCGTGGGAGGGAGCTGGCTGGGGAACATCTTCACGAGTCCCAAGGAGTACCCGAGCCTGTACATACCCATCCTCTCGCGCTTCTCCCTCTTCGATCCCCTCGCTGAACCCATGAAGTTCCTGTACCTCACCATCGCTTTTGGAATCATCCACCTCATGTCCGGTATCCTGTTCGCAGCCTACAAGAACATCCGGATGGGGAGGTGGCCCGACGCGCTCATGGACGACCTTCCATGGCTCATGCTCCTCACAGGGATCGTTGCCTACGCTCTCATCGACGCGGGCACCATCGGCAAGGAGTACCTGATTGTGTCCAAGACCCTCATCGGCTTGGGCGTCATCATCGTCGTCCTCTTCTTCGGTAGGAATTTCAAGAATCCCATCCAACGGCTTGGTGTGGGCCTGATTGGTCTCTATGGCCTCGTTGGGTACCTGGGGGACGTCCTGTCGTACACAAGGATCCTCGCCCTAGGGCTGGCTTCGGCGGTCATCGCCAACGTGGTGGACTCACTCTCCGTGATGGTAGTGACCTCTTTCGGAGCGCTGGGTCTCATCGTGGCCATCCCTCTCTTCATCTTCGGCCACCTGGTGAATGTGATCCTCAGCGCCCTCTCGGGATTCATCCACACGGCGAGGCTTCACTACGTTGAATGGTTCGGTAAGTTCCTAGAGGGGGGAGGGCGCAGGTTCTCCCCATTCAAGAAAGAGGTTCAATACCTCAGAATTAACCAAGGGAGTGGTTTGAATGCTTAAAGAGGTGTATAATATATGAGTGTACTAGGAGCGGGATATGCCGTTCTCGGCGCTGCGATAGCAGCGGCATTAGCTGGATGCGGATCTGCGGTAGGTGTGAGCCTTGTGGGACAGACCGCTGCAGGCGTTGTGACTGAGGACCCGGAAAAGTTCGGCAAGATGCTGATCCTCCAGGCCCTGCCTGGAACCCAGGGTATCTATGGCTTTCTGGCCTTCTTCATCGTATTGGGCCACGTCCAGAGGCTTGGCGTGGATGCGGTGACGCCCGATATGGGAAAGGCGGCGATATTCGCCTGTCTGCCCATCGCGTTGGCGGGGCTGGTGTCTGCCATCTACCAGGGGAAAGCGGCTGTGTCCGGAGTGTCCCTCGTCTCGAAGCGACCGGAGTCCCAGGGCCATGCCATCATCTTCGCCGCCATGGTGGAGACCTACGCTATCCTCGCACTGCTCACGACCATCCTGCTGCTTCAGGCTGTGTTCCCCGCGGCCTGATACGGGCAGAGAAGGTGATCTCACAGTGGGTTTAGAGGAGATAGGTAGCAAGATCCTCGCTGACGCGGAGAAGGATGTTGAGCGGGAGCTCTCCCAGGCGCGGGCGAGGGCAGACGATATCCTGGCCCGTGCCAGGGCGGATGGTGAGCATATAAGGGAGGGGATCATGCGGGAGGCCGAGCGCGAGGCCAGGATCGAGCAACAGAAGATCCTCGCCGTGGGCACGATGGAGCCCAAGCGCAACCTGCTCAGGGCCAAGGATAAGCTCATCCTCGAGACCATTGAGCGGGTTCATGAGAACCTCGAGGCGTTCACGAGGGGGAAGGAGTACAAAGGTCTCCTGCTCTCGTGGATTAGGAAGGGAGCAGAAGACCTCCCGGGCCCCGATATCGAGGTCATCCTCCCTGAACGGGACAGGAAGAACGGCGTGCTCTCAGATAATGATCTGAAGCAGGTCGAGAACGACCTTGGGACGAAGCACCTCACCCTCTCGCGTGAGGGCCGAGCCATCATCGGCGGGATCGTGCTCCGGTGCGGTGAGATCGAGGTGAATGCGTCCTTTGATGCGTTGCTCGAGCTTCGCATGGACGGGTTGAGGTCAAAGATCGCAAAAGAGCTGTTCTCGTAGGTGATCGTGAATGCTCCTTGAATCCTTCATCTTCGGGTCCGGCGCCGTCCTCACCTACCTGGGCCTCAACGGTATGGAGGATTCTAAGTACGCGTACGGCCTCGGGAGGGTGCGAGCCCTTGAGAACCGGCTCCTCCGGAAGGCCAGGATCGATGAGTTGGTAGAGACGTCAACGCACCTTGAGGTGCTCAAGGCCCTTGGCGACTCGAGCTATAGCCAGGACCTGAGGCAAGTGCGTGAGTGGCGCGACTTCGACCTCGCTGCTGACAAGACGCTCCTGCGCACGTACGTCTTGGTGCGTTCCCTCCTCCCGGAGGAGGACCGCGTGCTCGTCGACGTCCTCCAGGCGCGCCACGACCTACACAATCTTCACGCCGTCGTGCGCGGCAAGCTGCAGGGGCGTCCACCCGACCATATCGAGCGGACGCTCTCCTATGCAGGCACCCTTTCTGAGGAGTCGCTGGCGACAATGGCCAAGGCCGAAGAGCTTGACGCGCTTCCCGGGTTGGTGGGCGATACAGGGTACGCGGCGTGCCTGGAAAGGACGTTCGGGGCGATCACTACAGCCAAGAAAACGGGGACAGACCAGGAGGGGCCCCTATCCACATACGCTCCGTACATCATCCGCCACGGGGGGAGCGATAAAGAGGTGGAGATCGATCCCCAGCATGTGGCGTATGCCTTGGACACGGCATTCTTCGCCCTCCTTAACACGAAGCTGTCCGAGAGCATGGGGAGGCGAGCGGACCTGGCCCGGAACATCCTCAAGAGCCTTGTGGACGTGCAGAACCTCAAGACACTTGTCCGTGCACACCTCCACCATCAGGAGGATCTCCCGAAGGAGGCCTTCATGCCGAGCGGCACGATCCATGTGGAGCGATTCCACGACCTGCTCGGGGAGCACCCTGATGCGATAAGTGCTGCCTTTTCCGAGCCGGATATCGTCAAGCTAGCGAGCAAGGCCGCCTCAACGTGCAAGGGTGACCTCTCAGTCTCCGCCTTCGAACGGGCGTGCGACAATGCCCTCCTGCAAGGGGCCAGGGAGCGCACGCTCTCTCGGACCCTCTCACCCGATCCCATCATCACATACGCGCTCATGATGGAGCGAGAAGCTGTCATACTCAAAATGATCTTCCACGCAAAGTTCGAGAACATGGACAAGGAGAAGCTGCACGGTGTCGTGAGGGATGTCTATGTCTAGCTACGAGATCGCTGTCATAGGGGACCGTGATACCGTCATCGGTTTCAGGTTCGCAGGCGTCACCCGAGCGTACGAGGCCGACACCGTGGAGGAGGCAGAGCAGCATCTCTTCAGACTGCGCCGCGACGATGACGTGGCGCTCATCCTAATCACAGAGTTCTTTGCCCCCAAGCTCATCAAGACCATCCAAGCCATCACGGAGGAGCAGTTCCTTCCCGTGGTCCTCCCCCTGCCCGACAAGCATGGAAGCCAGGGGACGGCAATGGATGAGGTGCGGGTGCTTATCAAGAGGGCGGTGGGTGTTGACATCCTGGCAAAGGATGAAGAAGGTGGATAGCAATGGCAATAGAAGGCAAGATCGTTAAGGTAGCAGGACCGGTCATCGATGCCGATGAAATGAAGGGCGTCAAGATGTTCGACGTGGTCCGGGTCGGGAAACAGGGCCTCATAGGCGAGGTCATCGGCCTCTTAGGTGCCGCGGCAACCATCCAGGTCTACGAGGAGACCTCGGGTCTGAGCGTCGGTGAGCCCGTGGTGAGCACGGGCATGCCGCTCTCCGTGGAGCTCGGCCCCGGGCTCATGGGGGCGATCTTCGACGGTATCCAGCGACCCCTGCAGGTCATCAAGGAGAAGGCCGGCGAGTTCATCATCAGGGGGGTGGAGGCTGATCCACTTGACAGGAAGAAGACGTGGGTCTTCGAGCCACGGGTGAAGAAGGGCGATACCGTGAAGGCGGGCGACGTGGTCGGGGTCGTTCAGGAGAGCGCCCTGGTCGAGCACAAGATCCTCGTGCCCTCTGACGCGGACGGAAGCGTGGCCTCCGTCACCAAGAAGGGCGAGTATGTCGTCGAGGACGTGATGGCGGTCATCAAGACCCCCGAGGGGGAACGGCAGGTCAACATGCTCCAGAAGTGGCCCGTGCGCCGTGGACGGCCGTACAAGGAGAAGCTGGCACCTCATATCCCGCTCATCACCGGCCAGCGTATACTCGACACGTTCTTCCCCATCGCCAAGGGCGGCACTGCCTGCATTCCGGGCCCGTTCGGGAGCGGTAAGACCGTTACCCAGCACCAGCTCGCGAAATGGGCTGACACGGACATCATCGTCTACATCGGCTGTGGAGAACGCGGCAATGAGATGACCGACGTGCTCCGCGAGTTCCCCGAGCTCAAGGATCCCAAGTCGGGTCTGCCTCTCATGGACAGGACCGTGCTCATCGCCAACACGTCCAACATGCCGGTGGCTGCAAGAGAGGCCAGCATCTACACGGGTATCACGTTAGCGGAGTACTACCGGGACATGGGCTATTCGGTAGGTCTCATGGCCGACTCTACGTCGCGGTGGGCCGAGGCACTCCGAGAGATATCGGGGCGGCTGGAGGAGATGCCCGGGGAGGAGGGCTACCCCGCCTACCTGGCATCCAAGGTGGCCGCGTTCTACGAGCGTGCAGGTCGGGTTATCACCCTGGGGACCGACGAACGGGAGGGGTCCCTCACCGTGGTTGGGGCCGTGTCCCCGCCGGGAGGGGACTTCTCGGAGCCGGTGACCCAGAACACGCTGCGTATCACAAAGGTGTTCTGGGCCCTGGACGCTAAGCTTGCCGACCGCAGGCACTTCCCGAGCATCAACTGGCTCCAGAGCTATTCCCTGTATTTGGATGACGTCGAGGAGTGGTGGCGCACCAACGTGTCCGCCGAGTGGAAGGGGCTGCGAAAGGAGGCTATGAAGCTCCTCCAGAAGGAGGCGGAGCTCGAGGAGATCGTGAAGCTCGTGGGCCCCGATGCCCTCCGGCCCTCTGACAGGTTCCTGCTCGAGACGACGCGGTCGATCCGCGAGGACTTCCTCCAGCAGAACGCCTTCCACGAAGTGGACACCTACACCTCGGGAAGGAAGCAGTTGCTCATCATGGGCCTTATCCTCAAGATGCACAACGCCGGTCTCGGGGTGCTGGCCGAGAGAATCCCCCTGGCTGACCTCCTCGCCATCCCCGTGCGCGAGCGCATCGCACGTACCAAGTTCGTGAAGGAGGAGGAGATAGAGGCGCACGTAAAGAATCTCGAGGACGAGATGCAGAATCAGGTGCTTGCGCTCGTCGAGAAGTATGGAGGTGAGAAGCGTGAGTGACATCAGCAAGCTTCGGGAGTACATGGGTGTGACGGAGATCTCCGGTCCCCTCGTCATCGTCGAGAACGTCCGTGACGTTGCCTACAACGAGCTCGTCAAGATCGAGCTCTCTGGCGGCGAACAGAGGCTCGGCCAGGTGCTCGAGGTGTCCGGGAACACGGCCGTGGTCCAGGTGTTCGAAGGAACCTCCGGTATCAACATCGGGGATACCAAGCTCAAGTTCACCGGGAAGTCCGTTGAGCTGGCCGTGTCCCCCGACATCCTTGGGCGCGTGTTCAGCGGCCTGGGAAAGCCCATCGACAAGGGTCCGGCCATCGTGCCCGAGAAGATGATGGACATCATCGGAAACCCTATCAATCCCACGGCTCGGGAGTACCCCGCCGACTTCATCGAGACTGGAGTGTCGTCCATCGACCTCATGAACACGCTCGTGCGGGGCCAGAAGCTTCCCATCTTCAGCGGATCAGGGCTGCCGCACAACGAGCTCGCCGCCCAGATCGCCCGCCAGGCGCGAGTGCTGGAGGAGGGGGCGGGTGACTTCGCGGTGGTGTTCGGCGCTATGGGGATCACCTTCGAGGAGATGAACTTCTTCATCACCGACTTCCGCAAGACAGGAGCCATCGAGCGCTCGGTGGTGTTCATGAACCTGGCGGACCATCCGGCGATCGAGCGCATCGCAACGCCGCGCATGGCACTAACCGCCGCGGAGTACCTCGCCTTCGAGCTTGAGATGCACGTGCTCGTCATCCTCACCGACATGACGAACTACTGCGAGGCTCTGCGCGAGATCTCGGCTGCGCGCAACGAGGTCCCAGGACGCCGCGGGTACCCCGGCTACATGTACACAGACCTGTCCAGCCTCTACGAGCGCGCCGGCAAGATCTACGGCAAGAAGGGATCCATCACCCAGCTCCCTATCCTCTCCATGCCGGAGGATGACATCACCCATCCCATCCCCGACCTCACGGGCTACATCACGGAGGGTCAGATCGTCCTCAGCAGGGACATGGTACGACGTGGTGTGTATCCGCCCATCGACATCCTCCCGTGCCTCTCAAGGCTCATGACCAAGGGCATCGGCGAGGGCAAGACGCGGGCCGACCACCACGGGGTGTCAAACCAACTCTACTCGGCTTACGCTCGCGGCAGGGACATGCGCGAGCTCGTGGCCGTCATCGGCGAGGCCGCCCTCAGCGACATCGACGCGAAATACCTCAACTTCGCAGACAACTTCGAGGAGCGGTTCATCGGCCAGGGGAGGCACGAGCACAGGACTATCGAGGACACCCTTCGCATCTCGTGGGAACTCCTCTCGGACTTGCCGAAGTCGGAGCTCAAGCGCATCGATGAGGAGTTCATCGAGAAGTACCTTCCCAAGAAGGCGGAAGCCGAGGTGTCATCCTAGGTGGCCCAGGAGATCCTCAACGTCAACCCCACACGGATGGAGCTCCTCCACCTAAAAAAGAAGACCAAGCTCGCAAAGAAAGGCCACAAGCTCCTGAAGGAGAAGAACGAGGGCATGGTACGCCAGTTCATGGAGATTGTCCAGAGGACGAGCAAGCTTCGCTCCAAGACAGAGGTGCGGCTGGCCGAGGCCTTCGAGGCCCTCATCGCCGCCCAGGTTGTGAGCGGAGCCGAGAGCACGGAGGTTGCCTCCCTCCTCCTCAGGAGGAGGGCCATGCTCAGCATAACTACCACTGGCGTGATGAACGTCAAGACACCGGCCTTCCGGCTCAAGGTGGGGGATGTTGGGCTCGAGCGAGGCTACTCCATCGCGGGCACCACGTCGGAGGTCGACGAGGCGGCCAAGCGGTTCGAGGAGGTACTCGAGGACATCGTGAAACTGGGCGAGTCCGAGAAGTCCATCAAGGTCCTCGCGCTCGAGATCGAGCGGACGAGGCGGCGCGTGAACGCTCTGGAATACGTTCTCATTCCCAAGCTGGAGGCCACGGTGAGGTACATCAAGATGAAGCTCGACGAAATGGAGCGCTCCAGCTTCGTCCAGCTCAAGAAGATCAAGGCAAAGACTGCCTGAGTTATGACGAGGTGGAAACTAAATGACGCTAACGGTCAAGGACATCATGCATGACGTGATGAAGATCGACCACCACAAGACGGTGGCGCAGGCTGCAAAACTCATGGACAGGGAGAGACGCGGGTCCGTCCTCGTGGAGGAAAGCGGGGAGGTCATTGGTATCATCACCGAGCGTGACATCCTGCGTAAGGTTGTGGCGTACGGGCTCGATCCCACCACGACCTACGTGCACCAAGTCATGTCCTCTCGCCTCATCACCATCGAGAAGGATGGGGAAATCGGCGAGGCGAGCGCGCTCATGGGCCGGTCGAACATCAGGCGGCTCATCGTCGTGGACGGCGGGGACATCGTGGGGATCATCACGACTAGGAGCATTGCAAAGAGCGTGCAAATGTTTCCTAAGGGATGATACGCCCGAGCCTTCTCCGGGACCACTGGCCGACGGCTTCGTTTGCAGTCGGCGCAGGGGCTAGGTTTTTAATATTGACAACGGTTCGGGGAGAGGTGATCGGGTGAATATTATGGCTGATAATGTTGGAGTCGCTGTCGTTGGCGTAGGTTTCGTCGGGGGGCAGGCGCATGTCCCCGCTTTCAAGAAGATCGAGGGTTCGAATCTTATAGCCCTCTGCGATCTGGCAGAGGATCGGGTGAAGCCCCTTGCGAAGAAGTACGACGTGCCGTACTACCTGGATTATAATGAGCTCCTGGAGGACGAAAAGGTTGAGGCCGTTGTGCTCTCGCTCCCGACACCCCTCCATTACAACATGGCCATGCAGGCCATCAAGAAGGGGAAGCACGTCCTTTGTGAGATGCCGGTAGCCGCGACCATCGAGCAGACGAAGGAGCTTGGCAAGGCCGCCGAGGAAGCAGGGGTCGTCCTGATGCCCAACCTCAACTTCCGGTTCGCACCGATCTACGTCAAGATCAAGGAGATGATCAAGGCCGGAACTATCGGCAAGCCCATCGCCCTCCACTTCCGCGAGTTCATCCCGGCTTCGGCACTGGCAGAGCAGTGGCCCCCTGGATCCTGGGCCTGGAACCTAGAGAAGAGCGGCGGATATCCCGACTTCACCCTCTCGGTATGGTCGCTTGACATGTTCCGGTGGATGTTCGATTGTGAGATCGAGAGCGTGGCATGGAAACCCAGCTACCCCAAGCTCGAGGAAGCCGGCGGGATTACCGGTTACAACACCATGGGCGTGATCAAGCTCTCCAACGGGATCGTTGGCAATCTGCACTACGGGGCCACCACCAACGCCGCAGCCGCCATCAGCCGGCTAGAGGTGTACGGGGACAACACGAACGTACTCCACGCCATCAACACCGATAAGATTATCCTCTACGGCTCCGAGCCGGAGCGGCAGGAATGGGACCTTTCGGTGCGGGGCACGAGGGTGTGGGGACACCGCCAGACGGACGCCCACTTCGTCCAGTCCATCCTCCAGGGCAAGACGCCCGACATCACTATCGACAACGCGATCAAGGTACAGGAGATCGCGGGACAGATCGTAGGAAGCGAATAATCAGCTGATAGTCCGACGATCGGGTGTTCGGGAGGTCATCCAAACCTTCGTGGATTTGGGCACCCAATCGAGAGTGGTCGAAGACCGCCGCTCATTGTCGATGCGGAAACTCCTCTCACTTTGAGGTATATCCTCGATAAGGTGAAGCACTTGTTATTGTTTTACCTCGGTGAGCTTACGATGATAAAAGGAGCCAATTTATGCGAACCCTTGTAAGAGCCACCTTTGTGTATTACAGCTTGCGCATACGGTATATATATTAACGTTTCGGCTTTCTCCCGACGTGTCCGGGAGAGTGTTTTTCCGGCACTGGACGGAGGTGCGCTCAGCATGGGTGAGAAAGAAGCGGATTCCACAAAAGATATCCTAGATACGGATATCGGCAAACTTCAAATCAACATCGGCGAGGTCGTCGAAGACTGGGAGGAGGAAGAAGGCCCCACGCCGTTCCCCGGTCTTACCGATCTCAGGGAATGGGATCACAAGCTCCTGAAGAGGTATAAGCCGTTCTACATGCCCGCAAGTGATATTTGCGACCTGTGCACTATGGGTAAGTGCGATCTCATGGGGAAGAAGGGCGCATGCGGCATCAAGATCGATGCCCAACAGGCAAGGATCGTACTTCTTGCCTGTTGCATCGGGGCCTCCGCCCACGCAGCCCACGCCCGCCACCTCTTAGAGGTGCTCATCGAGAGGGAGGGAGCCAATACAAAGGTCGACCTTGGCGGCCAGATCACCATCGAGGCACCGCTCACCAGGCTCATTACAGGCATCAAGCCGCGAAGGTTCGGGGACTTCAGGAAGGTGCTCAACTACTGCGAGGCGGAGATCATCCACGCCCTCGCATCCACCCACACCGGCGATGAGGGCGATGACATCGACCTCAACTCCAAGACATTCCACGTGAGCATGATCGACATCCTTGCCATGGAGGTCGCGGACATCATCCAGATCATCGGGTTCGACATGCCTAAAGGCGAGAGTGACACACCCCTGGTGGACATAGGTATGGGAGTAGTGGACTCGGACAAACCCGTCATCCTGCTCATCGGCCACAACCTGGTGTCCGGTACAGATGTATCTGATTATCTGGACAAGAATGACCTGTACGACAAGGTTGAACTGGCAGGGATATGTTGCACCTCACACGACATCACGCGGCACGACCACCGGGCGAAGGTCATAGGGCCCCTCTCCATGCAACTGAGGTTCCTCAAGATGGGTGTCGCCGACGTGATCGTCGTCGACGAGCAGTGCATCCGGACCGACGTGCTGGAGCACGCAAAGGCCACCAACACCCCTCTCTTGACGACATCGAACAAGGCTACTGCCGGGCTTCCGGACATGACCAACGAGGAGCCTGCGGTCATCATCGACAAGCTGAAGGGCGGCGAGTTCCCCGGTGCGTACATCCCCGACTTCGACAAGGTGGGCGAGGTGGCCGTGGAGCTGGCCCGAGACATGTTCAAGAAGCGAAAGTCCAAGAAAAACCCCTACCTCAAGCTCAACCTGGCCGAGCTGGCGAGCACTTGCACCCAGTGTCAGCTATGCCGGCGAAACTGCCACTTCAACAAGGACGTCCCCGGGGCCATGAAGAAGGCCGCAGATGGGGACGAATCGGAGCTCGGCAGGTTCTTCGACGAGTGCATGGGCTGTGGGAAGTGCGAGAGCGCCTGCGATAAGGATCTGCCCATCACCGAGATGGTCCTGGCGGCCGCCAAGGACAAGATCGCGAACCAGAAATCCAAGCTGAGGGTCGGCAGAGGCCCTATCCAGGATGTTGAGATCCGGACTGTTGGGCAGCCCATCGTATTCGGGGAGATCCCCGGGATCATTGCTATGGTCGGATGCCCCAACCACGAGGGCGGCAGCGTCAACGCGACCATCGCCGAGGAATTCCTCAAGAGGGGATACATCGTGGCCGTGTCCGGCTGCACCGCCATGGACATCGCCATCTACTCGGACCTGTTCGAGCGGTATCCGGGCGACTTCGACAAGGGTTGCCTGGTCAACGTGGGCTCATGCGTGGCCAACGCCCACATCCTGGGGGCCGCTGTTAAGGTGGCGGCCATCTTCGCCCATCGGAAGCTCAGGGCAAACTACGAGGAGATCGCGGACTACATCCTCAACCGACTGGGCGCTGTGGGCATTGCCTGGGGTGCGTATGCCCAGAAGGCGGCATCCATCGCCACGGGCGTGAACCGTATGGGGATTCCGGTGATAGTCGGGCCCCAGGGGAACATCTACCGACGCCTGATGCTCGGGGACGCGGACGATCCCGAGGCGTGGACGGTGTTAAACGCCCGGGACGGCGAGCAGGTCCAGATCGATCCGTGCCCAGAGCACCTCCTCTACGTCGCTGAGACCGTGGAGGAGACCATCGTCATGGCCTGCAAGCTCTGCATCCGGCCCAACGACACCACCAAGGGCCGCCAGATAAAGCTGTCGCATTACATCGACCTCTCACATAAGTACCTGGACCGGTTCCCGGACGACATCGATAAGTTCATCCGCACCGAACAGGACATCCCGCTCACCTCCCGGGAAATGCTACTCAAGGAACTGAAGAAGAAGGGCTGGAAGCGGAAGAAGACGGTGGATCCGACATTGCTGGAAAGGCAGGTGAGGGTCTGATGTCGGTGGAGGCGTGGAACCTCGGCAACGTCCCCGGCTCGAAGCGGGCTCGCCAGCTGAACGAGAAGATCGCGGCTGCGCTGCTTAAGAAGAAGTGCCTCGTGCTCATGGGCGCGCACACCGATCCGGACCTTGCTGGGAAGCTCGCGAAGACGGCGGTGAAGCGCAAGAACATGAGGCTGATCGGTGTGGGGAGCGGGTACAAGCTCCTCAAGAACCTCACCAAGAAGGAGCCGGAATATACAACTAACCTCTACGCATACCTCTCACGGTTCAAGGACGACGACGAGGTCGAAGTGGTGTTCATCATCGGATTCCCGTACTACATGAAATCGGCGGCCTTTAGTCACCTCAAGCACTTCTCGAAGAAGATATCGGTCAACCTCTCAAGGTTCGGCCAACCAAATGCTACCTATTCACTCGCTAACATGAGCGAAAAGAGCTGGAAGAAAATGATAGACACGATCTTGGAGGGATGATGAATGTTCGAGGACATACCAGTAGAAGTGGGAATCGTCCACGAGGGAGAGCGGATCAGGCAACAACAGATGCATGTCGAGTTCGGTGGCCCGAAGGTACCGAACAAGTTCGAGCTGGTCCAGATGAAGGCGCCAAAAGACGTCAAGGACGGGAAGGTGACCGTCGTCGGGAAGGGCCTGGCCGATTTCGAGGCTCGCTCGAGAGCCCCTATCGCGATCATCTTTCACGTCGCCGGCAAGAAGATGGAGAAGGACCTGGAGCCGGTGCTCGAGCGGAGGATCCACGACTTCTTCAATTACGTCGAGGGCGTGATGCACCTGAACCAGCGCTACGATATCTGGATCAGGGTCAACAAGGAGGACGTGAAGAAAGGCCTCACCCTAGAGCATCTCGGAAAGATCACCATCCAGCTGATGAAGCAGGAGTTCAAGTTCATCGAGAAGATGGAGGCATTCATCTACACCGACGAGAAGGATATCGAGTCGAGGATCAAGAGCGCACGCGAGATCTACGAGGCACGTGATGCCCGGGCGCGGACACTGACGGACGACGAGGTGGACGAGTTCTATGGCTGTATCCTCTGCCAGTCCTTTGCACCCATCCACATCTGTGTCATCACCCCTGAGCGCATGGCCCTGTGCGGCGCGATCTCCTGGTTCGATGCACGTGCCAGCGCACGGATCGATCCGGAAGGCCCCAACTTCGTGATCGAGAAGGGCGAGGTACTGGACGCTGGTAAGGGACAATATTCCGGTGTGGACGAGGCCGTTGACGAGAAGTCGGGCGGAGTTACCAAGGAGATCTACCTCCACTCCATGTTCGGACTGCCCCACACATCATGCGGTTGCTTCGAGGCCATCGTGTTCTACATCCCTGAGATCGACGGTGTCGGTCTCGTCAACAGGGAGTACATGGAGACCTGTGTGAACGGTCTGAAGTTCTCCCAGATGGCGGAACAGACCGGCGGCGGCGAGCAGACCGAGGGATTCCTGGGGACGGCAGTCGAGTATTTCCGGTCCAAGAAGTTCCTCCAAGGGGACGGCGGCTGGACCAAGGTCGCCTGGATGCCCAAGGTGATTTTCGACTCCATCGTGGATTTCATCCCTGAGGAGTTCAAGGACAAGATCGCTACCGAGGACGTCAAGAACCTCAAGGGGCTGAAATCGTTCCTCGAGGAGAAGGGGCACCCTCTCGCTCAGGCCTGGGCAAAACCGGTGGAAGAAGAGATTCCGGCCGAGGCACCCGCTCCAGCAGCAAGCGAGATCGTACCAGTGACCGCATCTCCCGCTACTCTCATGCAGGTCCCGGCAGGTGCACCCGCTATGACGCTCCCGGCAATGACCGTTCCGGGCGGCGGTGGCTTCAAGTTCACCTTCAAGAACGCCAGGATCTACGCTGACAAGGTCATCATCCAGAAGGCGAAGGAGTAGGACGGGTGACTGTTCGTGATCATCGCAGTCTCAGGCAAGGGCGGTACGGGCAAGACGTTTGTCTCCAGTGTACTGGTCACACAGCTTCGCAAGACGTTCCCTGACGCATCCATCCTTGCGGTCGATGCCGACCCGGACGCCAACCTGGCCTTCTCCCTCGGTCTCGAAATGTCGCGTTCCATTGGAGATGTCCGTGAGCAGTTGCTCGCTGAAAAGGACAAGCTCGCCCCCAGCGTTACAAAGCGTGAGTGGCTGGACGGCAAGATCTTCGAGATCACCATCGAGGGACCAAACTGCGATCTGCTCATCATGGGCCGGCCGGAGGGGCGAGGGTGCTACTGCTCGGTCAACCATCTTCTGAGGAACATCATCGACAGCGCGAAGGATAGCTATGACCACGTGGTAATCGATGCCGAGGCAGGACTTGAGCACCTAAGTAGAACTACCACCCGGGATGTCGATAAATTGGTAGTGGTCACCGACCAATCCCTCAACTCCCTCAAGACCGCCTATTCGATCCGCAAGATGTCCAATGACCTAGAGCTCAATGTCGGCAAGCTCTTCGTCGTCGGGAACAAGATCCGGGACGGTCAGGCCGATTTATTCCTATCCAAAGCACAGGAAATGGGCCTCGATATCGATGCTATCGTCCCGTTCGACGAATACGTGACCGAGCTCGACCTGGAGGGCCGCCCCGTAGCGTCCCTCAAGGAAGAATCGCCCGCTTTTATGGCCGTCACGAAACTGTGCGGTAGTATCTTTTCATGATAAGGTAGTGATCACCATGGCAGAAGAGAAGAAGAAGAAAAACAATGGAGCAGGAACGATCGCTGAACTTATGTCCACGGTCAAGCGGCTCGAACTGGAGAACGTGTCCATCGAGGCAGACGAGCTCGTGCTCGAGCTCACTCCGAGCCTGACGCAGGTCCTTGTCCAGATGATGGGCGGAGCGGCGCCGGGAATGGCCGCTGCGCCAGGTGCCCTTCCCAAGAAGGTCGGGCCCTTCAAGTTCGAGGCACCTATCGCCGAATGGAAGCAGGACATCCTTGAGGTCACTCTTGGTGCGACGAAGGAGGAAGGTGGAACCCGGGACTACAGCCTCGTCATCGGCGGCCAGAAGACCATGCCATTCTACACATTCGAGGCGAATGTCCCGAACATCCCTGTGTTCTCCTTCGACATCTTCGACATGGAGCTCAGTCTCCCCAAGGCAGTGAGGATGTACTACGATGGCGTCATGGACAGCCCCGTGGAATGGGCGAAGACGGCCATCGAGCGTTACAATGCCAAGATGATCACGCTCCATCTGATATCTACCGATCCCATCAACGGGAAGGATACCTCACCAGAGGACTCCGCCGCGCTCATCGAGGATATGCTCAAGGAGATCAAGGTCCCGATGATCATCTCGGGTTCTGGGAACCGGAAGAAGGACCCGCCCGTGCTGGTGAAGGCCGCTGAAGCGGCCTCCGGAGAACGGGTGCTCCTGTCAGCGGCGCTGAGCGATAACTACGAGACGATCGCCCCGGCGGTAATAGAGCACAATCACGCAGTGCTCGCCCTGGCCACTATGGACCCTGCCGCCCAGAAGACCCTGACCCGGGCATTGGTCGTCGCGGGGGTTCCAAGGAACAGCATCGTCATGGACACCTTCACAGGTTCTCTGGGCTACGGTGTGGAGTACACCATCACCACCATGGAGCGGATCCGCCAGATGTCGTTCCGCGGCGACAAGGACCTGAACTATCCGATCCTCTCGGGGACCTCCAATGCGTGGGCCGCCAGGGAGGCCTGGCGTAAGAACGATGCTTGGGGCGAGAAGCTCTACCGCGGCCCGTTATGGGAGGCGACAACCGGGCTCATGGCATTGCTCTCCGGTTCGGACATCTTCATGATGCTACACCCCGGCGCGATCGAGGCCCTCCAATCGATCACCGAGCAGCTCCTCATCGAGAAGGACGAGTCGAAGCCGATGAAACCTGAGCAATGGATCAAGGGGGTATGAAAGGATGCCAAGACTCACACCAATGATGATATACAAGTACCTCCCCGGCAAGAACTGCGAGGCCTGTGGTGAGGAATCGTGCATGGCCCTGGCCTTGAAGCTGATCCAGCGGGAGAAGACCCCCGAGAGCTGCGGCACCATGACCGACATGGAACGGCTGGTGCTCGTCGACATCCTCACCCCGCCCATCAAGGAGGTCACGATCGGCAGTGGTGCGTCCACCATCACGATCGGCGGCGAGGAGGTGCTCTACCGGCACGAGCTCAAGTACTTCAATCCGACGGCCATCGCCGTCGACATCGCCGATACCATGGATGAGAAGATGATCAAGGAGCGTATCGCGTTCGTCAACACATTCTCAATAGAACGACTGGGGGTCATGCTTAACCTGGACATGGTCGCCATCCGGTGCGCATCGGACGATCCGGCCAAGTTCAAGAAAGCCATCGAGCTCGCCTTGAAAGAGACGGACAAGCCGTTCATGCTCTGCACGGTCGATCCGAAGATGATGGAGGAGGGTCTCAAGGTCCTCAAGGGGAAGAACCCCGTCATGTACACCGCGACGGCCAAGAACTTCGACGCTTTCGTTTCCCTCGCCAAGACGTACGATGCGACCCTCGTCCTCTACTCGAAGAGCCTATCGAAGCTGGGAACCCTTGTACGGAAGGCCGAAGCCGCCGGTC
Organism: Candidatus Undinarchaeales archaeon; assembly: GCA_030753015.1. Lineage (GTDB taxonomy): Archaea > SpSt-1190 > SpSt-1190 > JASMDC01 > JASMDC01 > JASMDC01. The sequence continues at coordinate 80,683 of JASMDC010000006.1, read as the reverse complement.
TTGAGCGGCTTGTGCTCGACCCTGCAACAGGTATAACCGGCAAAGCGTTTGGGAACTCGATCAACCGGATAGTAAAGGCGCGAAGGGCCGCCATCGAGAACGGTGTCAAGGAGCTTGGCTATCCGACCATCACGATCCCGGGCGCCGTGGGGCTCACGGAGGAGGACCCAGTGCAGGCCTTGTTCATGGAGACCCTCATTGCGAGCTCACACCTGGACAGGTTCGTGGACATGATCGTGCTCAGCTCAGTAGAGCCGTGGTCGGTCCTCCCGCTCCTCACGCTCCGTCAGAACATATACACGGACCCGAGGACAGAGCCAACGGTCAAGGCCGAGCTGTACGAGATCGGCAACCCCGACGAGCACTCGCCCGTCATCCTCACGGTGAACTTCTCCCTGACCTACTTCACAGTGGAGGGCGACCTCCGGCGGTCCGGGGTCTCCGCATGGCTCATCGTGCTCGATACCAACGGGTTCGCCGTGGACACGGCCGTGGCAGCGAACACAATGAGCGCGGACGACGTGAAAAAGTTCATCGACGACTTCAAGGTGGAGGAGAAGGTCAAGCACCGCAAGATGCTGATCCCCGGCCTGGCCGCGCAGCTACGGGGCGACCTCGAGGACACAACGGGCTGGGAAATCTTCGTGGCAGGACGGGACTCGTCTGAGATCGCAGGATTCCTCAAGAACAAGTGGGAATGGAAGGATTCTGTATGGAAAGGGTAACGATCGGCATCATCAAAACGGGCAACATCGGCATCTCACCGCTCATCGACCTCGTACTGGACGAGCGGGCGGACCGGGAGGACCTCGCATTCATCGCACGCACATCGGGACCCAAGATGGATCCCGAGAGCGCACGGGACGTGGCCGCTTCCCTCATCGCTGACAAGCCGGACCTGATTCTCTACTCGACCCCGAACGCGGCCATCGCAGGCCCCAAGGAGGTGCGGAAGCTCCTCGCCGACGCCGGCATCCCGAGCATCGTGTTCAGCGATGGGCCCGCAGCACGCGCGAAGGAGGACTTCGAGGCCGAAGGGTTGGGGTACGTCCTCATCAAGGGCGATCCCCTCATCGGAGCACGGCGGGAGTTCCTGGATCCCACCGAAATGGCCCTGTTCAACGCCGACATCATCCGCGTCCTCTCCGGGACGGGCGTGGTCCGACACATCGTCGAGCTCCTAGATGGAGCAATCGAGCGGATCAAGAGCGGCACGCTCGGGACCGACGATTTGCCCCGGATAGTCATCACACCACGCACGGTGGCCGGGCTTGGATACTACCGCAATCCCTACGCGCTCGCCAAGGCAATGGCCGCCTATCGCATGGCCGAGACCGTGGCGGCGATAGACTTCGAGGCCTGCTTCAAGCTCAAGGACGAGCGGGAGTACGTCCTGATGGCATGTACCGCTCACGAGGTGCTGGCCGCGGCCGCACGTCTTGTCGACGAGGCACGTGATATCGAGAAAGGCAACGATACCGTGCTGAGGACATCACATTCCAAGAGCGGTGCGGTGACCGAACGGTCGGGACTGCTCGAGGGGGCGGACTGAAATGGAAATCGAGGACACATTCTCAGAGGTATTCAGCACGAAGTGCGGGCGGTTCCTCATCACGGCCGCGAACGAACGATGGGCACGCATCGCTGCCCAGGCCTCCGTGGGCTTCGCTACATCCATCATCTTCTGCGACGCTGAAGCTGGCATCGACACGTTCGTCGAGTCAGGACCCGACGGCCGGCCCGGGTACTCGGTGATGATCACCAATCCCTCAGCGAAGAAATTGAAGGACCAGCTCCTAGAGCGGATTGGTCAATGCGTCCTCACCGCGCCTACCACCGCATGCTTCAACCTCATCGAATCGGAGGAGCCATTCCCCATCGGCAAGATGATGAACTGCTTCGGCGACGGGTATGGAACGGCAGTCGAGCGATGGGGCCGGAAGCTCTACTCGATCCCGATCATGGGCGGCGAGTTCCTGATCGAGGAGAATTTCGGATATACCAAGGGCTACTCAGGCAACCTCTGGGTCATGGTCAACGATGTCGAGAAGGGTCTTACCTCGTGCGAGCGGGTGATCGAAGGGATCGAAGGGACCGAGGGCATCATCGCCCCCTTCCCCGGCGGCATTTGCGCGTCCGGATCTAAGGTCGGCTCCTGCACGTACACGTTCCTCAAGGCCTCCACCAACCACACGTGCTGCCCCACACTCAGTTGTAACATCGATGACTCCACGGTGCCTGAGGGCGTGGTGGCCATCTACGAGTTCATCTTCAACGCGGTCGACCTCGATACCCTGACGAAGGGCTTCAAGAGCGCCGTGGACGTGCTTACGAACGCTGAAGGTATCGAACGCCTCTCAGCAGGTAACTATGGTGGAAAGCTCGGGCCCGAGAAGATATTCCTCCGGGAGCTCTGACCGGGACATGGGACGGTGATACCAAATGGTACGTGCAATGGATTTCTACAATCTCCTGCCTAAAACGAACTGCGAGAAGTGCCCGCAGAAATCGTGCATGGCGTTCGCAATGGCGCTCCTAAAGAACGAGGCGAAGCTGGAGGAATGCCTTCCCGTAACGGCCGAGGAGTTCCAGGAGAACAGGGAGAAACTCCTGGAGATTCTAGAGACGATCAAGGGCGCCGAGGCCTCGGGCCTGATCGTGCACGAGGAGCTCTGCGACGGCTGCGCCAACTGTCTCGTGGCATGTCCCGTGAACGTGGTCGATCCCAAGGCGGCCGGAGGTAAGGGACCCGACAGCGACGAGGTCATTCTGAAGGTCATCAACGGTCGCATCAAGATCGTGAGGCTCGAGAAATGCCGCCGCGTCTCAGGCGAGGTGGCTACAAAGACGTGCCGAGTATGCGGAGACGCATGCCCCAAGAAGGCGTTCGAATTCATCTGAGGTTATCGATATGGGATTTCTCATCCTAGCACCACCGATCAAATGCACCCTGGTCACGGTACGAACCGCCAGACAGGGCGAGGCTCTGGAAATGGGGAAGCTCACCCAGGAGTACCGAGATGAATGCTCGACTGTCCTCATGGACGAGGATGACATGAACCGGCTCCGCGTGAAGGAGGACGCTATCGTGAAGGTCACTACCAAGGTGGGCTCCGTGGAGCTCAGGGTACGACCGACCATGAACTCACCGGGCGTCATCGCCGTGCCGCTCGGCCCGTGGGCGAACGCGCTCATCCCGACGGACACAAGTCACACGGGGATGCCGTCGTACAAGGGGATCCCGGCCGAGGTGTCCACGTCCATGGGACAAGGGATCACGAGCCTGGACAAACTACTTGGCGACCTGTACGGGGGTGCTTGAGATGGCCGAGGAAGAGAAACTCACGAACATCAAGCCCGATCTCACCGATGTCACGGACGTCACGTGCCCGTTTTGCGGCAACCTCTGCGACGACATCCATATCAAGAGGACGGGGGACGACGAGGCCGAGATCTATCACGCGTGCGGGGTCGGATACTTCAAGTTCAAGAAGTCCATCACCAAGGGGGCGACGAGGAAGAACCTGCTCAGGAAGAAGAGCGGTGACAAGAAGGCTCCTGACGACGCGTTCAATGAGGCCAAGCTGGATGCGTGCATCGACAAGGCGGCCGATCTGCTCCTCGCTGCCAAGAAACCGGTGCTCTTCGGATGGGCATCCACTTCGGTGGAGGCTACCCGTGAAGGGATTGCCCTTGCGGAGGAGATCGGCGGTGTCATCGATCAGACCTCTTCCGTCTGCCATGGCCCCTCCACCCTGGCCGTCCAGGACGTGGGCATTTCCTCCTGCACACTGGGAACGGTCCTCAACCATGCGGACCTCATCATCTACTGGGGGTGCAACCCCTCCGAGGCGCACATGCGCCACATGAGCAGGTACACGGTCTACCCCAGGGGCGCCTTCAGGGAGAAGGGACGCCAGGACCGGGAGGTCGTCGTCGTCGACGTCAGGGAGACCGCGTCCACGAGTGTCGCCACCCAGTTCATCAAGGTTGATCCGAACGCGGATTACGAGCTGATCCACGCGCTCAGGCTCGCTATGAAGGGGGAGGAGCTACCGGACGAGATACCTGGCACGGGCGTCATCAAGAAGAAGGTCATGAAGCTCGCCCAGAGGCTCAAGCGCTCGAAGTTCTGCGCGTTCTTCTTCGGCCTCGGGCTGACCATGACACGCGGCAGGCATCGGAACATCGACGCTATCCTCTCTCTTGGGGCCGAGCTCAACAAGGACACGAAGGTCGTCATCCGCCCCATGCGTGGCCATTACAATGTCACGGGCGCCGCCGAGGTGTTCACGTGGCAGACGGGTTACCCGTTCGCCGTGGACCTCACGAGGGGGTATGCAAGATACAATCCCGGAGAGACCTCGCTGGTGGACCTGCTGATGCGGGACGATGCGGACTGCCTGTTCATCGTCGCGTCCGATCCGGTCGCGCACCTCCCGAAGGAGGCTGCACGACGGTTCAGCAATATGCCGGTCATCGTCATCGATCCTCACGAGACCATCACGTCCAAGTTCGCCGACGTCTACCTCCCATGCGCGGTCACCGGAGTTGAGGCCGAGGGGACGGCCTACCGAATGGACGGGGTCCCCATACGACTGAAGAAGGTCATCAATAGTGACGTGCCGTCGGACACGGACATCGTCGCGAAGATCCTTGAACGTGTCAAGGAGAAAAGAGGGGGCAAGTAGAATGGGACTGATACTCAAGAACGGTATCGTCTTCGATCCCAAGAACGGGATCCGTGGCGAGAAGATGGACCTCTTCATCAAGGACGGGAAGATGGTCGCCGAGAAAGATCTCGGCAAAAAGGCCGAGACCATTGACCTGGCCGGGAAGGTAGTGTTCCCGGGCGGCGTCGACATCCATGCGCATATCGCCGGCTCGAAGGTGAACAGCGGCCGGCTCTTCAGACCAGAGGACAGCCGGATGCGCACCGTCCCGAGAACGAACGTCACACGGGCCGGCTCCGGTTTCTCCGTACCCACAACGTTTCTGACCGGGTACACCTACTCCGAGATGGGCTACACAACGGTCATCGAGCCTGCGGTCCCTCCTCTGAAGGCCAGGCACACCCACGAAGAGTTCCATGATATCCCGATGCTCGACAAGACCGGGCTCCTCCTCTTGGGCAACAATCATCAGGTCATCGAGTACCTCAAGGCCGGCGACATCGATCGATGCAAGGAGTGGGTCGCATGGATGCTCTTGGCCACCAAGTGCTATGGTATCAAATGCGTGAACCCTGGCGGTACGGCCAGCTGGGCGTGGGGCAAGAACGTTGACGGCCTTGACGATCCCTGCACGCACTTCGAGGTGACGCCGCGGGAGATCATCCGGGGTCTTGTGGACATCAACGAGAGCCTCGGGCTCCCCCATGCGGTTCACCTCCACTGCAACAACCTCGGCACCCCCGGTAACTACACGACCGCGCTCGAGACCATCGACTCCGTCAAAGGCCTCACCAACAAGGAACGGTCCGTCCTGCACATCACACACCTACAGTTCAACGGGTACGGTGGCGACTCCTGGAGGACGTTCGAGTCCAGGGGGGTCGAGCTCGCCGAGAAGATCGACAAGACCCCGAACATCACGGTCGACACGGGGAACGTCTGCTTCGAGCCCACAACGACCATGACGGCCGACGGGCCCTTCGAGTTCCATCTCCACCAGCTCGGCAAGCAGAAATGGATAAACTTCGACGTTGAGCTCGAGGCTGGTACTGGGGTCGTTCCCTACGAGTATCGGAAGGATGTCAGCGTGAACGCGATCCAGTGGGCCGTCGGTCTCGAGATGGTCCTTGCGTTAAAGGACCTTGCGAAGATACACCTGAGCACGGACCATCCGAACGGTGGCCCCTTCACATGCTATGCGGAGATGATCGCATGGCTCATGTCCAAGAAGGCCAGGGCCGAGACCATAGCCACGCTCCACGATGCCGTGAAGAGCAAGGCCGCCATCTCCGACATGGACCGTGAACTGGACCTCTTCGATATCTGTCTTATCACACGAGGCACCGCACAGACCCTTGGTCTCGCTAACAAGGGGCACCTGGGGATCGGTGCCGATGCGGACGTTGCGGTGTACGACATCGGTGTCGAGGAGAAGGACGGCGCAACGATCGAACGTGCCTTCAGGCACTGTGCATACACCATCAAGGGCGGCCAACTCGCGGTCAAGGACGGGAAGGTCGTCAATGCCGTTACGGGAAGGACGCTCTGGATCGACACGAAACCCCGGACGGACGTCATCGAGAAGGACCTGAGAAAGCGGTTCGAAGGGTACTACTCCGTTTCGCTCGATAACTACCCCGTGCAGATGGACTATCTCGGGGAGAGCGAGATGGTCATGGAGAGGTGTAAGAAATGAAGATACTCCTGCGGTCCAAGAACAATGTAGACGACATCAATGTCGAGGCCGATGGTGTCAACCACCAGCTCTTCGGGATGACCCTTGCTGAGATCAAGAAGGTAGCCGTCCACGAGGGGAACCAGGAACGCACACTGAGTGACTTCTTCGATGTGACCATCGAGGACGAGAAGGGTAAAGGCCGACTGATCGTGCTCGAGGGTGACGATCTGAGCAAGTTCAAGCGCATCGGCGAGGCCCTCGCTGAGGGCGAGGTCCAGGTGAACGGGGACGGCGGTATGTACTGCGGCTACCGGATGTCGGGCGGCAGGATCGTGGTGGAAGGAAACTGCGACGCGTTCTGTGGCATGGACATGTCCGGTGGCGAGCTCGTCATCAAGGGCAACGCATCCGACTACCTGGGCGCGGCCTACAGGGGTGAGTCAGCGGGCATGAAGGGTGGCAGGATCACAGTACACGGGAACGCAGGTGTCGAGGTTGGCAGCAGGCTCGCCGGTGGCACGATCGTCATCAAGGGTGATACTGACCTGTTCACGGGCATCCACATGAAGAAGGGGCTCATCGTCATCGAGGGCACAGCAGGCCCACGCGTCGGTGCCCAGATGACCGGTGGGACCATCGTAGTCTCGAAAGGAGAGCTCATGCTCGGATTCAAGGAAGGGGGCTCTATCAAGGACCCCAAAATCGAGGGCGAGGGATTCAGCGGGGATTTTAAGACGTTCACCGGGGACCTCGTTGAGAACGGAAAGGGGACCATCCTCCTCATGGATTGATCCCCTACAGCTGTATCGAGGAGTAACGATGGGAACGAACGACGAGATCCTAAAGGAGCTACTGGAGACTGATCAACTGAAATTCTGTTTCCAGTGCGGTGTCTGCACCGCGAGCTGCCCAATGATGGAGCTGCTCCCTCATCACTACAATCCCCGGAGCCTTCTCCAAGGGCTCCCGTTCGATCCTGAGAAGGTCATGAATGGTACGGCCATCTGGCTGTGCGCCTGGTGCTACCGGTGTCACCGGCGATGCCCCCAAGGACTCGCGGTGCCAGAGCTCCTCCTGCAGATGAAGGACGCTGCGGCCGAGAGGGGACACCTTGAGGCGTTCAAGGAGGCCCAGGAAATCATCAAGAACGAAATGCCCCTGCCCGCGGTATGCACTTATATCTGCTTCAATCCCCTTCACGGCCACGTGGAAAAACCGCAGGTCGCCGAAGCGCTCGAGAGCTTCATCACCGAATATGAACGCATGATCAAAGGGGAGGAACCACCCCCCATCACCCATGACGAGAGGATCGCCATCGTCGGTTCTGGTCCTGCGGGGCTCACGGCCGCTTGGGAACTGGCCGGGAAAGGGTATCCCGTCACGGTGTTCGAATGCCTACCCGAGGCTGGAGGCATGCCGAGAAGGTGTATACCCGAGTTCAGGCTGCCCTCAAAGGCGCTCGACGCCGACATCCAGCGGATCGAGAACCGGGGCGTGGACATCAGGACCGGTACCAAGGCCCCCGAACTCGACGACCTCCTAGAGGAGGGCTACCAAGCGGTGTTCGTCGCAACCGGTCTCCACATGAGCAGGAGGATCGGTATCGCTGGCGAGGACCTGGAAGGTGTATTCGATGTACTCGGCTTCCTGAGTGGAACGAAGACGGGCACTCGGTTCGATCTCGGGGACAAGGTTGTGATCATCGGGGGCGGTAATGTGGCCATGGACGCGGCCCGGACCGTATTGCGGCTCGGTGCCAAGGAGGCACACATCGTCTGTGGTGAATCACGGCAGGAGATGCCTGCGTTCGGGCCTGAGATCGAGGAGGCCGTTAAAGAGGGTGTTGTCCTCCATCCCGCCAGGATGCCTACGCGGATCATCGGGGCGAACGGACGATGTACGGGTGTGGAGAGCCTGAAGTGCCTTTCGGTGCTCGACCCCTTGGGTTTCTTCTGCCCGAAGGTCGAGTCCGGTACGGAGTCCGTCGTGGAGGCTGATTCCATCATAGTCGCTATCGGAATGACATTGGATCCCGGGATCCTGAGAGCGTTCAAGCTCGCTGGAAGGGGCACAATCATCGCAGATCCGTTCAGCATGGAGACGAGCCGGTCCATCGTGTTCGCCGGGGGGGACGCGGTGTCGGGCCCCGCCTCGGCGATGGAGGCGATCATTGCCGGAAAGCGGGCTGCCACGTCGATCGACAAGTATCTCGCAGACAGAACGGAGGGGAGCTGAGGACCGTGGCAAAAGGAAAAGCGAGCAAGAAGACATCTGAACCCTCCAGTGATGACAACGAGATCCGAGTGGGCGTGTTCGTGTGCCACTGCGGTCTGAACATCGCCGGGTCCGTTGACGTTGAGGGCGTCGCCAAGTTCGCGTCCACGCTCCCGAACGTCGTCGTTGCGAAGACCAACAGGTACTGCTGCTCGGACCCGGGGCAGGATGAAATCAGGACCGACATCAAGGAGGAAAAATTGAACAGGGTCGTTGTCGCATCCTGCACCCCCCGTCTCCACGAGCCCACCTTCCGAAAGGCCTGTGAGGCGGCCGGGTTGAACAAATACCTGTTTGAGATGGCCAACATTCGGGACCACTGCAGCTGGGTCCACCTATATGAGAAGGAGAAAGGCACCCAGAAAGCCAAGGATCTGGTCAGGATGGCGGTGGCCAAGGTATCCCTGCTCAGGCCCCAGGTGGAGCTCGAGGTCCCCGTGATAAGGAAGACCCTGATCGTCGGTGGCGGGGTCGCCGGGCTACAGGCCGCTCTCGACCTAGCTGACACAGGATACAAGGTCTACCTCGTGGAGAAGGAGCCCAGCATCGGGGGCAGGATGGCCCAGATCGACAAGACCTTCCCCACACTGGACTGCTCCATCTGCATCCTCGCGCCGGTGATGTCCGACGTGGGCCGACACCCGAACATCGAGCTCATGGCCAACAGCGAGGTCGTTGACGTTAAAGGGTACATCGGGAACTTCACGGCGACGGTCCTGAAGAGGCCCCGGTACGTCGTGGAGGAGTGCAAGGCCTGCGGGGACTGCGCCAAGGTTTGCCCGGTCCAGGTCCCCAACAAGTTCGACACAGGCTTCGCCCCGCGGAAGGCCATCTACACGCCCTTCGCCCAGGCAGTGCCATCGACCTTTATCGTGGACATGGACAGCTGCATACGGTGCCACGAATGCGTGAGGGTGTGCAAGGCCTCGGGTGCGGGGGTGATCGACCTCCGGCAGGAGCCCGAGAAGGTCGAACTCGATGTGGGCACCGTCATCATCGCAACCGGCGCGGATGTGTACGATCCCTCTCCCCTGAAGATGTACGGCTACGGTCGGTTCCCGAACGTCCTTACATCGCTTGAGTTCGAGCGCCTGATCAACGCCGGCGGGCCTTCCGGAGGTCATCTGATACGGCCCAGCGACCGGGCGATACCGGAGTCGGTGGCGTTCGTCCAGTGCGTGGGCTCGCGATCCGAGAAATGCGGCCTGCCCTACTGCAGCAGCGTATGCTGCATGAACTCCATCAAGGACGCCCTGCTCATCAAGGAGCACTGGCCTGACACCAAGATCTACGTGTTCTTCGTGGACATGCGGTGCTTCGGCAAGGGATACGAGGACCTCTTCAGGCGGGCGAAGGCCGCGGGCGTTATATTCATCCGCGGGCTACCCGCCGAGATCTTCGAGCGCAAGGGAGGGGACCTGCGTCTAGTCGGAGAGAACACCCTTCAAAAGGAGTTGTACCAGATCGACACAGGGATGGTGATCCTGTCCATCGGTCTGAAGCCCGGGGAGGACGCCGACAAGATCCAGCGCCTCTTCAACCTGTCCCGGACCGCGGACGGATTCTTCATGGAAGCGCACCCACAGCTCCGGCCGGTGGACGCGCCCACCGGCGGTATCTTCTTCGCCGGGACCGCAGAATCACCCAAGGCCATCAAGGACAGTGTGACCCAGGCCAGCGCCGCGGCTGCCCGCGCGAGCATCCTCATGGCCAAGGGAAAGGTGAAGGTGGAGGCAATCACGCCGAAGCTGATCGACGAGAAGTGCATAGGTTGCGGCCTGTGCGCCAAGGTCTGCCCCTACAACGCCATCGCCTTCGACAAGAAGACTAAGAAGATTACGATCATCGAGGCCGCGTGCCACGGGTGCGGCACCTGCGGAGCGGAATGTCCCTCAGCCGCCTTGGTCATGCGCCACTTCACCGACGAGCAGATCTTCTCCCAGATCGACGCGGCCACCGCGGAGGACGCCGACAAGAAGATCCTGGCGTTCTGCTGCAACTGGTGCTCCTATGCGGGAGCGGACTTCGCGGGAGTGAGCCGGATGCAGTACCCCACCAGCGTGCGCATAATCAGGATGATGTGCTCGGGGAGGATGGCCAAGAAGTTCATCGAGCGGGCCTTCGCACGGGGGGTCGCCACGGTGCTCGTCTCGGGCTGCCACATCGGCGACTGTCACTACATCGACGCCAATCATTATGCCAAGAAGCGTGTGGAGCGCTTCTGGAAGAGGATGGATAAGCTGGGTCTTGACAAGAACCGGTTGCACCTGGGATGGTTCTCCGCCGCCGAGGGCCAGATGTTCGCTGACACGATCGAACAGATGCATACCATCGTCGAGAACGTGACGAAGGAAGAACTGGACAAGACGAAGAAAGCCTTCGAGAAAGCCCTAGGAGGTGGTGACTGATGAGATGCATGTTGAACACGGGCAGGACGGTCGGTCAGGGTATTGCCCTCGAGGTCGGAAAGACCTCGTCGGAGTACTACGAGGAGGTTGCCGTGGCGTTCATGAACGGGGATGACATGGATGACCTGGGTATCACGGAGAACGCTCCGGTCAAGATTACCACGGGATCAGGTTCGGTGGTGGTCCGGGCAAGTAAAGGCCAGCTCGACCGGGGCAACGTGTTCATACCAGTAGGCCCTTGGGCCAACGCCCTCATCGGCGGGGACACCGGGGGTACCGGTATGCCGCGGTTCAAGGGTGTGTGGATCGAGCTTTCGAAGACCGAGGACGGACCGACCACGCTCAACGACCTTCTCCCTTTTAAGGAGAAGATCGCCCAAGCGCCCGACCAGACGCCTCCCCCTCCACTCCCCCCCGAGGACGAGCGGTCGATCATGACCGACGTTGTCTGCCCCTTCTGCGGCTGCCTGTGCGACGACGTGGAGCTCGTGATGTGCAAAGGAATGGTCAGGGACATGGAGGTGGGGTGCGACATCGCGAGGAGCAGATTCGTCAACTGGGACCGTGACCGGGCGAAGCCCGCTGTGAGGAAGAAGGGGAAGCTCGTGGACGTTCCCCTCGATGAGGCCTTGGACAAGGCCGCCGAGATCCTGAAAAGCGCGGACTTCCCTCTGATCTACGGCCTCAGTTCCACCGAGTCCGACGCCCAGCGGCGCGCCATCGAGCTCGCAGAACTGCTCGGGGCGACCATCGACAACACGTCCTCCGTGTGCCACGGACCGACCGTGATGGCCGCTCAGGACGTCGGGGTGTCGAAGTGCACTCTCGGTGAGGTGCGGAACCGGGCGGACCTCGTGGTCTACTGGGGATGTAATCCCGCCGAGGCCCACATCAGGCATATCACACGATATTCCGGAACGCCCGAGGGCATGTTCACCACTGAAGGAAGGAAGGACCGCACCATCGTCCACGTGGACGTGCGTGAGACCAAGACCTCCCAGGTGGACTCCCGATGGAAGTATACATACCGGCTGGCGGACCAGTTCATCAAGGTCAGGCAGGGCCAGGACTACGAGCTGCTATCCGCATTGCGTGCCACGCTCAAGGGGCACGACGTGGGTGACGTTGGCGGTGTCCCGGCCAGCACCATCAAGGAGCTGGCCGAGCGGATGAAGAGCTGCAAGTTCGGGATCATCTTCTTCGGCCTGGGGCTCACCATGTCCGCGGGCCGCCACATGAACGTCAACGCGGCGCTACGCCTGGTCAGGGACCTGAACGACCATACGAAGTTCACCATCCTCCCTATGCGAGGCCATTACAATGTGACGGGGATCAACACGGTCATGACGTGGATCACAGGCTATCCTTTCGCTGTCAACCTCTCACGAGGCTACCCTGTGTACAATCCGGGAGAGTTCTCGGCCGTCGACATGCTGACACGAAAGGAGTGCGATGCCGCTTTGATCATCTCCTCGGACCCAGCCGCCCACTTCCCACGGGAAGCGGTCGAGCATCTGGCGAACATCCCCACCATCATCATCGATCCGAAGCACAACCTCACCTCGTCCATCGCCGATGTCCTGATCCCCTCAGCGATCGCCGGCATCGAGTGCGAGGGTACAGCCTACAGGATGGACGGCATCCCTATCAGGCTTAGAAAGGTGGTCGAGTCCGACCAGCTGCCCGATAAGGTAGTTCTTGAGAAAATTATCGAGAGGGTGAGATCATGAGCCTGGTCATAGAGAACGGCACCGTGTACGATCCCGCGAACGGGATCGACGGGGAGAAGATGGACATCTTCATCAAGGACGGAAAGATCGTCGAGGAGGCGAAGGGAAAAGTCATCGATGCCACGGGTCTCATCGTCTTTCCAGGCGGCCTTGACATCCACACCCACATCTCTGGAGGGAAGGTGAACCTTGGCCGGTTGTTCAGACCGGAGGACCATCGCAAGGACCCGGTACCGAAGACCGCGGTCACGCGCGCGGGGACCGGGTACTCGATCCCGACGACCTACGTGACGGGGTACCGTTACGCGACCATGGGGTACACGACGGTGATGGAGCCCGCGATCACTCCGCTATCAGCCCGGCATACGCACGAGGAGCTGAACGACACGCCCATCCTGGACAAGGCCGCCTACACCCTCTTGGGAAATAACCACTTCGTCATGCATTATATCAAGGAGGGGGATCGGGAGAACCTCAAGAACACCATTGCCTGGTTCCTGGGTGCATCGAAGGGGTACGCGGTGAAACTTGTGAATCCCGGTGGCGTGGAGAACTGGAAGTGGGGCCGTGACGTGGAAAGCCTCGACGATCCCGTGGACAACTACGACGTCACACCGCGGGAGGTGCTTGCGGGCCTCGCCAGGGCGAACGATGAGATGGGGCTTCCTCACCCCATCCACGTGCACGCCAACAATCTGGGGATGCCCGGTAACTACGAGACCACCATCGAGACGATCAACGCGGTCAAGGACAGGATCCACCTCACACACCTGCAGTTCCAGGCATACACCGGCGAGGGATGGAAGGACTTCGGTTCCGGAATGGCCGAGATCGCGAAGTTGATCAACCGGTGTGACCACGTGACGTGTGACATGGGACAGGTCCTGTTCGACGAGACCACCACCATGACCGCCGACGGTCCCGCACAGCACCACCTGTACCGGCTGACAGGGAACAAGTGGATCAACGCGGACGTAGAGATGGAGACCGGGGCCGGCATCGTCCCGTACCGGTACCTGGAGAGGAACCCGGTCAACGCTGTGCAATGGGCCATCGGGCTCGAGGTCGCGCTCATGATCACGGATCCGTGGAAGGTCAGCCTCACAACCGACCACCCCAACGGTGGTCCATTCTACCACTACCCGAAGATCATCTCTTGGTTGATGAGCAAGAAGGAGCGAGAGACCACCCTTGGCACGATCCACAAGGCCGCGGCTGCTCGGGCGATACTGGCGAGCCTCGATAGGGAGTACTCGCTCTATGAGATCGCTGTGATCACGCGAGCGGCCACTGCCAAGACGCTCGGGCTCAAGGGAAAGGGGCATCTCGGTATCGGGGCCGACGCCGACCTGGCCATCTACCGTTTCTCGGAGGACGACATAGAGGGATCGTTCAAACGCACGGTCTACACGATCAAGGACGGAAGGATCGTCGTGAAGAACGGGGAGGTGGTCGCCACACCCGAGGGCAAGACCTACTGGATAGACGCCGGTGGAGAGCTCACCGACGAGGACCGTCAGGTGTTCGCGAAGTACTACACGATGACATTGGAAAACTACCCCGTGCAGGCCGAGTACCTGCCGCGTGGGGAAGCCGTACGGTGCGGAGGGATCTAGATGGTCGTTCTCAGACCAAAGGTCGCGTTCACGATACCAGTCGAGGCAGAATGCATATCACCCGATGTCTTCGCCGCCCGGCCCGCGAAGGAGCTGGGAAAGCTCGAGGTGCTGTGGGGGAACAAGCGGAAGCCGCTGAGCCAGCTGTTCGAGATCGATCCATCAGGCGAGGAGGACGAGATCGTCATCGAGGGCGATGTCAGCGCGGTCAAGCACATCGGAGCACGGATGACCACCGGCCTCATCACCATCCACGGGAACGCCGGGATGCACCTCGGCACAGAGATGGACGGCGGTAGAATCGTCGTCCACGGAGATGTCGGGGACTGGCTCGGCGCCGAGATGAAGGACGGCCTCATTCATGTCAAGGGCAACACTGGCAACCTCGCCGGGGCCGGCTACCGGGGCTCGAAGACCGGTATGGCGGGCGGCAGTATCATCATCGAAGGAAACGCAGGCGATGAGGTCGGGGAGCTGATGTGCGGCGGTACGATCGCCGTCGCAGGTAGCTTGGGGACCTTCGCTGGGACGCTCATGACCGGTGGCACCATCGTGTGCCTCGGTGCTCTTGGCGGGCGGGCCGGTGCCGCTATGGATGGGGGCACCATCATCGCCCTCACCCCCCCGCAGCTACTCCCCACGTTCATCCCCCAAGGGACCGATCGCCCCTCTCACGTCGGGGAGCTCCTGCAGCAGCTGAAAGGCAACGGATTACCGCTCGCAGAGGAGCAAATCGGAGCTCTCTTCGCCAGGTACGAAGGAGATATCTCCGGTAAAGGAAAGGGCGAGGTGTTCGTTCGGACTGGATGACGGACCAGGGAGGTTCACATAATGGGACTCAACGAAAGCGTCCTCGGGCTCGTCGAGCAGTTGAAGGAGAGGTGCCCTACCCAGACACTTGAATGCGGCGCCACGGTAATCGACTGTGGTGTGACATGGAAAGGGAGCGTTCAGGCGGGGCTACTGTTCGCCAAGGTCACCATGGGGGGGCTCGCCGAGGTTCAGCTGTCAACCAGACACGAGGAGGACCTGACGTACCCCGTGGTCGAGGTTCGCACCGACCACCCGACGACGGCCACCATAGCCTCGCAGATGGCAGGATGGCAGGTGGTCGCGGGTAAGTTCTTCGGTATGGGCTCGGGCCCGGCCAGGGCACTGGCCCTCAAGCCCAAGGACGTGTACGAGGTCATCGACCGTCAGCGCGAGGACGACGATGTGGCTGTGCTCTGCCTGGAAGCAAGTTCGCTCCCGAGTGACGATGTGGCGGGGACGGTCGCCGAGGAGTGTGGTATCAAACCACGAGATGTCCACATGCTCGTGGCGCGGACAGACAGCATAACCTCATCGGTCCAGCTGGCGAGCCGGACGCTCGAGATGGGCACGTTCCGGATGCTCGACGTGCTCAAGTTCGACGTGCGGAAGGTCGTCTCGGCCTTCGGCGTATCCCCGCTAGCACCCGTGTACAAGGGGCTTGCTGCCATGGGGGCCACGAACGACTCCCTCATCTACGGGGGCGACAACCTGTACTTCATCGACGGCTTCAGCCAGGAGCTCACCGACAAGGTCGTTTCCACGGGCTCCAAGAGCTATGGTAAGCGGTTCGAGCAGTTGTTCAAGGAGGCGGGGAAGGACTTCTACAAGATGGATCACGACATCTTCGCCCCTGCCAAGGTCACGGTCAACGACCTTGCTGCAGGAAAGGTTTACAGCGCCGGTCGGCTCAACCTCGAAGTGCTACGAGAGGTCTTCTCCCAGTCGTGAGGTCGGAAGAAACACAAAGGGCAAGTATTTGAACAACGGGATATAACTATTGTTATATTTGCTGTACAACCATGTAAGTTTTATGTTATTTACACGGTCTGTGCACGAAGGAGTGATAGTCATGTTGGACAAATGCCCTGGAGCAGAGAAGCTACGACGCCCATCCATCATCTTAAAGACCTGCCCTGAGTGTGGCGAGGAAATAGAACTGTTCACTACGGACGCCAAGATGGACTGCATGGAGTGCGGATTCACCGTGTACAATGATTCTATGTCCTGTGTCGAATGGTGCAAGTACGCCAAGGAGTGCGTTGGGGACGAGATCTACGAAGAGATGATGAAGATGATCGAGAAGAAAAAGAAAGCGTCCGAGTGATGTTCCAATAAAAGGATCGGACGGCCTGACCGTAACACTCCACAAGAAGCTACTTCTTCTTCGAGGTCCTCTTCTTCGAAGCCTTCTTCTTAGAGACCGCTTTCTTCGTAGCGGTTTTCTTGGTGGAGGCCTTCTTCTTGGGCGCCGCCTTCTTTGCTACCGCCTTCTTCTTGGTGGGTTTCTTTTGGGGGGCCTTCTTCTTTGCGGCAGGCGCTTCCTCCTTGACGGAAGGTGTCGGTAGGGGCTTGGTCTCCTTCTCAAACACCTTCTCAGGTTCGATCTCGGGTGCCTCTTTCTCCTCTGACGGGAGCGCTTCCGATTCTTCTTCGGCCGATTCCCCCATGGTCTTAATCTTGACCTTGGGTTCGAACGTCTCGGAGGGAGCGACGACCACGACCTCTGAGCCGGGCGCCTCCTCTGCGCGCCGTTCGGGGCCACCAGAGAGCTGGGTGTAGGTGATGATAAGGATAAGGGCAAGGATCCCAAGGAGCACCACCGACGAATCCCCCTGGTCGGTCGGGGGTTCGGGTTCAGCAGAGGGGGCAGGTGTCTGTGTGGGGAGCTTCGTGTCGTCAGCGTCCGTCGTGGTCGGTGTGCTTGTAGGCGCTTCAGGAGTGGGCTCGGGCGTGGCCTCGATGGGCTCGACGGGTGTTGGTGTGGGAGGTGGGGGTGTGGGCGTCGGACAGGTGTCATAACAGGCAACCTCATCAGCACACCACGTCTGCCCCTTACCGCAGCAGTGGCCATCGGCACATATGCCAGGGCACTCGGCATGCGCCAAGCACTCATCGCTGGTCTTCAATGTACCGGGGATGTAGCAAGTACCACCGACGCACTTGAGCCCATCAACACACTCATCGTCCACAGTGCACTCCTCGCCCCGTTGAACGGTGGCCGGCTGGACGCAGGTGCCTACGCACAGACCGCTTGCGCACTGACGCTCGCAGGAACAAGAGGCGCCGTCAGGCTGGGCGGGGAGCACGCATGCTGCGGCCTCGGCGCACCAGAACCGGTCGCCCGGACAGCATGTGCCCTCCACGCATACGAGGTGGTCACACTGCTCGTTGCACACACAGGATTCGCCCTCGCCGAGGATGTGAAGACCTTCTACGCATTGTTCATTACAGAGCACGCGACCGGGTTCGCACGTGTAGAGCTCATCGAAGATCGTGGCGTTCCCGTACGAGATGCTCATGAGAGCACAATCTATACCGAACTCGCACCGCGTCCCTGTCTCAGGACCACAGTCCCACGAGCCCTTCGCACGCATCTGGTCAGCATATCCAAGGAACTCGCGCTCGCGCTCGCCAGCCTTGATGTATGCCTGGATGAAAATGGCCTGGTTCTGGCCGAGCCCGCACTTCCATCCAGTGTCGGGACCACAGTCCCGCGAACCGGTGCGGACCAGCTCGTCCACCATGGTCAAGAGGGTCTCGTTGTGCAGGTGTTCAACCACGTGAACGTAACCATATGTGAGCCAGGCTGCCGAGGCGGCATCGTTGCACCGCCAGCCCGTGGTCGGCCCGCACTCGGACGCGCCCTTGCGGAACATCCCCTCCAGGGCCTCCAGGTAGCTCGCCTCACCGGTGAGCTCGTACAGACGTGCGTAGCCCAGCATGTAGGGTCCCTGTGAGTAGCCGTACTTGCATTGCCAGCCAGCTCGGGGGCCGCACTCGAGCGAGCCCTTGTCACCGAGGTCCCGGGCCATCGCGAGGTCCTGCTCACGGCCAAGGACCTTGTAGGCTGTCGTGTAGGCAAGAATCGTAAAGCCCTGCATCTTGCCGTCGCGACATCGACCACCGAACTTACCACCGCAGTCGATGGAGCCGGAATCGGCCAGACCCTCCAGACCCTCCTTGAACTCGGTGAGGTTTGTGGCCTCGTAGGCCGCCGCGTATCCCAGCATCATCCACGTCTGAGGCCAGGCGGCACCGCAGTTCCAACCGGTGTGCTGTCCGCAGTCCGACGTTCCCATCGCATGCAGTTCCTGCAAGGCGGTGAGGTATGCCTCTTCACCCGTCTCCTTGTAGCGAAGAGCGTAGGCGAAGATCAAGCTGCCCATCGATTCACCGGTCTGGCACTTCCATGTGGTCTTGGGTCCGCACTCGCGTGCACCCTCCAGCAGAAAGTCGTCGGGTGTAACCTCAATGGCGGTCGTCAGGGCGAGCATGCACACCAAGGCCATCACAGTAAACAGCCGGTGATCCGGGACCATGGAGGTCTCACTCCGGTCAAAACCTTATAAAAGGAACCCTCAGAGCACCCGTTCGATCTCCTCACGAGTGTACCCGAACTCCTTCATGGTGCTTTCTATCTCCTCGTCGGTGTGTCCTTTAGCACGGCATTCTTCCACGTACTCGCGTGCCTCATCCGTGGACCCGTCCTCATACTCGTCATCCCCCCCCGCACCGCGGCGGCGCCAGCGCAGTGCCACGACCGCGACCACCAGGAGGGTGATGAGGATGGCGATTACGGTCCCATGGGGCGCGAGCACGACGACGACGCACATTCCCCAAGGGAACATGTATGGAAGAGATGAGCACAGACCCCATGCCTTGCCCGTGTCCCGCCCGGCCACGACAGCGGCCGTGTCGATATGGCACCACTGCCGCCATGAGGTGTCGTTGATGAGCCGGCAGGTGCCCGTGGCTGTCTGAATGTTGGTCCTCGCGAGCACGGGAGCTACCTCGGCCAGGCACTCGTCCAACCACACATCGTCAATAAGGGTGAGACACATGTCCACTCGCCCCTCTGGCGGAGCCCTTATACGGTAGCAGTGTTCCTGCTCCAGTCCGGGAGTGATCAGGGCACAGTCGTCCACTCCCTGTGCTGTGACCAGAACGACGAGCAGGAAGATGGTGAGGAGCGTGCGAACGCAGGACATCGCTCATCCATGAAGGTGACGCTCTTTATATCGTTGTCCATGTATTACTGAAAATTGAGTAATTACTAAAAAACAAGTTTTATATCTTCATCCCCCTTCCCGGGCAACGTGGCCCGCGTCGGTATCGTCGACACATCCTTCGCCCGCTTCAACATGGGGCGGAGCGCCCGGGAGGAGATCCGCCAGCTCGCTGGTGGCATCACCATTCTGCAGCGCACCGTGCCCGGGGTGAAGGACCTTCCTGTGGCCTGCAAGAAGCTCATCGAGGAGGAGGAGTGCGAGATGGTGATGGCTCTTGGTATGCCTGGGCCCAAGCCCATCGACAAGCAATGCGCTCATGAGGCGTCGCTCGGTCTCATCGCCGCCCAGCTCCTCACCAACACACATATCCTCGAGGTGTTCGTGCATGAGGACGAGGCAAAGAGCGATAAGGAACTTGGGTGGCTGGCGGACCAGCGTGCGCGCGAGCACGCCCGTAACCTGATCACCCTGCTCCTCAAGCCCGACCTCCTGAGAAAGCGAGCAGGCACGGGACAGCGAGAAGGTTTTCCTGACGCAGGACCTGTCAAGTAGTGAGGGATTATCATGACAGAAGCATCAATTCGTCTCGGCATCGTTGCCGCGGAGTTCAACTACGACATCGTGTACGCCATGATGGAGCTGGCCAAGGAGCACGCAACGTTCCTTGACGCCGAAGTCACCCATATCATCAAGGTGCCCGGCGTGTTCGATATGCCACTGGCAGTGCGCACGCTCCTGAAGAAGAAGGATATCGACGCGGTTGTCACGCTCGGTGCTGTCATCGAGGGATCGACCGAGCACGACACGGTCGTGGCGAGCAATGCCAGCCGTCTCATCGCTGATATGTCCCTGGAGTTCGAGAAGCCCGTGGCGCTCGGGATCACCGGACCAGGAATGTCCCGGCTTGAGGCCTCCCAGCGGGTGGCCAACGCCAAGCGCGCCGTGGAGGCCGCGGTGAAGATGACGCGCATCGTGAAGGCGAACGCCTGATGGGTTCCCTTGATGAGGCGCTGGCGGCCCTCAGAGAGGGCCGAATCGTGCTGGTGTTCGACCGGGACGACAGGGAGGGGGAGACTGACATGCTCGTCTCCTCGCTCCACGTCACCCCTGCCCACGTGCGCACCATGCGCAGGGACGCAGGAGGTCTCATATGCACCGCTCTCGGCCACGAGGAGTGCAAGGCCATAGGAATCCCCTTCATGACCGATGTGCTCTCCGAGGCGTCCCAACGGTTCCCTGTGCTCCCTTCGCTCAGTCCTCATGACATCCCGTACGATGAGCGCTCGTCCTTCTCCATCACCGTGAACCATCGTAAGACCTTCACCGGCATCACCGACGACGACCGGGCGCTCACCATCAAGGAACTGGCCGCTCTGGTCGTTGACCGACGATTCGCCGAGTTCGGGTCCTTGTTCCGCTCCCCGGGACACGTGCCTCTTCTCCGGGGCGCGGACGGGCTGCTCGATGTCCGTCAGGGACATACTGAGATCACCCTCGCAATGGCGGACATGGCAGGATTGCCACAGGTCACTACCATCTGCGAGATGATGGCTGATACAGGGAAAGCCGTTCCTCCCAGTGAGGCGCAAGGATACGCTGAGCGACACAGGCTCCCCTTCATCAGCTGCGATGAGATCATGGATGCCTGGCGGGAGGAGCGACCATGATCCAGATGAGCCTGGTCCAGATAGATAACTACGGTCCCTGGACGGTGGATCCCGCTCCCAAACGGGAGGCTGACATCCAGATCCTCCAGTCCTCATTCTACGCTGATGTCCAACACCAGTTCTCCAGCAGGGATGGTCTCGCTTTCGCCACCCGGTTCGACAACATCCTGGCCATCTCCAACGGTATCGACAAGGATGCGCACCGTCGTATCCAGCAGAGCCTCCAGGCTCGCTATCCTTTCACCCTGAGCATCGGAGTGGGTACCGGGCGAACGGCGCTCGAAGCCCAGGAGGAGGCCACACGTCACATTCATCAGGCTGGCTCGGCCCAGTCCTCACGCACTGCGGTCGTCGAGGGCACCTTCCTGGATTCGGGCCGAGTGGACATCGGCCACTTCGACATCGATGACGCCACGGGTACGATCACCGACGTTCTCTCCGCTTACGATGCTTACCTCGCTGTGAAACGGGCCTACCTCATCCTGGCCCAGGGCCTACGTGAGCTTGGGGCCACTGCCTTCTTCGTTGGAGGGGACAACATTATCGCACCTGTTAACGGTGTGGACAGGAAGGACATCTGTGCGCTCCTCACCCGGCTCAAGGAACATGAGGACGTACCCCTAAAGGTCGGGTTCGGCACCGGTTCCAACGCCCATGAGGCGGACCTTGCTGCAAAGCATGAGCTCGAGCACATCAGGTCGCTCAACGGTGCGGCCAGGGACGCGGCCTCGTGCAGGCATCAGGTTTAAAAGCCCCTCCTGATTCATCCCCCGACGATGATCGTCCCGCGACGCGTGTTCCTGACAGCAGGCCAGGGGCAGCATCCCGACCGCATCCACGCTTTTGAGCTGGCACTCCGGGACGCGGGAATCGAACAGTGCAACCTCGTGCTTGTCTCCAGCGTCCTCCCGCCAGGGTGTCGGATCGTGGACCGTGAGGCGGGGACCGCCGCCCTGGTACCGGGAGCCATCACGTTCTGCGTCATGGCACGTGACGAGAGCGATTGTGAAGATGCTCCGCTGTCGACTTCAGTATGTATCGCCGTTCCTAAGGACGGATCACGCCATGGCTATATCGGTGAGTGCGCTGGCAACGGACGTACACCGGAAGATATCGAGGCCGCTGCACGCGAACTCGCACAGGGCATGCTGGTAACGTCCTTGGACATCGATACATCGCGCGCCTATGAGGTCTGTGCGGCATCCCCCACAATCTCCTGCGTCACAAGGGCTAAGGCTGGCGTGTGGAACGTGGCGGTCGCCGTGGCGGTGTTCCTGGAGGACTAGTCGCAGCGCTGCACCCGGTAACGTAGGAGCACCTCTGCCCCTATCACCTCGACGTTCTCGAGCTCGAGATGCGGAGCATCGTCAACCGACGTCACGCCATCTCCACCGACCAGCGGCACCGAGTCCTTCCCACCTATGACAAAGGGTGCGACCGTGATATGGACCTTGTCCACAAGCCCGGCAGCGAACATAGCAGCGTTAAGTCCACCACCACCCTCCAGCATCGCGGTGCGTACACCGCGTGCGTCCAGGTCATCGAGCATGGCCGCAAGATCGACGTGCTCCTCGCCCAGCACCACCACATCGCACTTCTCTTGCAGAGCGGCGACCCGACCAGAAGGTGCTTTTCGTGATACGTAGATCACAGTGGGTGCCCCATCATCGAGCACGCGGGCGCCCGGAGGGGTCCTGGCCCGGCCGTCCACAACAACACGCAAGGGGCTTGGGCCGTCCACGAGCCGGGTCGTGAGGCAGGGATCGTCGGCCAGCACGGTGCCCGAGCCCACCAAGATGGCGTCCATTCTGGCGCGGAGCGCGTGCACCCGGACCAGATCGTCCTGACTCGAGATGCGTGAATCGCCTGCTCGCGTGGATATCCTCCCGTCCAGGCTCATGGCCGACGAGAGTACTATCTCAGGCTTCGAGGTTCCCGGTCTGGATGACATCGTTCACATTCTTCCCGAGCGTGTCCAAAGGAATCCGCTCCTCATCACCGGAGGTCATGTTCCGCAGCACGACCACGCCCTCCTTCAGATCCCGAGGGCCCACCACGAGCACGTAGGGAACGCGCATGATGTCGGCGTACTCGAATAGCTTACCCAGCTTCCGGCCGCGGAGGTCCAGGTCGGTCGCAACACCCGAGTCCCGGAGCACCTGGGCCAGTTCGATGGCCTTCTCACGCATCTTATCGTTCACCGGAGCAACGAGCACCCGGGCCATGGTCCGCATATCAGGTACCATCTTCCGTTCGATCATGATGGCCATTATGCGCTCGATGCCGAGAGAGATGCCCACGGCGGGTCGCGGCTGGGCGCCGTACATGGCGACGAGCCCGTCGTAGCGTCCGCCACCGGCGACGCTCCCCACACCACCCTCGGGGATACTCGCCTCGAAGATCGGTCCGGTGTAGTAGGAGAGGCCCCGTACAAGGGACAGGTCGATAACCACCTCGTCACTGATGCCGAAGGCCTTTAGGTGGCCTGCGATCTGGCGGAGCTCATCGATGCCTTGTTTCCCGAGCGGGTGCTCGCCCACCAGCTCCTCGGCCTTGGACAGCACCTCCTCAGGGGGTCCCGCTATCTCGATGAAGTCAAGGATGGACTCGATAGCGTCGAACTCGATACCCTTTCCCTCCATCTCCTCCCACACGCCCTTGCGACCGATCTTGTCGATCTTGTCCATGGCGCGGAAGGCTGCCGGGATGAGGTCATCTGGAATACCACACACGGCCGCCAGCGCCTCCAGTAGCTTGCGATGATTGATCCTCACCTGGAAACTGACGAACCCGAGAGCACGCAGGCACTCCACCGCGACCGTGAGCGCTTCTGCATCCGCGACCATCAACGGGGAGCCCACGACGTCCACGTCGGCCTGCCAGAACTCGCGGTAGCGCCCTTTCTGCTGGCGCTCGTACCGCCACACCCTGGAGATATGGTAACGCTTGAAAGGCATCGGAATATTGGGATTCTGGGCCACGAGCCGGGCCAGTGGAGTGGTGAGATCGAAGCGCAATCCCAGCTTCCTACCGGACTTGTCCTCGAAGGCGTAGATCTGCTCGTCGACCTCATCGCCGCCCTTGCAGGTCAGCGTCTCGAGGTGCTCGAACGCCGGTGTCTCGATGGGTGAGTAACCATAGCGGGCGAAGATGCCCTCGATGACCTGGATGACGTGCTTGCGGGCGATCATGACGTCGGGAAGGAAATCACGCGTGCCCCGGGGCGTCTTGAGCTCCATGGCCCGAAGGACAGGGCCAAGCTTTTCAAACTTTCCGAAGCCGGCCCGCGAAGTATGGACTGGTGACTTATGTCATGATCCGGTCCACGGAGCCGGCCCGCGGATAGGTTTATTAAAGAACCCGGCGCTCCCTTCGCGCAGGTGTCCCACCGATGGTGAAGAAGGACAAGAAGCCCTCCAAGAAGAAAGACGAGAACGTGATGGAGGCTCTCCACGAGATAGAGGAGACCGAGCATCGCATCGAGGAGGTTGAGCATCGTATCGAGGAGGAGGAGCACATCATCGAGAACGAGCTCCACCAGCTAAGGGAGGAGCAGCGTGCCATGGACATCTGGATCATCCTTGTAGTGGTACTGGGCATCATCATAACCATCGGTGCCATCGGATACCACTTCCAGCAGGGGGGCACCCTGCCCGCGGGCCGGGCGGTCCCGAGCGTCATGCCCACGGCGGGCCCGGGCGAGATCCCGAGCTTGGATACCCTGACCCCATCGTCGCTGCTAGACAGCGCTCGTGTCCCTCTCACTGACCTGGGAGATGCTTCCTGTGGCCCCAATATCACGCTCTTCTATACCCCGAGTTCGCTCAACTCGGTAAAAGCGCGCGACGCCCTGAAGCGTATGGGCGAGCGCATCACTTTCGCAGAGGCGTGTGTCGGATTCAATCCCCAGGACGCAGCCGATTGCGAGCAGCTCGACGGTGCTGAGGTGTTCGCCCGCACAATGGGACTGGTCCGCCGGCTCAATGCAACGGGAGCTTTCATCGGCGTGCCCACAGAGCTCATCGGGTGCCGCTACCTGCGCTCGGGAACCTTTGCCCACTTGAACCAGAAGGCCGAGGACGCTGAGCTGGAGACGCTGGTGTGTGCCCTCTCCGATCCCATACCGGACTGGTGCGTAGTGGACGTCCGCTACGCCCGCCCTCCAGGCTGCACAACCTGCGAGTCCTTCGACAAGTTGGTCGCAGCCATCTCCAATCCCCGTGCACGACTGGTCGATGGAACGGCCCCCCAGATGGTGGGCCGCGAACCCCCCTACATCCTCATGCCCAAGGAACTCCTCTACTACGACACGCGCCTGTCCGAGACCGTCGAGAGCCTCATCATGGGAGAGATGGGCAGCATCACCTATACCGCCTTGGAGGACCACTGGGTGTTCATCCCACCTCAGGAGCTGGTGGCGACGCTCGTGGAGGTGCCTTGTCCGATATGCCCCGCAGCCCCTCTTGGCGGCGTCATCAAGGACATACAATCGGTAGGCGGCCGGATCGTTGAGGGTGATCAGTCCACGATGCGACCCATCGCACCGGGCCTCTATATCGAAGCGGAGGTTGTCCGCTCCAACTACCCCGCCATCCAGGCACTTCTCACCAAGTACAAGGGCCTATTGCGCTTCACGAACCTGGATGAGACGGACCCGAACACCCCGCTGGTGATCTACCCGCTCATCTACGCCCGGGCAGACAACTCCTGCGGAAACGCCACCGACGCATACCTCTTCGTGTTCTACACGCCAAATGATGCGGCATCCGAGGGGGTCGCTTTGGCCAGCCAGGTCCTGACAGAGCTGTTCGAAGACGAGCTTCATATCCGCACAGAGTGTGTCAAGACCAAGGAGGGTGACGCCACCACCTGCGCTGCCGAAGATCCCGAGAGCTACATGGAGGCCGAGCAGCTGCGTGCCATCTTCGGTCTACGTGATGTCCCCGCATATGTGTTCAACTGCCGGTACGTCTGGCCTGAAACCCTCTTCACCGATGATCCGAAGTTCAACAAGGATCGGGTCGTCGCGGAGATAGAGGTGCTGCGTAAGAACCTGTGTATCCTTCTCGATCACAACCACACCGCATGCGGTAAGATAAAGGGCTCGTTAGTGATGCCCGTGATGGAGTGAGTATCATGAGCGTCATCATCTCCAGCCCCATGGACGTGACCCTCGCCATCGAGGGAAAGCACCCTCTCACCAGGGAAGAGCTCCTCTCCCTTGTCAACGGTTTTGATGGGTACGAAAGCCGGGAAGGCGCCGACGAGCGCATCGTGGTTGACGTGAAGAGCGTGCATGAGAGCGGCACCCTCGTGCTCCATCTCTATCCCCAGTACAAGGTAAGCTATGCTGAGATCGACCAGTTCATCACGCGGATGATCAGTGAGATACTCAAAGGCTGCGGGCTCGATGAGTGTTCACACCGCATTATTGAGATCACGTGGCACATCGAGGAGCTGGGCGTACCCAGCGAGCTAGCGCCGATCCATGTGGACGCCCCTTTGGAGGAGGAAACGCCCACGGAGCCGGCCTTCACCCTGGAGCTCGGCCGAGCGTACTACATCGAGGAGCGTCGGAACGAGTTAGGGCTCAATATCTTTGCTGATCATCTCCACCACGGATTCCACGGACTGGCCATCACCCGCATCTATCCCGAACACATACGCGAGGAGTTCAACCTACAAAAGACCCCCCTTGTGTGGCTGACCCATACCGAGCACAGCGACGATATCCTCGCAACGGACAACCTCCATATGCTTTCGGACATGATACGCACCGACATCTTCGGCAAGTACGAGCAGAGCATCATCCTCCTCAGCGGACTTGAATACCTGAGCACCCACGCGGGCTCCCGTCCAGTCCTCAAGTTCCTTCAGTATCTGGTAGACCAGGTGGCCTTGCACAAGGCGTTGCTGATTATCTCTCTCAATCCGTCGGCGTTCAACGATCTGGAGTTCAATCTCCTCACGCGGGACCTGATCAGGTACGAGGAGTTAGCTCCCGCCCCTACCATCCGAGTCTAATAGCCACTCGGTTGGTCCCCACGTGCAGCGGTACCGCAAGGACAAGGAAGCACACGGCCACATCGTACGGGATTGGAGCTAACAGCCAGATGGCGGCCAACGCTCCGAACGCAGCGTCCAGCTGGTCGAATGGGAACCAGTCCTCGCCCGGAGGTACCCCCTTTCTTCGTTTCACGAAGCTCTCGATGATGTCGCCGATCAGAGCCCCTGCCCCGAGCGTTGCCCCGACAAGGATAGGATTGACCCCCAGCGCCATGACATAACGTGAGGGGACCGGGACCGACGCCTGGGCCAGGGCCGTGACCACCCCACCGAGCACTCCCAAGATAAGTCCCCTCAGGGTCTTATGGTCACCAAGGAGCCGCCCACCGTCACGCCACATCCTCCCACCGTCCACGGGGACGTCCAGGACAGGGATGCCGCGAGCAAGAAGAGGCATCTGGTTGGCCATCATGGCAGGCAGGAACACCCACATCGTACGCAGCACGAGGTCGATCAGCCAAGAGAGAGGCGCCACGAATACCGAGTCGTGCCCATCCTAAATAAAACCTACGCGTTGTCCGCGCCCCAACGGGGTAGCACTGCAACGGTCACTTGTGTCGTGCTGCCATCGTTCTTATCACACCGGAAGTCCAGGGCTGTGTTGATGGTCGCAGGCAATTCTGTGTCGAACTGCAACATGTTCCCATCCACCATTTCCTCAGGGACGTTCTGGAAGGATGAGCAGCGTCCCTCGGTCCCGTCGTCGCGGAGGGTGCACAGTTTCACCTTGAGGGTCCGCACACACCAACCCGGGGGTATGGGGATGTTGATCGTGAGGTTGTACTCGGGCACCACGGGCTCGTCCGGACCCTTTATCGTGATGGTGAACTCCTCGTCGATATTGACGGTGTCAACGCTCAGGCATTCATCGCAGGGTTCCACGGCCTCTCGAGTTACAAGGACCATCAACCAATCGGGGCCGCGGGGCGGAAGCAGCCGGACGGTGGTGGGTCGCGCCGGGGGCACCTGCTCCGATGGGACGGGTGCCCATCCTGCCACTACCGGTCCGATGACCTCGGGTAGATCTGGATCAACTGTGGTTGTGGCTATAGCCACCGTAGGCATCGGTACGGGTGGCCCCTCGGGGCCTGATGAGGTCGTGGGCGCGGGCGGCCCTACCTCGACACCTGGAGACGGCGGGCCCTCGACCGACAGTCGAGCACCTGGGTCCTTGGCCCTGGTAGGACGAGTGTCCTCCACTGTAACGACGGTCGGCCCAAGGAACACGGTCGCGACGATGATGAGCGATGCGATGAGCAGCACGGCATGGAGGTGATCGGTCCCGGGCACAGGCCGTGGTCGGAGGACCACGCTTTTATTACTAGCCCTCACCATGCCGCCGCTCCTCCCGAAGGGTGTCCAGGGATTGGGTGAGCCATGGCTCACCATCGCGCACCACCAGCCCTGCATCGCACCGTAGTGAATAGGTCAGATCGAAGGTGTCGGGATCACACAACGAGCCAGCGCCAACTACCAATAGACCGGGCGTGGCCAGGGTATCCAAGGGTCCTACTCCTGCCAGTGGCTGGACCGCAGCGGATAGGAGGGTGCGTACGAGACCCGGCTCCCGCACAAGCGGCAACACCTCGGTGGCCAGCTGAGCGGCGGCCCCCCATCTCAAGCGATGGCGGGTGACACGGAACCTTTCCAGCGCGTCATCTAGCCCTTCCACGTCGACAAGCTCTTCGGCAGCAGTCCACGTGCCATCGGGACGGCGGAGCACAGGGTAGAACTGGTTGTACAGGCAGCTGGGGACACCCAGGAGGTTGAACGCAGCGTAGAGCGCCTTCTGGACGGTGGTCCAGCCCGCGGGAGTAATACGTCCGTTAGAGGCGTCCGCAACCATGGACACGACCTCCTCGACCCGTAGCCGCGCCGTCGGACCGAGCCCGGCAATCCCAAGATGGCCGTAGGAGCGGAAGAACACACCACGTACGAAGTGATGGTCCAGCGCGTAGGTCAGAAGCTCTGCAACTGCTCCGTCGTTCACATCGCGGGCCAACGTGCACTCCAGGCCTGTGGGCATGCCAGCCTTCTCCAGAGCTTCCAGAGCCTTGCGTTTTACCGCTGACACGTCCCTGCCCCGGAGGGTATTGTCACCCTGCCCGGATAGACCATCGAGCTGGATATGGACCTCACCCAGGCCTGCTGCACGCAGTTCGTCCAGCACACCCTCCTCGGCCAGGAGGAGGCCGTTCGTGGCCAGCACGGGCACGTTCCCGGAGGCGATGACCGCGGTCACGATGTCCGGTAGGTCGTTGCGGACCGTGGGCTCACCGCCATAGAGCTGGACCTTGGCCCCGGTGACGCCCGCAAGCAGCCGCGCGACGTCACCGGGAGAAGGCTCCCGCTCATCCCCGCGACGTGGTCCAGAGCGGGTGAAGCAGATAGGACAGGCAAGATTGCACCGGTCCGTGAGTGGAAGGTTCAGGTTCTTGTCACCTATACCGGGCAGAGGCGCCATCATCTCCTCGTAGAAGGCGGCCAGTTCGGCCCACGCGGGACCGTCCTTGGCCACAAGAGTGCTGGTATCCCCATGCTCCGGGCAGTGTTTGACCAGATGCACCATCCCGTCCTCCAGCACAAGCGATGCCGGCACCGCCGCGAGGCAGGTGGGGCAGGTACCCAGGGTCACCCGCAGGAGAGCCATATCCCCTCCTCTGGATTCTCCCGGGCCTCAAGGCTTCGCCGCTCGAGTTC
This sequence comes from Candidatus Undinarchaeales archaeon, assembly GCA_030753015.1. Taxonomy (GTDB): domain Archaea; phylum SpSt-1190; class SpSt-1190; order JASMDC01; family JASMDC01; genus JASMDC01. Next base: position 50,829 of record JASMDC010000006.1, on the reverse strand, counting down.
AAGGTGGGCGTAGGGCATCATCTGTGTACCTTCATCAGTGAGTTGGAGCCGATCACAGGCATCGGCTACTTGGAAATCGAACGAGTAGGGCTCGCACATAGCGCCGAATCCAACGATGAAGAGCCGGTCCGACACTCCAGACTCACCATAGGAGAACATCTCGTGCTTGACGAGCTTGCCCGTCATCACCGACAGGGCATCACGGATGAACCTCAGTGAGCGCGGATGGGCCGCGCGCCGCGCGACCTGTGCAAGGAACAGCGGGATCGCCAGGAGCGAGCCCTCACGGATCCTGTGACGGAAGGCGTCCAAAGCCGTCTGGATGCCATGGACGTCGAACAGCTCGTTCACCAGTTTGTAGCCACCACCAGGTGTGCGGTACATGAACGTGTACTGGCTGTAGTGACATCGTCGCAGGTGCACCAGCTTGTAGAAAGCATATAGTAGCCGTTGGAGCTCGAACACGCTCCTCAGCGAGATGCGCCCTCCCGTGGATTCGTCGAACCGATCGATCATATCTTCGATTGCCACCGAGCTGGCGTGCTCGAGCCCGGCCTTGCCCATGACAACATAGGAGCGGAAGAACAGCCCCCGAATGTGCGGTCGCGGGATGCAGTACTCGAACGTGGGCACCATCTGGTCCTCGTTGAGGTCGTGGGCCACGGTGTACTCGAGCACCGTAGGGATCCCCAGGGCCTCGAGGTTCTCCAGGGCCTTGGTCTTGGAGGCGACCATGGGCTTGCCGCGGAGCACCTTGTAGACACGCTCCTCAAAACCGTCGAACTGGAGGTGGACCTCCTCAAGCCCCGCATCCCTGAGCTCCTCCAGATAGGCACAGTCCTCTAGTTTGATACCGTTGGTATAGAGCACGGGGATATTGCCCGATCGAAGGATGAGACGGATGATGTCCGGCAGGTCCTTGCGCACCGTGGGCTCACCGCCGAAGAGGCATAGGCGGACACCATGCATGTCCTTGATCATCGCCCCCACATCCTCAAGAGAGGGATCAGCGTACTTTGTGACGTTGGCATTGGTAAAGCAGATGGGACAATTGATGTTGCAGCGCATGGTGACGTAGAAGTTGTACTCCAGCTCTTCCTTCTTCCCGCCGATTGCAAGGCCTCGATAGAAATCAGCGAGGCCTAGATAGTACCAGGAGCGCGAGGAAAGTACGACCGTGATGGGCCCGTGGTCCGGGCATGTCTTGCGCATGAGCACCCGCCCGCCCTCCTCGTCCACGACGGCAGGGATGCGGTGCAAGCACCGCGGACACACGGACTCGGTCTCCTTGACCCGCTGCATCATCCATGGACTTGCGCAGAAAACATTAATAGGGTACGGTATAACCCTCGAGCGATGGCCGACCTAGTCCTCGTCCAGCCCCGCATCGGGTTCGTTGACGAGGTAGTGTCCCCCTTCAGCCTCCCCCTGGCCCTGCTCCATGCCTGTTCCCGTGCAGTAGCCGATTTCGACGTGACCATCATCGACCAGCGCACCGATCCGCGATGGGAGGAGACTCTCCGACGCGAGATTGCATCAGGACCACTGCTCGTCGGTTCTACGGCCATGGCCGGGCGACCCGTGGCCCATATGCTGGAGGCCGCCAGCGTTGTCAAGAAGGAGGCGGCGGACGTGCCCTTCGTCCTGGGCGGTGTCTTGGGGACCATGCTCCCCGAGCTGGCCCTGGCCGATCCACGCATCGACATGGTCGTCCGTGGTGAGGGAGAAGAGACCCTCCCTGCGCTCCTGGCTGCACTCCGCGATGGCCGTCCAGTACAACGGGTGGCGGGTGTGTCGACGGTCAGGGACGGACGCCCCGTACACGCCCCCGACCGACCTCTCGTGGTACTCGATGCCCAGCCCGAGCTGCCCTATCACCTTGTGGACGTGGAGCGGTACGCACCTATCCGCCTAGGAAGACGCGCGATGATCATGGAAAGCTCCCGAGGCTGCCCCCATCGATGTGCATTCTGCTATAACACCGTGTACAACCGTCGGCGTTGGCGAGGCCAGAGCGCCGAGCGCATGGTGGACCGGGTGCGGTACGTGTCCGAACGGTTCGGCATCGGGAACGTACGGTTCGAGGACGAGAACCTGTTCGCAAACCTCGGTCGCGTCCGACGTTTCGCCCGCCTCCTGGCCGACGAGGGGCTCGACGTCATCTGGGAGGCCCAGGGAATCCGGGTGGAGTCCATCATGGCCCTTAACGACGAGGACCTGCGTCTGCTGGAGCGAAGCGGATGCCGCCAGCTCAACTTCGGTGTCGAATCAGGCTCCCAGCCGGTGCTGGACCGAGTGCTCAAGGACATCCGGGTAGAGGACGTCATGGCCGTGAACCGTCGTCTGGTTGGCTCTGATATAGCTCCTGTGTACAACTTCATGTGCGGGTTCCCGGACGAGGGAACTGAGGATCTACGTGCCACTGTCGACCTCATGTTCAAGCTCCTTGGTGACAATCCCCGTGCTCGTGTACCGGGTGCCTTCATCTTCGTCCCTTATCCGGGAACGGTCCTCTACGAGGAGGCGGTTTCCCGGGGTTTCGATCCGCCCGACTCCCTGGCCCACTGGGCCGATGTGTCCGCCGACCATGTGGTAGTTCCGTGGGTGGGGGAGGATGAGCGCCACGTTCTCGAGGGGCTGTCGTTCCTCTCGATGTTCCTGGACGTCGGTTCCGGGCAGCTGGCCATGAATCCCGCGGTGGCAGCGCTGGCCAGGCTCTACCGGCCCCTGGCACGCGCCAGGGTGGGACGTATGTACTTCGACCATCTTTGGGAGAGGCGGCTGGCGCGTCGGTTCGTTCCCGAGTGAGCCTTAGGGTTGCACGAGCCAAAGCGCGACCGAGCCATCAGGCAGAGTGAACGCGACCTTGGTCCTACCACGAGGTCGTGCGGGGAGTACTGTCACCCGTCGTTCACCAAGGCGGATTTCGCCAAAGAATGCTCTAACAAGGTACTCGCCAGGTGGTACGCTGAGACTGATGAGGGACCGATACTGGCCAGCACAGGGTCGCTTGCACGTTCCGCCCTCCACGGGTAAGAACCTCACTTCGAGCACCCCCGTCGTACCCCGGTCCAGCTCGAATCCCATCTCCCGACAGATATCCGGGAGGTCCAGAGTAACGGACATATTGAGCTCGCCGGGGGCCGCGACCACTTCGAAAGGGGACACGTCGGGGAGCGTACCACAGGTGCGGCCCAGTACGTCCACATCGGTTATGCTTACGGCAAAGGGGCCTCCGGTTGTGAGCAGCATGGTCCCTTTGGGTAGTGGGGGCCGCTTGAAGGAGAGCCCGGCCCCATCCCATCCCCTAGACAAGTACTGATCAGGCAGTACGCGTCGATGGAAGAGCACTTGGACATAGGCGTTCTCGATAACGGGATCAATGGCCAGGGACGTCCCCGGTGTAATGGCAGCCAGGGCCTTCCGGAGTGGCTCTCCTGTGGCCAGTGCCACATCGGGGTCGGCAGGGTAGTCGACGAGCCGCTCGGCCTGGACCGTAGCGAAGGAGAGCGCTAGAAGACAGGCAAGTATGAGTACCACTTTATCGCCATGGCGGCGCCGTAATACGCCGAGAGCATGGGCCGCGAGCAGATGGGGGAGAGGTAGGAGGGCGATCGCTCTACGTGCCTGCGCCACCTCTATGTCCGTGGCAGCGCCGGCCACGGGGAAGATGATGAGCCACGCCACAAGTGCCCACCGTCGCTCACGTAAGGCGATACCGAGCCCCAGGAGTGCAAGCACAGCGGTCACCGGTTCCAAGAGGCCACGCCCGGGAAGGCCGTTGAGTGGATCGGGATCTCCTGAAAAGAAAAGGAATGAGGGCATTATATGGAGTGAATAATTACGCAGGAAGCGGAACGTCGTGGCCACGAGCGGCGAGGTCGTACCGAATCGCGCCATGTCGAGCCTGACGACCTCGTCGGATGCGATCGATAGCATCCCTATTCGAGCGCCCGCCCGGTCAGGATGTGTGACGTGAAGCCTGACGAGCGGCGCAAGGAGCAGGGCCGCTGCCAACACACCTGCCATGAGATAGCGCTTTTGGCCCGCGAGCTCACGGCGGCGGAGTACGAGCACGGCGCAGGCGAGGAGTGGGAGAAAGGCCTTCCCTACAGCGTAGGAGTACATCCCAAGTGCCAGAGCTGGCCCTGCAAGCACTAGTTCCCGCCCTTTACCCATGAGGAGGTACAATGAGAGCGCCGTCCAGAAGGGCAGGAGCACCGGCTCCAGTGCAAGGCGGCTGAAGTGGACGTGCCATGGGCACACTGCCAGGAGCAGGGCCGCCACACGTGCTTCCCGGGGTCCTAGGAGACGCCGCGCAAGCAGGTACGTGGCCGCCACTCCCGCGATCCCGAACAGTGCTGAGACCGCGCGGACCGAAGCCGTGGAGAGCCCGACCACAGCTACTAGCGGCATGGTGGCATAAACGTTCACCGGGTCTTTGTAATCGCCGAAGGACTCAAGGTACACGGGCCATGGATTCCCGCGGTGGTCGCGACCTGTGAGGAGCAGTGACCACGCGTCGTACCCGATGGAGGCCTCGTCGAAGGTGAGGCCCGGAGGGCTGTGGTCGAGGGCCGGGAGACGGAGCAGGGCTGCCAGAAACAGCATTGCCCAAAGGCCGCGGTACACGGTTGTTCGACGCACGGGTTGCTCCTGTCGGCGAAGGCATATAAAGCATTTCCACCACGTGACTTCATCCCTAAAGTACCGTGTTTGAGCTGTGATTTCCCCGGTTCACTCGGTTCTTTATCCTCGGTCGTATCCTCTTCTTTGGTCTATCCGTTGAGGTATCACCAAAGCACTACGGTGGTGGTTCCATCGGTTATTAGGACGAACTCGGGCTACCGATTGATGAGTTTCGAGATGAAGCACCTCGGAAGAAAAACCATATATAGCATGCCGCAAAACATTTGTTATATGGCCTGATTGGTACGTCTTCCAGGGACGCTAGGTCCCTTCAGGCCCCCCCATGGAGCCGATCACCGATGGAATCTGAAAGGAACGCCTCGAACCAGCTGGGCCGTGAGAAGTACCTGAACCGTCTGATCCTGACCCTGGCCAGCATCGTGGTCACCCTCCTCGTCCTTGAGCTCGGGGCCCGGTTGTTCAATGCTCCACTCGAGCCCAAGCAGGAGACCATATCACTACGGAGCACCACAAAATACGGGCTCGGGTACGAACTAATCCCAAACAGCAGCTTCGTTCATATATACGACAGCGATCCCTATAACACCCTCCCACCCGACCTCCGGATAACCTATCTTGTCAACTCCTGGGGATTGCGAGGTCCCGAGCGTACCCTCGCCGATGGGGGGGATGCCTATAGGATTCTCGTCATCGGTGACTCGTTCACCTTCGGTGAGGGCGTCGCGTTAGAGGAGAGCTTTCCCGCAAGGCTTGAAGAGGGGCTAGAAGAGAATGTCCCTCCAGGTAGGATAAATCAGGTGATCAATGCAGGCATCCCAGGATACACGGTCTACCAGAAGACTGGTCTGCTGATGAAGCTCGCGCCATTGATCAAGCCGAACATGGTCATCCTGGGTTTTGTGCTGGATGATCCCATCACCAACCGAGAGTCCATCCTAATGAAAGGTGACGACCTTATCTACTCGATCCCAAAGGGAGAAGGGGGCGAAGGCCCGGGCAGCGTGCTGTACGACCTTATCCAAAAGAGGAGTGAGAGCCGTCGCGATACACATGTCGTCGAGGAATGGTACCGCTCCTTCTACCTCGGAGAAAGAAATATGCGGTGGAAGAAGTGGACGGTGAGATCGATCGACCAGATGGCAAGATACAGTAAAAGCCAGAACATCACGTTCATGGTCGTAATCTTTCCCCTCATTCATCAGCTCGATGATTACCCGTTCAGGGATGTTCACGAGCTGATTGCCTCATCCTGCCGTGAGCGTGGGATCGAGGTAATCGACCTGCTACCTGTGTTCGAGAACAGTACGGCCTCAACGCTGTGGGTGCATCCCCTAGATCACCATCCTAACGCCAGGGCCCACCAGATGGTCGCCGATGCTCTGAGGGAGGGGATTGAGCGGCGTCTAAGCTCGTGAGATGGGAGGGAGGATGCCGCCGCCATCGTACCTTGGCGATGATCGAACGGCCCGGACCCCTGGCATGAAGCAATCCGACTATGAAGGCATATAAAGCATTTCCGTCCCCTCCTGACGTGGCCGGCCCTTTCGAGGAGAAGTACACCGCATGGAGGCATCGCTCTCGATGGGACGCGACCCTCGTGTGGCGAGTGTGCCACCGGCTCGACCCGCGACCGGGGGACACCCTCGTGGACGTGGGATGTGGGACAGGCTATCTCTGCTCTGCCCTGGAGCGGACGGGTGTGGTGTGCGTGGGCGTGGACCGTTCCCCTGCCGGCACACGCGTGCTTGCCGGGCGTGGTGGATCGGTAGTCCTCGGGGATATGCTCCGCCTACCCTTCGCCGATGATTCCTTCCAGTTTGCGGTGTCGAGTCACGTGCTTGAATACACCAAGGATCCAGTGGCTCTGTTTACCGAGGTTCGTCGTGTGCTCCGGCCCGGAGGACGCGCCTACGTGCTGGTGTCACGCCAGCCGGAGCGGGTGATCCTGCCCCTCAGACCCGTCGTCAGGCACTTCGATCGCGTGGGGCAACGGCAGGCCCACCTCGATGTGGACGAGTTAATGGCGGCCAGCCGAGAGGCCGGCCTCGAGCCAATCGCCACCGGTACCGGCGGACACCTCATCACGTTCGCGGCAGCGGCAATCCACCGGGTGACCACGCTGGTGTCCCGTGACCTCGCGGACCGGCTCCTGTGCTCCATGCTCACCCTGGATGATCGGCTTGCGCGGTGGGCCGGGGGCGGCGTGGATGCGTGGGCCGTGCTCCGGCGTCCTCCTGAGGGATGTCAGGACGCAGACTGCATCCGGTAGAGCATGACGTCCCGCTCAGTACCGAGATCGGTCCACGAGCGACACGTACCCGTCCGGGCCGCCAACTCGAGGGACAGCGTCCGGCTGACCGTCGCCGTCTCCTGCGCCGGAACCCAGTCCGCGCAGGTGTCCAGATAGAGCACGCACTCGCTCCTCGCGAGCGCGCGGAGACGATCGCGTAGCTTTTCATCACGGGCGGCCGCACGGATATCCACAGCAGAGCTACCGGTATAGAACGCAGTGGCCAGCGGGATCGAGGAGATCACGGTGCAGTCTCTGAAGGGCGATGCGGCCAGCCATCGGCCGATGCGTGCGTTCTGGAAGAATAGGTCGTCGAGAGGGCCCGCTGCCGCTCCCGCCTTCCCGGCATGGAGCTGGAGCATCACGGCCGTGCCCTGGGTATGGAACCGGAGGAGCAGTATCACCAGCAGAGCCGCCGCCGTCCGACCACCACCCGGGAACGAGCTCGCGAGTGCACCGAGACCGGCCCCGGTAAGCACCGGGAGCAGGCACACTGCGTTGAGAACGTGACGTGGATCAGAGGCGAAGAAGCTGTTGGCTGCGATGAGCGTCAGTACATAACCCAGCACAAGGACATGACCACGTCGTGGTCGCGCTGCCACACCTGAGACGGCCAGAAGGGTGGCCCACACGACCAGCGGATCTACGTCACCCCGCTGGTTCCCCAGCACCCTGATTATGGGATCGGCCGACGGCTCAGGCGGCCCGGGCGTCCAGTAGCGCACCCCGGCGAACACATGGAGGAGGTAACCTGGCAACGATCCCTTGGTGCCGATGTCCGATTCCTCTTGGAGGACCTTGTCGAAAGAGAACTCCTCGAAGGCGCCCTCGGCCCAAGGAGAGGGGAGCCCACCCTCTGGCGCTGTACCCGGCGGGAGAGCAGCGAGGAGGAGGAGAGAGGGCACCAGCGCCACTGCTGTGAAGAGAGCCGCTCGTCGAGCCCCCGTCCCATACCAGAGGTAAAGAGCGATAACGGGAACGACCACGGTATCGGCCGTGCGCACCTGAGTGGCAAGACCTGCCGCGATGGCGGCCGCCACCGTCCATGCAAGAATCCGGCCTCGGCGGGATGAATAGACCGCAAGAAACAGGGCCAGGAGCGTTAAGGTAAAGGACGATGCTGCACTCCACCCTGTGATCGAGTAGCGTACGTGCTCCGGACTGAGAGCGACAAGAGCCGCCGCCGCGAGCGCCCCCCACGGATCACGGAAGAGGAGGTGTACAAGCGCAAATGTCAGAGGAACTGCCAGGATTCCCGCGATCGCCGATACAAGGGCTGCCGCTCGGTCGGTCCCGCCCAGGAGAGCGAGGGGGACAGTTGTTAGGGCGGGGTAGCCTGACCGGTGGGCGGGCGGGAGGAGACGAAGGTTCAGAGGATAGCCCACCCGATTGTATACGAGCATGTGGCGGGCCGAGAGCAGTACCTCGAACTCGTCCGAGTACACTATCGCTGCTGCCTCGAGGTTGCTGAGACGGAGCCCCGCAGCTACTAAGACCAACAGGAGGAGACAGTTACGGACCTCGCGAGGAAGGTCGAGCACATCGCGGTGGTGGCGTCGAACGAGCAGCACAAGAACGAGAGCGAGGGCCCAGATATGGAGATGGAGCACGACGGGGACGAGCGTGAGAGGATCGAGCGCTCCCATGGGGTTGCCCTACGCTTGCTGTGCGCCCCCGCGTCCGAGCATGATGGCCACTGCGAGCACCAGGACAACGACGCCCATGATGACGACGGTGGACGAGTCGCCCCCGCTGTCAGCACCGGCACCAGGTTCGGACCAGCCCGTCTCGTATAGCATGTCCCCCGCCTGGGGTGAATTGGTGCCTGCGGGCCATACACGCACCGCTGTCCGGTACTCGCTGAGGTCCGAGAGCTTGGGTATGCGTGCCTGCATCCAATTGCGACCGAACACCACCGCCATTCCCTCGGTGGGCAGTTCCCGCAACGAGGGTGCGTGCTGGTAGAAGTGGTACTCCTTGCTCAGCTTGATGTTAGCAGCGTAGTCGGCGCGCGCATCACCGTCGGTATCGAACAGTATGTCGTAGATATGGAACGGATTATTGCTGTCGGTATGGAGGTCGACCTTGAGGTAGATGTACTCTGTGTCCTCCTTGATGGAGAGAGAGCGCAGGTCGGTCCCAAGGTCGTGGTCCCCTTGGGCATCCGTGGCCAGCGGGGCGACCCCTTGCCAGCTCACACCCTGCCACACAGGGACGGGCGTGGGCGTTGGGGCGGGGGTCGCGGTAGGAAGGAGCGTAACGGCCACCGGTGTTGCTTCCCCTCCTCCCGGGGGATACTCGGTCCACTCGGGATTGTCCATCCTGTCGGAGCCCTCCTCAAAGTCGCCGGAGGGCCAAACAGTAAGCTGTACCTTGAATCTATAGTTACTGTTGGTGATGTTGAGCGGGATCCTGATCTGGACCTCGGTTCCCCGGTACATGATCGCCGCTCCCCCGGGCCGGGCCTGCACCCGTGCGAACTCCCCGTTCACGTTCTTCGTCTCGTACCAGAGCAGCGTGCCGCGAGGGAAGAAATTAGTTGCGTAGCCCACGACGTCGTCCGTTGGCTCGAAGACGTCAAGAGCGAACTCGTAGTTGGTGGTCGGCTGCACTGGTGTGTGATGGTCCACCTTGATGTACAAGTACTCATTGTCGTGGGTAATGTAGAGAGCCTTGATGTCCACGTCCCCGAATCGATGATCGTCCTGCGGGTCTTCCGACAGGGGTCGGATGCGACCCCAGTCCATACCCTCCCACAATGCCCTGGGGATGGCAAGGGCTGGTTGAAGGAGCAGTGCAACGAGCAGCAAGGTGATTACTGCCGACCTCATGAGCGTTGTTTGGCCGGGAAGTATTAAAAAGATGACGGCGGTGCCGAAGGTCTGCGTTAGGGGGGGGGCGCCCTCATCGTGCGCTTGTTTATCACTCGCCCACCCCATGAGAAACGTTAAAAGAGCGATTCATCCACGTCCCGCAGTAACGACCGGTGTCGACCATCATGACCGTCTATTCGCTGGAGGACGTTGTAGGGGATTACAGTACCAAGGACACTGAAGAGTTGGCTGCTGCCCAGAATGACTACGAGTTCACTGCTGGAGCCTGGCTGCCTTACGAGATACCTCCCGCTATCTCGGACGCGGTCAAGGAACTGGTCGATGAGCGCTTACCTAGCTACCGTTTTCTCGGTGGCGGCAAGGACTGCCGCGCCTTCGTGAACGAGGACGCTGGGAAGGTGCTGAAGGTCTATGCATCGTGGACACCGGAAGCGAAGGAACGGCTCAAGAGCGACGAGGACAGCTCCCACGTGAGCGCTCTCAAGGACCTCTACCGGCACGCCCCACCATTCGAGCTCGAGCACATGGAGGAGGAGCTGGCGAATAACTATGCCCTCTCCACGGCACCCTCGATGCGGGACACTCTTGCCCGTCATTGCGTGGACGTCCCCCGGTTCTACGGTCACATCACCGTCGCTTACAACGACGACATCGCACTTCACATCGCCGTCCAGGAGTACACACCGCAGCACGGCGGTCACATGCAAATGTGGAACGATGATGCCGTCATTGACGGGAAGCGACTGCGCGTGGAACGGGACGGGAAGGCGGTCGGGCTCTTCGACTCCCTTCGCTCTGAAGGCGTCTATCTCGATACGGGTACTACGAACAACTTCATGGTGCGCAGCGACCGTTCCCTTCGCACAGCGGGATTCGGGTACGCCGCTCCGGAGACGACGGTCGTCCCCGAGGATCCAGCCGAGCACGAGTTCACCATGACGTATGTGGACTGGTTCAACGCCTCGAACGAGGTGACGCAACGCGCTCGCTGCGAGGTAGACAGTACGGGTGAGCTCGCGCCCGACGAGTTCCGGTCCCTCATCTCCGCTTGAGCACTAACGCCGCACACAAGCGACAGAGAAGCTTTACGTAACCTGTAACAACTTGAAAAAGAAAGGTCGGGGAGGGGCCAAAGCCCCTCCCCTTCTTCAGGTTCTACGCTCGATCTACCACACAAGGTCCGGATCGTCCGCGAGGCCCTTGCCGGTTGCAGTGTCCAGAAGGATTCGCTGCTCCACGGCCGCAACGAGGTTCTTGGTCGCCTTCACGGTGTCCGGGTTCACCGACACGCTGTCGATGCCGCACTTAATCAAGAACTTCGTGAAGTTCGGGTAGAAGCTCGGCGCCTGCCCGCAGATGGACACGGTCTTGCCCTCTTTGTGGGCCACCTCGATGAGGTGCTTTATGGCGCGCTTGACCACCAGGTTCCGCTCGTCCGCAATGTGGGCGATGGTGTCCGAGTCCCGGTCCAGCCCCATGAGGAGCATGGTCAGGTCGTTGGAGCCGATGGAGTACCCGTCAACGTACTTGTTGAACTTGTCGGCCAGGATGATGTTGGAGGGGATCTCCGCCATCACCCAGATCTGGAAGTCCGGACCGCGCTTGAGGCCGTTTTCCTCCATGATGGTCACGGTCTTGCGGCACTCCTCGACAGTGCGGCAGAACGGGATCATCACATGCACGTTGGTGAGCCCGTACTCGTTGCGCACCTGCTTGATCGCCTCGAGCTCCAGCTTGAAGGCCTCGATGTACTTTTCGTCGTAGTACCGCGAGGCTCCACGCCAGCCGAGGAGGGGCGCTGGCTCCCTGGGCTCGTACTTCTCGCCTCCCTCGAGATCCCTGTACTCGCTGGACTTGAAATCAGCAAGCCGCAGGATCACGGGGCGGGGGCTCATGGCCTGTGCCACGGTGCGGATGCCCTCGGCCAGCTTCTCCACCACGACATTGGCCTGGCCGATCTCGATGAGGTGGAGAGGGTGCTTGCCAATGAAGGTGCCCCAGATGAACTCCTCCCGCATTAGACCGATGCCGTCGCACGGAAGCTTTGCATACTCCTCGGCCATGTCGGGATTACCAAGGTTCATGTACACCTTGGTGCCCGTGGCCTGGTAGAACTCGGCCGCCACGGTACCCGTGGCGGGAGCGGCCTTGGCCTCGGCCTTCTTCACGGCCTCTTCCAGAACACCCTCGTACACGACACCAGCACTGGCGTCCACAGTTATCATGTCGCCGTTCTTGAGGATGTCGGTAACGCGTGTGCCCTTGTTGGAGGTTCCCACGATGCAGGGTATGCCCATCTCGCGGGACACGATGGCCGCGTGGCAGGTCTTGCCGCCGGAGTTGGTCACGATGGCAAGCGCCTTCTTCATGGCCGGCACCCAGTCGGGGTCGGTCATCTCGGTGACGAGGATGGTGTCCTTCTCGAAGGTGTTGAGCACGTTGGCCTTCCACTCCTTCTCGAGCTGCTCGGCCTCCTTGATCTTGCCCTCTGCCTGGAGCTTCTCCATCTGCTCCTCGAGCTCGTCCTTGGGGTACACCATGGCCTTGCCGAACACCATGCCCGGCGAGGCAGCGGTCCCCTTCACGATGACGTTGCGCTCGCTTGTGGTGGCAACGCCAGCAGCGGCTCCGGCCTCGGCGGGAGCGGCCGCCTCTGGGGCGGGCATCTGGGACCACACGGTCTCGGGGCGCGCCTGGAGGATGAAGAGCTGGTTGGTGCGCTCGTCAAGCCCCCACTCGATGTCCATATGTCGACCGTAGTGGTCCTCGATCTTCCTGGCGTAGCTGGCGAGCTCCAGGATCTGATCGTCGGTGAGCACCTGAGACTTACTGTCCTCCGGGGACACCTTGACCTCCAGCACGCCTCCTTCGGGCTTGCGGATGAGCTGGACGTTCTGGATGTTGACGTCCCTGTCCACGATCTGACCGGTGGACTTGGACACGGTGTAGTTATCCGGGGATACCTTGCCCTGGACCACGTACTCGCCCAGGCCGTAAGCGGCCTCGATGTCCACTTGGTCCCGGTTGCCGTTAGACACATTGAGGGTGAACATCACACCGGCGGACTTTGAGTACACCATGAGCTGGACCACTGCAGAGAGGGCCACATCCATGTGCTCGAAACCCTTCTGTACGCGGTAGTAGATCGCGCGGTCGGTGAAGAGCGACGCGTAGCAGTGCTTCACAAGCTCGATGACCTGCTCGGCGCCAAGGACGTTGAGATAGGTCTCCTGCTGTCCAGCAAAGGATGCGTCAGGCAGGTCCTCGGCGGTGGCGCTCGACCGGACCGCCACATAAGGAAGGTCCGTAGTACCGGTCTGCGCCTGGTACTTGGCAGCGAGCTCGAGGTAGGCCTTGCGGAAGGCCTCGGCCAGTTCGGGGGGGATATCAGCGGACTTCACGGTCTCGCGGAGTTCCTCGCCCACCTTCTGGAGCATCTGGGAGTCCTCGGGATCCGTGAGCTGCGAGAGTATCTTGGCGATTGTTTCCCGCAGGCCACTCTTCTTGAGAAAGACCTCATATGCGGCCGCTGTGGTCGCGAACCCGTAGGGGACAGGAACCTTGGTCTGGGATGTCATCTCCCCAAGCGAGGCGGACTTGCCGCCCACCAGGGGGACGTCTGTGTTGCGCAGTTCATCGAACCACAGTACGAACTTCTGTTCTCTAGGTAAATCTTCAGGCATGTGGTGTCACCACCTTCTCCACTAGGATCAGGCAACGGTTCGGAAGCTTCATCTTGGCCCTGTACAGGGCCTCCTTCGCCGCGACGATGTTCAGCTCATCGGTATACACGGTCATGATCTTCTGGTTGGCCTTCACCCGGGCTGTCCTGCCGATGGGTTTGCCGAAAGACTTCTTCATGCCGGTCTGGAACCGGTCCGCCCCCGCACCACTAGCGATAGGGTTCTCTCGCATGATGTGGTGAGGCCAGACACGGATCTTCAGACGATACGCAAGCTTTCCCAGCTGTTTGGTGAGATACTTGTTCGTCGCGACGCGTGCCGCTTCCAGAGCGTTATGTCTCAGTTGTTTGCGTTCCGCGGTAACCAGAGAGACTTCCGTGGTAAAAGAACCCGTTTTATTGCCCATGTCGTACATAACGACCTTTGAGCCCGGAATTCCCTTGATGTAGGATTTCCGGGGGAGTCTTCGTGAATAACGCGTGTATGCCGGGTTTTTAACATCCCGGTAGCATTTTGATGGTCTAAGGCCCATATGCAATCCATCTCCTTTGAGCCGGTATGCGCCGCGATAACGTCGTGGGATATATAAATCTTGTCCTTGCTTTTAGGGGTGCGCACATGGAGGGGGAAGCGCATGACGAAGGCCATAACATGCATGAAATGCGGGGCGCCGCTCCAGCTTACTAATCCTGATGTCAGGACCATCAAGTGCGAGTTCTGCGACGTCATCAACCAGCTCGACATCGAGCAAAATCCGACAAAGATGGGCAAGTTCGTCCCCAAGAAAACATCCGCTGGTCCGCTCAAGGTCGGTATGCAGGGTAACTTCCGCGGGCAGCAGCCCTTCACTGTCTCAGGCATCCTCGAGTATTCCGAGGACGGTGATACGTGGTACGAGTACATGTGCGAGTTCTCAGACGGCACCCTCGGGTGGCTGCAGTACGACGATGGGGACTGGACCATGTACTTCAAGAAGCGACTGAAGACCCCCGTCCCGCCCGGTGTACGGGCCAACTCGCGTATCAATATCAACGGGATGTCCGTCACAGTGGAGGAGGTGGGCACCGCCCGCATCACCCACGTCGAAGGCCAGATCCCATTCGCAGTTGACTATGAAGAGGAGGTCGACTACATCGACGGATGGACGGAGGATGACAAGGCGATCAGCATCGAGATGGCCGAGGACGAGGTGGAGCTCTTCGTCGGTCGTGAGGTGAACCGCCGGATGCTTGGATTATAAGGAGGAGATCACATGGCTATCGAGTTCGAACACGGTATCAAGGACAAGCTCGTCAACCTCATACCGGGGTATGGCGGATATGCAAGCAAGGAGCGGCGAAGGGAGACCGACCGGCTCATTAGGGACAAGGCAGTGCTCTTCCTCGAGCATGGCAAGGGAGCGGTCGACCAGCTCCAGGCAATGCTCCTTCAGCTGGGCCAGCGCAACAGCCTCCCCATGGCGGAGAAGCTGCGCAGCCAGGTCGATGTCGTGATGGCCACCATCCGCTCGGCAGAGTACGGCTACGGCGGCCTCTTCGACCAGGTCAAGGTCAAGGAGAACACGCTGGAAGGTCTGGCTAACTACGACGGCCGCATAATCATCAAGTCGAAGAACTTCCAGCGTCATTGCGAGGAACTCACCGACAAGGCCATGGGGGCCCCCGACACGGCGCTCAAGGAGATCCTCGACCTCCAGCGGGAGATCGAGGTTATCCGCAAGGACTTCGAACGACGCAAGGACGTCATCAACGGCGTAGTCACCATCGAGGACGACGTCGATCTCTCGTAGGTGCTGCTCATGACCCAAGAAGAAATGGCCATCCAGATCGCGGGCGCCATCGTGGTCATCGGCATAATCTACTACATCTATATGCTCCGTGACAAGCGTCGTCAGGCGGCCATCGCCGCCCATGACGACATCCGTAAAATGATCAATGACCTGCGGCGGTCCGCCGAGTACATGGACAGCCGCATCCAGTGGACGTTCCAGGAGGGGGGCGACTACGAATCCCTCATCCGCGTGAACCAGATGCTCGCAAAGCTTCAGGAGAAGGGCGACTGGAACATCGCCGCCTTCAAGGAGAAGCACAGCGACGAATGGAACGACGTGCAGAACTCCCTCGCCGAGTGGGTGAAGAAGAGGCCCAACTACGATACGAAGGACGATTTCCTGCGCGACGTCAAACGACTTGAGGACATTATCCAGAGGTGGTAATCAATGCCGATATCAGCCTATACTGTAGAATGGCAGCCCGGAGAGCTCGCGAAGATAGTGGACGTGGGGCGCATCCCACACTTCCTCGTCAATGAGTACGAGCGCTGTCTGTTCATCCGCGACGGAAAGATCTATCAGGAATTCGGTGCCGGACGTCACGTGACCTCGAACATGCCCCTCGTGGGCAGCTCTCAGTTCGTGTACGTGCGTCTGCGACCCTTCGAGTTCAAGTGGGGCCTGCCCGAGACGTTCTCCAAGGACAATGTTCGAGTAGGGGCCTTCGGTACCATGGAACTGCAGATCAGCGATTCCAAGCTGTTCTACACCCAGGTGCTGGCAGGCAAGCCTTTGTACAACACACAGATGCTCCGAGCACAGCTCATGGACAACATCCAGGGAGTCATCCGTTCAGAGCTCTCCAACCTCGATGTCAAGCAGATCTACGTCGAGCGGGATGTGCTCATCTCTGTCGTGCGCGCCAAGCTCCAGGAGCTCTTCAGCGTCCGCGGTATCGACTACAAGCGTCTTGAGATCCAGGGCGTGAACGTACCCGACAACATCAAGGAGGCGCTGGAGTCGCTGAAGCTCCAGGAGATCTCCATGATGAAGAAGAAGTCGGAGATGTCCGTGGAGATGGAAAGGATGAAGATGGCCCAGGAGATGGGCATCGACGCGCTAAAGCTCAAGGAGATGGAGATCCTTGAGAAGAGCCCCGACATCCTCGGCAAGAAGTACGAGAAGGAATCGTACCAGGAGGCCATGCAGGCCTCGCGGACCTCGAACGTCAACGTGGGCATAACGGGTCAGCAGCAGCAGATGTCCCCCGAGCAGCAGATGTGGCAGCAGCAGATGATGATGCAGCAGCAGCAGCGTCAACAGATGGCGACACGTCAGTGGCAGCAGCAGCCCATGCAGGCCGCACCACAGCCCGTGGCCGCTGCAGCACCTGCGGGCGACGACATCGGGTCCAAGCTCAACAAGCTCAAGGGTCTGTTCGAGCAGGGACTCATCAGCGAGCAGGAGTACGCCCAGAAGAAGCAGGAGCTGATGTCAAACTTCTAGGGTACGAGCGGCATCGGCGGCAGAGGCAATCGTGAGTTGGGCCGGACCCCGTACTCCTCTCTGAAGAGCATCAGGATCACGTTCCCGTCCCGGGCGTTCCCTGTTACGAGGCTGCATTGGACGTCCGAGAGGCAAGCGTTGTAACCACGCGTATCGCCCGCTTCCAGGAACGGCCGGCCGATAGGACCCGCGGTCAGGTAGTACGCGATCCCGTGGGATTTGAGGTCTTTCTCGACAAAGGGGCCCATCTTCCGGTGGATTACCACGGGGACGTAGCTGACCGCGTCCTTGATATCTACCTTCCCGCCCCTGCCTGCGTGTTGGACCAGCTCACTGACCGTGATGTTCCCTTCCAGGTTCTCATCCGTTCCTGAGAGCAGGATCGGGAGCATGTGCTCGGCGAGTAGGGTGAGAGCGTGTCCCTCGAAGTCTCTGACGGACGACAAGCGGTCATCCATTTCCCATCGGATCTCCTGCAGCTCTTGCTCGAGCTCGGTCTTGTCCCGGACGAGGCTGACGCATTTGGCGAGGAGGACGATGCACGCAACGAGAAGCAGGATGATGATGACGACGGCGGGTCTACTCCCTGACATATCGTTCGGCCCTCTAAGCTCCTGGAAGGAAAGGTCCCCCCTCAACGAGCGCCCGCTTGAGCGCCAGCACCTGCAGATCATCCATGGTGACGTCCTCATCGCTGGCGAGAGCCTCCACGGTACCGGGCGGCAGCGCCTCTCCGCCGTTGAGCGTCTCTTCGGGTCCCAGCGCGTCAGGGTGGGAGCAGCGGAGAAGGTGTAGGAGGAGGCGGTTCCTTACCCTGAGATAGAACGCGCCCAAGGCCTCACGATCACCTACACCAGCCACCCCCGCTTCACCCACCATTAGGGATAAGCGAGGCGAGCGGATAAAACCGTGCACCCCCAGGGCATGGTCCAGCCCTTTCAGCGCCGCGCCCCGGGCCCCGTGCTCGTCCGTGGCCACGCCACAGAAGGTGACGCGCTGACCGCTGGCCTCCAGCTCCTGAGAGATGAACGAGGCGAGCGTCCGTAGATCCTGAGGCCGTCCCGTGACGAGGAATGAATCGAGCGCCGCACCCGACGACCATTCAACGAGGATGTCCAGGGCCGCTGACACGTACACGAACAGGTGGTTGATGAGCCACCGGAACATTGCCAACCACCCCCTGCCGATAGAGATGAGCACGAGCCCTATTGCGTCCATTACCGTACCTGTCTCTAGGAGGAGTTGGTCGACACCCCTCCGTATCTCGGCATAGGTCCGCGGGTAATAGCGGTTGCGCCGTCGGAAGGCATCGTTCGCGCCGTGTAAGAACCCCATGATCAGGGGAAGTAGCACGAGTATCATGAAGCGCAGGCTGATACCGAACGCACGCCGGGTGGCATATGATGCGATGCGGTCCAGCCAGGGAATATGCTCGACGAATGGGATGTACGGCGCGATGAAGACCAGCATCCAGAACCATGATACTGCAAGGCTCAATTGTGCCAGGAGGTCGCCGGAGCGCTGAGTGCGGATGATGTGGCCATAGAGTGTCATCCAGTCCGCGAACGCCCGTAACATGACATTCACCTCATGTGCACTGGCCCTTTCCGTCGGCACTTGTCCAGCATGTGCGGAAGATATAGAGATAGATATCCTCGAACTGGTCCGTATACACCTGCAACCGGCACTTGGGATCGGTCTTGCACTTGTTGTACTTCTCGTAGTCACCTGCAGTGAGGATGGGTCGGTCGATGGAGCCCACGTAAAGATAGTAGTGCATGCTGTATCGCTCTAGAAAGCGATTGGATAACATCCGCATCTTCTTATGGATCACCGGCGGTGTGTAGGTCTTGGCGTCCTTGATGCCCACCTTCTTATCCTCCTTGGCCGACTTGATGAGATCGTAGATAGTGATATGCTGCTCGAGGTCGTCATCGGTGGCGGACAGCAGGCCTAGGAGAGCGTTGTTCACTGTACGGTCGAAGTACTTCTTTTCGATGCCATATGCCCCCGAGGTGAGCGACTGTCGCACGAGCATGATCGTGGCCACCATGATGACGGCACCGATGAGCACCACTCCCAGCATGCCTGCTTGTGATCGAATGGAGCCGATGAACAGTCGTCTTCTCATCGCCATATTATCACCAGTCGTACTCGATCGCCGCCACCCGTAGCACGGCAAGGTGCACGGGCTTGGTGCGTAGGGTGGTCGGTCGGCCGTCACAGTAGTATGAGATGGCCGCGGGGAACTCGTAGATGATCTTGCGCTTGATTACCCTCTTCTGACGCCCCTCTCGCAGCTCTTGGAGGTTACGGTCGGAGGGGCCGATACGCCAGTAGGCACAGCGCATGCAATCTATGTTCACGTGAACACTGGGGTCCATGAGGTTGGTACCGGGATCTGGATTGGGCGTGAGCCACCCGGGGTACGCCGCGGCGCACCCATCCGCGTTCTCACACATCTGTCCGGTCGTCCCCACAGAGTTGACGGTCTTATCCCAGTCGACTGTTCCAGGAGAGCAGTCGAACTGTCGCCGCTCCTCCTTACGACAATTGCTCAGCCGGGTCTCCCCTTTGGTAGCGTCGCCGAGGCGGCAATCCACCGCTCCGTTCTGGCACCGCCGGATCTCCCGCTCGCGATCATTGCGTGTGGGCTCCTCATTGGCCCTCAAGCGGCACTCCGAAGCGGTATCCTCACAATCCTCCATGTCCTGAGCATAGTCCTTGTAGCACTTGTCTATCTTCTCGCGATAGTCTCCCTCGAGATCGAACACTTCGATCTCCCAGTCGATCCTGTTCTCTTGGAGGTACTCCTTTAGGTCGTCGTAGTTTGCAGTGGAGAGCTTGATGGGATCGAACACGGCCGTCTTCTTCTGACCGGACGGGCTCGATGCCACAAGGAACTCGGAGGACGATACGCGCTCTGCTATCTCGAATACCATATCGTGAGCGGTCGCAGAGAACTTGCTCATGTTCATGGAGCGCTGGACCTTGGCCACCATCATGATGAAGAAGAAGAACATGAAGAACAGGAAGAACATGGTCATGTACATCTCGATGGAGTTCATTGACAGGCCGCGCCGGTTCCTGAGCAGGTCACGTCGCGCCATGGTTCACACCCTCGGAAGGCTGCATTCCAGCAGCTTCGATTGCTTAGAGGAGAGTCGGCCGCCGATGCTCTGGGTGACAATGCAATTGGAGAGAGCAGACGCATCTGGTGGTGCGTGGATGCAATACTGATCATCGTAGAGCACGGGATCGCTCATCCCGTCCAGGGTCTCGAGTAGGATTCGGGGATCACGGTAGCCCTCGAGCGCCGCCAGGATTGATTCGAGCTCCACCTGAACCTTATTGAGATAGAACTTCTGGTCCTTGTCATAGCTACCGCTGAGGGGACATGGGCAGTCCTGACCCTTGGGACAGAATATACGCTTGAGGACCTGAGTCTTGCGCTTGGTACGGTTGATGTAGGAATAGAGCTGGTTGTATTGGTAGGCTGCCGCGTAAAA
The DNA here is from genome assembly GCA_030753015.1 of Candidatus Undinarchaeales archaeon. Lineage (GTDB taxonomy): Archaea > SpSt-1190 > SpSt-1190 > JASMDC01 > JASMDC01 > JASMDC01. Next base: position 30,586 of record JASMDC010000006.1, on the reverse strand, counting down.
GGGTCCGTCGGGGGAAACCACGTACTGCAGTAGCGGGTAGGCGTTCTGAGTTGGGCAGAAGTAGTAGGCGAACTCGTGCTCGATGTAGGTCTCCTGATTGAACACGTTGAGCTCGAACCGCGTACGATAGGGGCAGTCTCGGTGGGCGTCGTTGGTTGAGCGCTGGAGCACGATGACGTCGGTGGCGTTCACTCGTGGGATGGCTGCTGCGACCTCTGCCTTGATTGCGTCTGGTTGCTGGTTGGACTGGGTGATGACGACCACGACCTTCTTGGCGTTCTGGTTGGGGAAGAATATGCCCTTGGCATTTGTGGCGAGTATGTGCTCGATCACGTTGTAATCACATGCGCTCTCGAGCCCCGCTCGCTTGCGGACCATGTCCAGATCGAAGGCATACGATATGGTCAGCGACTTCTTCTTGGTGAAGAACATGTACTCCCTATCGCCCGGGATGATGACCTCGTCATAGTTGGAAAGCGAATCAGTGATCTTCGAGATGAGCTCCTTCTGTCGCTGGGACTCGTCCTCATGCCCCGTGGCGCCAACGCAGTCCGGGATGATGATCATCTCCAGAGGAGGATATATGAGCACGATGTTCGTGGTCATGGAGACTGATGAGAACGTATTGGCCATGGAGAACTTCTTGATAGCGAGCTGCTTGAACTGCGGGTACCTTATCTCTGAGGAGACGATGTTCCGTGCCGAGAGGGTTAGGTCGACCTTCGACTCACCCAGGTCGATGTAGAGCTTCTTCTTGAGAAGGGGTTCGCCTGTCGCCTGAGGCACAATCTCGTCCTCGAACGAGAGCGTGTACTTCTCCTTGCCGAAGGAGGGGAGGGAATATACCTGCTCCATCTCGGAAGGGGAACCGATAGCGATCGAGATGAAGTTGTTAATGCCTGAGATGAGCGCTTGGCCGGTCGAGATATGGAGAACCTCGGACTCTCCGACCATGAACCTATAGGCGAGCATGAAGAACACAGCGCCCGCCATCATGCCCATGATGACAGTGAACCACCAGGCCACGCTCCCGCGGCGTCCAGTCCACACGTTCATCATCATTTCCCGATGGCTCGATCCTCCCAATTGTACCGTGTCCCTCCCAGGCTTTATAACTTGGCGCTCGGTGTCACGCCTCTCCGTCAAGGCGCCCGGATTCCTTCAATGCAGTAAGCAGGTCCCCTTCACACTCGTTCTCCGCGGCCGCGGCGCTCTCGAGCGAGGAAGGCATGGTCGTCAGTCGACATACCATGGACTTACCGCGTAGCAGTTCTGCCTCGGCCTTGAGGGCCTCCTCCGTCACGGCGTATCCTGTGACAACCATTTCCACATTGCACCGCCCTCCGCTGCCATCGATGATCCGTAACTGCACGGACATGCCCCCTGCATCGAGACCTGTCCGGGCGGGGCGACAGTTAGCGAACCTGGTCCTGAAGCTCTCCGGATCACCTGTACAGTCCATCTCCATAACGAACAGGTAGTAGTATCCCGCCACCAGCAGCAGAAGACCGCAGAGGATGAGGAAGAGCACGGCCGGGAGCATGGACGGTTTGCCCCGCCGAGCGCGATGCTTGGCAATTGGCGGCGGTGGCGCCTCGGGCTCGGGTACCTCGTCAACGCTCTCTCCGGTGTCCTCTGACGCGCCTCCGAGAAGGTGGTTGAAAGCTTCTTCCACCTCATCCTGCTCATAGCCGGCCTCCTTCAGACGCTCGCGAACCTCGTCCTCGGTATAGCCGTCCTTGAAACAGTCCTTGATGTAGTCCTCTAGTGTATCACCCATTGATGCGTGATTTAGAACGGGCTATCTTTAAGTTGATTATGATGAGGGTCGGGGGGCCGCGCGCGGCACGACCCCCGGGCCGATACATCCTTCCCCTCTTTTCCCTACTCTTCGCTGTGGACCTGGAGGTGGAAAGCCGCCGAGTCGTACCAGAGGTAGCAGCTCTGCGCGTTGCTCCCCTGACACTTGTCCACGGGGTTCTGACGGCAGTTCTCGGGGATACAGGCGTTGCAGCCCTCGCCCCATTCCTTGCAGATACCGTCCTCGAAGCCACCAGGGCAGGAGGGCTTGTACTCGCACACTTCGACCGTGAACGCCCAGCGGCCGTTAGGGGCCTCGAGCGGGTCGCGCGGGAGCTCAAGGGAGACCTTGACATCGTTGGCCTGCTCGCCATCTGCGCGGATACCGGCCTCGCCCACGAACCAGTTGTTGGGCTTACACTTACCAGCACCGGCCCAACACGCCTGGGGCGTGTACCGCTTCAGCTTCTTCTTCAACTGGTCCTCATCCGTCACGGAGGTCCAGTCGGTCCCCGCTGACAGCGATCCCTGCATGGAGCTCTTGGAGACCTCAATGCTATACGAGCCAGGGCCGTCAAGGCCCAGCAGGTGCGGGAATACGCAGAAGCATTTGGTCTCTGGGCTGATATTATTTATGACCACTGAGATGTCACGCCGCCGCTCTTTTCGTGTCATCTTGATCGAGGTGGGGATCGACAACATGACCTTCTCGTTCTTGGTCTTGATATCGTTAAGGATGCGCTCACGCATTGTGTCCGAAACCTCATCCGACATCCCCATGATGCTGCTTGCCATCTTGCTGATGTACTTTACACCGACGGTCAGCATCAGACCGCCCAGGATAACCATCACTAAGAAAGTGAAAGACATCTGGATGGTACCCCTCTTGTTCAGGAAACCTTTTCTCATGGTATTCACCTTAATAGACCGTGAACACGCTTACCGTTTAAAAAGCTCTTGTTAGGGCTGTGTGTTAGATAGTGCCCCGGGGCCCCGCTATTCTTCCAGATTAACGATGAACCGTTCACTGTCGTACCACGAATAGCAGTCGTCTTTTGTCCTCCCGTCGCAAGCGTACACGGGCTCCTGGCGGCAAAGTTCCGGCATACAGGCCTCGCAGCCCACCATCCATTCCACGCATATGGACGGATCGGTAGGGTCCCATTCCTCGCACGGGGGCCGGTACTCGCAAACGTCCACGATGAAACTCCATCGCCCCACAGGGGCCTCACGAGCGGAAGAGGAAATGTCCAGGAGCATCCCGAGCGATGCCCGGCTCCCGGGTGGTACCGTGATGTCGGCCCTTCCTTCGAACCACAAGTTCGGACTGCACTTGCCGTCGCCAGCCCAACACTCGCGAGGAGATGCGCTCATGAGCGCCTTAACGGTGTCGGGATCGTCCACACCCTCCCACCACTCCTCGTGGAGTGAGTCGAGGTCGCGGTCTATCGTGTACCCCCACGAGCCCGGTCCGTCGAGCGATACAAGGTGCGGATAGACGCAAAAGCACCGCCGGTCGTCGCCATCGTTGATAATGGCCACGACGACGCTCCGCTCAGGCCCCGATCTACTTATAGAAAGAAGCGATGGGACGGAAAGGGCCACACGTTTGTTCGTGGTCCTCATATCCTCCCGTAGGCGCTCGCGTTCGGAAAGAGCAGGGTCCCCAGTACGGTTGTCCGAAAGGATGCGGGCCGTCTTCTTCCCCGTCATCTTTCGCGCCACCTTCCGCATGACCTCTGGTCGCTCCTCGTCCACGAGGTCCGGAGAGGGCTCCTTTTCATCGATAACGGGCATCAGTGCGATGTTGAGCACAAGTCCGGTGACAATGATAGCCGCAAAGACCATGTTCACTTGCTGTGGAACGTCACCCTCCCCTCGCCGGTCTTTGAAGATACGGCCACATTTCACGGGAACTTGATGGCGGCCCATCAATAAAAAACCTCCGGTCGTCCGGTGTCTACTCCCGTGTACCGAACACAGAGTACAGGTTCACATGACCTGCCGTGCGCTCGAACTTCACCGAGTAGAAACCGGAAGTGAGACAGAGGGTCGATGTAGAGGTTTCGTCGTCAGCGGCGTCGATGAGGCTCGCCATCTCCTCCACCTTGGCCCGGATCTCGCTATCAATCTGAGGATTGTGGACGATGAGGTTCGGTAGCTTGTACCCCTCCGATACACAGGTGCCCTCGATATAAATCTGTCCGCGGATGAAGCAGTACTTGGCTTTAGCCGGAACGTGGAGCTCGATGGAGTCCACGGACCCTTCTGCTCCCGCGTACACCCGACTCAGGGTCTCGCGGACCCGCTCTACGTCGTTTGCGACAGCGGATACGGAGTGCATGCAGAACATGTTCGAGAGGACCTTGTTTCCCACAAGGAGCAGCACTACGACGAGGAGGATACCGATAATGATGACGAAGAATTGGTTGATTACACCCCGCTGGTCACGTGCAATGTTCCTCAAGACGTCTCATCTCCGAGCCTAGCGGCCCCTCAAGACACTACTCCGTGAAAGAATATATTTAAAGCATTGATTCCGAGGGAAAGAAAGAACGTTCGAGGATGATTTCCAATGCCGCTACGTAATCTTCGCAGAGAGATCAAGGAGATGGAGAAGCACGACATCGTGATAATCGTCGTTAGCTTGCTCGTGATCTTCTTTTGCTTCTACCTGATTCAGTCCATCAGCATGGAGGATATCTACCGCTTTACGGCGGCCCAGACCTTCGAGGGGGAAAGCGCGTCGAACCCTCTCTTCGTCAACGCGAAGCTCCACACTAAGCAGACGTGGTCGCTCGCGGAGCTCTTCCGGACCGTAGGTGAGACCGCTGAGAAGAAAGCGTTCCTTGAGTCCGTGCTCATCGATCTTGCTCTCTTGCTCATGATCTTCGAGGTCATGCTGCACGTGCACAAGATGGAGATGGAGTTCCTTCGCGAGGAGGAGGAACTGGAGGAAGAGGAAGAGCGCCTTGAGGAAGAGGTCGAGGAGATCGCCGAGCGTGAGAAGCGCTTGGAGATGAAAGAGAAGAAGCTCGAAGAGATGGAAAAGCGCCTCGAGAAGAAGCTCGAGGATGACGAGGCCCGGGAGCGGAAGCTCGAGGACGAAGTCCACGGCAAGAAGAAGAAGTAGCTTGCATAGACCGGTCGGGGGCGTGGAGAACCGCGCCCCCACCCTTTATTCTTTCCCCCCATCATCTCTTCTGAGCAGTGTCCCTGTGCCTGAATATTACTAATTCGCACATTTGAATATGGATCTGAGTAACGACCATGATCCCGTCGGCTCACACTACCTATACACAAGGAGGGCTTGTAACCGGGGATGAACCCACAGTGAGGATACTGCTCCCTTCCCTCCGCCAATTCCTCCGCCGTTGAATCGGGGGGCTTCCTTAGCGTCTCGTTGTGATGCTTGGTTGGGATGTCATGCAAGGGGCAGCTCACGCTAGGGTGCGTGTGTGCCCGATGGTCCCGTCGACGCCTCTAGGAGATGAGCACGCCCACGATAACAAGGGCGAAGCTAATGAAAGCGGCCGACACGTACATGGCCACGGCCATGTTCTTGTTCTTGATCTCCTCCCATTCATCGATGGGGGTGATCCAGTCGAAGATCTTGAACGCCATAGGAAGGGCGAAGGCCATGATCAGTACCGCAACGACGCTGTAGATGAGTGTCATCGCGATGTCCTCTAGTGCAGGGCTTGCCATTATTCATATCCTCCTTGTATCAATTATAACATACGTCATTTAATCCCACTACCACCGGATCTGGTGGCACTGTACCCCCGGGATCTGGTACCGCTCGATCTGCTGCTCCCCCAGTGGAATACGTTCACTGAGGACCAGCGGCTTCGGCGACGACCTGAACCATAGTAGTAGGTACTGCCCCCGGTTGCATTGGAGATTACGACGACAATGAGCGCGATGACCACCAGCACAATGAGGAGGTCGATGAACTTCACGGCCCATACATGTCGATACACATTTAAATAGATTATCACCGGAGGGAATACCGATGGCTCTAACCATCCTCCTCGTACCGATACTCTTCGTCATCCTCATTGTTCTCATCATCATACGCTCAGCGATCTACGGCTCTGGGAGCTGCTCTGATTGCAGCGATTGCAATGACTGCGGATCGTGTGACAGCTGTGGTGGATGCGCCGACTAGGTGCCCGCGTAACCGGGAGCCTTTCTTCCTGCAGTGGCATGTAACTAAACGGTGCAACCTCTCATGCAAGCATTGTTACGGCGACTATGGGGCGGGCGGTGATGAATCCGACACCGAGGAGTGCATCTCCATCATCGACCGTTATGCACGGTTCTTGCAGAATGAGGGATTACGGGGACGCATCCACTTCACCGGGGGTGAGCCCTTCCTCCGCAAGGACCTCCTTTCGCTCATCAAGGCGGCCCGGAAACACCGACTCGGTGTCAAGGTACTTACCAACGGAACGCTCATCACGGCAGAGATCGCCTCCGCACTCGCGCGCATGCGCGTCCAAGCAGTGCAGGTGAGCATCGACGGTACCGAAGCGAGCCATGACCGGCTACGTGGACGAGAGGGTGCCTGGTGCGATGCCATGCGCGGTCTCGCCCACCTCCGTGACGCCGGTGTGAGCACGACGGCCTCAATGACCGTGAGCAAGCTCAACGTGGACGAGGTCGAAGCGGTGCTCAAGTCTTGCCATCAGGAAGGGATCGACCGTGTGGGTTTCTCTCGGCTCGTCCCCTGGGGCCGGGGAAAAGACCTTGTCGATGAGCTCCTGGACCGAGAAGGTACGCAAGAGCTCTTCACGGACCTGTTGCACCATAGGTGTGAACTTGAAGGCGAAATGGACATCCCTCCCCGTGATCCCCTGTGGCAACTTGCCCGCGGCGTACCTGTCGGCGCGTGCTATCTCGCCCGGGCCCGTCACTCTGCCGGGGGGTGCTCCATCGGGACAGGGGGTCTGGCACTCCTGGCCGATGGAACGCTGCTGGCCTGCCGTCGCCTTCCCATCCCCATAGGTAACCTCCATGAGGACGACTTGGGGGATGTGTGGCACAATGCGCCCCTACTGGAGGAACTGCGTGATCGGGACCGCTTGAGGGGAAGATGCGGTCCCTGTCTGTATCGTTTCCACTGCGGCGGCTGCCGCGCCATCGCGTACGGTGCGACCGGTGATCATCTTTCCGAGGACCCACAGTGCTGGTACGAAAGCGAGGGGCTACGTGCCCGAATCCGGAGTTTTTTTAAAGGTTAGAGCACGATCCCCCGACATGGTCACAGCGCGTCACCTTCTGGCAATCCTCATGCTAGTCTGCATGCTGTGCACTGCCGCTGATGTCGAAGTGGTGCGCGCCCCCCTTACAACGGACGAGCCGCGCGAGGGTGAGGGGCTCAAGCTCACGTACACGGTAACCAATCCCGATCCCGCCGCAATCAAGGTAGAGCTGGTCCAGGACATCCCCCTTTCGAAGATCAACGTGACCGGTATCAAACCCGACTTCAGGACATCCTTCGAACCGACGACATCGGTCCTCACCATCATGTTCCCAAAGGTCCCCGTTCAGCCGAAGAAGAGCACGACCTTTACCATCGACCTCGAGGCGACGAAGTACGGAGACGTGGAGATCCCTCCGCCCACTGTGCGTCAGGACGACAAGAAGATCGAAACGACGCTCGAGCCGCTGTCCTTCCGCATCTCTATGGGGGCACGACGGGCGTTCATCATCATCTACATCATCATCCTGGTGCCCGTGCTCTTCTGGTGCTTCATGGTGATCTCTTACCTTGTCTCATCGAAGAAAGGACGCATCATGATGGGGCTCCCTGTGGAGGGGGAAGCTATAGCCGAGCCCTCAGTCGATGAGAAGGTCGTTGTCGCGGAAGAGACCGACGTCGAGGCACCTGTCGGAGAGGTGTAGGGTTCACCGGCGTTTACGCGCCTCGTACCGGGTACCGGACACCGAAGCGATCTCCTTTGCGAGCCGTTCGCCGATGCCATGCACCTTCCTCAGCTCGTCCTCGGATGCTGAGAGAACCGCTGCGACCGTGCTGAAATGCTCAAGGAGCCGCTTGGCCAGTGTCATGTTGATATGAGGGAACGAGCAGAGAACGAGCTCCTGCTGCTCGGCGAGGGTATCGACGCGGCGCTTGCCCTTCACCGCCACGCGACGGGGATGGTCCAATTGCTCCCGCTTGGCCAGGGTCAGCAAGAACGCTGCGGTGTCGGCCTCGTCCCGTGTAGGGATGATCCCGATGCCGAAGTCCACGGTGAGCGAGGCGATCACCCCACGTATCGCGTTGGGGTGAAGGTTGCGTTGTCCGTAGAGATCACCACCCTCGAGCACGATCAGAGGGATCGGGTAGGCCTCGGCCAAGCGCTGGGCCTGGGAGAGCAGCCGGCCATCGATGAGCGACTGGAGGAAGTCCACAGTGCGCTTCCGCTCCACTGCGACCTTCTCGGAGACCAGGAAGTCGGCGACCACCAGTCGCTTTGTACGAACCTCGACCTCGGAATCCCTAGTGAGCGCGCGTACCAGAGAGGCGCTCGACTCGCGGGTATCTACGTAGATCACTACGGATGGCTGTTCCTGTGATGCCCGATCGAACCGGTCCAGTGTGCTTTGGGCACGGTCCTGCTCAGGAAGGTCCGTACCGGCCGCCTGTGCGACGATGAGCTCCTCACGCATCCGCCGCTCCCGGTGCACTGATGCCCAGTAGATCCCCTCGTCGCGGGTCCCCCGTGTAATGAGCCCGATCATCCGCCCGGCCCGCTTGCGTCCGGTCCTTCCCCTCCGCTGGATGGTCCGCACTGCGCTGGGGACCGGCTCGTAGAACACAACGAGCTCCACCTCGGGGATGTCGAGCCCCTCCTCGGCCACCGAGGTCGCCACTAGTACGGGGAACGCCCCGTCGCGGAACCGCTCGAGCGTCGCGAGCTGTTTCTTCTGGGTAAGGCCCGTATCTCCCGCTTGGCCCACAAACCTCTCCGACTCGATCCCGGCGGCCGCCAGCGCCTCCACGACCGCGCTCACCGAGTCACGGTACTGTGTGAACACGATGACACGCCCACCAGAGCCCAGCGCCTCCTTTAAGATGGTGATGAGCTCTGCGAGCTTGGGGTGCTTGATACCGGCCTCGACCAGGTGTCGGGTGATAACGATGGCATTACGCATCTCAGGCTCCTCCAGGAGGATGCGCACTCCCTTCACCGTGGCCGCCTGACCCTCCAACCTGTGAAGATAGCGCTCGAGTGGACGCATCCCTTGGCTTTCCAGCAGCTCCACACCGTGGAGGAGCTTTAGACCAGCGGCTATGTACGACGCTGCGCGGTAGACCGACTGATCGGCGCCCTCACCGAACCGCTTCCGTATCCGTGCCTGGAGCGCGATTAGGTCCTTTCGTCGGACCTCGCGGGGATCGGCCGTCCGGAGAAGTCCCTGGCCCTTGAGCCAGACGAGCCGACGCTTGATAACGGCATCCAGATAGGTCCTCACCTTGACGAAGCTGTCAGGTAGGTCCACCCGCCGCCATTCGACGGTGATTGGGTTCACGTATGGCTCGACATCACGATCCCGCTCGGTGCGGATCTCCACCTTCTCGATGGCGAGGTTGGCGCACACCTCATCGATGGTCTCCCGATCATTCCCGGGAGAGGCCGTGAGCGCGAGGATGTGGGGCGCTGCACCCAGCTGACGGTAACGCTCGCTGATGAATACGTACGGATACTCGCCCACGGCCCGATGGCACTCGTCGAAGACCATCAGCGCGATGGTGCGCAGTGGTACCCGACCTGCGAGGATGTCGTTCTGGACAGTTTGCGGGGTGGCGCACACCACACGCCCCCGTTCCCATAAACGGGCCCGCGCGTCGGGCGAGGTAAGGCCGGAGAGCGCCACGATCCGATCCTCCTCCAGGGTCGTCATGGCGCGGAAGCTCTCGGCGTGCTGCTGGACGAGGGGCCGGGTCGGTGCCATAACCACGACGCTCGTCTCAGGCTCTGCGGTGAGCTTGAGGGTGGCGAGCAGGACCGAGATGACGGTCTTCCCAAGGGCTGTCGGGGCCACGATAAGTGTGTTGGCGCCCGCGGCGGTACCGAGGAGGGTCTCCTGATAGAGTCGGCGCTCGATGGCCTTCGGTCTGATGAGCGGGTTCTCCACGTAGCCCCTGTCGGGCATGGATGTGAGGCCCGCGGTGAAAGCTTAAATACGCTGCGCGGTGGCGAGCTCCATCAGAGGCTGTAGCGCTGGGCACGGCCCGCCAGCTCGCGGAGGTAGTCGCGCTTCATTGGCTCCTCCTCACGCACGTGGATCGTTCGGTGGAGCTCAGTCAAATAGCGGGACGTCAAACGGTCGAGGTCCGAGTACACGGTGAGCTCGACCTCGCCGCCCTTGATACCCGGGTAGTCCTTGGTCTCAGCGATGATACAGACGGTGTGCTGGGACTGTGGATCACGCCCCACCCAGACACCTTGGCCCGCGAACACGCCGTTGGAGATGGCGGCATAGAGCTGAATGGGGCTTGCCGTCTGGAGGCGCCCGATGAGGGCGTTGAACATCGTCTGCGGTGTGACCTCGAACCGAAAGACCTGACGCTCGATAAACATGTCCCCCACGGCCGCATAGATACTTTCTGCCTCCTTGGTGTCCACGGGCTCTATGAAGGGATAGAGGGCACCGAGGCTGACTGCCCGGATCGGGACCTGGCGCCACTTGTTGTGGAAATAGCCCACAGTAGCGGTGACGGTCCCCGTCGTGAAATGCTTGGGCCGCACCGTCAGCACCACGTTCCGGGCCTCATCACGCTCTATGTCACCGACGTCAATGGTATTGGAACCCTGGATGATCTCCACGTCCTGGGGCGTCCGTACCTCGAGGGTGACGTTACGCAGCGTGAAGGTCGATTTGTTCAGGATCTGGTACGAGATCTTGAGCTCGTCGCCCTCCTTGGTGAGCTCGCGATGGACCATGACCCGCTCCTCGCCCACGAGGCTGCGCTTGGCCATGACGTAGGCGGTTGTGACGATGAAGCCTACCAGGAGAATAACTTCCACCTCGTCCTTGACCTCGGCGATTGAATGGATGACGCTCCTGGCCGAGACGTCCTCGCCCGATCCCGAGAACACCGAGCCCGTGATGAGGAAGACACCGATTAGGAGGATGAGAATGACGCCCACGACGACGATGGCGCCGATGATCATGGACTCGTACGACTCACGCTCCACAGTAAGTACATGGAGCTTATCAGTTATATTGATGGCGTCCGATGGACACCCTCGCGGATAAGGGTCCGGCCGTCAGCCTCCAGCGTCGGGTGCTCCATGATGAGGTCCCAGTGGAGCGAGGACTCGTTCTCCCCGCCCATCATGCGGTTCTCGCCCAGAGCAAGATGGATGGTCCCCCGCACCTTCTCGTCGAGGTGGAGCGAGCCGATGGCCCGGGTGAGCGCGGGATTCGTGCCTATGCCCAGTTCGCCCAGCCGGTCCCGATGGCCCGTCGCCCCCTCGAGCATACCGCGAAAGAGATCTTCGCCTGCCGACGCATGCCACTCCACCAGCACGCCATCGGCAAAGGTGAGCGCTAGGTCACGCACTTCGGCGCCCTTGTAGAGCACGCGTGAGAACACGGCAGTACCGTCGGTGCCCTTGAGGACCGGCGCGACGCATACCTCGCCCGCGGGGAGGTTGAGCATATTCAGGCCCCGTTCCCGGTCCTCGTCGTCGATGACGCCATCATCCATGAGAAGAGGGCGGCCGGTGATGTTGACACGGATGTCTGTACCGTCGGGATTGGTGATGTGCACTTCGGAGGTGCCATCAAGAGCATCTCGTAGCACGCGGCAGGAGCGGCCAAGGGCATCGTAGTCCAGGTCTAGGGCGGCCCAGAAGTGGTCCTCGTACGCCTCCTGCGTCATACCGAACACCTTCGCCTGGTGGGGAGAGGGATAGCCGACCAGTGCCGAGCGCTTGCCCCCAGCGAACAATGCGTCGCGGATCGGAATACCTGCCCGACGCAAGGCCGAGAGACGGACCTCTGATATCCCCTCGAGGAGGGACGGGTCCCGGAGCAGTAGTTCGTAATGGCCTACGTTGATGACGACGTCCGACGCTTCCACTGCGGCCAGTAGGTGTGGTGGCGTCCGCTCAAGAGCGGCATCCTGCGATGCGGTGATGCTCTCAACACGGTATTCATCGGAGCTCATGCTTAACATCGGGTGTGCACCGCGGCCAGTGCAGGCGAGCCCGAGCGCTTCGGCCAGGGGGCGCGCGTACAGGCCCGATCGGATGAGGACGGCATCGCCATCATCGACGCCCAGGCAGGTCCCGATGATACGAGCGGCGATGGAGGACAGGTCCGGTGTCATTGCCCTCAGCACGCGGTGAGGCACCGCTCCTCTTCACCACAGCATGCCGTACAGTCAACGATACCGACACCAGGGGTCCCTTTCGGCGGACCCACCTTGAACTCCGCACGGTGCTCGAGCGTATTACCTATCTGTGAGCAGGTGATATTGAGGGGGACGTTCATCTGGGCGCCACGTGTGAGGTCCTTGCTCTCGTCCAGGCGGTATTCGGTACCGTTGGACAGGGGCTTATTGTTCATGTAGATCTTGAGGTTCTCGTATTGAGAGCGATAGATGGCGTTCTCGCCGGTGTTCTTGATCAGCAGCACTACGCGCATGGTGGCCTTTGCCGGTTCACAGCCCCCGGAACAGTACACGTTGGCGCGCGGTCCTGTAGTGTCCTTTGTACCATAGGCCGCGATCACCTCGATCTTGGTGTTAAGAGCCTCCTTGAACTGGTCCTTGCTCTTCTCCACATCGTTCAGGTCGTCTGAGGCCATGCGGTTGAGGTACACTCCGACGCTGCCGGCGACCATCAGGCCGACGACGAGGAGAAGGACCATGATGATCGGCTGGCTCTGGCCGCGTCGTCCCAGCCCACAGGGCCGTGGTAGTGCCATGGTATCCCCTATACAAGTTTGCTCCGTGCTGGTTTAAAAAGGTTCGTCTCGTGCTGATGCCGCCGTACGGCGGGCTCACGCGCACTTTTCAGCGCAATCGAGCTGGCGGGAGGGCTGCATGGCGCAGCACTGCTCACAGGTGAGTTCAATGATGCCGGAGGTCCCCGCCTGAGGTCTCACGACGATGGTGAGCGCGTCCTCGGGGAGCCCGATGAGGTTGGAGCAGGACCTGTCGATCACGATGTTCTTGGTAGTGGAAGGCTGCCAGACAGAGTCATGCCCCTGGGTCACACCCCACTCGGTCTGGTTGGTGAGGGGAACGTCGTTGGCGTAGACCTTCATATCCCAGAGCTGATTGGCGCGCAGCGGTTTCTTGCCGGAGTTCTTGACCTCGAGCACGAGCTTGGCCCCGTTCACGTTGGTGGAGGTCAGCTCGCATAGGTTGGGATCGCCGCAGAAGCCGTTCTTCAGGTTGTCTACAGTAGGGAAGATGGCCGTGATCGTGAGATGTGTGCCCAGTTCCTTGTCCAGGTTCGCGGATTCCTTCTTACCCTTTGTCATAGCATCAGAGGTGGTGTCCTTGGCGTACTTCCCCACGAACGCCACCACCATGAGGCCTATTACGAGCACGAGCACAAGAAGGATGGGTGCTCCCACGCTCTGACCTCGCGTCCTTTTTTGCCACCAAACGCATTCCATTCCCATACCACTTTCACAGGCCATAAATTTAAACCTACCCTCCCCGGCGAGGAAATATCAGATATCATCTTATCCTCATTTAAAAAAAAAAGGAAAAAAGGGCCCCAGTAAAGGGGCCCTTTACCTGTTGTCCTACGAGATTCTTAACTGCATTTAGCTGCGCAGTCTTCCTGCTTATCAGGCTGCATGTTGCAGCACTTCTCGCAGGTGATCTCGACGGTAGCACCGCTGCCCACAGGGGGCGTAACCTTGAGGTTGAGCGAGCCACCAGGGAGGTTGGCGAGGTCGCCGCAGCCCTTTTTCAGCACGAAGTTCTTGGTGCCGCCGGCCGCCCAGGCCTTGTCGAAATTCTCGCTGATGCCCCACTCGGTCGAGTTAGCGAGGGGCACGTCGTTCGCGTAGAGCTTCATGTCCCACAGCTGGTTGGCACGAATGGGGTTCTTGCCCCCGTTCTTCACCTCGAGGATGAGCTTGGCGCCGTTCACGTTCGTGGTCGACAACTCACACAAGTTCGGATCGCCGCAGAAACCGTTCTTCAGGTTGTCAACGGTCGGATAGATAGCCGTGACCTCAAGCTGAGTGCTCAGCTCCTTGTCCATGGCTGTCGTTTCCTTCTTACCCTTGGTCATAGCCTCAGAGGCAGTGTCCTTGATGTACTTACCCACGAAGGCCACCACCATAAGGCCGATAACGAGCACGAGCACAAGTAGAATGGGCCCGGCTTGACCTCTCTTAGCACTTCCGATTGGCATACTGAGATATCGACCCGTAAAGATTTATAAAAATTGTTTGCTATGAACATGCCTATTGCTGGGCAGGCAAGGCATTCCAATAGGTTCCTCCTCGCCTTCGATCCGGTCCGATCGAGCACGCGACCGAGCCGTGTTACCCCAATTCTAATGCCAAGAGGTGCCTGTGGCCCGGCTGCGGCAGTATTATATACTATCACGAGGAGAATACATGATTATGGGACTGTGTCGGCCCCAAGGCGAGAGAACGCGCGGCCAGTCCATGCCCGTCATCCTCGTCATCATGGTCCTGATCACTATCATGATGGCGGGCCTGCTGTGGCATTACATCTCTGTGCCTCCGTCCACCACGCCTCCCCCTCCGCCCCTCAAGTACGCTTTCGACATCGTCAACCCCTTCTCCTGTGAAGATAATCTTTGTGGCAGTGAGGACGACCTCTGTCTCACCATCAGCAACAGGGGTGCGGACCCGATATCCATCCGCGACCTCTCCCGCATGAGCATCACACTCATCAGTGGGAACAGCGCCAAGCAGCGAATCATCCTGCCGTACGAGCTCTATGTCTACTTTCCGGACGAGCCGGTGGAGGCAGAGGGCAACGAGTATCCCCTATGCTGCAACGTCACCGATACCGAGGTCGTGCGCACCTCGCGCTGCGGCAACCACACCGGCGTCTGGTCCAATAAGCGCATCACCCTCGCCTTCAACTCGACATCCTTCGATGAGTACTCTGCCGAGCGGTACAACGTCATCTTCGCGGGCTGATGGGCGTGGCCGGCGACACCGATATGGCGTTCTTCCGGACCACCGTTGGCGCTGGTGTAATGGTGCTCACCGCCATGGTGGTCTCCACCCTCCCCGATCCGGGTTTCGGCGAGGCGTGCTTCGTCACCCTCATGACGACCGTTGGCATCGTGCTCATGGGCGTCGGTGGCTGGGGACTGGCAAGCGGCTAGCAGCAGAGTTAAATCTCTGACCCGGCCCCATCGGCCCGTGGCCCGATTCCACAGGACCGTGGACACCAAGGACATCGCCGTCCTCAGGTTCCTCGACGGGATGCGCGGCCGGTTCGAGTGGGTGCCCCGAGAGCGTGTGCTCCGCAAGCTCCCCTGGTCGACGATGAAGGTGACCCGGTCACTGGGGGATCTGGATCGGATGGCGCTCATCCAGGCACGGAACAGGGACGAGCCCGTGCTGCGCATCACCGGGCGCGGACTGGACACCCTGGCCCTGTGGGAGCTGAAGAACCATGGCGCCATCGATACGGTGGGCGATCTCGTGGGCAAGGGCAAGGAAGCGATCGTGCTCAATGCCACCGCCCCGGACGGGTCATGGGTGGCGGTCAAGCTCCACCGGTACTACCAGCTGGAGTTCGAGGACATCCGCTCCTCCCTTGCCTACGCCGCCATCGAGTGGCGCCGGCAACAGCTTGACCTGCGGCACTGCGAGATTGACGTCCCGAGGGCAAAGGCACAGGTGGAGATGACCGCTCTCGAACGGTGCTGGGACGCGGGCGTCTCGGTCCCCCGCCCCCGCGGGCTGAACCGCCACGTCGTCGCCGCCGAGATGGTGACCGCAGGAGAGGGTCTGCCCGCCCCGCCCCTCCACCGGGTATCGCTCACCGACCCGAAATCCACACGCCAGGTCATCCTGGACGACTACCGGGAAGCGGTGACGAGAACGGGCATCGTCCACGGCGACCTCTCGGAGTTCAACATCCTCGTCCACGAGGAGGGCTACCCGGTGTACATCGACTGGCCCCAGGCCGTGCCCGTTGAGTACATGCAGGCATCCCTCCTCCTGGACCGGGACATCGATATCATCACCGCGTACTTCCACAGGGAGTACGGGCTGGACCCAGAGGACGCATTGGTGCGCAGGGCGCGGGCCGAGCTCGAGGCGTTCATAGCCGAGCGTCAGGAGTCGCAAGGATAGGCCACCTGTAGGGTATAAAAAGACAAAGCCCATACCTCCGACCCATGGACAAGGTCGCTCTCATCACCGGCATCAACGGTCAGGACGGCTCGTACCTGGCAGAGCTCCTCCTGAAGAAGGGGTACACGGTCCATGGCGTCATTCGGAGAGCGAGCACTTTCAACCGCGAAAGGATCGAGCAGCTCTACTCCTTCGAGAACCCGGCCCGTCGGCACTTCATCCTCCATTATGGCGACATGACCGATTCGTCCAACCTCATCAGGCTCGTCAACGAGATCCGACCGCACGAGATCTACCACCTTGCAGCACAATCACACGTGAAGATATCCTTCCAGGTGCCAGAGTACACCGCCAATGTGGACGGGCTCGGTACACTCCGTCTCCTTGAAGCGGTCCGTTTCCTGGGGCTGGACAAGCACACGAGGATATACCATGCATCCACCAGCGAGCTCTTCGGCAAGGCCAAGGTGTTCCCCCAGAACGAGGATACCCCCTTCCACCCGAGAAGCCCGTACGGCGTGGCCAAGCTCTACGCCCACTGGATCGCTAAGAACTACCGCGAGGCATACGATATGTTCATCTGTGACGGGATCCTCTTCAACCATGAGTCTCCACGGCGAGGAGAGAACTTCGTCACCCGCAAGATCACCCTGAGCATCGCAAAGATACTCGCAGGCAAGCAGGAACGGCTGCACCTGGGGAACCTCGACGCCAAGAGGGACTGGGGATATGCTCCCGATTTCGTGGAGGCCATGTGGCTGATGCTCCAGCAGGACGGGCCGGACGATTTCGTCATCGCCACGGGCGAGGCCCACTCCGTGCGCGAGTTCATCGAGTTCGCCTTCAAGGAAGTGGGCATCGATATCGAGTGGAAGGGGAGCGGTGTCGACGAGAAGGGCGTCGACGCGGCGACCGGGAAGGTCCTCGTCGAGGTGGACCCTAAGTACTTCCGGCCCGCTGAGGTGGACTACCTCCTGGGCGATGCATCGAAGGCAAAGGAACTCCTTGGCTGGCAGCCGAAGGTCGGGTTCGAGGAACTAGTGAAGCTCATGATGCGCGGGGACCTCAAGAGAGAGGGTGTCGAGCGTAAGACCGACTGATGTGCAGGGGACTTCCAGCGCGCTCCGGTCGGACGTTCAGCTGTTCGCTCTTTCATCCAACCGGTCCCGGAAACGCTCGAGCGCCTCGCGGTACTCACCGCGGACCTCTTCGTTCCAGTTGACGTCGTCCAGGCTCTCCAGATAGGACGTGGTGCGCTCCAGGTGTTTAGCGGCCGCTTCGGGCGAGAAGTCGTCGGTGAGTCCGACATCGCCGATCTCGTTGGCGTTATGCACCTGCTCCATGTACTGCAACCAGCTGTCCGTCTCGAGGTCGACCGGGTCGATAGTGGAATATGTGTCGGCCATGCGGTTGTACACGGCATCGGGCTCGGGGCAAGCAAAGGGGCCCTCCACCTCCACGGCCAGGGATCCTGCCGAGGCAGCGAACCTCGACGACCACTGCACGTCATGGGTGTTCGAGTACTCGCGCAGGAAGGCCGCGGCGGTGGTGTCGCCAGCGCCAGTGGTGTCGACGACGGTCGCGGGGGCGGGTCGGACGTACTCGCGCACACGCCGGCCGTGCTTCTCGAAGGAGAGCAGTAGGCCGTCGCCGCCCATGGTGACCATGAGGACGAGGTCCTTGTTCTTGGGAGCGAGCTTCTCCTCGAGCAGTCCCATGGCCTTCTCCACGGACTCGCGCGAGTCACCCTCGTCGGCGATGCCGGCGCAGGTGACCGCCTCGAACTCGTTCATCTTGAGCACGTCGACGTATTTGGCGAACTCGCCGATCTCCTCCCACGGAGCAAGGGTTACGAGCTCGGAGTCGTTTGACATCCAACGGGCACGCTCCTCGGGAGTGGCACCGTTGTCCTTCAGACCCTCGACAGCGTCCTGCTCGAGCTTGCTGAAGGGCGTGAGATGGCGGATGTAGCCCTGTGCGTCCAGGGTGATGACGGCGTTCGTGTTATCATGGAGATGCTTGACCGTCTCCAGGGGGACCTCGCCGAAGAGGGGGCCGATGTGGATGCCCCGGGCGGAGAGGTACGAGTCCGGCACGTCCTCGGGCTTGATCTCGGGAAGGCGATGCTCCACAACGCCGATCGTGTAGCCCTTTACGGGGACCAGCACCGTGATCTCGGAGTTATCATCGCCCTTCCTCTCGCAGCCCTCGAGGACCACGCTGTCCTTGTTATGGAGCGGAGTGAAGATGGAGCCGTATGCGGCCTGGTGTGCGAGCTCGGACGCGTCGTCCTCGACAAGTCCGTACTCTTTTACCAGCTTCGGGGCGAGCGCCGTCTCCAGGCGGGCGGCGTCGCCCTGGTTCGCTTCCACATAGGTACGCAGCTCGGCGGCCTGATCATTGGACAACCCGTACCGCTGCGCGTCAGCGGGTGAGAGGTAGTCGGACCTGAACTCGTCGCCTACGGGGGAGACGATACCCGTAGCGTGGCCGAGAGAAGCGGAGACCATGGAGAAGTACGTCGATACACCGCCAACAGAGTGGTAAGGATGGCGCTCACCGTTCTCGTCGATGTTCACGATGGTGTCGCGGGTGACATACCCCACCACCGCCATGTCTATATCTTCTAACTCCGTCTCCAACATGATGGCGTCCGGCTGCTCGGCCGCTTTATATACCTTCCCATTGTACGTCACGCCGGAGGGACGACACGTCCCCCCAAATATCGTATGGTCGGAGCTCGGCGGGAGCGCGGACCGCACGAGGATGGTCCCAAGGTCGTTCTCAGGGTCGTTGGGTACCCGCCCTAAGATTTCGATTCCATTTTTAAGGCTGAATCACCTAGTGGTTGGTATGGGAAGGAACGAACATGCCCTTAGGATGCTCACGCTCGCCCTGGTGCTGACTGCCGTATTCGGTGTCGGCCAGGGCCCCGCTGTCGAACGCCTCACTGTCACTGGGACGGTGGTAAACTCCTACGCCATCACCCATGTGGAAGAGGTGCTCGTCAATCAGAACGACTACAAGCTCGACGCTGCTTTTATGTTCAAGGTGCCCGACGGCGCCTTCGTGTCCAACCTTACCCTTCTGGTCGACGGCGTGCTCCACGTGGCCGACGTCATCCCCAAGGACGAGGCGCGGGAGAAGTTCGACGCGGCCGTGTCCGCTGGCAGGGACGCTGGGCTCATGGAACAGGCGGGCAAGGACGTGTTCAGCTACGCGGTCTCGTTCTCGCCGGGCCAGACCATAGTCGTCGGCCTGACCTACGAGATGTACCTAAGCCGGGTGCTGGACAAGTACGAGTTCCCCCTGGAGATAAATCCCGGCGGTGACCAGCACATCAAGGACCTCGTCGTGGACATAACCGTGTCCTCCTACAAGGACATCGCCGGCCTCTCGGTGCCCACCCATCCCGACATCGACATCGCCTATCCCGGTGCCGACACTGCGAAGCTCCACTTTGAGAGGAAGGACCTCTCGACTGCAGAGAAGATGCTCGTCACCTACTCGACAGCCGCCACATCCAAGGCCGGCTTCCTCCTCGACCACGCCGTGGACGGGAAGCGGTACTTCTTCCACGTGTTCTCGCCAATCGTGGACGAGTACGGTGAGCCGCTCGACAAGGACATCGTGTTCGTGCTGGACAAGTCCGGCTCCATGGACGAGTCCGCGTGCGGCGGCGACCGGAAGATCGAACAGATGAACGACGCTTTCGCCTCGATCGTCGGACAGCTGCGCGAGGGCGACAGGTTCAACGTCATCGAGTTCGACTCCGATGTCCGCGTGCTCTGGGACGGGCTCAGGACGGCGGACCAGGTCAACCGCGACGAGGCGATCGCGCGCATCCGGTCCATCCAGGCCAACGGCGGCACCGACATCAACGAGGGCCTCGAGCGGGCGCTGGCCATGCTCAAGGTCGACGAGGCACGCGTGCCCATCGTGGTAATGCTCACCGACGGAAAGCCCAGTTCAGGTACAACTAACACCTTCTCCATCCGCAAGAACATACAGAAAGTGAACACGGCCGATGTGTCGATCTTCAGCCTTGGGCTCGGCGACAACCTGGACTTCCCATTCCTCAAGGCGCTATCCATGGAGAACTACGGGCACGCCGTGCGCATCTACTCGTGCAAGGACGTGTCAGAACAGATCGCCGAATTCTACAAGACGATCGACACCCCCATACTAAAGGACCTCAAGTTCGAGTACGGGGACGGCGTCGTCGACGTGTTCCCCACCGCCGTCCAGAGGCTGTTCGCAGGCTCGGAGATCGTGCTCGCCGGACGGTACGTGGGCGACGGCGACGAGCTCACCGTCCAGGTCTCCGGCCGATCCCACAAGGGGAGCGTCACATTCACCGAGACACTGCGGTTCACGGGCGGACGGACGAACGGGTTCATACCCCGGTTCTGGGCGTTCATGAGCATACAGGAACTGCTGGAACGCATCGAAGTGTGGGGTGAGAACGAAGAGATCGTCGGTGACATCGTCAACACATCCGTCCAGTACCACTTCGTCACGCCCTACACGTCCCTGTTCCTGGAGATCGAGAAGCCGACGGAGACGGTCACGGTGGACGATGACGAGCTCGCGGAGGAGGAAGCCACGGCCCTCACGGGCGGGAGTACCGGCTCTGGCGCTGTGCCTGCACCCACTATGGCCCCGGCCGCCACGCCCATGCCCCCGCCCGCTCCCGTATCACCCCCGACGGACACGGTGTACGCCGTCCGCAAGGACAAGGCCGTCCCGAGGGGCGCGGTCGCGCCCCAGGAGGCCCCGTCGTCCGGCGGCGGGATCATGGACTCGATCGGCGGGATGTTCGGCGGCGTCCAGGCCGAGTCCGACTCGGCGATGCGGGAGAGGGTTCTGACCTCGACCAAGGGCGAGGGTAGGGCTGTGCCCCAATCCATCGGTCACATCGGTCTCGCCGAGGGGAGAGCGTCTTCCTCCACCCTCCCCACCCTCATCGTGCTGGCCGCCATCGTGGTCCTCGTCGGGCTCGCTCTCCGGAGCGGGAGCGGCGGGGAGGTCGTGGAGGAAAAGGCCGCGTCCAAGGAAGAGAAGGACGAGCCTCCGAAGAAGGACAAGTCCGCCCAGGACGACGACGAAGAGACCGACGACAAGGACGTCGATGAGGAAGAGGACGACAAGAAGGAGTAGTGACTAAGCACCCGGGCCGTGGGCGACCGCGGCCTGGGTGAGCACTTCTCTTGTGCGCTCTACGAGGTTGCGTGCCACGTCCCGCTTCCGGCGCAGCCCGGGAGTAACTCCGTCCTGGAACTCCAGCGCCTGCAGGAACTCGAACAGCACGCCCATTACCTCGAACGTGCGCTCTGCCCCGGCGCGGTCCCCGGCCCGCAGCAGGTCCAAAGTCCTCCGTCGCAACTCACCGACCAGATCGGCCACACCGAGTGCGTAGGCTAGCGCGGGGACATCCACCTCGGCCGGAGTAAGGATCCGGTCATGCTCCACGAGCCCGATGAGAAGGGCCGCCTCCACGTACTCCTGCTGTGCTGTCGGGCGCAGACCTTCGCTCTGTCCCTCGCCAGGGTGGACCACTAGCGCCTCGTCCAGCGCCTTTCGTGCCTCACCGAGCCTTGCCTGGGCGTCGTCGAGCCTTCCACCGTGCACGGCCTGGATGGCCTTCGAACATGCACGGATACACTTACGCGATGCTGCGAGCATGGTCTCGCGGTCGCGCTCCCAGGCACCCAGGGATGACACTAGCTCGTCACGCACGGCCTCGAGGCGGGCGGGGTCCATGGACGGCCGTGGGCAGGGAATGCTTAAAAGGGCTTCGTGGAGTTGCTACTGACATCCATGGACCGGCGTACGGGGCATTATTGCTCGTTACGACTATTCAGGACTATCTTTTTTTCGACACCAGTATCTTTTTCTTATCAATAATTAGATAATCTCTCTTCCAACGAATCTCGTTCACTTTGTCCTGACATCACTCCCCTCGGACGCCGTCGGTACCGCGCTCACGTCGGCAGACGTGTCTCGACGACACACCTCAGCTTCCCTATCAGTACACGAATCCGGTCGCGGTTCCGCTCCAGATATTCCGGATCCACCATAACGCCCCGGTAGGATATGTCGTTCCGCATTCGTCTCAGCTGGTCGAGTAGGTGGACCTCCGCGCCGGTGATCCCTGTGCAGTGCCGTTCGACGTACGCTATGAGGCACTCGTGGCTCGTCGTCTTGAGACCGTCAACTGTCAGGAGTGCCGTCATCAGTTCCTTGAGGATCTCGTAATAACCCTCGACGATGAGGACACAGAATTCGTCACCCTTGGACTCCACGTCCCGCTTGCGCAACGCGGCCATTTTGAGAAGAGCGCGAGCCTGTTCCGGATCGGGACGCCGTCTCTGGACCTTACGCGAACAGTCGTCCCATGTCCGCATCATGCCACCTTCAGATATCCGCGGAGCACCCGTCCGTTGGCGATGTTGTTAAGGAGCTCGGGTGCGAGCTGTCGCACTTCGGGCTCGAACAGCACATGGACACGCCTGCAAAGCGGACCCTCGTACGCACCGAGGTCGAGTTCTCTCTCTCGCGCCTGTACGAACAGGTCGATATCGCTCTCCTCCGTGTCCTCGCCGTGTGCTGCCGAGCCGAAGAGCACTATGCAGTCGGGACGCAGGCTCTCCTCGATGTAGTCCACGATCCCTGTGGCGTCCAGCCTATGGACCGTATCATCGCCCTTCAGCAACCTGAACATCTCGCTCGACATATTCCCCTCGTACGTCGGATATAAGCCTTCCTCACTCCTGACGAGGAGGGAATCGGTGACCAGTGCGCGAAGGTGGTTTAGGAGGGCGGGATGTGTAAGGCCGACCAAGCGCGAAAGCTCACGCATGTGGAAACTGCGAGTGGGTCGTTCGAAGAACGCTCTTAGGACGCGATACCTGCTATATTCATGTAGCATATGATATATTATTGTAGCTACTGGTAAATATATGTACCGGTTCAGCGGTCAGACGGGGCTGCCCCTATTCCGCCCTGACGCCGTAGAAATCCTTCTTCCGCACGGTGTCGGTCGGGTGGGGCGTCGAGAACTCGTGCAGCACGAGGTTCTCGGTGGCCACGATGGTGTGGACCTTCCCCGGCTCGATGCGCACTTGGTCGTTGCGGGTAAGAGTCGCACGCTCGCCGTCGTCGAACTCCACGTACCCCGTCCCCTGGATGACGTACATCGTCTCGTCCTTCTTCTCGTGGAAGTGCAGCGATGTCTGGAAACCGTCGCGGATGAACAGCTCCTTGGTGAGGTACTTCTCCGTCGACACCAGAATCTTCTCGTAGCCCCAGGGCTTGTCGGTGCGGGCTGCGTACTCCTTGCGCGCCTGGTCCAGCTCCTTGCTGGTGTCCACAGCGATCCAGAACAGCCCGTCCTCTTTGTAGTACGCAAGCCGGTTGGCCCGGGCGACCTCGGGGAACACGGTGGTCTCGATATTGCCCGTCCGGTGGCTGCTGAAGATGGCCGGATCGAACTTCGGCAGAACGTACACACCACCATTGATGTAAGCGTCCAGCAGCGGCTTCTCCCGGAATGTCCGGACCAGCCGGTCGCCCAGCTCCACGATGCCATAGGGCGAGCGCATGCGCGTGACGAACATGCTCAGGTCGCACACGTCGGGGGAGGCTTCCCGGGCCATCCGCTTGAGGTTGAGGTCGGCGATGACGTCGCCGTTGCGGACGATGAGAGGCTTCCCCTTGCACTTGACCTGCTCCGTTCCCAGACGGATGGCGTTGAGGGTGCCCAAAGGCTCCTCCTCCACGGCGTACTCGACCTTGATACCGTAGGCCTTCTTGCCAAAGCGCTCCTCGATCCTGTCGCTCAGGTAGCCGGTGAGCAGGACCGCCTTCTCGCACCCGGCCGTTGCCAGGTCGAAGAGCTGGCGGTCGAGGAGGGTGTAGCCCTCCTTCAGCTCTACCAAAGGCTTGGGGATGTGCTCGGTGAGGGGGCGCAGGCGCGTGCCCTTGCCACCGCACAGGATCATGCCGATCATCGTGATACCACCGTCCGGCCCGCGGGGGGCCGGGGACGGGGAGGGGGATGAGTAATAAAAAGGTTGGCACGAGGCCAGCCGCGATACCCTTTTCAAGATTGTGGTCCTTGGTCGGTACGGGAGCGCATATGGACGACGCCTTCAAGGACCTTCGGGAGAGGATCGCCGCAGGCACCGCCATGGTTGGAGTGCTGGGGCTGGGGTACACGGGCCTCCCGCTCGCCCTCGCCCTGATCGAGCGGTACCGCGTGGTCGGGTTCGACACCGACGCAGTAAAGGTCGAGGCCATGCGCGCAGGGCGCTCACCTGTGGACGACGTCCCTGACGGTGTGCTCGGGAAGGCGCTGAGCGACAGGCTCACCATCACCACCGATTCCGCCGACCTCGGATGCTGCGACGTGTTCATCATCTGTGTTCCCACGCCACTGAGCGAGGCCCATGTTCCCGACCTCTCGTTCGTGGAAAGGGCCGGGCGTAACGTCGCCGGTGTCCTTCGTGCTGGCACCCTGGTCATCCTTGAGAGCACCACCTATCCAGGCACTACCGAGGAGGTGCTCGTCCCTATCCTCGAGACATCGGGACTGCGTTGCGGAGCAGACGTGGCGGTCGCTTTCTCGCCCGAGCGCGTGGACCCTGGCTCGCTGGGCCATGGCGTCGTTGACACGCCCAAGGTCGTGGGCGGCCTCACACCGATGGGCACTGGGCTGGCGTCGTCCCTGCTCGCCCCAATCATCCCCGGCGGCATCGTCGAGGTCGCAGACGCGAAGACGGCCGAGGCCACCAAGATGCTGGAGAACATCTTCCGTGGCGTGAACATCGCGCTGATCAACGAGATGGCCCTCATCTTCGAGCGCCTGGGCATCGACACCTGGGAGGTTGTGCGTGCTGCGTCCACCAAACCCTTCGGGTTCATGCCGCACTACCCGGGGCCCGGCATCGGCGGGCATTGCATCCCCCTGGACCCGTTCTACCTCTCCTACCAGGCAAAGCGCCACGGCATCATCCCGCGCTTCATCGAACTTGCCGGCGAGATCAACGAGTTCATGCGCGTGCACGCGGTCAACCTCGTCGAGAACGCGCTGGAGAAGAAGGGCGTCAAGCTGCGGGGAGCTACAGTCACCGTGCTCGGCCTTGCCTACAAGGGCGACATCGCCGACACACGGGAGAGCCCTGCATCCACCATCATAGAGGAGCTGCGCGAGCGGGGTGCGGAAGTGCGGACGTTCGACCCGTTGGCCAAGACGCTCCGCACGAACAAGGGCGATGTGACCTCTGAAGGGTATCTTGAGGATGCGCTCAAGGGCAGCGACTGTGCGCTCGTCGTCACGCCCCATACAGTGTTCCGTAAAGCGGACTGGGCGTCCCTCGTCAAAGGGATGCGCACGCCCGTCATCGTGGACTGCCGAAATATCGTCGGTGAGGCACCGGAAGGCGTCGAGCTGGTGGTGCTGGGTAAGGGCTAGCCCGATCAACGACCGCGCCGTACTTTCCCCCCTTCGAGGGGTCATAGATCAATTTAATCCCCGGGCGCACCATTTCCATTCATGGCGGACTCCATGACCGGGCAACCGAAGAGCGGTGCATACCCGCGGGAAAACGGCGGCCGTATCGCCCAGCTAGGCTACACATCCGTCCTCTCCCCGCTCGCCCCATGGACGGCTTCGGTCATTTATTTATACCAGGAGAGCTCTAGTGATATGTATCGTACGAAAAAGTGCACATTTGTGCGAAAAAGTGACGTTCACCCCTGTGGAGACGGTGCTCCTGACGCTGCTCGCCCGATCACCACAACGGGAGCCCTATGTGCGGGAGCTCGCGGCCGACGCCGGCGTCAGCGCGAGCGGGTGCAGCAAGGCCCTCGACAGGCTCGCGCGCATGGAGCTCGTTTCGAGCCGGAGGAGCGGCCGCAACGTCCACTACCGGATCAACGAGCAGAACGCCGCCGTAACCCACTTCAAAGTGTTCGTCAACGTCCTCGAGGTCAACGCCCTCGTCGCGGACGTGAGGGAGCAGTGCTCAAGGATAATCCTCTTCGGGAGCTGTTCCCGTGGAGAGGACTCGTCGACGAGCGACATCGATGTCCTCGCTGTCACCGGGCATGTGGAGGATGTCAGAAGGAGGCTTTCCGGGCGGTCCGCAGTAGGCAGGCCGCTGAGGGCGGTCATCCTCGCTCCCAGCGATCTCATGAGGCTCAAGGAGAACGACCCCGTCTTCCACGAGGCCGCCAGCTCGGGCATCGTGCTCTGGAGGCGTGCGCATGAACGAGTTCCAGCGGTGCCTGCAAGAGGGGCGGCTGGTAAGGATTGAGCCGTCCCCCGCGCTCGTATCCAAGGAGCTCGGTAGTGCTGAGTACGACCTGCATCGCGCCGAGGAGAGCCTAGGAAAGGGTGACTTCAAGTGGGCCTCCGTGCAGGCGTACTACGCCATGTTCCACGCGGCCAAGGCCCTGGTGCTCTCGAAGGGATACAGGGAGAAAGGCCACTACTGCCTCATCGTCGCACTGCGCGAGCTGTTCGTCGGGCCCGGGGAGCTCGACGCCAGCATCGGCGACGACCTCGAGCTGTGCATGGACATCAGGCACGAAGCGGACTACAGCCTGGTGTTCAGCGGGGAGAACGCCGCTCTTGCAGTGCGCTCAGCGCGGCGGACGGTCGAGGTCGCCCTGGATGCGCTTCGTGATTCACTATCGTCGTGACCCACATCTCAGCCCCTTCCTCTCTCACTGATCGGAGCGTTGCATGATTTCGAGGTCGACGGGTATTTCGTTAAGTGAATCGTTAACCTGTGGTTTACGATTCGATGAACGAGTACCTCGTCCCCGCTTGGGCGTTCCCCGCGTCGCTGTGACGGCCCCCGTCAGCAGTACCGACCTTCCCCCCGCCGGGGGGTCACGCATACATATAATCCCCAAGAGCCTACGTCCGTTCGTGACGGACACCGTGGCCGGGCGACCGAAGGGCGATGCATCCCCGCGGCACGCAGGTCGCTGTAGCACGCTGTCCGGATACAAATCGGTCCTCTCCGGTGTCGTGGACCTGCTCGACGATGCGCGTCGGTACTCGGCCCGGGCGGTCAACGCGGCCATGACAGAGACATACTGGGAGATCGGTCGGCGCATCGTGGAGTGGGAGCAGGGGGGATGAGGACGAGCGGAGTACGGGCACAAGCTCATGGACCGGCTCTCACGGGACCTGACGCACCGGTTCGGACGCGGTTTCGGCCTGAGCAATCTTTTCCAGATGCGTGCCTTCTATCTCGCCTACCCGGAGATTTTCCAGACGCTGTCTGGAAAATCTGCACCTGACGTTGACAGCGGTCAGACAGGGCTGCCCCTATTCCGCCCTGACGCCGTAGAAGTCCTTCTTCCGCACGGTGTCGGTCGGGTGGGGCGTCGAGAACTCGTGCAGCACGAGGTTCTCAGTGGCCACGATGGTGTGGACCTTCCCCGGCTCGATGCGCACTTGGTCGTTGCGGGTAAGAGTCGCACGCCCGTCATCGTGGACTGTCGCAACATCATTGGAAAGGTACTTGATGGGACCGAGCTGGTCGTTCTGGGGAAAGGTGAGAGCTAGACCGCCGATTCAGTATGAGAGCAGGAATATCGAACCTGCGGAGGTTGTCAATAACCTACTTAAAGTGGGACCGGGAATGGACCGGACGATCATGAGGCTCGACGGTTACTATGACCGGGAATGGTCCGGCCGGGAAGGGCAGCGGCACGAGCGGTTCGATGCGATCATGGAGATGCTCACCCCTGATTCCCGAGTGCTCGATATTGGATGCGGGGACGGCGTCCTGTG
This sequence comes from Candidatus Undinarchaeales archaeon, assembly GCA_030753015.1. Taxonomy (GTDB): domain Archaea; phylum SpSt-1190; class SpSt-1190; order JASMDC01; family JASMDC01; genus JASMDC01. The sequence continues at coordinate 2,640 of JASMDC010000006.1, read as the reverse complement.
CTCGCTGCTGGACGGGGAGCTCGGGTGTGCGGTGTGCGGGGCGGACTTCTCCAAGGTGGCCCTTGAAAGGGTCAAGGAACGGGGATTCCCTGTCGTCCAGGTCGATATTGAAAAGCCGTTGCCGTTCGTCGACGACTCCTTCGACCACGTCGTGTGCTCGGAGGTCCTCGAGCACCTCTTCGATCCGCGGGCGGCTCTAAAGGAGATGGTGCGCGTCGCGTCCCGGAGCGTGGTCGTGACCGTCCCGAACGTAGGGTTCATCCTCGACAGGCTCCGTCTTCTCATCAAGGGGCGCTTCCCGGTCACCGATCCCGGTCACATACGGTTCTGGACGAGGACCGATTTCATCGAGATGGTGGATAAGCTCGGTTTCAGGGTGGAACGCGTAACGGGGACCCATTTCCGCCCACGCTTCGTCCACCACCCGGCCACCCTGTTCGCGACGGTCCTCTGCTATGAGGTCTCGAAACGAGACACAGGTCGCTGAACGGCCCGGTCTCACGCGCTCTGGTCGCGGAACCACGCCACCGTGGGCACTAGGCCCTCTTCCAGCGTCACGGTCGGCTCCCAGCCCAGAATCTGTTTGGCCTTGGTTATGTCGGGGCAGCGGCGCAGGGGATCGTCGTCGGGCAGCGGCTCGAACACGAGGTCGACCTCAGTGCCGGAGGCCGCCTGGACGGCCCTCGCCAGGTCGAGGATGGAGCGCTCGACGGTGTTGCCGATGTTCACAACCTTGCCCTTGGCGTTGTCGGTCGCGGCCAAGCGCAGCAGCCCCTCCACCTCGTCCACGACGTAGGTGAACGAGCGCGTCTGCTCACCCGTGCCGAAAATGGTGATGGGCTTTCCGGAGATTGCCTGGTCGAGGAACCGCGGCAGCGCCCGGCCGTAGATGCCCTCGCTGCGGATGCGGGGGCCGTAGGTGTTGAAGATGCGGGCTATGCGGGCGTTGAGCCCGTGCTGACGCACGTAGGCGATGACGAAGGCCTCGCCGCAGCGCTTGGCCTCGTCGTAGCACCCGCGGACGCCCACGGGATTGACGTTGCCGTTGTAGGTCTCGGGGCTGGGTACGAACCGCGGGTCGGGGTCGCCGTACACCTCGCTGGTGGACGCGTACATGACGCGGGCGTCCTTCGCCTTGGCGATGCCCAGCGCGATCCAGATGCCCAGGGTGTTGGCCTTGAGGATGGAGATTGGGTGCTTGTCGAACTCCATGGGTGATGCCCGACTGGCCAGGTGCAGCACGCAGTCTAGCCCGCCCTCGGGGTAGTAGGGCTGCGAGATGTCGTGCTCGATGAAGGTGAATTCGTCCCGCTCGTGGAGGTGGGCGACGTGGGTCGCGAGGCCCGAGGAGAGGTTGTCGAGGCACACTACCTCGGCGCCCTGGGCGACGAGCACGTCGCATACCCAGGAGCCAAGGAACCCGGCGCCGCCGGTGACCAGCACGCGCTGGCCAGCGAAGGAGACCTTCGCGTCTCCCAGGCGGGAGAGTATCTCCGAGACGCCTGATGCGATGGACGGGTGGAGGGCCATGGAACCGCCCACGCCGGGAAGCTATAAAAAGGCTAGCGCTTTCGCTCGCGCACGAAGGCGTCCACCATCTCGCTGGCGATGGCGGTGCCGTGCCACACCTTCGTCCCCCGCTCTATGTTGTAGTCGTCGTACAGGGTGGCGATGGGCACCTCCTTTATCGCCAGGCCGTTCTGGGCGGCGAGCTTGACGATCTCGGAGGACACGGCGTAGTCGTCGTAGTAGATGTCCATCACGTCGAGCGCTTTTCGGTTCAGGGCGCGCAGCCCCGACTGGGAGTCGGAGACGCGGCTGCCGAACAGGAGGTTGGTAAGCGCTGTGAGGAAGGTGTTCCCGATGCTCTTGACCGGGGGCATCTCCCCCTCGCGTTCCAGGAAGCGCGAGCCGATGACCAGGTCCGCATCGCCCGCGAGCACCGGCGCGACCACCCGATCCAGGTCCTCCATCCTGTGCTGTCCGTCGGCGTCGCAGGTGGCCACATACCTAAAATCCTCCTTCCTGGCAACGGCGAACCCGGTCCCAAGGGCCCCCCCGAGGCCGCGGTTGATGGGGTGCCGGACTACGCGAGCGCCGTGGCTCCGTGCCACCTCGCGGGTGCCGTCAGTGCTGCAGTCGTCCACCACGAGGATGCTCGGGAACCTCCGCCCGACCGCCTTCAGCACGGGGCCTATCCGCTCGGCCTCGTCGAGGGCGGGGATGATGACGAGGACGTCGTCGTGCACGGTCGAGGGGGTTGGCGGGGTAGGTTTAATAGTTTTCGCCAGCCCCCATGGCACGATGGGTTCCCCATCCTTCCTCGTAACCGGTGGCGCCGGGTTCATCGGCTCGCACCTTGCAGAGGCGCTCCTCGAGCGCGGCCCCGTGCGGGTGCTGGACAACCTCTTTCCCGACTACACCGGCAAGGAGGCCAACATCGCCCACCTGGATGGAAGGGAGGGATTCGAGTTCGTGAGGGGCGACATCCTCGATCCGGCGACCATAGAGCGGGCGCTGGAGGGGATCGATATTGTCTACCACCTCGCCGCTCAGCCCGGTGTGCGGTTCTCGGTGCGGGATCCCGCGGCCACCCACCGTGTCAACGTGGAGGGCACTCGTGCTGTGCTGGAGGCGTGC
>JASMDC010000069.1 GCA_030753015.1 Candidatus Undinarchaeales archaeon | reverse complement strand
TCAACTGGGTGGTCGACCTGACTGTCGAAGAGGACAAGGGATTGGAGCCGAGAAAAGGTTAGTTATGCAACAAAGCAATTTACAGGGTATATTCACTCCATGGAGAAGACGCTCCGAATCCTGGTCGCACTCCTCATCGTGGGCGCCCTCGTCGCTATGGCAGGTTGCACCGGCGACGACGCCTGCGCTGAAGAGAAGGACCAGAACGCCAAGAACAAGTGCTACTTCGACAAGGCGGTGGCCGACAAGACTCCCGACCTCTGTGAGCAGATCACGAACAATGACCTGAAGAAGGACTGCGCTGACCAGGCGAAGTAAATCCGGCGAACTCCTGTCAGGACCGCTGGGAATCTCACGGCAAGGTTCAGGAATGGACCACGGGTCCTGGGCCAAGTAGATATAAAGGATGCCTTCCCGTCCTTTTCTGATGGTCGTCACAGGCGAGGCCGGGACCGTGGGGGGTCGTGTCCGCTGGAAGAGCTCCTTCCGCGACGCGTCCTTCACCTGCAAGTCCTGTGGCATATGCTGTGCCGTGTATCGCATCCAGGTGGACGCTGACGACATCACGCGCATGTCGCTCGCCGACGATCAGTTGGCCGATTGCGAGGGCGACCGTATCATAGCCCGTACCGCTGAGGGGATGTGCATCTTCAACCGGGACGACCTCTGCAAACGGTACGAGGTACGCCCCATCTCCTGTCGGACCTATCCCCTGGACGTCGTGTTCCTCGGAAAGGGAAGGGCAGTGGTGGACGTTGTCTACACCTGCCCGTACGTGGGTATTGGGGAGATGTACACGCCTGACCGGATAAACGCGACCATGGCCGAGGACCTGGGATTGAAGCCCGACTTCTACGCGACCATCGACGAGAGCTACGACCACATCAGGGCTGGCATCGTAGACGCGTTCGAGGGGAGCTGGCCTGGACCCGGGACGCTCGAGGCCGTGGACGCCGCTCTGATCACCTGGGCCGTGAAGCACGAGGATCCTCTGTCCGCGCTCTTCGCTGGCACACTTGCGGTATCACGTCGGTTCCCACCGGTAGCTGGCCCGGACGCTGTCACCGAAGTTCTCGTCGGTGTCGATGTCCACCCCCTGGAAGAGGCGAAGCTGTCATGCGTCCGCTTCTACCTGGACACGGGCGTCAAGGCCATGACCCTGACCGATGGCAAGCTCGAGGTGTACTGCATGTCCGTGGCAGAGGACGGGCTGCACCTGGGCGACGACAGGATACAGCTCGACAAGCTCTGGTCGATGTCCTTCGACGAGGGCGCACGGGGGCTTCTCGGCGAATTTCTCTCAGAGGTGTCCCGACGCGGCAAGACACAGGCCCTCATGCTACGTGTCGGCTCGCGGATCCTTGTCAAGGGGGTCAGGCTCAATCCCGTCCAGCTACGCGGCGAACTGCTCTATTACACGGCAGCCTGTGCGTGTGCTGCAGCGTCCGCCTTTGCTGTGCGTCATGGGCATCCGACCGTGACCCGGAGCGACATGCGTGACGGTATCGGTTACGCTGACGCGGTCGCGTACTACCTCGGCGAGGCCGATTGGGAGAGCCATCTGTGCGAGAACAACTGAGACGGGAGAACGAGAGGACCTTCATCCTGCCAGGTTGAGGATGAACTGGAAGATGATGACGATCACCGTAACGATGATCGCGTGCTCGGGCTTGATGGTGAGAGAGCTCTTGTACTCATCGAAGTAGCGTACGAGCCCTCCGTAGCTGGCCGGGAGCTTCCCTGCCTTCTTCGCCATATCAGCCCCGTGGCGGGAAACATTTAAATATCGACCGCCAGAGGCCCCGCCATGGCCAGTGACGGGGAGGGCGACAACCGTACCTTCATGGCACTGGTCTTTGTCGCATTCGTGCTCTTCCTGTGGTTCAACAACCCATCAAGGGTCGATCCGCCAATCGACACACTGGAGAAGGCACTTCGGATCGCAGGGGGCCACGAGGGACTGAACCGCTTCGCTTGGGACCATCAGCCGGTCGCAGCCTTCGGGCTCGGGCACCGCACGCCCAACCGTTTCGTGCTCGTGCTCATGTCCCGCTGCGTCGAGGGAGAACCTGCGACCTGCAACGGTACGGCCATCAAGGCCGAGATCGACGCCTGGAAGGCGCAGGTCATATCCGTTCGACAGGAGGTGATGTCCGATCCTCCTGGTATCAACGACACCTTCCCTCGGGCCGCGGACTCTCTGGAGCTCCCCGTCGACACGCTCCCTGAGCTCCTAAAGGCCGCTTCAGCCAGTGAATCCTTTCTGGGCTTCATCGCAGACAATCCTCCGCCCTATGGCTTTGTCCATCGCTGCAATGAGACCTGTGCGCTCGTGGCAGGTGCCGACTGCTCCCCCGGGGCCTGCACCCACCTCTGGCGTGTGGAGGTGGAGCCGAGTACAGGATCGGTGACCGCTTCGGCCGCCGTTGACCGTGAGGTGGCGACGAGCACCGACGCACAAGCCACCCCCACGACGGTCTTGCCCCCTCTGCTCCCGGGCACAGCTTGAAAAAGCTTCACCTACACTTTACAACTGTGTCCCCGGTCGGTTCCCTTGCAGGACTGAAGCACAAGCTCGCGTCACTTGACGACGACCTTCGCAAGCGTCCCGACGATATCGAGCTCCTACGACATCGGGCCGACGTGCTTCGGCTCCTGGGTGAGGACAATGAAGCGCTCGGTAGTCTGGACGCTATCCTCAAGCGGCGGCCGCACGACCATAAGGCCCTCATCGTGAAGGCCGACCTCTTGGAGGTATCGGGGGAGCTGGAGCGAGCGTTGACGGCCCTCGAAGAAGCTGGTGCCGATGACGTCGACACACTCCTGCGCCGGGCAGAGCTCAATCGCCGGCTCGGCAGGATGGAAGCCTTCCACCGTCTTCTGGAAAATGGATTGGCCGCCCACCATCGAGATCCCCGGATCAGAGAGGTACGGTCTCTTGCACTCGGGCCCGATGCGGTCGATGAGGTGAGCCTTGACGAGCTCGCTGGTTTGATGAAGACGCTCTGGAGCATAGTGCGCGAGCGTCCTGGTGAACGCGATGAGCTGGAGGCACGGTTGGAACGCTGTCAGGTATGGGACCCGCATCATCCCGGTATCGATGACGACTTCGATCCCTGGTGCGCGACGATCAGGCTCCTCGCGACGGAGGAGCGCGATACCGAGATCCGTCCCGTAGTGCATGATGGTCTGGACTTCTGCGACGAGGTCCTGCGAAGGTATCCCGACCAGAGCTTCGTGCTCAGGCTCAAGGGAAGACTCCTGCTCGAGCTCGGATGGGCGGGGGATGCGCTCCATGCGTTCGAACGGGCCTTGAAGCTAGAGCCCTTCGACGCCCGGGCCAGACGTGGCAGGGACCACGCAGCCGACCTTATGGCAGGGCTGCGTGATAACGAGAAGGTATAGATGGCGGCTCGGAACTCATAAGGATCCTCATCGATAACTCAGATCCTGTTTCTTCCTCATCGCCGCCGGGTTTCCCAACCTCCCCTCTTCTTTATACATATTACTCCCAGGCCGCGCCAGCCGAGGGGATGGCTGATGACCGCGGACCGGATGATCGTGAATAGGAAATGCCCCGGGGGTGGATTCCCCCGGGGTTGTTGTGCTTTGAGATGTGTCGGGGGGTACTCGACAATATCACGACAAATTGTCGCTATATTATTCTGTCGACATATCTTAATAAAACTATCGAAAAACATCTTGAAAACCGTTAAATACCATGAGCGACATTTCCCCAAAAGAATGGCAAAAGGACGCTCGTGCCGAATTCGCAATGATTGGCGGGTCACCATTCCTCCAGAACTGCGTGAACGCTATGGCCTGCGCGTCGGGGACGAGATGCTCTTCATGGAGCAGGAGGGTTCACTGGTGCTCATCCCGCTCCGACGTCACGACAATCCTGCCTCTTTCCTACAGGGTGCCGTCCGGCTCGACGAGGCCGATCCGCAGGCCACGATCAAGCGCCACGTTCTCGGGGACCTCGTGAGGGAGGACTGACCCCGTGGGCGACGATGAGCACGGCATAAGGTTCCTGGACTCGGATGTGCTCATCGACACGATCACCGCCCATGCCGAGCGAGGCCCCACGGCTGCTCGGATCCTCACTAGGCTCGAGCAGGGTGAACGGGTTCTCACCTCCACGCTCGTGCTGCTGGAAGTAGGGTGGTTCCTTGAGGCCGTAGGGAAGGGCTCTGAGGTGAAGCGGGTGTTGGAGGCCATCCTATCGTTCAGGAACCTGGAGGTCGTTGAGTCCACATCCAAGGACCTCGTGCGCGCGAGCGAGCTCGCCCGGAGCTACGAGCTCTCCCTCTCCCAGGGCGTCAAGGCCGCGCTCATGCTCTCCAGAGGTGTGAACGAGGCCTACAGCAGGGACCGGGGGCTCGGACGCGTGGACCTTATATCGACGAAATTCTCCTGAGGCGCGCCAGGGGAGCATTATTTAAAGCATAGACACCTCATCATCGCTATGCCCGGTCCCAGGGACGATAGGCGGCGTCAGGACGATCGCCCGGTCCTACCTCTCCCGCTCTCGCTCCTCATGCACCACGTCGACAAGAAGGTCGAGGTCTCACACTGGGAAGGGAAGAGCTTGAAGACGACTAAGGGGATCCTCAAGGCCTTCGACAGCGGTGGGAACGCTGTGGTCGATGTGAAGGGGAAGCAGCTCTGGTTGCGCGGGGCCACGGTCCAGAGCGTCAAGCTCCTCGATAAGTGATCGGCAGGCCCTAATTAACGCACGTTTAACTCACTCATATTCTGCTCGGGCTCTCTGAGCATTCGTCCCATCTCTGGGTGGACCGTAATCGTTGGATCCGGCCACTCATTAATAAAGCCGGATGACATCCAGGTTCCGTGGCGCCATCGTCTCGGACCGGACCTGCTTATGGAGCGCACGGGCCAGGTCCTGGCACTTGCTCGACTCGCCGTGATTGACGAGGATGCGCTGGGGCCGCGGCTTGATACCGTAGACGAAGTTGACGAGCTGGTTGCGGTCCGAGTGGGCCGAGAATCCGTCGACCGTATGGACCTCCATCTTCATCTTGAGCACTTGCCGTTTGCCCTGTACAATGTCCATGGGCACCTCTCGCCAGCCACGCTGGATCCTGTTGCCCAGCGATCCTTCGGCCTGGTAGTTGATGAAGATCATGCTGTTCTTCTCGTTGTCAGCGAGCGTCCGAAGGTACTCCACAGAGGGGCCGCCCGTCAGCATACCGGATGTTGCCGTTATGATGCACGGCGGGCCGCCGACGACCTCCTTGCGTTCCGCCTGTGAACCGACGCGATTGAAGATGTCGGAGAGGAAGGGATTGTGGTCGCGGCGGAAAACCAGATTGCGCACGGTTTCCGAAAGATACTCGGGATATGCGGTATAGATGGCGGTCGCGTCCCAGACCATCCCGTCCACGTAGATCTTCGCGTCCTTAGGGAGCAGGCCCTTCCGGTACGCCGACTCGAGCAGCACCATGAGCTCTTGTGAGCGGCCCACACCCAGGACGGGCACGAGCACCTTGCCACCGCGCTCGAGCGTCTTGTTCACCACCGAGAGAAGGAACTTCTCGGCGTTCTGTCGCGGTGGTTGGATGTCGTCCTTGAGCCCGTACGTGCTCTCGATGATAAGGGTCTCGGCGCGGGGGAAGCAGGTCTGCGCGGAATCGAGCAGACGTGTCTTGGCGAACTTCAGGTCGCCCGTATACACGACGTTGTACAGTCCGTTGCCGATGTGAAGATGACAGATCGAACTTCCGAGGATATGGCCTGCGTTATGGAGGGTGAGGCGGATGTCCGGGGTTATGTCGGTGACCTCGCCGTAGTTGAGGGTCACTGAGTGCTTGATGAACTCCTTGATATCGTTGGAGGAGTAGATGCTGTCCCCACGCTCGCGGCTGGTGACGTCGATGTAATCGATGTGGAGCAGGGTCATCATGTCCCTCGTGGGCGCGGTCGTGTAGACCGGGCCCTCGTACCCGAACTTGTACAGATAGGGAACGAAACCGCCATGGTCCAGGTGGGCGTGGGTGACGACCACCGCGTCCAGCTCATTGATATCGAACTCCGGAGCGTCCAGGTGGGGGAAGCCCTTCTGGAACGAGGCCACGTTGACACCGCAATCCAGCAGCACCCGGGACTCGGGGGTCTGGAGCAGGAGGCATGAACGGCCCACCTCGCGGAACCCGCCAAGTGCGGAGAGCCGCACCCAGGAGGTCTTCTTCGGCTCACCATAGATGCGATTGCCCAGCTTGTTCAGGAAGCGTTTGCGGAACCGTGACTCGTCGCGAAGGGTGAGCCTGACGGTCTTGATGATCTCGGAGTTGATGGCCGGTGTCCGCTCGATCACTGGTGCCCACAGGATACGGCGCTTGATCTCCTTGAGCGTCTTGCCGCTCTTGCCGATCACGAGCCCGGGCTTCTCCGCATCGATGATCACGCGGCCCATGAAGAGCTCGAACGAGATGTCGTTGAGCCCTGCTTCATCAGGGACCTGTTCGCGGATGATCGCTGCCGCAAGTTCGGGCTTCATGGAGATGGAGCTGTCCGGGCGCACCTCGATGCGTTTCTTATACTTGCGGGCGAGGTCCTTGACCAAGTTCCCGGCGTTGAGGAAGAACTCCGAGTTCTTCGTGTAGAGCACGATATAGGCGCCCTCGTAGAGTGTTTCGGTGATCATGGCGTCCTTCGGGAGGCCTTTCACTACCTTGTCGATAATCGATGCCATTGGTGACACGTTCCAAGTGCTGCCGGGCGTAATGCCGGTCTATTCGAGCAGCTTATTCACTTTGTCCTGAGGGACCTCTCTATAGCCGTCCTTGTCGATGATAGCGACGATAAGTCCCCACCCACCGGTGTAGACATCACGTGCGCGAGCCGACTTGATGGACTTGACGCAGAGCTTGACGCAGTCGTCGATGGGCATGTCGTCCTTGTACTCTGCCTCCATTATACCCAGGGCCATCGGGGAACCCGAGCCTGAGCCAAAGTAACCCTCGCCGGTAGAGATACCGCCGATTGGATCGATGGAGTAGATCTCTCCACCGTTCTGGGGGTTGTAACCGCCCATGAGGAGCAGGGTCATGAAGGGATAGTACCTCATCCCGTGCATGATGTTAGCAAGGAGGGTGGAGACGCCTTTGGGCGTTATCTCCCGCCCTCGCATGGTCTTGAAGAGCGAGGCCTCCGCGCGCAGGACCCGGACCAGGTATTGGGCATCGCCGACGCTTCCAGCGATGGTCATGCCGACGTGATCGCCGATCTTGTGGATCTTTCGCTCCGCGCGCGACGATACGTAGAAGGCAGTGCTCTGTTTGTCGGCCGCAAGGACGACACCATCCTTGCCGATGCAAGCGACGGTAGTGGTACCAGTTCGGACGACGTTCTCAACATCCTTTGTGGAGATGGTATCTCTCATGAATGAACACCTCGGGATCAAGCCCAGAAGCGAGGCAGGGGAGGCAACTAGGCAGTATGATATAAAAAGGTTTCGCAGACGAAGACGCGACCCTATTTCAGGGGTAGCACACGCGAGACGACCTCACGGTCGCGGAGGTGGTCCGATGCCACGGCAACGACATCCTCCACTCCCACCTCGTCGAGGCGCTGCTGGCGCAGGATCCAACCGTTCTCCCCGAGCACGAGCTCGTCCCCCGCCATCCTCACTGCCAGCTCCGTGGGGCTCTCGAGCTCCCGGAGATGGAGGGCACGGATCCAGGTCAGGACCTCGTCCAGCTCCCGCTGCTCGAGCTCACCTGCGGCAAGACGGGCGAGCTCCCGCCGGATGACGTCGACCGCCTCCGTAGCGCGTTGCGCTTCCGGAGCGAGGTAGACCCCCATATACCCCCAGCCCGCACCGAACCCGTACTCGCCATCGACCGCGTACGAAAGCCCACGTTGCTCACGTACCTCCCACCGGATACGGGAGATGTCCCTCCCTGCGAGGACGGCCATCGCACATCGCGCTGCATGGAGCCGATCGCTGGCGGAGGGGAAGGGGTGGGCCACAACCACGTGAGCCTGTGTGAGCTCGCGACGCACCTCGATGTTGTCTCGAAGAGGGCTTTGTGGGGGTGGGGGGAGCGTTCGACGTGTCCTCTTACCACCAAGGTCGCCAAAGAGCCGTGTTATGCGTTCTTGGACGTCGTGCTTGGAAAAGCTCCCTGCGATCGAGACCACCATCGAGTCCGGAGTGTAGTTTTCCGCGTGGAAGGCTGCCAAGTCCTCGGTCTTGAGCCGGCGGACCGTTGCGGCGGTACCGAGCACGTCCCGCCCGGCGGGATGGTCGCCATAGAGCGCTCCAAGGGCGTTGTGCCACACGAGCTCTGCGGGATCGTCATCGACCGAGCTCACCTCCTCGAGGATGACTGCGAGTTCCCGCTCGACACCCTTTTCGGGGAATGCGGGAGATATGACGATGTCCGCCAGCGCATCGAGTCCCTTTTGCCATCCCTGTGGGGGCATCGATGCGTAGAACACCGTGTTCTCCTCGACGGTCCAGGCGTTGAGCATCCCACCGGCGCGTTCCACGGAGGCCGTGAGCTCGAACGGGCTGCGCGACCGAGTGCCCCTGAAGACGCAGTGCTCGACTGCGTGAGCAATGCCTGCCTGTCCTGGCGTCTCATGGACGGAACCCACATCGATACCTATGGCGATACCGACCGTGTGAGCTCTTGTCGGAAGAAGGAGCACACGAAGACCGTTATCAAGGACGATCGACTCCGGTTGAGGGGACACGGGAGGCATGGTGAACGCCTACGCCAGCACAGGTGCGCTCAGGTTTAAAAAGTGAACGGGGGGGCCGTGGAGCCTTCGAAGGTCTCTGGATACAGCCTTCTTTACGGTGTGAATGCAGCATCTCCACCAAAGCGTCCGCGCCCCCGCTGATGGTGACGACTTCGATGACACGCTCAGGTCCCACAAGGACGCGGACGACGAGTATCGTACGGCCGGGTCAGTACTTCTTGCTGATGTACGTGACGGGGGAGTCAGGCTTCCCACATATGATGCAGTTGCCGGGCTGACGCATCTCCTTCTTGTAGGGGACGCCCAGGAAGGTCGCCTCGGTCATGCGCTCGATCTCGCCTGCACAGTCGGTGCCCTCGCACCAGTGGATGGCCACCATGCCTTTCTTCTCTTCCAGGAATGTGGTGGCCTCGCGTAGTTCGTCCGATGGGATGATGTGCTCCTCG
>JASMDC010000068.1 GCA_030753015.1 Candidatus Undinarchaeales archaeon | reverse complement strand
AGGTGAATTGATGGAAACGGCGATGAATTGATCAGTTAGTATCTTTTTTGAAACTCCAATATTTTTATTCCAGGTTATGCAATAACTCTAGTATGCCTCGATCGTTCACTCCGATGATCTCCAGAATGAGCAATTCAGTTGTATTCCTGCTTCTACTGGCCGTCTTATTGGGGGGTTGTAGTCAGAAGGATGCTACCATCACGGTGAACGCAGAAGATTACGCCATGCTTGGAGATCCCGACGCACCCGTTACTTTTATCGAATACAGTGATTACCAATGCCCATTCTGTAAGAAGTTCACTATTGAGACCCTGCCGTCCATTCGCGAGGAATACGTCGATAACGGCAAGGTCAGGTTCATCTTCAAGGACTTCCCGCTAGAGATTCACAAGGAGGCCAGGAGCGCTGCGGTCGCTGCTCACTGCGCGGGGGAGCAGGGGAGGTACTACGAGTACCACGATATCCTTTTCGCCAACAGTAGGAACATCACGCGTCCGAACATCGTGTCCTGGGCCGGGAACATGGGCCTGGACGCGGATGCGTTCTCCCGCTGCCTCGATGATCCGGACCAGATGACCAAGGTCGAGAAGAGCCTACAGGATGCACGGGCCCTGGGCGTGAGGGGAACGCCGACGTTCACGATAAACGGGCACCTCTTGGCAGGGGCCCAGCCCCTCGCAGCCTTCCGACAGCTGATCGAGGCCGAGCTAAAAAAGGACTTCACCATCAATGCATCGCAGAACACCACATGCACGAGCGATGCGGACTGCCGGAAAGGGATGACGCTGGGCCCGTACTGCTCCCGCTCGCGCACGGACGAGACGTGTACCACGGAGATGACGCCCACGTGCAAGCTCCCTGGGACCGTTGAGAGCTCTTGCGTGTCCATCGTCGTGGAGGAATGCCAGCCCTGCCCGGAGGGATTAACGTGCAAGGATGGGAATTGCACCGAACGGGGTGGGGATTCCTAAGCACGACCTCTCGAGCTTTGGTCGAATGCGATACAGCAATACATCGTGATGGAGGGATGAACGTGCCGAGCCTCGCCATTGAGAACCTGATCCTGGTCTTTGGGAAGCGGAGGTTCTCACTCCTTGCGTTCCTGATAGCGGCCGCGTTCTACGCATTTAACGCTCTTATTCCCCACCTGACCGGATTCCCTTCAACATATGCGACCCTCGGGATCCTCGGCGTCTTTCGGTTCTATCTCACGCTGATAGCGGGATATGGGGGCACGATTGGAACGCTTTCGCATCTCGCGCTCATCGCAACGAGCACTCTGGTCGGCATGCTCTTCAGTATGATAGCCTACAAGGCATTGCTATTGGGATCCGGATTCGGGTGGAGTGCTGGGTTGATACCATCACTCGGTGTTTTCCTTGGGGTCATTGCGCCGGGATGTGCTGCGTGCGGGATCGGATTGGTCCCGCTCCTTGGCCTAGGCGCTGCAAGTATTTCCGTTCTGCCCTTCAGTGGCCTGGAGTTGTCCATTCTTTCAATAATGATCCTTCTATTTTCGATCGTGTATTTCTCGAAGAATATGACCGTATGTGCAATTAACAAATGAAAAAATCGTTAAAGGAATTGACTGTAAAAGTGGCACGATTCTTGAGCCGTGGTATTCTAGCCTTTTTCAACTCAAGCTCGACCATACTTTGTATTGTCTCGTCACATAACTACCGCACTCGCGGTTCCGCGCCTTCAGCGCTCCACCAACACGTATCCGAGAGGCGTGAGCCAGTCTCCTTGAACGATGCTTGAGATCTCCAGGCGGAGGCGCGTCAGGCGAGTGCTTTTCCGTTATGTGACCTTGCCCCCACTCTAGCCACTACCGCAGGTCCACCACTTCATCAACGTGCTCGGCATCATTCATGGGATGTATGCAGGCGGGTGCGTGGTAGAACCCTCCCCCGGGGCAGACTGCGACGGTTCATATACTTAAAATCCCTCATAATCATTGTGCATCGTGTCAGTGGACAAGATACCGATCAGCAGGTTCTCGCTGATGACCCGCCTCTCACAGAAGGCGCTGCGCCTGTACGACAGGAAAGGCCTCCTGGAGCCGGCGGCAAAGAACCCTTTCACAGGGTACCGGTATTACACGATCCCTCAGATCGAACGGGGGATCAGGATCAAGAACCTCGCACGGCTGGGATTCGGCCTGGACGAGATCGCGACGTTCCTCGACGCCGAGGAGCGGAGTGAGTGGGACGTGCTCGAGGTGCTGCGCCGCCAGAGGCGCACGGAACTCGGTGCGGAGCTCGAACGGCTAGAGGATGTCAAGGAGGCACTGTCGTCCACCGACCGGATGCTGGATGTGTTGAACATGAAGGTACCAGAACCGGTAATTAAGGACGTGCCCGAGACACGGGTCGTGAGCAAGCGCGAAAAAGGGAGCTACGAGACGACCGTCGGGAAGCTCGCCGAGGAGCTGATGGACGTGGTCTTCAACCCCGACAACCAGCGTAACAACGTGCGGATAACGGGCCCCGTCATGATGCTAGGTCATGATGAGGAGTACAAGGAGACCGATGCGGACATCGGGGTGGCTGTGCCCATCTCCGGAGGGATCACGGTCGACGAACCCTCCATCGAGATCAAGACGCTGCCGCGGGTAAGGGCCATATCGGTCATCCACAAGGGGCCCTATCGGGACATCGACAAGGCGTACGCCGCGGTCTTGCAGTTCGCTGCCGAGAAGGGCCTGACGCTCGTACTTCCGTACCGCGAGCTGTACATCAACAACCCCAACGAGGTCCCCGAGGAAGAGCTCATGACAGAGGTCCAGTTCCCCGTAGTGGAGACGCCGGAGACTGGATAGTCCGAAGCCCACGTATCATCGGAAGGCTTCCGGTAGGCATACGTCGTAATCACAATCACCGGGGTTGTGTAAAGAAGAGGTAGTGGGCCACATAACAAAACATAACGTCCCCGACTTCGGGCCGCGTGGCGCGGCCCTTCGTGTACACGGCCCCGCATCTTCTGAAGACTTGTGATCCTCACGTCGATTGAGAATCGCTAGGCGGGGCCGCGTCTGGGGAGGGCTCGACCATTAGCTGATATCAGCCAACCATATTCTGATTTGGAAATGGATAACTATATATTTTAGTAATGGATAATATTATCCAATATGAAAAACCTAAATTATACTCTTGCCGAACAAGAAGTAAAGGAGATAGTGCAAGAGTATCTTGTCAGCACTGGTCACTCGATAATGGAAACGGTGAAGGTAAAAGGTAGTATTCCCGACATCGTGGCTTCAAAGGACGACAGCATTATCATGATAGAAGTGAAGGGCGGGATGGGTAACATCCATTCGGGAATCGCCAGGGCCATCGATCATTCTGCCGGTTCCCATTTTTCCTATCTTGCATTACCTTCAAGCCGCTCCTCAAATCGAATACGATCAATTATCAAAGGTCTCGGACTTGGATTGATGGAAGTGGACAATGAGGTCTATTTATCTGTGAAGGCAGAGATGAAGACGCCTCGCATCTCGATCCATACAAGAATACAGAGTAATGTGAATAGGAGAAGGGAGGAGAAGACGAGCAAATACCTGCGTCATACGACCTTAGCCAAGATATCCAAGCACAAAGAGGTCGTCATCCTACTTCTCAAGTACCCCTCAAGATCATTTACTATCAGAGAGCTTGCCAAGCTATCCAACAAACCATATCCTACGGTCTGGCGCTTTGTCGAGGACCTGTATTCCGCCGGCGTTGTAATGAAAGAAAGAATCGGACAAGCAGTAGCATGCAAGTTGAACAGCTCGACACCATTTCTCGAGGAAGTAAAGAAGATCCTTGATATCAGAACGTCGCCACACAGAATGGCAGCTGAATTCTTTACACAAAAGGCTAAAGTGTTGAAAGGAGTAAGAAGAATCATCCTCTTCGGAAGCGTTGCCAGAAGTGAGGAAAATCTGAAGAGCGATGTAGACCTTGCTGTGTTCATTGATGACAAGAAGCTGGGATCGCGTATAGATACCATTGCCCGTAGCACGCTTGAAAGAACTGGAATACGAGTAATACCCTTGATCATGTCATCCAGTAAAGAAATTAATATGACCGAGTTCGAAGAAGAACTGAACCGAGGAGTGGTAATGTATGAAAGAGCTTCGTGAAGCCGAATTCTGGCTTATCAGCGCGAGAAGGCTTATCAACGAGAGTTCAGATGCTCGTGAGAAATATACGGTCATCGTTGCCCAGTGCATTCATTCCATTATTCGAGCAAACGATGCACTGACCATGAAATTTCTCAGAAAGAACGCAGCACGCCACGATGAGGCCATTAAGCTCTTTCATGAGCTCCTTGTTACAAATAAGATCCCTTCTTCATGTGCAAGCCTGAAGAAGATTGTCCAAGATGGTGTGCAAACGAAGAGCAAGGTTGATTACAAAGGGGAGGAAATGAGCAAGTCGGATGCAAATAGATGGATTACTAAGGCAGAAAAATTTCTTCAGGGAGTGAAGGATATTCTTGAATAGGTCTATATAAACACTTATTTTAATAATTATTCATTTCCCTTGTAAGCTAACACAAGGGTATCCAGCTCCAGGCCTTCAGCCTTCCATCCACACGCCGGCTAATACCTTATCGACCTGCCCTCGGATCGAATGACGCTCGAGGATGGTGTGGAGTCGCCGGTGCGTCGGATACCCCAAGCCGTTACGCGCCTTCGTCGCTCCACCAACACGGCCCCGTTTCTCCTGAAGTGTGTTGATCCTAACGTCGCTTGAGAATCGCTAGGCGGGGCCGCGTCGGTGAGTCCTTGGCCGTTATCCGATCCTATTTCCGCTCTTTGGGATCGTCCTCGTTCTCTTTCTTCTCATCATCCTTGCTATCAGGTTCCTCATCGGTCGTTTCATCCGATGCAGGTTCTTGCTTGAGATCTTCGATCTTCTGTTTCTCGCGTTCTTCTTGAGCTGCGATTTGTTTTTGCTGTTTTTCAGCAAGTGCTTCTCTTATCAATGAACCTGCAGCTTCTCGATTGCATTTCTTACAAAGACCAGCGTAATTTAGAAAATTGCTAGATTTGCACACTTTACATTCGGCATATCTTTTTACCATTATTATCACCGTTTTCTTTAAGGTCCGTATGCTACATAGGTCTTCTTTCTTATAGGTGACATCGGCGCGGTGCACTATTCTCGAATGGAATCGGAAAAGCAGGATCAACTCCAACTTTAATGAGATACGTGTCCTTCCTCAATTACTCCGAACTAGAAACAACGTGATGGAAGACGTGACACGGGGGGCAAGCGGATAATAACTGCACTCGCCGTTCCGCGACCCACCAACACACCTCCGAAAGGCATGAGCTGCGCCTCCTGAACATTGCTTGATATCTCCTGGCGGAGCCGCGTCGGCAACATCCGGCCGTTCTACGTCATCAAGGACGAGCTCGTTGAGATCCGAAGGGTCCTTCACGGACGTCGGAGATATTCGTTCCTCTTGTGATGGGATAGAAGAACGTATGACAACGATGCGCCCATATCACCTCATTACCATCGTACCGCGTACGCGAGGACGGGGGCACCGCCGATCGAGCAGCGTCGGGAGCGCTCCACACGGTTAGAGCCCGGTGACCATTTCCCGTCGGGGCCGCAAGAGACCGTATGGGACGAGGTGATATTGATGTCGTCGGAGACCATCAGGTAGGACCGGGTGTTCCCGGGATTGTGATCGACAAGCTCCATCCTTTGAAGGCCCTTGTAGAGCGTGACGTTCCTGGTGAACCTCTCGTAGGCGCCGTCCTCGCCGCTGTTGAGGGAATAGGAGAAGACCAGCTCGTACCTGTCGGCATGCTCGGCCCTCTGCACGGCGTCCTTTGGTATCACCACTGATGCCGTGGCCCTCCAGGAGCTCAGATAGCCCAGGAGGTCCCAGCGGTCCGTATCCTTTTGAGTGAAGTCGTTGCCCAGACTGTCGGCACACTGGATATTGAGGTTGAACCTGTCGTCCAGGTCCTCGCGGGTCTTGAGGGCGTAACCTGGATAGCCGACCGGCCGCACCCTCCAGCTACCGTCGTACCAGAGCCAGACCGAGCCGAAGTCGAACGGCACGTGCAGGTCGTGCCTCAGGACGGTGCCGGGCTTTGTGTTGTTCACCGGGTGCCTGAACAGCAGGTAGCCCTTCCCATGGTCGAAGAAGACCGCGGTCTCATGGTCGGTGTGGACGACGCGGTCGACCGTGCGGTCCACGGTCCTTGCTCCCTTGTAGGACGCGTCCAGCCGAGTGTCGCCGATGGGCGCAAGGGTGCCGTCGGGCAGCGCGAGGTCCGCGAGCCATCGTTCCGCCGCCTCCTCGAACTTTTGGAGATCGTCGTCGTCGAACTGCCGGTTCGCCTGCCTGACCGCGGCCAGGGTGTAAACGAGGTAGCTGCTGCCCTCGTACCACGTGATATAGTCGTCCGATGTGAAACCGAACTCCCGGAGCTTGGCCTTCACGGGGGCCAGGTCGGGCGCGTAGGAGGCGTCCTTTAGCCGCATTACCAGCATCCGGATGAGGTCGCTGCGTATCGCGAGATTGTTGGCGCGCAATGGGTTCGCGGTGTCCAGCCCGCCGATCCCGGTACTGGTCTCCAGCAGGAACGAGTCGAGAAGGGTCAGTGCCCGGTCGGTGTCGAACGACCGCTCGTTCTCCAGGCACCAGAGCAGCTCGTCCTGGAGGTCCGCGAGCCGGCTGGTGTCCATGCCGATGCTGTCGCCGTACCGCATGTCGTCCAGAGAGCAGTCGATCACGTCCCTCCCGCCAGTGGTGGCGGGGCCCGATAGCCATGTGTACCCGGCGATGGTCAGCACGAGGACAACGGCTGCAAGGGCAAGCGTGCGACCGTTGAGTACGCGATCAAGGGCCGACATGTTGTCCTTAGGACAAACAAGAAGCGTTTTATAGATGATATCATCTGGTTCACGACATGAGGGCCATGCTGGCCGTCGGCTGTGTTGCGGTCCTCATCGTGCTCTTCTTCCTCATCGATGCCGGTGAGGACGCTCCAACGCTAGAGGTCTTTGCCGGCTCGGCGTCAAAACCCGCTCTGGAGGAGTGTGCCAGGCTCTACGAGAGCGAGAACGACTTGACCATTGACCTACACTTCTCCGGCTCGGGGACGATGCTGTCCCAGATGAAGATGACCGGTCGTGGTGACCTCTACATACCGGGATCCCCTGATTACATGGAGATCGCCGTAAGGGACGGTGTCGTGGAGCCCGATACCATCAGCATCCTGGCGTACAACGTGCCCGTCATCGCCGTGCAGAAGGGCAATCCCAAGAACATCACGTCGCTCGACGACCTGCTCAGGGATGACGTCAGGGTGGGCATCGGCGACCCGAGGACCGTATGCCTGGGCCTGTACTCAGTGGAGCTGTTAGAGCACAATGGTATCAGCGAGCGGATGCGGGACAGGATGAAGGTGTACGCGGAGTCCTGCTCGAAGGCAGCGTCCCTGCTGGCCTTTGGCTCGGTTGACGCGGTGATCGGGTGGCGCGTCTTCGGTGCCTGGAATCCGGAGAAGATCGATATCATCCATGTGCAGGGGGACCGTGTGCCCCGGATATCGTACATCCCCGCGGCCATCTCGACCTTCACACGAGACCGGGCCCGGGCCCGGGACCTCCTTGACTTCCTCGGGTCCGATGCGTGTAAACGCGTCTTTAGCGAGAACGACTACCTCTCCGCCGAGGCGGAGGCACGGCAGTACGCACCCACGGCCCAGCTGGGTGGTCTCTACGCATTGCCGGCGGGGTGGTCGGATGGGTAAGGACGCCGGCATCGGCCAGGACCGGTTCATGCTGTCCGCCTATCTCATCCTCGGGTTCCTGACCCTGTACATGGCCATGCTCATCGGCTCGCTTCTGACCCACACCGACCTGCCGACCATCATGGGCACGCTCCTGTCCGCGGAAGTGCTGTATGCACTGAAGCTGAGCCTGTTCACAGCGAGCGTCTCCACGGCCCTGTGCATCGCCGTGGCAATCCCCGCGGCCTACATCCTCTCAAGGTCGGACTTCCGGGGGAAGGCGTTCGTTGACTCCCTACTCGACCTGCCCATCGTCGTCCCGCCCGTCGCCCTGGGGGCCATGCTCCTCCTCTTCTTCAGCACGTCGCTCGGGAAGGGTATCGAGGCCGGGACGCTCGCGCTCATGTTCGAGCGGCCGGGCATCGTGGTCGCCCAGTTCACCGTCATCACGGGGCTTGCGCTCAGGCTCCTGAAGAACACGTTCGACCTCATCGATCCGGGATTCGAGGATCTCGCAAGGACGCTGGGGTACACCCGGTTCCAGGCGTTCGCTCACGTGACCCTGCCGCTGGCGCAGCGCGGGATCTTCGCGTCCATCGTCCTCGTCTGGGCACGTGCGTTCGGGGAGTACGGAGCTACCATCACCTTCGCCGGAGCGACCACCATGAAGACGGAGACGCTGCCGGTCGCCATCTACCTCAACCTGGCCACCGCCAACGTGGCCGCGACGATATCCATCGTTCTCATCCTCATCGCCGTAGGCTTTGGCGTGCTCGCATGCCTGAGACTGGTTGGAAAGGAGGCTCGGACACTGTGATAGGGATCGAGGACGTGAGCGTGCGGCTCGGCTCCTTCTCGCTCGAGGAGATCTCGCTCACCGTCGGGGACGGCGAGTACCTGACCATCCTGGGCCCCACGGGCAGCGGCAAGACGATGCTCCTGCGGGCGATCATCGGCCTCCAGTCGATCGACTCGGGGAGGCTGATGGTGGATGGCACCGACGTTGCCGGCCTGCCGCCGGAGTTGCGAGGGATGGGTTACGTGCCCCAGGAACACGTGCTCTTCCCGTTCCTCGACGTGTCAGGGAACATAGCCTTCGGGCTGAGGAACCAAGACGGGGGTCTTGGGGCGTCCGACGTCCGCAAGAAGGTCAAGGAGGTCGCCGAGCTGGTCGGGATCACCCATCTCCTCGACAGGGACGCCCGCTCGCTGAGCGGCGGGGAGAAGCAGCGTGTGTCGCTGGCGCGCGCCATCGTGACCGAGCCCTCGCTCCTACTGCTGGACGAGCCCATGTCGTCGCTGGACCACCAGACCAAGGAGGTCTTGTGGCGGACGATCAGGCGCATCCACCGGAAGCTCGATATCCCGATCATCCATGTGACCCATGACTTCGAGGAGGCGTACCTGCTGAGCGACCGGATTGGGATACTCGACGAGGGTCGGATCATCCACGTCGGCAACAAGGACGAGACGTTCTATCGCCCCAACAGTTCGCGTGTCGCGTCCTTCGTGGGGATAAAGAACATCTATCCCTGCACGGTCAAGACGGTATCGAAGAAGGACGGGACCGTGTTCGAGTGGCGTGGCCGGGAGTTCGTGGCCGCTGCGTGCAAGGTCGAACCCGGACAAGAGGCATCCTTCTGTATCCATCCGACCCAGGTCATGATAATCCCCAACGACCGGGTGCCGGAACCCAGGGAGAACACGATCAAGGGCAGGATCGTCGACGAGTTCTTCAGGGGACCGGCTGTGACCCTGTTCTATCGTATCGAGGGCTCGGAGAAAGAGCACGATCTTGAGATCGACATCTCCGACTTCACCTACCACCGCTTCAAACTGGGCAGTAACAAGGACGTGGATATCTACCTAAGGAAAGCCGCGGTCCACATATTCTCGGACGACAAGGGCGAACAGGTCTCGAAAACGGTATGAAACTTTACCCGGTGAACTACCCCTAGCTGACGCAAGGGGCTTCCCGCTTCGACGCTGTTTCCAGCTCCACGGGCGCATCGGGTGGTCC
>JASMDC010000067.1 GCA_030753015.1 Candidatus Undinarchaeales archaeon | reverse complement strand
TCTTCTTGTCGTTGAGCTTCGTCACAGCACAATCCCGAGGCGAAGCGCCCCGACGAAATAATTTCAGGACTCTACACTTACGGATACGGGGAAACCGTGTCCGCGACGCGGCACCGTTTGCCACTATTGGCGCATACCTGCGTCAGATTGGCGACCGGGTGACGACCGTTCCCGAAGCGTACTAACCAGTTGTGTCCCAGGAGCAAGCATCGGGCTCGCCCTTCACGACGAGAACTGGGCAGCAGGCGTCGTCGATGACACGTCCATGTCCTATTCCCTTTGTGAGGAGGAATCCTAGCATCCCGCGAGGTTCGTACGGCATGATGATCAGATCGGGCTTCCGCTCCTTGCACTCCTTGACGATCTCGGTCTCCGAAGAGCCGTGGCGAACGATGATCTCGTAGGCGACACCGGTGCCCCGCAACTTTTTCTTGAGCTTGCTGGTTGTGGTGCGCGTGAGATGATCCAGCTCATCGTCCACCTCCCGGTGCATGTCGATGGGCGTTGGTAGCCCGTCCAGGAATTCGTCGTCCACCACGTGGAAGAACTCGATCTTGGCCCCCATATGCTTGGCAAGGAACACGGCCCAGTCCTCGGCCCGACGTGAGACCATGTCCCCGGTGATTAAACAGAGTATCCGTGTCACGTTGTGCGGCATGGCGTTTCTCCCTCAGATCCTTTGTTATCAGTGAGCATGATAATGGTCCCTCATGTATAGAGCAGGTTCACATAGATCATTGAAGTGGTGAGCGTGAGTATGGTGAGCGGGATGCCGTATTTCATGAACGCCCTGAACGAGACGGGGTAGCCCTCTCTCTCGGAGAGGCCCGCTACCACGACGTTCGCTGAGGTCCCGATGAGGGTGGCGTTGCCCCCGAAGCATGCCCCGAGCGAGAGCGCCCACCAGAGTCCGTCGTTCCCCAGCGTCGTGTGCAATGAGTCGATGACGGGGATCATGGCCGCCGTGTTCGGGATGGCACCCAGGAGGCCGGAGAGCACTCCGCCTATCCCGATGATGAAGGGGATGAGGACAGATTCCGTCGAAAGTCCCATCTGAAGCTGGTTCCGTGCCTCTTCGGTCAATTGTAAAAGCCCTCCCGCGAGCGCATCAGAGAGCCCTATCTCCTCCAACGCTCCGACCACGACGAACAGCCCTGCGAAGAATACCAATGTGCTCCACTCGATATCGCGCATGGCCTGCTCTGGCCTGATCTTCGTGAGGAGGAGAAGCGCCGTGCCCCCGCTCAGGGCCACGAGGTAGGACTTGAGGTGGAGCTCCTCGTGGAACATGAAGGCCACGAGAGTGATAATGAAGATGATCAAGCACCGGTTGAGCTTCGATGTATCCCGTCGCCTAAAGCGACGCTTGCATTCGCGAATGCATTCGGGACCGATCTCCTCATCGGGTATCTGATCGCGGAACACGTACCAGATGTAGCCTAATAGAACAACGACGTTGAGCGCGACGATCGGTCCCAGGTTCACCATGAACTCCATAAAGGAGAAGTCAGTGGCGGTACCGATCATGATGTTCGGGGGGTCACCTATGAGCGTCGCCGTCCCCCCGATGTTCGAGGCGAAGGCCATGGCTAGGAGGAAGGGCATGGGATTGATGTCCATGAGCAGGGTTATCTCCAGCACTACGGGACAGAGGAGCATGACAGTGGTCACGTTGTCAAGGAAGGCCGAGAGGACCGCCGTGGTGACCACGAGCACCACGAGTAACCGCCAGAGGCTTCTCCCCGATAGAGAGAGGACACGCAAGGTCAACAACTCGAAGAAACCCACCTTCTCAACGACCGATAGGATGAGCATCATCCCCAACAGGAGGAGGATCGTGTCCATGTTCACCTTGGCTAGCGCGACATCGGGCGCCATGTAGCCCAGGTTGACGAGGAGGAGCGCGCCCAGGAGGGCAGCTACGGTCCTATGCATGAGGTCGAACGCGATGAAGCCGTAGGTCGCGATGACGATTGCAAGCGGCACGATAAAGGAAAGCTCGAACCCCAAATAATCTCGCCGCGCATGAGGACGCGGTATAGGTTAATACGTTTTTCCCCGAGCCAAGAGATACGAAGGATGACGCGGTTGATCGCTGTCGCTCCAACACGTCACCGTTTCCTGTTGGGGGGCCTGCCGGAGGGTCTATTCTTTGAACTCGATGCGCTGGACAGTAGCGCCGCGGTACCAAGTGAGCTTGCCGTCGACCTCGAGGACCGTGTTGCCACTGCCATCGAGGGCTTTGAGCCGTCCCTCGGTCTCACTGAGCTCGTTACCCATCCAGTGGATGAGGGTCACTTTGGTGTCCAGCATGTTCGCGAGGAAGTTGATGGGCATGGGCATGGACGGGCCTCTGTCCCTGTCCCGCGAGCCGCGGTCGAAACGGCGGCCTCCACCACTACGGCGGTCATCGTACGACCGCTCCTTCTTCACCGGGTCCCCCCAGTTGATGGTTTCACCCATGATGAAGGCCGAGTATGATATTATCCTTTAAATATGGAACTGAGGTGTCTTCAGCTCTACTTGTCCGGTCCAGAAGGGCGTTCCAGATGGATGTTGTCCCGACACCGGCGGTAGTACTCGACCATTTTCTTGGTTTCACCCTGCTCCTCGCTGACCCGGGCGAGCTCGTATAGCGCTACTGTGTTCTTCGGTTGGAGTGCGACGACCCGTTCGAGGTGATAGAGGGCCTGGTCAATCATGCCCTTATGACGATAGGCGATACCGAGGTTCACGATGGCCTCCACGTTGTTCGGCTCCTTCTCCAGCACCTTCGAGTAGAGCTCGACCTGACGGTCGTAGAGCGATGTCTGCTCCTTCTCAAGGTACTCCTCGCGCCACTTGGGTGGGCTGCCCCAGTTCGCTGACTTGGAATAGCGACCATAGTCCCAGGACATGCTCCGATAATCCCGCATGCCCTCCGGCATCTTGGCCGTCTGTGCGGGCCACGAACCGCCCGTCCGCTGGATATAGGCCCGGGTCCCATAGAGCTTCCCGAGGTTGAGCAGCACCACCTTGTCCTCAGGCGAGATCCCCTTGGCCTTCTTGAGCGCCTTCTCGGCCTTGTCCTCGTCACCGATGTGGTGGAAAGCAAGCCCGATGTTGTTCCAGAGGGCGACATTGGTCCTGTCCATGACGATACCGCGCTCGTAGCGCTTCCTGGCGGCCTGGAAGTCCCCGAGCATGAAGTGGACGTTGCCCATCATCATATAGAGACGCGGTGTGACGACGTCATCGAACTCCTCCTTCGTCATCCCCTTCTTCAGAGCCATGACCGATTCCTCGTTATTCAGGAAGTCGGTGACGATGTACTGCTCGATGTGGCGGCTCTGGCCGTACTCCAGCACGTCAGGGATGTTAAGGTTCTTGTAGAGGTGCTCCAGAGCCTCCGCCAGGCCCTCGGTCTCGAACTGGGTGTCCGAGAGGTCCTTTGGCTTCGACTCCTCGTAGGCGACATACTTCTTCTTCCCTTTCTTACTGTAGACTGTCGTCACCCAGAGCGCGACGACAAACAGCATCAGGAACGGCCAGATGAGCACCCGAATAGGACGGTGCCTGATCATCACGGATAGCCGGTCAACACCATCGGTGCGTGCGAGCACCATCTCGAAGCACGAGTACCGCAGCTCATCGTCGTCGAGGATCATCTCACAGGCGGTGGCGCCGTCGATGGGATCCCAGAGCGAGAGCTCGTCCGCCACCTTGAGGAGGCAATCGTTCAGTTCCCGGCCCGTCATGTCCCCGCACGATTCGGCGGACTCGAGGGCCTTCACCTCGGTCGTGTTGACACGAGGCTTGCCTTTCCGCCACTGTCCACGTGTGCACCGACCCTTCTCACCGGTCCATTCGTCGATGGTGTCGTCGCCACAGCAGCGACCCTCATGCCACACGCCCTTCTTGCACGTGCATGCGAACTCATCTGCGTCGCCGTCAGTATTGGCGCACCGCTCGCACCAGGTCTCGTCCCCCTGGGGACAGGTCGTCCCATCGCACACTACCTCGCAGCGACCTCCTGCACACGAATCGCATCCCTCGCAGACCGGCTTCATACTCCCATCCTCGCATCGGCCGCCCGCGTAGCAGAACGATTCTCCGGCGGTACAGCAGGCACCCTCGAGATAGACACCGTTCCGGCACGTCTCGCAGAAGGATCCTGCGCCCTCGATCCAATTGCCCTCCTGGCAGTGTCCGGTGAGGCCGCACCAGGACTCGAGGAAGTCATCACCGCAGCACTTCCCTTCGTACCAGCCGCCGTTCCGGCATTGGCAGGTCTGCTCGTCACCATCCCCGTCGGCGCCGGCGGGAGAGCAGACGTCCCAGGCGCAGCATCCAGAGTCACAATCGGTGTTCTTGGAGCACCCGCACTCCTCGGGGAGTGTGGTGACGTTCCAGCTCGCGCAGTCCCAGGAGAAGCACGTCTCGCTGCGTGTCATTCCCACGAAGAACGGGTCCTCCACGCAGTCCCATGCCGCGCACACCCGCCCCCGCCATGCCACGCACTGGTAGCGATAGCAGACCTCCCGGTCATTGGAGGCTGGAATGTCCCCTGCCGTACAGTCCCAGATACGGCACACGTCGTCGAACCACGATGTGCAGTTCATAGTGTCGCAGGATGAGAGGTCATCGCTGGAGGGGATGTCCCCGTCCGTGCAGTCCCAGGACCGACATTGGTCCTCGTTCCAGAGGGTACATTCGTAGATATCACAGGTCTCCTTGTCGTTCCCTGCAGGCATATCGACCTTTGTACAGTCCCACTTGTCGCACACTTCGCCTTTCCAGGACGTGCAGGAGTAGACATCGCAGGTCTCGTGATAGCGGTCCTTGGGAAGGTCCAGGCTAGTGCAGTTCCACTTATCACAGAGCTCATCGTTCCACGTGACGCACTCCCAGGTGTCGCAGGTCTCCTGGTCCCTGCCGAATAATCCCTCAATATATATCCGGTTCTCGGTGCAATCCCAGCGAGCGCAGTTCATTGGGGCGCACCGGCCCACCTGTGAGATCATATAGGTGGGGAATGCCCGGTCGCCCAGGTACTGGCCCTGGGTGAGTGTCAGGACAAGGCAGAATGCCATCACGGCCATACCTGCTGGGACCGCGCTCCACCTGCTCATGGTTGGAGAAAGGCGGACTTCATTTATAAAATGTTTGACGTAAAACACCCTAATATTCATGGGAGGGATGAATGTCCTGTTCCTCTGAAGGATACCAGATCCGAAAGGTAAGATACCTACCTGAGTACCGGCACGCCACCCCCCTTTCCAATTTATCCTTGAACGACCTACTACTGACTGGAGGGATGCTCAAGGGTATTCAGGTGGTATTAAGAAGCAATGGTACCTTGGAGTAATCCGTAGAATGCCTTCATCGGTATGCTCCGCTACCAGGCTATAGCGGCCGAAGCGGAGCTGGTCGATTAGGGCCTGAGTAACACATCACGGATGTGTAGCTTGTGCGGGGACATAGTTCCCTCGGTGCTGATTCGCGTCCATTGGTGCTCGCATTGTGGATAAAAAGCGCATCTGGATTTGAACGTCGCAGAGAAAAAATCGCAGAAACTAGGGCTGGACGAGTCCGAAGTCACGCCTGTGGAGATCCCGTCTCTACTCCCACCAGTAAGGCGGGGGCAAGTGGAGTCGCGGAACCAGGAACTATACGCGGTGAGCCCTTCGGGGCGATAGACACTGGAAACCTATGGATTTATCCATGGGAGGATGTCACATGTATAATCCCGGAGCGGGGCACCTCGACACAAGGCGTCGTTCGGGAAAAGAAGAAATAACCGCCCGGGCCAAGTGACCCGGGCGGATTATCCATGCCTTCCTAGGCGGTCGTTTCCATGTCGCCGACATCGAGTTCCGACTCCTCGGCGAAATCGGGCTCGTCAATGGTCAATTCGTCCTCGGGGATATCGGGTACTTCAAAGTCGTCATCCGAGAGATCGGGCACATCGATATCCTCTATGTCCTCGACATCGAGGTCCATCTCTGTGACAGGGGCAGCGGTCTCGACTGGCTCAGTGGGCTCGGACGGTACGGCAGTAGCCGCGGGCGTCCCCGTCACAGCGGGCCCGGGCGGCGTCTTGGGCGGTGGTTGCTTACCGGCGCGCTTGCCACGCCCGACACAACCAGCAGTCATCGCCAAACACATGATCAGGCCCAGTACCACGAGGGTGTACAGGGTGTCCCGTTCCATCTTAGGCACCTCCCTCGGTGGCCTTGGAGGCCTTCAGGCTCTTGACCTTCTCGATCAGGGAGCTGCGCATGGTGTTGAAGGTCTCTCGTGCCTTCTTAGCGTCCTCGAGGGCACCGTCATAATCTTCGGCCTTGACCTTCTCGCCAGCGCTGTCCAGCAGCGTCTTGACCTGCTCGGCCTGCTCCTTCTCGGCGGATATGTCCACACCGTTCTTCTCAAGGGCCACAGCAGCACGCTTGAGCCGCAGGAGCGGGTGGCGCACCTTCTTGACATAGGCACGGATCGCACCGCGCTTGCCGAACAGGGCGCGCGCCTTCATCCCACGCTTGAGCGCGTGGAACTGGCGGTTGGCCGCGCGAAGGTTGCCAAGGGCCATACCGTACTTTCCGGCCTCGAGGTTCGCTCGTGCCTTTGCGACATGAGCATCGATCTTCTCGAGCTTGGCCCGTTCCTGAGCGGTGGCCATGCCCTGCTCGTCAGCAGCGTCGAGGAAGCCGTGCACCTTGGCCGATGCCACCTCTGTCCTAGCAAGGAACTTGGTGGCCATGGCCTTCCTGGCCTCGCGCTCGAACACGCGCTTTAGCTCAGCACTCTTCTTCTTCACGTCCCGAGCGGCCTTGGCGATCTCTGCCTTCTTACCGCTGTTGAACGCATCGGTCAGCGCTGTCCGTGCCGCCTTGACCTCCGCGAGCTTCGGGTCCACGACGGATGTGTCGATGCCCTCTGCCTTGGCCTTGGCCACCATACGCTCAGCGCGCTTAACGTGGCGGTCGAAGGCTGCAAGACGCCGGGCAGCGACTCGCATGGCCACCGCCTTCTTGAGCTCATCGATCTCAGCTTTGTACTTATTACGGTGCTTGATCATGAACATACCGATAGCGACCTTGTCACCCTGCTGGAGCATACCCTTGTTCGCTTGCTGGAAGGCCACGGCGGCCGCCTTGATCGCAGCACCCTTCGTCTTGACGAGCTCCTTGTCATCGTCCTGGGCCGCGTCCTCGAGCTCTTGGATAGCATCGATGAAGGCTGTGCGCTTCTCGACGAGGGGCGTCACGTCACGCCCCTTGGAGCGGTGGAAGGCGATCATAGCACGAGCGAGGATGTCCATCTCCATGAGCCTACCCTTCACAGCGAGGAAGGCGACCACGGAAGCATCGTTGGTGAAGGGCTCGTCCTCCTCCTCGACGGCGACGACCTTATCAGCCTCCGCCACGACCTCTGCGGCGTCCACGTCCTCGACGGTGAGCTCACCGGCATCAACGGCCTCGGTGATAATCCCTGTCGCGTCCTCCTTGGTCATCTCGCCCTGGGCGACGGCGTTCTTGAGGATCCAGTGGATGTCACCAGCCTCGAGCTCACCCGCCTTGTGGGCCTGTACCAGGATCCAGCGCACGTCAGAGCGCTTAAGGTGGCCGAGCTTGTGGGCCTTTGCAATCATGAACCGCACGTCACTCCGCCGCAGCTCGCCGGCCTTGTAGCCATTGATAATGAGCCACTTCAGGTCCGCGCGAGCGAGGTGGCCGTTCTTGTACATGGCCCCTGCCAGCTCCATGAGGTCCGAGCGCTTGAGTTCTCCGGCCTTGTATGCCGAGACGACAAGCCACTTGAGGTCCGCCTTTGTGAGCACGCCGGCCTTGTGGGCAGCGCCAAGGATCTCACGCACGTCGTCGCGGGTGAGCTCATTGTTCTTGTAGGCATGAACGATGAGCCAGCGGACGTCCGCACGGCGCAGGTGCTTCTCCTTGTACATGTTGAAGATGAGCTCTCGTACATCGTCGCGGGTGAGCTTGCCCTCCTTGTAGGAGTTGATGAGCAACCACCTGAGATCAGCACGCTTGAGCGCGCGTCGGGCGTACATCCTCGCAAGTAACCGTCGCACATGGGCACGATTGAGCTTCTTGGCGACGTACGCATTGGTGATCGCCTCCTTAACGGCGACTCGGTCGAGCTCGCCGTCCTCTACAGCTGCACTCAAGGTATCACCTGCCGCATCAGCGGAGGTGTCATCGGTCACGGTCTCTACGGCTGTATCCGCGTCCTGGGCCAATCCGGCAGGGATGGTTCCCAAGAGTAGCGCTGCCAGCAGGAGCGCAATTAGTGTGTTGTGCTTCATGGTATTACCTCTATACCTATTTTAGTTAAAGAATAAAAAGACGACGTCGCAGGCCGAGACCTGCGGCGATGCCATCCAGGATTCCTATCTTCCCCTATGTTGGGATATCTACCGGGATGTCCAGGTCGTCGACATCCACATCTACACCCTCGTCGTCAGCATCCACCTTGACGTCACCCGTGTCAACCTTCACATCATCGCCGCTGACATCCACCTTGACGTCACCTGTGTCAACCTTGACGTCCTCACCGTCGACGCAGCCTGCGATCAGCACCAGGCTGATGACAAGAAGGGCACTGACCCGTCATCAAAAGTTATTGAAAAACGGGCCTTGCGTCTAGCGTTTTTTGGTTGTACCTATCAGGAATTAATTCGTTTCCCGTCTACCTCTTGCTTTCGGGAATGTAGCGTGCGAGGTTGAGAGCGGTGAAAATCCTCGCCTGGAGAGGATTCATCTCCTCAAGCTTTATCTCGATCTTATTGCTCTCCTTGTTCTCGACCACAGCAAGCCGTATGTCCTTCAACTCCTCGATCATCCGCCCAAAGGTGACGTCAATCCCCATCGTCTTCAGCTTGCGTGCGAGGTAGCGATAGAAGAGCATCCCCCAAACGCACAGTTCGACGTGGACGCGCACCCTGTTGTCCTTGCGCACCTCGATGGGCATGATACGGACGAACAGCCTGCCCTTGAAGCACGCGAAGTCGTCCTCGATGATGTTCTTGGAGTCGTACGCCTTGGAGATATCGGCAGTGGACCAGCCGGTGTTGTCCGTGAAGAGCACGCTCTTGCCGAATCCTTCCGGGCGCTCCCTTTCCTTTTCCTCATCGAGCCAGTACTCAAGGTCGAGGATGGTGGACCTCCTGTTCTTTCCAGGGATCTCGACCTCCTTCTTTCTGACCGTGTAGTGGAACAGGGCGCGGTAGTCCTTGTAGATTGCGTCGTTGATGGCACGGTGCAGCCCCTCCTCGGTCATGCGCCGCCCGCGCCCGCCAACGCGCCCCGCCTTGGCCTTCAACTCCTCCAGCGTTTCGATGATCCGAGCCGTGGTTCTGTCGTACGTGCCCTCCTGCTTCCTCCGGGTGCCATCGTTGTGCTTGGCCACCACCGTGAAGGGCCGGTCCATGCCGAAGAGCCCGACGTCGTCCCTCCGCAGCCCCGTCACCGCGTGCCCCTTGCCGGTCGTGTAGAGGGGTTCGTACTCCTTCGCGTCGATGGCCAGCAGTTCGGCGGCCACGGGATGGTCCCTCCGCAGGGCACCAACCACATGCATGTGCCCGAGGACGGCCTTTAGGTTGTCCACGGAGTTGTTGCCCTTGTCGAACACCAGCGTGAGGCCCTCTGTGTCGATGTTCAGCCTGACGAGGCGGTCCACGAGACGACCGAAGACCTTGGGGAAGAGCGTGACGTCGGGCTCGTTAGCCTCGTACACCTCGCTGAGGAACGGGATGTTCTCCTGACTGACGGCAAGGCCGAACGCGACGTGGTTCTTGTCGAACCGCATCTGCTTGCTCTTCGTCTTCTTCAGCAGCTTGCCGCCCTTCTCGATGTGGGTGAACACGTTGGTGGTGTCCCAGATGAGCGTGGTCGGTTTCACGCCCTGCACGAGCAGGGCGCGGGCCAGATCCTCCTCGATGTTCCGGATCGCCCCAGGATCTCCGCGCGACTCCTCTTCGGGGGTGAGCAGGTAGTCGAGGTGGTTGCGCACGTTCTGGCCCGAGAGCTGGTGCGGGAAGCTCCAGAGCAGGTGAAGGAATGTGTCCTTGTTGAACCACCGCTCCACCCCCTCCTTGCTCACGGGCGCGCTGCACCGCCCCATGAGCACGAGGAGGGCGTACTCGCCCACAGTGAGGCCTTTTATCTTCTTCTTGGACGTGTGCGTATCGACGACATCGACGAAGCCGAGGTCATCGGACACGGCGAGGAGGGCCGCGTCGAGGCCGAAGGGGAAGGACTTCAGCTTGACCTCAGGAAGATCCTTGTGGGCCCGGTAGAACTCGGCGATCTTCTCGGGGGTGCCCAGGTAGATCTGCCAGAGGGTCTTCACCTTACCATCGACCTTCTTCTTCTCCACGAGGTAGTAGTAGGAATACTTGCCGAACGTCTTCTTGACGAGTTGGACCATGAGGCTCAATAGTGTTAGGGTTTATTAGTTTTAAATTTGTTTGGGTAGTAACACGATTTTATTTGGTTTGTGTTAGGGGTGTCCTTGATTACTCATGGAGCCTCTATGGAAATCGTGGTACGCAAGGAAGATGGTGCAAAAAGTAGACGTTCAGATACGGGCCCGAATCAGATTACTTTTGAAGACGGGACTGAATATCCTTTTCCCCATGGAGGTCGGATGAGAACAAAAGAATAATAAAGGCGACGCCGCGGGGGTACCGCGGCGTCGCGTTACTCGTCTGTCTATCGGCAGCGTTCCTTAGAACGTCAGCACGCAGTAACCCGCTTCGCACTTCTCACCGTCGCCACAGGGCGGGTCACACTCCTTGTCCATATCAATCTGTTCGGGCACGCACATATCGAGATCATCGTCGTAGACGAAGCCATCGTCACACGTCTTCTCTCCTTCACCCTCAGGTGCCTTGTACACGCAGTCCCCGTCCTCGCAGTACAAGCCCTCGTCACAGTCATCGTCGGCCTGGCATTCGGACGGATCCAGAGTCGGATCTGGTGCCTTGTACAGGCAGTCCCCGTCCTCGCAGTAGAAGCCCTCGTCACAGTCATCGTCGGCCTGGCATTCGGACGGATCCAGAGTCGGATCTGGTGCCTTGTACACGCAGTCCCCGTCCTCGCAGTACTGGTCGGTTTCGCAATCATCGTCGACCTGGCACTTGGCGTTATCCTCGATGATGTCGACGCATTCGCCCTCGGTGCAGGCGCCAGTGCCGTCGTTACACGGCTCACCATCTTGCAGGAG